>JBILOX010000037.1:0-31528 GCA_044374225.1 Crocinitomicaceae bacterium | reverse complement strand
GCTTATGCTGCTGTAAATTCTCGTTCCTTGCAATTGCAATCTTTTTATCAAACCAACACAAATGGAGGTGCAGTAAGGTTTTTGTATAAAGAATCAAATCAGAAATTCCGTTGGATTCTTGGCGGAAGTTATACCAATCACGCTGATTTTCAACTGCCAAACAAAAAATTTGCCCAAAATTCTCGCTTCAATGAATCGGTTTTGAAAGCAGCATTAGGTTGGAATGGTAAAAACAGTGTGCATCATATTCGTTATTCATTTAATCACTCAATTAGTGGAATTCCTGGTCATACACACGATTCGGTTATTAACCCTACTTCGTTTCAGTCTGATTTTCAACGAAGAAAACGTACAATTCCAGCGCAGTTTTTCGATAATCATTATTTGTCTTTTGAAAATAAATGGTTTGCTGGTAAAAATGAATGGAGTTTGTTAACTGGCCAAACCTTGAATCAATTGACTGAATACGATGAAAAAGTGACAATTCCTGGGATACAAATGCGTTTGTGGAATTCTGTTTACAATTTGAAATGGTCGCATTCTTTTTCCAATAGTTTGAAAGTAATCAATGGTTTACAAGGAATGTTTCAAAACAATATCAATGGTTCAAAAGCAACCGAATCGCTCATTCCAAGTGCGATTACGCTTGACAATGGCGTTTTTTCTAATTGGATTTATTCTTTAAATAAGTGGAATTTTCAAGCTGGATTGCGATATGATTTACGCTACTTAAAGACCTTAACCGATTTTAAAGGAAAAGCTCCAATTATTAAGACTTTTGCTAGTCCAAACGCTGCTTTGGGTGCTGTTTATTCAACTACTGCTTTCACGTTTAGAGCTAATCTTTCTTCAGGCTATCGTGCTCCGCATTCCACCGAATTACTGGCTAATGGTTTCCACCACGGGGCTTTGCGATTTGAAATAGGAGATGTGAATTTAAAAGCTGAAAAAGCACTTCAATTGGACCTTACTTTTGAATTAAGGGGAGAGCATATCGTGTTGATTGTTAATCCATTTTTAAATCGAATTACAAATTTTATTTACATTCAGCCTGTTGATTCAATTGTGAATGGTTTACCTGTTTTCAATTATAAACAAGTGGATGAAGTACTTTTTTACGGAAGTGATATAGGGATTCACTATCATCCACACTTTGCACATAACTTACATTTTGAATCTACTTTTTCGTGGGTTCAAACGCAAACAGCAACAGACAGTAGTATTTCATTGATTCCACCAGCGAGGTTCACCAATAGCATTCGCTATGATTTTAACATTGGCAAGAAACTTCAATTTAAAGACGTAATGGTGCAACATACATTTATGACTGCTCAAAACAAAGTTGCTTTCAATGAAACGCGCAGTCCATCTTATCAACTAGTGGATGCTTCGTTGCGATTTATTTGGAATATCAAAACTCCTTTACACCTTCAATTAGGCTGTAAAAACATTTTAAACTCAAATTATATCGATCATCTTTCACGATTGAAAAATATAGAAATGCCAAGTCCGGGCAGAAATTTTTATTTAAGTCTTAATTTTTTTATTAATCAAAATCTAAAAACAAAGTAGTATGAAAAAAGTAGTTTTATCGAGCGCAATCGCTCTAGTAACTTTATTTGCAATGAGTTCTTGCAACAAAAACAAATGCCACGAATGTCATTATGACAAAGCTGGTGCAGAAATCGAAATGGGTGAGTTTTGTGGCGATGCTTTAGAAGATTTAGAAGCATTAGGAACTTATACTGATACAACAGGAACCTACACTGTTCATTGCCACGAGCATTGATTTATTGTAAATTGATTTAGAAATCAATTATAATTTATCTGTATCTTGATTTATATGATTTATGAGATTGTTTCGATTCTATTTTTTCTTTGGATTATAATCTCATAAATCATTAAATCAAACTGCTCGCATTCAAGACAATTGGCTAATATTCTATTTTTTTCCTCTGATTTATAAAACTTCAAAATAGGAGTTTCCTTCTTCTTTTTTAAAAGCTTTTCCTCCGATTTTTTCCGATTGTTTGAAAATAAGCTGAACTAAATTTCGTTGGTAGTTTGAAAGTACTTACCTTTATTCTCATAAATTTTCAAATATGTTCGAAGACGACGATGATGACTTTTCTGATAGCAATTTAAATGAGGATCTTGAGCAATTTGAAGCACATTTAAAAGGAAAATTAATAGGTTTTCTAGATAGCGACAGATTAGAAGCAATTATTGATCATTACATAATCAATGGTCAATATTCAAAAGCAAAATCAGCTGCCGACCATGGAGTTTATCACTTTCAGTATAACCCTGTTTTTACACTTCGAAAAGCGCAAGCAATGAGTGGTATGGGGCTTTTAAACGATGCGTTGGAATTGATGAATCAAATTGAAAAAGCAAATTTTGATAATCCAGAAGTTTACTTAACAAAAGCCGCACTATTTAGTCAATTGCGCGATTCAAAAAATGCTATACGCTACTTTCGTTTAGCAATAAATTTGTGTGAGCCGGAAGATCGCGATGAGATTTTTCTCGATATCGCTATGGAATACCAAAATTTGAATCAATTCAAAGAGGCAATTGAAGTTTTAAAAGAAGCAATTCGCATCAATCCAAGTAATGAAGGAGCTTTGTATGAAATCGCTTATTGCTACGATCGTTTAGGAGATTATCAACAAGCAATTAATTGTTACACTTCTTTCATTGATGAAAATCCGTATTCTTTTACTGCTTGGTATAATTTAGGAAACGCATACAGTAAATCTGAAAATTTTGAGCGTTCAATTTGGGCGTACGAGTATTCTATTTTGATAAATCCAGATTTTGGTCCAACTCATTTTAATGTTGGAAATGCTTATCTAACAATGGAAAAATATCACAAAGCACTAGAGCATTTTCATGAATGTATTCGCTTAGATGGTGAAGATGCGATGGCTTTATGTTACATTGGCGAAGCGCACGAGCAACTAAATGAATTGGATTTAGCTAAACATTTTTACAAACGAAGCCTTGAGTTATCACCTTTACTACCTGAAGGATGGCTTGGGCTTGGAATTGTTGAAGATTTAATGGGAAATACGCGTGAAGGAATTATTATGATTCACAAAGCGCTAGAATTTGACCCTGAAAATGCTGGAATTCATCATGTTTTAGCTGGTGCTTATGAAAAAATTGATGAAATCGACATTGCAATAGAACATTACGAAGAATCTTTGTTGATGGACCCAACTGACGAAGATTGCTTGTCTGATTACATAGAATTATTAACCGAAAAATCACCGATTGCTGCTTTTGATCGTTTGCGTCAATTTATGAACGAAACGGAGGAGGAAAATGAAATCGCTTGTGTTTTAGAAGTGAATCTAAATTGGCTTTTGGGACAAAAAGAAAATGCGATTCGTTTATTTGCAAGTTGTGTAGAAGAAAATCAACTAAAAGCAAAGAGCATTTTTGAAATCAATCCCACTTTATTGGATGTTCCCGATTTTGTAAATTTAGCAGAATAATTTAAACATGAATTTTACTTTACCATTTATACCTGAACGAAGTCCAAAACCACGTAACAAGGGTGTCACAATGATGATGGATAAAGGTCTTGGCTTGAAAGAAACTGAGCACTTTATTGAAGCATCTGGGCATTTAACCGATATCGTTAAATTTGGATTTGGAACTTCCTTTGTAACACCAAATTTTGAAGAGAAAATAAAATTATACAAAGAAGCAGGTATTCGCCCGTATCTAGGAGGAACGCTGTTTGAAGCATTCTACGCACGTGGAAAATTTGAAGATTATTTGCGTGTTTTAGATAAATACGATTTGGATTTAGCTGAAGTTTCAGACGGTTCAATTATTATTCCTCACAACGAAAAATGTAAGTTAATTAAGCGAATTGCAAAAGATCGACGTGTGATGTCGGAAGTTGGTTCCAAAGATTCTGGGATCATTATTTCTCCAGCAAAATGGGTACGCTTGATGAAAGCAGAACTAGATGCGGGAAGTTGGAAAGTAATTGCAGAAGGTCGCGAGGCTGGAAATGTTGGGGTATTTAGATCAAATGGAACTGCGCATACGCTCTTAATTAATAGAATTATTACGAAAGTTGATCCGCAAGATATTTTGTGGGAAGCACCACAAAAAAATCAACAAGTTTGGTTTATCAAATTATTCGGAGCTGAGGTAAATCTTGGAAATATCGCTTCTAATGATGTTATTCCATTGGAAACGTTGAGGTTAGGTTTACGTGGAGATACTTTTTTCGAGTTTCTTCCGAAAGATTACACAGATCGTTTGAAACAAGTTAGCGACGATAACGATACCGATTCCGAAGAGTAACTTTTTTAATTTATCTGAGTATCGATAAACGCAGACTGAGGCTCTCGAAGTCGCGTTTTTATTTTAAATTTCGTTAACATCTTTTATTTTAGAAATGACATTTAAAGCTGACGATAAAAGATTCTTGTTTTCAAAAAAAATGGTTCTTTCTGGTCACAGTGGATCAATTTATTCTTTAGATTTTGATGGCAAATTTCTGTATTCTGCTTCATCTGATAAATATGTCACGCGTTGGAATTTAGTTCTCGGAACCCAGGATAAGTTTGCAATAAAATTCTCTAATTCTCCTTATTCGATTTGTCTTTTTGATTCACATAACAAGTTGGCTGTTGGATTAGATAACGGGAATCTTCATTTTTTCGATTTAAAAAATCGTAAAGAATTAAAATTCTACATTCAGCATAAAACAGGAATTTTTCGTATTCTTGAAAATTCTGCAAAGAAGCATTTATATTCAACAGATGCTGATGGAAACGTTGCTGTTTGGAACACCGAAAGCTACGACTTACTACTTTTTCTCCCATTTGAATGCGGAAAAATCAGAAGAATGTGTTTGGATGAAACAGGTACAAGACTATTTTTAGCTTGCCAAGACGGTTACATTCGTATTTTGGAAACCGAATATTTTAATCAAATTGGTGAATTCTTTGCACACGAAAACGGAGCTACAAGTATAGCATTTCACACAGAAAGTAAACAACTTATTACAGGAGGAAAGGATGCGATTCTACGGATTTGGAATCTTGAAACAACGCAGCAAATCAAAGCAATTCCAGCACATAATTTCGTGATTTACGATATTCAATTTTTAAACGCTACTGAATTTATAACCGTGAGTCGCGATAAAAGCATCAAAATTTGGTCCTTTGAAAATTTGGCTGTCACACAAAAATTAGAATTCAAAAACGGCGGACACATCCATTCCGTCAACAAAATTCAATTGATAAACGCTGCAACTTTCGCTACTTGTAGTGATGATAAACGAATAATGATTTGGGAGAAAGCAGTTCCAAATTAATTCAATTATGAACTTGAAAACTAAAATGTCAAAGTATCGCCATTTTGAAATCCAGTCACAAAAATGGAGTCTAAATTTTCATCAATAATTTGATATCTTTTCACTATTCGTTTATTGCCTTTCAATACAAAAATCTTATTTTTCTTTAAATATGATTTGTTAATGGAAAAGCATAACTCCTTCTTGCCTCCATTTAAACTTACGAGTACTTTTTGACCGGCGAATAATTCTTTTTTATTAATTCCAACAAATGAATAAAACAATTCGATTGTCTGATTAAGCGTGTCAATATAATTTGAAATTCGATTTAATTTCCCTTGACACAGAAAAGAGCCATTTTGATTTGAAATATTTACAAAATTGGATTTTTTGTATTCACTCAAATTCGAAACTGGAACCTTGGTTTTCATTAAAAGTTCGTTTGATTTTGAAATCTTGGCAACACTTGAACCTTTTTGCACATTCATTCCTGGTAAAGAATAAACTTCGGTTACTATCCCGTCAAAAGGTGCTAGAAAAATATAATTAGACATTTTCTTTTCTAAACTTTTAATATTCAAATAGTTTGATAAAATAGTTGATTCAAGAATGAATAATTTTTCTTCATTCGAAGCTATTTCAGGGAATTCTGGTAACTGGCGCACCATTGAAAATTCATTTAGAAAAAGCTGCCATTTTGATTTTTCAGATTGAAAATTACTTTCAATGAAATTCATTTGTTCTAAAATAAGCTTGGCCAAACTTGCTTTTTGAGCACAAATTGAATGAAAAAGTTCCTCAGAATCTAACTTATAAAGTAGTTGATTAAATTTAAATCTGGTTCCTTGTTTTAATTCTATTTCGCCAGCTTCCAATTTCCCTTCTGCATTGAAAAAAACTAACATCTCCAAGTTTTGCGAAATTTGTCCTTCAGTAGAAAAATTTAAAGCTCGTATTTCATTTTTAACAACTAAGAAATTATCAGATTGATTTACAATTTTTTGTTTTTCATTTTTAATATATATTTTATTTTCATAGAGAAAAAACCAAAATATGAATGATGTTATCAATAAAAACAAACAAACTAAAATGACTGTTTTTCTCTTCATAAAAGTAGATTTTAATTTACAAAAGTATTTTATTTACAAAAGTATTTTATTATTCGCAATTAAGAATTGATTTTATTAGATCTATCATTTACTCCAAGTAGTTGTGTAAACAAAATGTCAAATTTCGTACACAAAACTTGCACGCTTTAATAAAATTAATACATTTGCAAATGTAACTGAGGTGGCGAAGCCATGCAAAATAGTTTCACCAATACACTAAGTAATTGTTAGACATAATTATCACTTCCAAAACTAGAGTTAAAATTTTACTCAAGTTTTTTTTGAATCCTGAAACAAAGACGCATATCAGAGCGCTTGCAAGTGAGTTAAACGAGTCATCAAATGCAGTAAGATTAGAATTAAATCGTTTATTAGAAGCGAAGATGTTGAATTCTGAACGATCATCCAATAAAATTTTATTTCGTGTGAACGAAAATCACCCTCTTTATAGTCCTGTACGTGAAATGATACAAAAGCACGTTGGAGTTGATGAGATTATTCAAAATGTGATTCGAGGTTTAGGTGAGGTAAAAAAAATATACTTAACCGGTTCTTTAGCTAAAGGTCTTTCGACAGAAATAATTGATATTATGCTAATTGGCAACATCAATGCTCATTATTTAGTTGAAACAATCGAAAAACTTCAATTTGCACTTTCCAAGAAAATTAGGTTTGTAACTTTCACAGAAGAGGAATCAAATAATAAAAATTTCGATTGTGAAGATTTTGTTTTAATTTTCGAGAAATGAGTGCTGTTGAATTGGAAAAAAATTGGCTTGCTATTTACACCAAATCTCGAGCAGAAAAAAAAGTAGAGGAAAGACTAATTAAAGAAGGAATTGAAGCTTATTGTCCTACCTATACTACTGTAAAACAATGGAGCGACAGAAAGAAAAAAGTAATTCTACCATTAATACCAAGTTATGTTTTTGTTAAGGTCGACATAAAAGAAAGACAAAAGGTACTAATGTCACAAGGTGTTTTAAATTATGTTTATTGGCAAGGTAAGCCAGCTTTAATAAGAGATAAAGAGATTTTCATACTTCAAAATCAATTGATAAATAGAGTAATACCTGAGGGAAAAGTTGGCGACTTTATACAGATTAAAGATGGCGTTTTTAAAGGTTTGGAAGGAACTATTAAAGAAATACAAACAAACAAAACAATTATTACGTTGGAAAGTCTTGGAATTACCATTCATTTATCATCAATTTCAATTTAATTTATCAAAACTAGATGCAAGAAAACTGGACAGAGGTAATTTCCCCAAAGCGTTCGCTTCTTGATATAAACCTGAAGGAAATTTGGCGTTATCGCGACTTAATTATGTTGTTTGTTCGACGAGATTTTGTTTCTCAATACAAGCAAACGATTTTAGGCCCAATTTGGTTGTTTATTCAGCCATTATTCACCACCTTAACTTTCTTCTTTGTTTTCAATAAAATTGCAAAGATTCCAACAGATAATATTGACCCCATTTTGTTTTATTTATCCGGAATTACTTTATGGAATTACTTCTCGGATTGCTTCAATAAGACCTCCAATACCTTTGTAGCAAATGCTGGAATTTTTGGAAAAGTATATTTCCCTCGCTTGGCGACACCAATCTCCATCGTTTTTTCAAACCTAATAAAATTAGGCATTCAAGTACTGCTCTTCTTGGCTATAATGGGATATCAAATTATCTTCAAAGGAGCAGAAGTAAATATCAACTTACATATTTTAATTCTACCCTTCTTGATTATTTTAATGGCAGTAATGGGTCTAGGTTTGGGGATCATCTTCTCCGCGCTTACCACCAAATACCGCGATTTAAGTTTCTTATTGACCTTTGGAATCCAGCTTTTGATGTATGCCACTCCTATTATTTATCCCTTGAGTTATACCAGTGGTAAATTGCACACACTCATCAGTATGAACCCATTAACACCAATTCTCGAAAGTTTCCGCTATGCCTTTTTCAGCATCGGAACATTCGATTGGAGTGGATTGGCATATACCAGCATTTTTAGTTTCAGCGTTTTATTTTTCGGCATAATTATCTTTAATCAGGTGGAGAAAAGTTTTATGGATACGGTTTAGTGAATTTAGAGGGCAGAATTTAGAATTGAACAACAAACTCCGAACAAAAAACAAAAAATAAAAATGAACACTTCCAATCTTCTTACGCAAATACTTTGGGATACAAACGTCAGTGTTGATGACATTAAAGCAGTTATAAATAATAAAATGGAACGGGTGGGAAGTTATGATAAAAAGAAAATATTCTCGAAGTGTTTGGAGTCATATCCTTGGTTCACATTATTAGAATTGTTTCCCATTCAAGACATTAAAGAATTACTAAGTAAAGAAATTATTAAGGGATTAAAGTCCAAGTCACTTCAGCATAAATATTTGTTTTTACATGAGTACTTACAACGAACTGTATAAATTTCAAAACAAAGTTTTGTTTGAAATAGGGAAACTTGACTCACCTTTTTACTTGACTGGAGGCACAGCGCTTAGTAGATTTTATCTAAACCACAGGTGGAGTGACGATTTAGATTTTTTCGTAAACAGAATTGATTCATTTTCAAAATGGATTGAACGTTTCATTCAAACGTTAAAAGTAGAATTTCAACATGAATCTTCAAATGACTTATTTACAGAAGATTATTTCAGATGTTTTTTGAGCCACGAAAACCTTGTATTGAAATTAGAGTTTGTCAATGATGTAGTCAAATATGTGGGAAACCCGCAGATGGTAAATAATTTTAAAATAGATAATGTCCAGAATATTTTATGCAATAAACTTACCGCTTTAATTGGACGCGATGAACCAAAAGATGTTTTTGATATCGTATGTATTTCACTAAATTATTCATTTAATTGGAAACAAATTTTTTTGAATGCCAAAGAAAAGTCACTAATGAATGAATTGGATATTTTAGAACGAATGACCACATTCCCCGTTGAGTTATTTAAAGAGGTAAAGTGGAGAACAGATCTTCTTGATTTAACCCAATATACAAAATGGATTGATATAATAGCTACTGATTTTTCACTCGGAAATGATAATTCATTAGGAGTTAATAAAGTAAAAATAGAGGATGCATCACCCAATTTAAATATTTAAATATTTAAACAACGAACCCCGAACCCCGAACAAAAAACAAATGACCAAATCAAGTAAAATCTTCATCGCGGGCCACAAAGGAATGGTGGGAAGTGGAGTGGTTAGAGCGCTTGAGAGAGAAGGTTTTGAAAATATTATTGTTAGAGATCGGTTGGAACTAGATTTAACAAATCAGCAAGAAACTAAAAACTTCATCCGAAACGAGAAAATAGATGTGATCATTGATGCAGCAGCAAAAGTTGGTGGGATATTGGCAAATGATACCTATCCGTATGACTTCATCATGCGAAAGATTACGTTGAAGTTATGTGGCTAATGTTGCAGCAAGAAAAACCGGAAGATTTCGTCATTGCAACTGGTGTTACTACAACCGTTCGAGATTTTGTAAGAAAAGCGTTTAACATTGTAGGAATTGAACTAGAGTTTGAAGGAGAAAATGAATACGAAATCGCTAAAATAAAATCCTGCAATAACCCATCTTTCCAAGTCCCTGTTGGACATGTTGTTGTAAAGGTAGACCCAACTTATTTCCGACCAACTGAAGTTGATTTACTCATCGGAGATGCAACTAAAGCACATCAAAAATTGGGATGGAAACCAAAATACGATTTGGATAGTTTGGTGGAAGAAATGGTATTGAGTGATGTTGAACTTTTTAAGAGAAATTAGAATGCAGAAGGATTAATTGAGAAAGTAATCAGCCAATAAATCATTACCTCCTATTAGCACTTATTAGCACTTATTAGCACTTATTACCGATAATTAGCACCTGTTAGCACCTACTTTATAAAACGAAAATGAAGTTTAATCCATTCAGACCAAACAGCATCGCAACAGATGAATTGTTTCAGGGCAGAAGTGATGAAATGCAATTCATTGAAAGGAGTTTGTTTCAAACTAAAAATGGGAATCCACAACATTTTCTAATAGAGGGCGAAAGAGGGCTTGGTAAATCATCACTCTTTTTAAGAGTTGCTCAACAAGCAAAAGGTGAAAAAGCAATAGACGACAAAAAAATATTTTTAAATTTTATGGTTCTGAATATTGAATTAGATTCAAGTCAATCTTTTTTCGAAATTATTAGAGCAATATCATCAGAATTTAAGAATGCTATTTCAGAGCGAGAAAAGATTAAATCCTTGGCAAAATCAGTTTGGGATTTTTTAAGCTCTTGGGAAATATTAGGTGTAAAATATCATAAGATTGACGAGCTAAAAATTCAGCCCTATGAGGTATTAAATGACTTGGTTGCTAATTTATCTAATCTAATCACTGCCGCGAAAGATGAAATTGATGGAATTGTTATTTTGCTTGATGAGGCAGACAGACCATCTGAAGAAGCATCTTTAGGCGAAATAATTAAGTTGTTTACAGAAAAACTAACTAAAAAAGGATGTGATAAGGTGCTTTTAGGAATTACAGGACAGCCAGGAATGGTTACAAAGCTTAAAGCTAGTCATGAGTCGGCCTCAAGGATTTTCACAGTTTTAAACCTTAAAACACTCAGCAATTCAGAGAGCTACAGCGTTATAAATAGTGGTTTAACGATTGCAAACAGAATAAATACATTAAAAACAACAATAGCTCCTGATGCCAAAGAACTTATTTCAAAGCTTTCAGAAGGTTATCCACATTTTTTACAAGAATTTGCCTTTATGGCTTTTGAAAAAGATACAGATGGTATAATTACCATTGAAGATGTCAAAACGGGTGCTTTTGGAGAGCAGGGTGCATTGAACCAATTGGGTGAAAAGTATTTTCACGATTTGTACTTTACGCAAATAGCTTCTAATGACTACAGAAAAGTACTACAAGCTATGGCCAATTATTCAGATGATTGGGTTAATAGAGAAAATATTAAGTCTAAAATTAAAATTAAGGATACAACTCTTAATAATGCACTGCAGGCACTCAAGACTAGAGGAATTATTATAACCAATCCATCTCAACAGGGCACTTTCAGACTTCCAACTAAGTCTTTTGCCGCTTGGATAAATGCATATTTTAAATTAGATGAAGCACTTTGATTTATGAGGCTATTTACCCACTATTTTCAATTCTACATTTTAAATTATACATTAACTCTCCACTCTAAATTTTAAAAATAACAAACAACGAACCCCTAACTCCTAACCCCCTAATCCCCTAACCCTTAACTCAACAACCCCTAACCCCTAACCATGTCAGACGTAATCAAAGTCGAAAACCTCTACAAACAATACCGCCTCGGGCAAGTAAGCACAGGTTCTATTGCCCATGACTTAAACCGTTGGTGGCATACTGTGAGAGGAAAGGATGATCCGTATGAAAAAATTACCGGTTTGAATAATCGCGACGAAGCAGATAGCAACGAATATGTGTGGGCATTGCAAGACATTAATTTCTCCGTTAAACAAGGGGAAGTATTAGGAATTATAGGCAGAAATGGAGCAGGTAAAAGTACGTTATTGAAAATACTTTCAAAAGTTACTTCTCCCACAAAAGGAAATATCAAAGTAAAAGGCAGAATAGCTTCTTTATTAGAGGTAGGAACTGGCTTTCATCCCGAATTGACTGGTAGAGAAAACATTTTCTTAAACGGAGCCATTCTTGGTATGACCAAAGCTGAAATACGCTCCAAGTTTGATGAAATAGTAGCTTTCTCCGGTGTAGAAAAATACATTGATACGCCTGTGAAGCGCTACTCTTCAGGTATGTACGTGCGTTTGGCATTTGCCGTAGCTGCTCATCTAGAACCTGAAATACTCATCGTTGATGAAGTTTTAGCAGTTGGTGATGCTGAATTTCAAAAGAAATGTTTGGGCAAAATGAAAGATGTTTCTGGAGAGGGAAGAACGGTTTTGTTTGTGAGTCATAACATGGCCGCTGTTAAAAGTTTGTGCACAAGGGGAATAATGCTAGAAAATGGTAAGATTATAACATCAGGATCAACAGATAAAATAGTTAAATCTTATTTTGGGGGAGACAGAGAATCATTTAATTACCGAGTTTTAAATTATCAAAAAAATAGTTTTTTACTTAACTCAGTAGGCGTAAGAAACTCAGATAAAGGATTTGATGATGAAATCATAAGAGATAAAGATATTACCTTAGAATTTGATTTTTCGCTATCTGAAAACATTGATGGGTTATATTTTAATGTAAAAATAAAGGATGAGGAAGGAAAATACATCATTACTACAGTATCAAAAGAAAATGTTTTTATTGATCAAGATACAAAAAAAATAAACATGAATATTCCTTCCGGTTTTTTTAATGAGGGAAACTTTAATATTGAAGTAATGGTCATTCAAAAAAAGGAAACTGGGTATGAATTATTTTTTCATGATTCAGATTTATTAAATTTTGATATTCTACCTGAAGAAAGACCTTTGGGAACTTGGATGGGGAAAGAACAAGGATACATAAGACATAATTTCGAATGGGTATAATAATCAAAGAACAACAAACCCTTAACAAATAACAACAAACAAAGAACAAAGAACAAACAACAAAGAACTAGGAACAAAGAACAAAAAACAACGAACAAAGAACAAAGAACAACAAACAAAAAACAAAAAACCCCAAACAACGAACAAAGAACCCCAAACAACGAACAAAGAACAAGAAACTAGGAACAAAAAAACAATGAACAAAAAAATAATTCCAGTTACAAAATCTTTCCTTCCTCCAATTAAAGAATACATGGCGCAAGTGCAGCGCGCCTATAATAATCAATGGTTAACGAACAGAGGTGAATTAGTTCAGGAATTAGAGCAAAAATTAACCGATTATCTTGAACTAAAGGATAGCAAAATTTTATGCATGAACAATGGAACTATTCCATTGCAGATAGCATTGAAATTATTAGGAAATGGAGGAGAAATTATTACAACACCTTTTAGCTATGTGGCAACTACAGCAGCCATTGTTTGGGAAAACTGTACCCCAGTTTTTGTTGACATTCATCCAGAATACCTCACAATTGATGAAACTAAAATAGAATCAGCAATAACAGAAAAAACAACTTGCATTTTAGCAACACATGTTTTTGGCAACCCTTGTAATGTGGAAGAAATTGAACGCATTGCAAAGAAACACAACCTAAAGGTTATATACGATGCTGCGCATTGTTTCGGGGTAAAATACAAAGGGAAAAGTATTTTTGAATACGGTGATGTGAGTAGTTGTAGTTTCCATGCTACAAAATTATTTCACACTGGCGAAGGTGGAGCCATTTTTTGCAAAGATCCCGAACTATTTCATAAAATATTTAACAGCCATAATTTTGGACACAACGGTCCGCTTGATTTTCAGGGTTTGGGCATAAATGGTAAATTATCAGAGTTGCAGGCAGCAATGGGATTGGCGATTGTTAATCACATTGATGATTTAATTTCATTCAGAGTTATAATAACAAATAAATATAATGACAAGTTAAATTTCAGTAATGTATCTAAACTTAATATATTTGGTGATACGAAATGGAACTCAAGTTACTATCCAATAATTTTTAAAACAGAAAAAGAATTGTTAACTGTTTTAAGAGAGTTGGAAAAGCATTCAATTTTTCCAAGGAGGTATTTCTTTCCTTCATTGAATAAGATTAATTATACCAACGGTAATTTAATGCCAATTTCAGAGAGCATTGCTTCTCGGATACTTTGTCTTCCATTGTACTACGGGATTGAAGACACTGTGATTGAAGAAATTTGTTTAATCGTTAATTCCTCCATAATATGAAGGTGGCAGTAATGCAACCGTACGTTTTTCCCTACATTGGGTATTTTCAATTGCTAAATGCAGTTGATACGTTTATTTTTTATGACGATGTGCAATTCATAAAAGGTGGTTGGGTTAATAGAAATAGAATTTTAGTCAATAGTAAAGACTTATTTTTAACGCTTCCTTGTCTTAACAAGAGTTCTAACAAAAAAATTAATGAAATATACGTAAACAAACAGACTAAAGATTTCTTGAATTTGCTAACAACCTTAAAAATGGCTTATTCAAAAGCACCTTATTTCAATTTTGTTTACCCAATGTTAGTTCAAATTTTTGAATCGAATTTTGAAACAATTTCTCAGTTAGCAATAAATAGTATTATTAGTGTTTGTGAATACCTTGATATAAAAGTCAATTTTAAAGTTTCTTCACAAGACTTCCCACAAACATTTGGACTCAACAGATCTGATCGATTGATAGAGATGTGTAAAATGTGCGGAGTTGATCATTATATCAACCCTATTGGTGGAAAAGAATTATATGACAAAACGTATTTCATTAGGCAAGGAATAAAATTAGAGTTTTTAAAATCAAATATTAGTAAGTATAGCCAATTTTCTAACGTTTTCATACCCGCATTATCAATTATTGATGTTTTGATGTTCAACTCAATTGAAGAATCCCTAAACATGATAAATAATATTGAAATTTTATGAAATCGATTGGTGGGTACTTTGAAATAGAGTTAAAAAAATTGAAACCATATCATAATGGTTTGATCGAGTTGAATTCTGGTAGGGGGGCTTTTGAATATCTTTTAAGATCGAAGGGGTATAAAAAGGTTATTCTTCCATTCTACACATGTGATGTTTTGCTTGATGTTGTGAAAATGCTTGGTATTAATCATGAGTTTTATGAAATCAATGAAAATCTAGAACCTAGATACGATTTAAGTTTAATCGGGGCCTCTGAATGTTTTGTTTACACTAATTATTTTGGAATTAAAGACGAGTATATTGAAGAAAAGCTAAAAGATACAAAAAATTTAATAATAGATAATGCACAATCTTTTTTTTCCAAACCTTTAAAAAATATAGATACTTTTTATTCTCCAAGAAAATTTTTAGGAGTTAGCGATGGTGGTTATTTATATTCTCAACCCAATGAAAAACTTAAATTAGTCAAGGATGTTTCATTTGATAGATTTTCACATTTATTGAAAAGATTGGATTTGTCTGCCGAGGAAGGTTTTTCTGATTCAAAATTGAATGAAAAGAAAATAGATAAGCTACCCTTAAGTGAAATGTCCAATCTAACAAAAAAAATGCTTTCATCTATTGATTATGTTCAAATAGGTAGAACAAGAGTTTCTAATTTTAAAATATTACACAAGTATTTGGGAAATAAAAATAAATTGAAATTTCATATTAGTGAAAACCAAATACCAATGGTATATCCCTATTGGAGGGATGATGAGAATTTAAAAACGAAATTATTAAATCATAAGATTTATTGTGCCACATACTGGCCGAATGTCTTGGATTGGGTTAAAATAGATAGTTTAGAATATGACTTAACAAATAAGTTGGTATGCTTGCCCATTGATCAAAGGTATGATGAAAATGACATGAAATTTATTTTAAATGCTATATTAAATTAAAATGTTAATTAAGGGAGAAAAAGTAACATTAAAAGCAATTGAACAAGAAGACCTTGTTGAACTTCACAAGTGGGCAAATGATCCAGAAATTCAAAAAATGTTAGGCGGATGGCATTTTCCGTCTAGTATGAAAGATACAATGAAATGGTTCGAATCATTATCGATTTCTTCGTTGAATCAGCGTTTCTCAATCTATACTGAGGAATTAGGATTAATTGGAACAGCAAATTTGGTGGATATTGACTGGAAGAACAAAAATGCATTTCATGGAATGTTGTTGGGGGACAAGGAGATTAGAGGGAAAGGATATGCAGTAGATACTGTTTTTGCAATAATGAGGTATGCCTTTGAGGAGTTGGGATTAAAAAGATTAGATGGATCAATAATTGAGTATAATGAAGCATCCAAAAAAATGTACCTTGATAAATGCGGATGGAAAATAGAGGGTATTCAGCGTAAGTGGTATTTCAGAGACAATCGCTTCTGGGATAAAATTATTGTTGGAATTACGAAAGATGATTACTTCGAATTAAAGAATCTTAATAAAAAGTTATAAATGGTCAAAATTCCAACCGTAAGTATTTTTTGTATGGTTTATAACCATGAACCATTTATAAAAGATTGTTTGGATGGTTTTTTGATGCAAAAATGTGATTATGACTATGAAATAGTCATTGGCGAAGATTGTTCTACAGATAATTCTAGAAAAATTATTTTAGAATATGCACAAAGACATCCAAACAAATTCAAATTATTGTTGCACGAAAAAAATATTGGCGCTGCAGAGAATCAACGTTTGGTCTTTGAAAATTGTACTGGAAAGTTCATTGCAATGTGCGAAGGCGACGATTATTGGTCAGATCCCTATAAATTGCAAAAACAAGTTGACTTTCTTGAATCAAATTCTAAATATTCAATTTGTTTTCATAATGTGGATATATTAAGGAATAATGAAGTTGTAAAAGATTTTATTACTAAAAATGTTAATGAAACAACTGATATTCATGATCTAGCAAACGGTAACTACATTCATACTCCATCCTTATTATTTCGAAATAATAAAGATGTTTTAGAAAAATCTAAATGGCTTTTAAACCTAAAAGCAGGTGATTTTGCATTGAATCTATTGAATGCTCAATTTGGAAAAATAAAAAAGCTCAATGATACAATGGCCGTATATAGAATTCATGATACAAATACATGGGCTAATCAACCTTCATCATCAATGCAATTAAATATTTTTAATGATTTATTTATTTTAAGTGATAAGTTTGGAGAAACAGTTAACAATATATTATATAAGCGTTTTGAAAGATTTGGTACGTTATTAATTTATGAATTCCTTAAAAACAACAATGAGGAGCAAGCTGCAGAAATACTTAAAATTATGATTTCTAAAAAGCCTGATAAATACCTTAAAATGTATTCAGATAGCCTTAATGTTAAAACGGGTAGATACCATCTATTAGAAGCCTTCAAATTATTAAGGAAAAGGTTGTTTTAATTTTTTTTCTAGCAATGTCGAATAATAAAATATATTGCATTATTGTGACCTACAACGGTTCAGAATGGATAGAAAAATGTCTTAGAAGTGTCTATCAATCTAACTATCATATTGCACCTATTGTGATTGATAATAATTCAAATGACGAAACATTAAAAATTATTGAAAATTTATTTCCTGAATGCATACTAATTAAAAGTAATGAAAATTTAGGGTTTGGTAAAGCAAATAATTTAGGAATTGAGTTTGCTTTGAAAAATGAAGCAGAATATGTTTTTTTATTAAATCAGGATGCATGGATAACATCTGATACAATTGAAAGATTATTGGAAGTAGCATACACAAATGATTCATTTGGGATAATAAGCCCAATCCATTTAAATGGAAAAGGAGATGCATTTGATATTCGATTTTCGACCTATATTGCGCCTACAATAGAAAATCAAAACAATAGACTGTTCTCAGACTTATACCTGAATAGCGTAAAGCAGTACTATGAAGCTAACTTCGTCAATGCTGCTGCATGGTTAATTTCTAAAAAATGTATTGATAAGGTGGGGTTATTTGATTCTCTATTTTTTCATTATGGCGAGGATGTAAATTATTGCCATCGAGTAAAATACCATAATTTTAAAATTGTTGTTTGCCCAAAAGCAATTATTCATCATGACAGAGACGATAGAGAACTTAAATATGATCTAAGTCAGGAATTCTATAAAAGGAGAATATTAATTGAATTTTCCAATCCTTCAACTGATGAATTTACTCATCTTCATAAGGAAAAGGACTTGTTAAGGCATTTTAATCGTTCTATGATTAAAAATTTGATAAAATGTCAATTTAAAAAGGCAAAAGA
This sequence comes from Crocinitomicaceae bacterium, assembly GCA_044374225.1. GTDB lineage: Bacteria > Bacteroidota > Bacteroidia > Flavobacteriales_D > Crocinitomicaceae > UBA952. The sequence continues at coordinate 13,254 of JBILOX010000037.1, read as the reverse complement.
AAATAGATCATTTATTTATTTTTTAAAGGATTCTTTTGAAAAAACAAAAAAAAGCAGAATAAGAAATAGGATCTAAGAATATGCGACCATTATTTTCAGTATTAATTGCAAATTATAATAATGCTCATTATATTGAAGAAGCAATACAAAGTGTATTTTCTCAATCCTATGAAAACTGGGAAATCATAATTATTGATGATGCATCAACGGATAATTCTATGGAAATACTGTCAAAGTACAAAAATGATTCTCGGATTCACATTTTCACAAATGAACAAAATTACGGTTGTGGTTATACTAAAAGAAAATGCGTTGAATTAGCAAGCGGAACAATTGCAGGTTTTTTGGATCCGGATGACATTCTTGACAATAAGGCTCTTAAAATAATGGTAGATAATCACAACAAAAATGATTCTGCAAGTTTGATTTATTCGAATTTATATATCTGCGATGAAAAAATAAAAAATTGTGTAAAATCTAATTATGTTCGTGCTATTCCATCGGAGAGTAGTTATCTGGAAATGAAAGCAGGAATGATTTCACATTTCGCCACTTTCAAGATAGAATTATATAAAAAATCAAATGGAATAAACCAAAAATTAAAAAGAGCCGTTGATCAAGATTTATATTTGAAACTTGAGGAGGTGGGATCCATGATGTTTGTTGATATACCTCTTTATTATTATCGAGTCCATGATGGGGGTATTTCTACATTAACTAACTACAACAAAGCTTATACTTGGAATCTATATGTTCGAATAAATGCTTGTGAAAGACGTGGATTAAATATAGAAGAAATTTTAACTCCTATTTTAAATTCAGAAGTTAATATCAGAAACTATTATGAGAATTCCTTGAATTATAAACTTGGCATATATATTTTAATGCCTTTTCGATACATACATAAAATACTAAAAAAAAAAATATGAAAATTTCAACTCTACTTTATAAGCTTCTGATATATACCTATCGAATTTTTCCATTCAAAATTTTTTTGGCAAGAATATTTAGAATAATTCCCTATTTTAAGAGAAATAGGTTTTACCAGGATTTTTCTTTTAAAGGTAAATTTAATGTTTATATAAAATCAATAGGAAAAAAATTCAGAATCAATAATTGGAAAAGTAGTCTAGAGACAACTATATTTTGGACAGGTTTAGAAAATGGAGATTGGGAGCCAGAAACAGTCGAAGTTTGGGTGAAATTGTGCAAAAAAGCTAATGTTATTTTTGATATTGGCGCAAATACAGGTGTTTACACCTTAATTGCAAAATCAACTAATCCCAATTGTAGAGTTTTTGCTTTTGAACCATCTGATTTAATCATAGAAAAGTTTAAAGCAAATATGAAATTGAACAACTTTCAATTTGACTTGATAGAGAAAGGTGTTAGTAATAAAACAGGCTCAAATGTCTTTTATGATGTTGAAGACGATCATCAAACAAGTGCATCTCTTAGTCCTGAAAAGTTGAAAAACTTTGCGAATTTTGTAGGAGAAATTCGAGAATATCAAATTGAAACAATTAGACTAGATGACTTCATAAAACAAAACAATATCCTTCCTGATCTAATTAAAATAGATGTAGAGCTCCATGAGCCTGAAGTTCTTGAAGGCATGGGAGAGTATTTGAAAAATTGTCAAGCTGTAATAATATTGGAAGTGCTAACTGTTGAGGTTGCAAAAAAACTAAACGAAATTTTAAAAGAAGCGAAATTTCAATATTTTTCTTTAGATAAAAATATGATTATGACAGTGAATGAATTAACACCAAGGAATAATATATACAATTATCTTTTAATTCCTGAAGGGAAAAGTATCAATGATATTATTTAGTATTATTATTCCAACATTTAATAGGTCAAAGTTTCTAATAAGAGCTATTGAAAGTATAATAGAGCAAACTTATTCTAATTGGGAATTAGTTATTGTGGACGACGGCAGTACGGATAACACAGCTGAGGTAGTCAAAAGATTTTTATCAGACAATCGAATCAAATATCATTATCAAGAAAATGCAGAACGAAGTGCAGCAAGGAATAAAGGAATCGCTCTTTCATCTGGTGATTTTATCACATTCATGGATAGTGATGAATACATGGATAACAACAGACTCGAAAAATTGCAACATGCCATTTTGGAAAAAAACAATCAAGTGGCATTATATTTCACAGATATTCGTTTTGAATTTCCGGATTCTTCATTAAACTATATCCGTAGAGGAAAGCATTTTTCATTTCCAGTTGATCCAAACGCACTGATTGAAACAATTATTGGTAATCCTCAATTTTGTGGTTCAAGGGAGATTTTTCAAAAACATCTGTTCAATTCAAATCTGACGGTTGGTGAGGATATGGAATTGTTATTCAGATTAGCAAAAGATGTTCCGTTATTTTATATTGAGGATAATGCAACTATAACTGAGTTGGAACATGAAAATAGGTCTGTGAACTATAGCTCAAATAGCGTTTGCAAGCAATTAGAAACTACAGCAATAATGTTTCGAAAAGGGCATCCAGGATATGATGTAAAAAGTAAATTAAAAAAATCTATGATTGCAGGAATAAATCTGAGATGCGCTTATGGTTTCATATTGAAGAATAATATGTTAAAGGCATTTTTTAAATGTGTCGTTTCATTATTGGTTATGCCCAGTTTTCAGACTAAACACAAGATTTTAATTTTATTCTTGATATTGACAAATCAAAGAATTAAACTTCAAAAATTAATTATTAATGAATAAAGATTTTGGAATAATAATAACAACTTATGTGGGTGATTTTTTTTTAACAAAAGCCTTACTCGCAAGTTTGAATCATTTTATGCCACATATACCAATATGTATAATAAAAGATGGTGATTTCGATATTAAAAAAGACATCAAAAATTATAATGTAGTCTCAGTAATTGAGAAAAAAGATATCCAAAACAATTTTCTAAGGGAAAATTGTTTTGGATCTCGATGTACCAGTATGATTTCATTTTGGGAATCCCCCTTTGAAAATTTCCTATTTTTAGATGCTGACATAATTGCCTGGGGTGACATTACTAAGGGAATTGACTATAAAAAATTTGATTTTATTCACAATACGCCACACGAAGAGTACACGGATGACATAATTAAGGTTCAATATTTTGATTTTGAATTGATTTTTAATTATATTAATAAAATAGATTACAAAAAACATCATTTCTTCAATTCTGGCGTTTTTTTTTCACGCAAGGGTATATTTGAATTAGAAAAATTTAAAATTCTTTTTAATCTTCAAAAACAACACCCAAGTATCTTTGGGCAAGGTCCCCAAGGTATTATTAATTACATGATATTTGAAAATGTTGAAAGTGGGGTCATTAATGCGGGAGAGCATTTTCTCCAAGAGGTTTTAGGTGTTTTTGACATTAATTCATTACATAAAAAATATTTCATCCAGTCAGGTTTAAACTCAATTCAAAACCCTGTAATGCTTCATTGGGCAGGGCTTAAACCTTTTCTAAATAATAGACATGAAGTTTTTATGACTCCTCAAATATACTTTAGAAAACAACATCTAAAAAATATTCAATCTATTTGGAAATATTTACCATTTGTAAAATTTTGGTTTGAGGAAAAACAAGCCCTATTGGATAGATATTACGATGGGAAGATAATAAATTATATTAAGAATAAAGTTAACAGGTTAATTAAGAGGTGATTAATTTAATTTTTAGTTCAATTTGAAAGTTCTTCACGTAATTCGTTCATTGCATAAAGCTGGAGCTGAGAAGTTAAGTGTTGATTTATGTCGAGCACTAAACATGTATTCAGATGTAGAAGTTTTGTTGGTTTCAATGAATCCCGTAAATCAATATGAGGAACTAACAAAAGAACTACCTGTTAAAATTATCAATTCTAAAGTACTTCCGTCTATCGCAGGAAAAAGCATTGTTGATATCAAAGAGTTTGTTGAATTAGTTCAGGAATTTAAACCCGATATCATTCATTCCCATTTGTTTTGGTCTGAGTTAATGTCCAGGCATGTTATTTTTTCAGGAGTAAAATACGTTACTCACTGCCATGATAACATGGTAGAACTAAATAAGTTTTCTTTTAAAACGATTTGTTCAAAAGCAAGTATTACTAAATATTTTGAGCGACTTTGGATAATGAGCAAGTATAAAAAATGTAACAATCATTTTATTGCTATTTCAAAAGATACCCAGCAATATTTAAAGGCAGTACTCCCGAATCAATTGAAGAAAAATATTTTCTTATTAAATAACGCAATTGATTTTAATATTTATAAGCGTCCTTTTAATTTCAAAAGAAACAAAGAAAATTCAGTACTTAGATTAATAAATGTGGGTCGATTTGCGGAGTATAAAAATCAAGAATTTTTATTAGAGGTTTTCGCAATTTTAAATAAAGAAATCCCAAATGTAGAATTACATTTTTTTGGAGAGGGAGAATGTTTTGAAAAGGTAAAAAATAAAGCAGAAAAAATTTCAAATAATATTTTTCTTCATGGTAACGTAAATGATATCCCTTTTCAACTTTGGAATTCTGATATTTATGTCCATGCTGCTTACTATGAACCGTATGGTTTAGTTTTACTTGAGGCAATGGCAGCAGGTTTGCCTGTTATTGCATTAGATGGAAGAGGGAATCGAGATATTATTCAAAATGGTATAAATGGTTATATCATACAAAACGAAAATTCTTTATTGTTTTCAGAAATAATTAAGAATTTATGGAAAGATAAAAAAAATTATTTAAAAATGTCAAATTCTGCAGTCAGATATTCAATGAATAATGATATTAAAGAATATTCAAATAGAATTCGAGAATATTATTATTCGATTTTACATCAATAAAAAGAGCTTTATAATGAAACAAAACTTGTATTTTACAAAATTAGATAGCCTAAGGTTTTTTGCTTTTTTTTTAGTTTTTTGGCAACATGCTTTTAGCTTTACTTTTTTTAATCATACAAATGAAAACACAATATTTACCCTACTTAGGAGAATTAATTTAACAGGTGGAATCGGGGTTCATATTTTCTTTGTAATAAGCGGTTTTTTAATAACTTATCTTATGATTCAAGAAGAGAAATTAAATGGTAGAATTAATATTTTACATTTTTATTTTAGAAGAATTTTGAGAATTTGGCCTTTATATTACTTAATAACTCTTTCTGGAATTTTTATCCTTCCCAATCTATTCAATACTTTTGATTTTGAAGGTGATATATTAAAAAATCTATTATTTCTTAATAATTTTGATATGAAGGACAATAGAAATGGAATGATTGGAATTGCATGGAGTGTAGCTATAGAAGAACAGTTCTATCTTTTTTGGCCATTAATTTATTCAATTTTGTCCAAGAAAAAGCAATTACTTTCTATGATCGTAATTGTATTTATCTTTTCTTCTTTATTCTCATTAAATGACCCGATAACTGCATATTTTCACACATTTGGTAATCTTCGTTTTTTAATGATGGGTTGCGCTGGGGCTTTAATTTATTCAAAATATAGTAGCAATTTAGCATTTCGTACATTATTTAATTCTAAAAAAACACTTTTAATTTGTTCCGTTACTATTTTAATTATATTTGGTTCTGATTTGAATGAAATAATAAAATCAATTTCTTTTTTTGCATTACCCTTCTTGTACCTATATATTGTTGTTTATTTTGTAATTATTAGTACTCACAATGTAACTACAGTTTTTTCTAAATTCGGCAAGTATACATACGGCATGTACATTTTTCATCCATTAGTTATAATAATTATAAAAATTATATTCGATTTACTAGGTTTTAATTATGTAAATGATAATTTCATTATTCTTCTGTTGGGAGTAATTTCACTTCTAACAACCATAATAATATCTTATTTATCCTATGAATACCTTGAAAGAAAAATTTTGAGTTTCAAAAATAGGTTTTCGGTAATTCAAACGAGGATTTAAAAATTCTTCAAATTATATTGTAAGCGTCAAAACATTTATTTTTTGTAGTTAAGCAATAAAAAATTTATTATTGAAAAAAATCAATATTCACTTCTAAACAATAATGCAAGAAGAAAATAAACAGATATCCCTTCCTCTTGGTGATGTCAGTCTGAATAAGAAATTAGGCATCTACTACATTGATATGCGTCCTTCAAGAATACATTACACAGCTAATATTTACGATGGCGGATTTGATGCAAATGGGGTTCCAATGTGCGGTGATGGAAAGGGCGGTTTTTATTATTCGACGGTTAACATTTGTCAATATGGGTTTATCATACACGCGGACTATCTTGAACATCGGAATGAAAAGGATTATCAAGTATTGATGGCATGTATAGAAAAGCTTGAGGAAACAAAATCCGAGGATTCAAATTTTGTGAAATGGGTAAATAACTATGACGATGAGCGGTATAATATTAAGGCGCCTTGGTCTTCGGCAATGGATAGTGGTGAAGCGCTTTCCTTTTATTTACGAGTTTACCAATTAATGAAAGAAGAGCATTTACTTTCAACAGCTAAAAAAATTTATAATTTTCTTAAAATTGATTTCTCTAAAGGTGGTGTGCGGCGTGTGGATGAAAAGGGCTATGTCTGGTTAGAAGAATATCCTTCAGATCCCCCTTCTTATGTGCTTAATGGATTTATTTATGCTATTTTTGGTATTTATGACTTGTATAGAGTTACTGGAAGAAATGAAGTAAAAGAAGATATTGATCATTATATTCTTACTTTAAAAGACAACATACATCGCTTTGATTCAGGGTATTGGTCTTTGTATGATTTACAAAAAAAAGAATTGGTACGTTATTACTACCAAAAAAATGTACATGTCCCACAATTAGAGATATTGTATCTATTATCAGGAGAAGAAATTTTTAAAGAATATAAAATTAAATGGGAAAGAAGTTTGACAATTCTAAACTTTTTATTTGTTAGATTCATGTATCGAATTAAACCAAGATTTGAAAAGGTATATAGTGCAATAAAACGCTTTTAAATATGGAGAAAAAGCAACTAGTTTTATTTTGTGACAATTACCCGCTTACACCTTATGAACCATTTGTGGAGAGCGAAATTCAAGCATTGTCAAAAAGATTTGAAAATATTTTTATTTTCGTTCCAAATCAGGAACAAATTTCCAGAGAGAAGATATCAATTCCATCCAATGTATCAACAAAAATTTATGATCTGAAAGTAAGTAGCTGGGATGTTGTCAAAAGTCTATTTTTCCTTAACAGGATTGTTTGGAGTGAAATAAGTTGGTTGCAAAAAAATAATCTCTTACAACTTCGAAATATAAAAATTTTGATAGTGGATTTTATAAAGGCGGAATTGTTTAAGAAAAAAATTGATCAATTCATTCGAGATGAAAATTGTGATATAGATACTATGATTTTTTATTCGTATTGGCATGATTTCAGAGCATTAATGCTAGCAAGATTATCGAAAAAAAAATCTAAGGGAAAATTTATTTCAAGAGCTCATCGTTGGGATATCTATTTCGATCAAAACCCTAGCAATTACTTACCATTTAAAAGTTATATTATTGATAACTTGGATGCAACGTACACCATTTCAGAGCATGGTAAATTGGAGTTTGAAAGGCTTTTAAACCGAAAATTAGATGACAAAGTAATTGTTTCAAGACTTGGAAAATACAACAACCGAGAACCAAAATTAATAAAAGACCAGTCGACGTTTTTAATTTGTAGCTGTTCAACGCTAATACCGGTTAAAAGAGTTGAATTGATAGTTGAAATATTAAGTCTATTAAACATTCAAAACTTTAAATGGATTCACTTTGGAGAAGGTTCAAAAATGCCTGAGATTTTGGAATTAGCCTCTAAAAAATTAATAAAAGCACAATTTGATTTTAAAGGATATACTTCAAATGAAATTGTGTTAGATTTCTACGAGAAAAACTACGTGGACTTGTTTATAAATGTAAGTGAATCAGAGGGTATTCCCTACAGTATTATGGAGGCGATATCCGCGGGGATCCCAATATTAGCGACAGATGTTGGTGGCACCTCTGAGTCGATTAATAAAGATTTTGGGTATTTACTACCTAAAGAGTTTGATGTTGAGAAGGCTGCATCAATCATAGAAAATCACTTGAACTTGTCCGCTTCGGAACAACTAACGATGAGAAACTTTGCCTATGAGTTTTGGCAAAATCATTTTGAAGCAAGTAAAAACTTTGAAGAATTTTATAATAGCATTACAAATTAACAATTAAAATGATAGTAATCATTGATTATAACTGTGGAAATGTTGGGTCAATAAGCAATATGCTTAAGAAAATTGGTGCAGAAAGTGAAGTATCTTCAAATCATGATAAAATTTTAAATGCAGATAAATTAATTCTTCCCGGTGTTGGTTCTTTTGATAATGGCATGAATAATTTAAAATCTAAAAAATTAATAGATTCTCTCAACGAATTTGCTCTTATCAGAAAAAAACCTGTTTTGGGTATCTGCCTGGGTATGCAATTAATGTCTATTTCAAGTGAAGAGGGGGTTGAAAAAGGGCTATCATGGATTGAAGAACCAGTGGTTGGGTTCAAAAATCAAATTGATTTTACTGGAACAATTCCTGTTATGGGTTGGAATTACGTGGATGTAGCAAGAGAAAATTTCTTGCAAAACGAGGATAACAAAAGGTATTATTTTGTCCATTCTTATTTTTACAATAGGAATAGGTACAGTATTTTAAATGCTCGAATTAATGAATTTGAATATTGTGCTGCTTTTCAGAAAGAAAACATATTTGGAGTTCAATTTCATCCTGAAAAAAGCCACAAATTTGGAATGGAACTACTACAAAAATTCTGTTCAATTTAAAAAATGAAAAGAGTTATTCCAATCTTATTAGTTGATAATGGAGAACTAATTAAAACTGTTAAGTTTAAATCTTCGACCTACATTGGTGATTTACTTAATTCAGTAAAAATTTACAATGAATTAGAAGTTGATGAAATTTGTGTCTTAGATAAAAGCGCGAGCAAAAACGGGATAAATTTTGAACTCATAAGTCAATTTGTTAATGAATGTTTTTCCCCTGTTTCCTATGGAGGTGGAATAAAAAAGTTGGTTGAAATTGAAAAAATACTGAAACTGGGAGTTGAAAAAATAGTTCTCCAGTCAAAGTTAATGGATTATACTTTTGTTGAGGAAGCAATTAAGACATTTGGGAGCTCAACAATAGTAGCATGTATTGATTACAGAATAATTAATGGAGAGAGAATTATTTTCAACAAGGGAATCTCAAGCAAATTGAAAGTCGAAGATATTATAAGTAAATTGAATAAAATTGAAATCGGTGAAATAATGCTCCAATGCATCGATAAAGATGGCACCTATGAAGGTTATGATGTAGAATTCATAAAAAAAATAATCAAGGATATTAAAAACCCGATTGTAGTAGCTGGAGGGTGTAGCGGTTTGAATGATATTAAAATAGCTTTTGATGGAGGAATAGCAGCAGCAGCGGCAGGTAGTTTATTCGTTTATTATACGAAAGCAAAAGGAATATTGATAAATTATCCAACTACAGAAGAATATAATACTGTTAAAATTGAAAGATAAGCAAATCATCTCTTGTAGCAAATGTATTTTGGATTCAATCGATGATCCAGAAATCAATTTAGATGCCAACGGAATTTGTAATCATTGCCATTCGTATGATGAAAATTTAAAGAAATACTACAGAGGTGATGAAAAGGGATTGTATTCATTTAATAATTGGATAAACCAAGTTAAATTAGATGGACGAGATTCAAAATATGATGTAATAATAGGTTTAAGTGGTGGAGTGGACAGCACCTATGTGGCTTATTTATGTTGGCAACATGGAGTGCGGGCGCTTGCTAACGGGTTTTGATTTATATACTTATGTAATTAATTGGAAAGAATTTCGTGATTTGCAAAGAGCTTATTTCAGAGCTCATGTTGTTGATATTGAAGCATTGACAGATCACGCAATTGGATGTGTTTTAGAACAACTTGCTGAAAGAAATAATATAAAATACATTTTTGATGGCAGTAGTATCACTACGGAAGGTCGACTGCCCTCAACATGGGTGTACAATAAATCAGACAGTATTAATATTCGGAGTATTCATAAAAAATTTGGAGAAATCCCAATGAAAACTTTTCCAATCAAAAATGTTTGGAAAAAAATGTTTCTAAGAACCAAAGTAACTGCTGTCTCAATTCTTGATTATTATCCATACAATAAACCCGAAGCAAAGGAATTAATAGTGAAAGAATTTCATTGGAGAGATTATGGAGGAAAACATTACGAGTCGATTTTTACCCGATTTTATCAAGCTTATATCTTGCCTAATAAATTTGGAATTGATAAAAGAAAATCACATTATTCTACATTGATTTGTGCAGGTCAATTAACCCGAGAAGAAGCTCAATTATTACTTAAAGAGGAACCGTATGTTGATAAAAATCTGGAAAGGAATGATTATGATTTTGTTTTAAAAAAGTTAGGTTTTACTCTTGAAGAGTTCCAAGAATACATTAAATCCCCAAGAATTGAGCACATATATTATCATTCAATTGAAACATATCTAAGATATCCGAGAAAGATTTATCAATTCTTTAAACGATTAAGAAAATTTGGATAAGAAGCTAAAAAAAATAGTAATACTTGCTTATTATTTCCCTCCATCGAACTTTGTTGGGGGTCAGAGGATATTATCATGGGCAAAAAATTTAAATTCAGTTGGATATTATCCAATAATAATTACTCGTCAATGGAATGAAGGTCAAAAAGATATTGTAGATCCAGTTTTAAATAATGAGCTCGAAATTGAATATTCGAACAAATACGAAATTCATCGTTTACCCTATAAAAGAACATTACGAGACCGTTTTTCAAATTATAAATGCTTAAAATATTTTCAAAAAGCATTAACATTATTCGAATTAATTTCATCAAATTTTTTCTTTTTTAATATCCCTTTTTCAAATTTTTATTTTTACACGAAGAAAGTCCTATTTGAAAATCCTGATATACAAATTTTAATTGCCAGTGGAAGACCATTTACATCTTTTCATATTGCCTATCGATTGAAGAGAAAATTCCCTCGAATAAATTGGATACCCGACTATAGGGATGAATGGACAACTCATTCAAAGTATAACCGAACTGGCGTATTGAATAAATTTATTTATTTCCTAGAAAAAAGAAGTGAAAAAAAATGGACATCAAATTCTTTTGCATTTATCACTGTTTCTAATAGCTTAGTTGAAAATATCAAATCAGCAATCAAAAAAGAAGGAATATCAATTTCTAATGGCTATAATTCTGATGAAAAAATACCTACAAATGCAAAAACAGTTCTTAAAGATAAAATTGTTTTTTCATATCTTGGTACAATGTATGAGTATCAACCAATTGAAAGAGTAATTAATGCTTTCAAAGCTATTTCAGACAATAAAAAGTTAAAATTTGTATTTCAGTTTTATGGTATCGAACTCATACCTTCTGTTAAGCTAAAAATACAAGAATTAATAGTTGGTTATGATAATGTATTTGTTCTAAAAGATAAAGTTAATAAAAAGGAACTCAGAAAAATTCAACAAAATTCAAATTTTCTTTTCTTAACGAATTACAACGGAATTGATGATTGGTTAGTTGTAAAACTTCTAGACTATTCAGTAACAGGAATACCTATCGTATTATTTCCGAGTGATAATGGTGTCATATCTAATTACATTAAAACAACAAATACAGGTTTTTCATTTAATAGTGAACAGGAACTTAATTGTTTTATTGATGAAATAGTTAAAAACACTAATATTGAACTAAAAATAAACACTTCAGAACTTGAGAAATATTCAAGTAAGAAACAATTGGAGCAACTTAGTGTCTTATTAAACAAAATAAATCATGATTAAAATATAATAGCATGTTTTACATCAAGAATATCCTTTCATTTTTAATACTATTAATCCTGATTGTCGGTAAATTAGTTGCTCAATCACCTTCAAATATAAATAATTTAAGTTTTTGGGTTAAGGCAGATGCTGGAGTTACTTTAACAACGGGAGCTGTAAGTCAATGGAATGATCAAAGTGGGAACAATTATCATCTAACCCAATCGACATCTTCAGCAAGACCCACTCTTGTTAATTCATCTACCTTAAATAATCAGCCTTTAATTCGATTTGATGGAACGGACGATTTATTGAATGGACCAACAATTCCATCAATTAATTCGGATAATTCAACGTTATTTGTTGTGTCAAGTGGTGGTAATCAGACTGGTATTGTTGCTGGTTTATTTTGTATTGGTTCACAAAGTACAGGGCTTTGGATACAACGTTCTTTTGGAACAAATGCCAATTTAGGAGCAAGGGTTAATAATAGTACATTGTCCACGCCAATAAATTCTGCGCCAACAGCAGGGTACTTGGGGTCTTTAATTAGCTTTAGTAGAAATGTTGGAGTTTCGAGTTCTTTATTTTTAAACGGACAACAAACAGCTACGAGTACAAATGCAACATTAAATGCAAGTTTTACCAATAGCAATATCGTTGTGGGAAGAGCGCCGAGTTACTCCTCCCTAAAAGGAGATATTGCTGAAATAATAATTTACAATCGCGTTCTAACAAATACGGAACAACAGCAAGTAGAAAAATATTTGATGGATAAGTATGCTCCGCCTATAAATCTAGGAGCAGACATCAACAATACTTACGGCTTTTGTGACATTGCACTCCAGCCATCGGGATATTTTACTAATTATTTATGGAGTACAGGAGCAACAACTTCCACGATCAACGTGAATGCACCCGGTACTTATTGGGTTCGAGGAACAGATGTATTTGGGAGGTTTAGTTATGATACCATTGTAGTGAATCGTCCTCATTATTCAACTGTTAGTTTAAATAACCAATTAGTTTGCTACAATGATTTACCAACAGTAACAGCATTCATTCCAACAGGTGATTATACGTTTGTTCAGTGGAGTGATGGAAATACGAACCAAACCCGTCAATATACACAAGGAGGAACTTTTAGCTATACAGTTCGAGACAACCAAAATTGTTCTTTAACTTCCAATACAGCAACAATTACCTTTGATAATTCTTTGCAAAATGTTAGTTTGGGTAATGATACCACATTGTGTGTTGGAAATACAATTAGTTTGCAACAGGGTTCCCCATCAATAACTACATATCTATGGAATCCATCAGGGATCGTGGGACCAAATCAAGTAGTTACGCAAACAGGTAATTAT
>JBILOX010000004.1:0-102353 GCA_044374225.1 Crocinitomicaceae bacterium | reverse complement strand
CTGGTCAAGAATAGTCATATGAAAGTATCAATTTTAATTAGTTCGTTTTTCATTTTCATATTTTCATATGCTCAAAAGAACGAAAATATAGGAAATATTTCTTTTGAATCTGAATGCATGGGAGTTGAACTCGATGGTTCTGTAACTCTTAAAGCATGGGGAAATGGTAGAAATTATTTAGATGCTTCAGAGCAAGCTAAGAAGAATGCTGTTAGAGATGTTGTTTTTGTAGGAATAAAAAAGGGTTCATCCGAGTGCAACTCGTTTCCTCTTCTTAAGAATCAATCTGCGAAATTTGACAATGAAGACTATTTCAATGTTTTTTTTGCTGATGGAGGTAAATATTCCCAATTTGTAAGTCTGAAAGATGAACGAGTTATGGAAAAAGTGAAGAGAGATAAGAAAAAGAACGGGGAAACAAGAACTCATGGTTTGGTGGTTCGTGTTAATAGGTCTGCACTAAAGCAGGAATTGACAAAGGATGGAATAATTAAGTAAATTATTAACAATTAATTTAAAAATTTAACATATTATGAAAGCAACGATTTTATCAATAATTCTTTTTTCGATATTCAATTCTTTTTCTCAAAACACTGTTGAAAAAGCTGACGATATTTCCAGAATCTGTTTGAGTACATATATCTCTAGTAAAATAGGGAATTTGACAGAAGAAGCGAAAAACCTTTTGGTCAACAAATTGAACGAAATAACCACGAAAAATGGTATGGGTGGTGGAAATGGAAGTTCGAGATTTATCATTACAACTTCTGTGAGTGAAATTACTAAGGATATAACTGCTTCTAGTCCTCCAATTTATCAATATGAATTGGCGGTAACTTTATACATCGGCGACGGAATTGACGGAACGAAATTTTCAAGTTATACATTCAATGTAAAAGGAAATGGAAATAGTGAAACCAAGGCCTACATTACTGCCCTTAAACAAATTAAGCCTTCGGATACAAGATTCAAACAATTTATTGATGAGGGAAAAACAAAGATTATTGCTTATTACAATGCTAAATGCGACTTTCTATTGAAGGAGGCACAAACTATGGCCTCCAAAGCTGAATATGATGCTGCAATAGCTAAATTGTTTGCTATTCCAGAAGTGTGTAAAGAATGTTATGACAAAGCAATGAACGCCGTGGGTCCAATTTATAAAATGCAAATCGATCGCCAATGTAAAATTGAAATGGCAGAAGCCAACGCAAAATGGACAGCTAACCAAGATGCTTATGGTGCGGAAGCAGCAACAGCTTATTTAGCTAAGATCGATCCAAATTCATCTTGTTATGCGGAAGCTAAAATTTTAAACGATAAGATGGCTAAACGCGTTAAAGAAATTGATCAGCGTGAATGGGACTTTAAATTGAAAGAACAACAAGACCAAGTAGATTTAGAAAAAGCAACCATAAAAGCTGCAAGGGATATTGGTGTAGCCTACGGTGAAAACCAACCAGATGTAGTTTATGAAACCGCAGTATATCTTTGGTGGTAATAATTATTATAGGGGATTAGGTAAATAGGTTTATTTAAAAATTTAATATAAAACATTTAATTATGAAAAATTCAAAAATTTTTGTAGTAATGACTCTTGTAGGGTTAACTTTAACTCTAATGCAAAGTTGTTCAAAATCAGGTTGTACAGATAGTAAAGCTTTAAACTTTAATAGCAAAGCAAAAAAAGACGATGGCACGTGTGTATTTTCAGATGCTAAAAGTCAGGTAATAACAATTAGTGATTGGACTGGCGGTGGTGCAGGGTATACTGGATCGGCAACTGTTCCTATTATTACTCAGTCTATATTAAACAGTGGTGCTGTTTTGTGTTACATTGAAACAACTCCCGGTGTATATTGGGCTGTACCTTATTCTGAAGTTCAGAGTGGTTGGACTCGTCATTGGGCATTCGCATATGACAACGATGAAATCTTAATTCAAACTCAAGATGATGATGATGCAACACCAAATCCAGGGTCAAGAAACTTTAAAATAGTTGTTATTGAATCTTCTGGGTTAATACTTAATCCTAATGTTGATTTAACTAACTATAAAGAGGTTGAAAAGGCTTTCAATTTATAACTTCCAATAATATTTATATCTAGCATATCCTTCCCCTATTTTTAAACACTAATTATAGAACCCCCAAAGCTTTATTCTTGGGGGTTTTTCTTTGCAGTTAATTTGTTGAATTACATTACTATTTTTAAAATGAAATATTGGGTTAAGAGAGATACAATTACTTAAAAAATGTAATTTACATTGTTTTATTTCTTACACAAATCTGACCTTAACTTGTGGTTCCTTAATTTGAGAACCATATTCATTAGTATTAATCTCCTCCTATGTTAAATAGTTTATACCAATTTACTTGTTAAATGACGCATTTGAAAATCTATCTGGTATAATGCCGAGTTAGTTTTCAACGAGTATTTTATACGACAATTGAAAACAACTTCGGTATTAAACATTATAACGAACTGTTAACGTAACTTGAGCCAATACGATCCACTTTAAATATTTGAAATTTGGGTAACATGTTTTGTTTAACTATCTAGCTATAGTCCTCGAACCATCTCCAACGCTTTATTAATATGTCCCAAAGGATTTGTTTGTGAGTTATAAATTCCTTTTACAAATCCATCAAGTCCAATTATATAAGTTACTCTGCCCGGTATCAACCCGAAAAGATTACCCGGAACACCAAATAATTTTCTTGCCACTTTGTCTTTGTCAGCCAATAAAATAAAAGGAAGTTGATTTTTTGTAGCAAAAGCGGCGTGTTTTTGTTCATCGTCGGAAGAAATACCAATTACTTCACAATCAAACTCTTTAAAGTCTTCATAATTATCTCTAAACGAACATGCTTCTTTGGTACAACCTGGCGTATCATCCTTCGGGTAAAAGTATATAACTAATTTTTTCTTTCCAATGAAATCTGTAATTCGAATCATTTCTCCCTTTGCGTCCGGAAGTTGAAAGTCTGGACATTTATCGCCAATTTGTATCATTTTTAAATTTCGTTTAATGCTTGTTTAAATCTATCTAAAACGCGCTCTCTTGCAAATTTATGTTCTACAATTGGAGTTGGGTAGGAGCTTGTCCCAAATTCAGGAACCCAATTTTTAATATATGTGAAATTTTTGTCGAATTTTTCTTGTTGTGCAGTCGGGTTAAATACTCTGAAATAAGGTGCTGCATCACAACCAGAACTTGCCGCCCACTGCCAACCACCGATATTACTCGCTAAATCAAAATCCATTAATTTTTCTGCAAAATAGGTTTCTCCCAAACGCCAATCAATCAGTAAATGTTTGGTAAGGAAACTCGCAACCACCATTCGCACACGATTATGCATAAAACCAGTTGCATTCAATTCTCGCATTCCTGCATCAACCAACGGATAACCTGTTTTTCCTGCACACCAAGCTTTGAAATTGGTTTCATCTTTTTCCCAAACGATTTTGTCGTACTGCTTTTTAAACGAATTTTTGACTGAATGTGGGAAGTGAAAAAGAATGGTTTGATAAAAGTCGCGCCAAATCAATTCGTTCAAGTAGGTCTCATTTATGTTTATTGCTTTTTGAGCTAATTGACGAACGCTGATTGTTCCAAACCGTAAATGAACACTCAATTTTGACGTGCCCCGAACCGCGGGAATATCGCGCTGTTGCGAATAATTAGTAATAATTTTCTCGTCTGGTAAGCGTTCAGGAAACGGAAATAATTGAGCCGATTCAAATCCCATTTCTTGTAATGATATCAATTCTTGTAAAGCAGATTTTTGTAGGTTTTCAGTGTTTGCTAACGTAGGATAGGATGAAAAAGATGATTCGTTGAGTTTCGCTTTCCATTTACGGGAATAGGGTGTGAAAATCGTGTAAGGTAAACCGTCGTCTTTGACAACTTCATTTTTCTCAAAAATCACATGATCTTTAGCACCAATGAACTCACAATTCAAATTTTTAAGACTTTCAAAAATGGAAGCGTCACGTTCTAACGCATAAGGTTCATAATCGCGATTAGTAAATACTTTTTCAATTCCATGCTCTTTCACAATTTTTGGAAGAATTTCCAAGGGCTTGCCATAAAACACTTTGATATCTGAACCTAATCCTTGATATTCTTCTTTTAAACGTTTTATTTCCTGATGAATGAACAAAACGCGCTGGTCTTTTTTTGGAAGTTTCTCCAAAATGTTTTGGTCAAAAATAAAGATTGCTTGAACCTTTAAACCAGATTTTAATGCTTTGTAGAGCCCTGCATTGTCTTCAATCCTTAAATCACGTCGATGCCAAAAAAGTGCTTTATTACTCATAACGTATTCAACAGAATTACTGAGGTTTTGTTTTCAATTCCGTTGGTATGAAAGTTATCTCTTTAAATTGGATAGTTAAGAAACAATAAGTTACATAATTTTAGTACGAACTTGTTGCACCACCAACATTTTCAATCGGATGCCAAGTTGTTTTAATCTCTTGTAAGTCAGTGATGTAATGAAGAGCTTGTGATTTTTCTAAATTCCAATCAGGGGTGTAATCGAATTTACGTTTTAAGTTATCTACTGCTAAAATCGAAAGTTCTTTTTTGAATCCATCTTCTAAATGCGAAACCAATAAGGCATTAACATCCATGTGACTCGCTAAAGTTGGCGCCATTTCAGCAGGAGAACCAGTTAAAATATTCACTACTCCTCCCGGTAAATCTGAAGAATTCAATACTTCAGCAAAAGTCACAGCGCATAAAGGTAATTTCTCAGCAGCTAAAACAACAACTGTATTTCCTCCACAAATTGCGGGCAGAACCAATGAAACCAAACCAATTAAACTTGTTGATTGTTCAGCAATTATTCCCACAACTCCCATCGGTTCACAACTCGAAAAGTTAAAATGCGAAGATGCAACTGGATTCACTGAACTCAAAATCGCATTGTATTTGTCACACCAACCAGCATAATAAACGACGCGGTCGATGCTTAAATTAACTTCTTTTGTCGCATTTGCTTTTGAGAATCCTTGTTTCACTAATTCTTCCACAAATTGAGCGTGTCTTCCTTCTAGCATTTCAGCGATGCGATATAAAATTTGTCCTCTGTTGAAAGCGGAACGTTCCGCCCAAGAGCCTGCTGCTTTTCGTGCTGCAACAACTGCATTGCGCACATCTTTCTTCGACGACAAACAAACGTTTGCCAAAGCTTTTCCTTTCGCATCTAAAGGCGTATAGTATCTACCAGACTCCGTTCTCGGAAACTGTCCGCCGATGTATATTTTGTAGGTTTTTAGTATTTCCAATCTTGTCATTTTTTTTGATTTTAGGACTTTAGGATGTTAGGAATTTAGGATATTATGACTTTAAGAGTTTAGGACATTAAGAGTTTTAAGTGGAGTGGAATCATTTTCAAATTATCTCATTTTCAAATTATACTCAACTCAACTTAACATATCCACTCAATCCGTGAACTCCACCTTCGCGGCCAAATCCACTTTCTTTGTAGCCACCGAAAGGAGAGGTTGGATCAAATTTGTTGTAAGTATTTGCCCAAACAACTCCTGCTTTTAATTTTGTCGTTAGGTTAAAAATACGAGAGCCTTTATCTGTCCAAACTCCTGCTGCTAAGCCATACGGTGAATTGTTTGCTTTTTGAATCACTTCATCCACTGTTCTAAAAGTTTGAATCGTCAGGACAGGACCAAAAATTTCTTCTTGCGCGATTAGACTCGACTGCGCAACATCTAAAAATAAAGTCGGAGCGCAATAGTAGCCTTTGGAAGGTAATTCGCAAGCAGGTTGGTACATTTCTGCACCTTCATCTAAACCAATTTGTATGTATTTATTTATCGTTTCTAGTTGCTTTTTAGAGTTGATAGCGCCTATGTCTGTGTTTTTATCCATTGGATTGCCAACATATAAACTTTCCATTCGCTGTTTCAATTTTCGGATTACTTTTTCAGCAACACTTTCTTGCACAAATAAGCGTGACCCAGCACAACAAACGTGACCTTGATTGAAGAAAATCCCGTTGATAATTCCTTCAACCGCTTGGTCGATTGGAGCGTCTTCAAAAATGATATTCGCCGATTTTCCTCCTAATTCTAACGTTGCTTTTTTAAGTGTTCCAGCAATTGCTTTTTGAATGATTTTTCCAACAGCGGTCGAACCTGTAAATGCAATTTTATTTACATCAGGATGATTGACAATTGCAGCACCTGTGTCGCCATAACCAGTAACGATATTTACAACGCCGTGAGGTAAACCAGCCTCTTCAATGATTTCAGCTAATTTCAATGCCGTTAAAGAAGTTGTTTCAGATGGTTTAAGAACCACTGTATTTCCAGTTGCTAAAGCAGGAGCAATTTTCCAAGCTGCCATCAATAATGGAAAATTCCAAGGAATAATTTGACCTGCGACACCTAAAGATTCAACCTTTCGATTCGGAAATGCATATTCCAATTTATCTGCCCAGCCTGCGTAATAGAAAAAATGATTGCAAGCCAAAGGAACATCAATATCGCGTGATTCACGAATCGTTTTCCCAGCGTCTAAAGATTCAATCACTGCAAATTCTCTGGCGCGTTCTTGCATCAAACGAGCAATGCGATAAATGTATTTTGCACGTTCAGAAGCAGGCATTTTCGACCACACATTGGTATATGCTTTTCGAGCTGCTTTCACCGCTAAATCAACATCTTTTTCGTTCGCGTAAGCGATTTCAGCCAAAACTTCTTCCGTTGCCGGATTGATCGTTTCAAAGTATTTTTTTGACGAAGGAGCTACCCATTTCCCGTCGATAAATAAGTTGTATTTTTTATTCAATTTGATATGTCCCGTTCCTTCCGGAGCCGGTGCATATTCCCAAGTTGCTTGATCTTGTGCCATAATTAATCGATAGAAAAATAATCTGAAGACTGATATACTCCAGTTTTTGTTTTTAGAATTTGCATCAATACATCGTTTGCTAAACTACTTGCTCCAAAGCGAAACCACTCGTTCGTTAGCCAAGCATCGCCAAGGATTTCTTTAACCATTACCAAGTTGTGTAATGCCAATTTAGAAGTTGAAATTCCACCAGCTGGTTTCATTCCGATCATAATTCCTGTTTCGTCGTAGTAATCGCGAATGGCCATTAACATCGTGTAAGTTACTTGCATCGTAGCCGCAGGTTGAATTTTTCCAGTGGATGTTTTGATAAAGTCAGCACCAGCATAAATTGCGATGTCACTTGCACGGCGAACGTTGTCCAAGGTCACTAATTCACCTGTTTCCAAAATAACTTTCAAACGCGCTGCACCACAAGCTTCTTTGATTGCTGCGATTTCATCGAATACAAAATTATGTTCGCCCGCGAGAAATTTTCCGCGCGATATAACCATGTCAATTTCATCAGCACCCGATTCGACTGCAAATTTTGTGTCTGCGATTTTCACTGCTAAAGGCGCTTGTCCTGAAGGAAAGGCTGTTGAAACCGAAGCAACTTTCACCCCTGAATTTTGCACTTCTTTTTTGGCGATTGCCACCATTGATGGATAAACACAAACGGCAGCAACAGTAGGTAAATCAGGAAATTCATCGTGAAGATGTTGCGCTTTATAGCACATTTGTTTCACTTTTCCGGGCGTATCTTTACCTTCTAGCGTTGTTAAATCAATCATATTCAAGACCATTTTTAGCCCTTGTTCTTTGGTTTGATTTTTTATACTTCGAGTTTGAAAGCGCGCCACACGTTCTTCCACACCGACCTTATCCACAGCTGGCGAAGGCGGAACCGTTAAAAAATTAGGAGTTTTATTTGACATAATCAATTTCTACTTTCAAAAATAGGAAAAGATAACTAGATAAGACGGTTTTGATGATAAAGATGTGGGTAACATATTAATTAATTTTTAGTAGTTGGTAAATAACTTTAGAGGAGTTAAATTTGGATAGCAGCGATTACGGTTTATTTCGAAACCAAGGCAAAAGTGCACAATCATATTTTAAATTAATTTTCAAAAGCGTCTTCCATCAGTAAACAAGATGGATTGAATATTTTTAATGCGAAGAATTGAATTTGGGATAATAAGTTTAAATTTATTTTAATAGAATTATCGTATTGATTATCAACCTACTCAATCGTGTGATTTTTTAATTTCTCTCTGTAGCCTGAGAAAACATTTGATTTAGAAATAAAACCTACGAATTTATAATCTTTTACAACGGGTAAAATCCAAGCTCCCGTTTCATCAAAATATTTCATTACTTGATTCATGTTTTCGTCAGCTTGAATGATTGCTAAAGGCATTCGCATCAATTCTTTAATTTGTATGGTATCGTAAGAATCTGGCTTAAACATAATTTCTCGAATATCATCCAAGAGAACAACACCCATTAAATTGCCATTTTCGTCAGTAACTGGAAAGATATTTCTTTTTGAGTGAGAAACAATTTCAACGAGCGTTCTCAATGAAGAAAATAGAGACAACCTAGGATAATCCTTTTCGACTAATTCGTTTGTTTTTATGGTTGTGAGGACATTAAAATCTTTGTCGGTAGTAAAAGTTTCTCCCTTTTTTACTAGGCTTTTCGCATCCATGGAAAAGGGCTCAAAGTATTTAGAAACAGCAAAACTTATAGATGAAACTATCATTAGCGGAATCATCAATGAATATCCACCAGTGATTTCAGCAATCAAGAAAATAGCTGTCAGAGGAGCATGATACAAACCACTTAAAATCCCAGCCATTCCAACTAGCGTAAAGTTATTTTCAGGTAATTCTGCTAGTTTGAAATAGTTTACTAATCTCGAAACGAAGAAACCTAAATATGCTCCAATAAATAGGGAAGGAGCGAAGTTTCCTCCGTTTCCTCCTCCACCAATCGTTAAAGCAGTAGCTATCGATTTAAGGAAAATCAATAATCCAACAAAGCCCAAAACAATCAATTCATTGGAACTTAAAAATTGAATGATGGAGTTGTTGAATAATTCCTCGGGATGTTTTTCAGCAAGCAATTTTATACTTTGATAACCTTCACCGAATAATGGGGGAAAAATAGCGATTAGTCCCGCCAAAATTAATCCTGCCAACAAAATTCGCCAAATTGGTTTTCTGATTCGTTTTGAGAGAAAATTTTCGACTTTGAAAAAAGTTCTCGTGTGATAAACAGCAACTAAACCAGCGAAAACACCCAATAAAATATAGAATGGAAGATTCCAATAATTAAAGTTTTGAGTGGATTTAAAATTCAGTAAAATAGAATCATTAAGGGTGATTATCGAAATCAATGCTCCTGTCGCCGAAGCGATAATTAAAGGTGTAAATGCTGATATACTAATGTCCACCAATAATACCTCAAGCGCAAAAAGTACGCCTGCGATCGGTGCATTAAAAGCCGCTGCGATTCCCGCTGAAATTCCACAAGCTAACAATAAGGTGCGCTCGCTGTAATTTAATCGATAGGTTTTAGAATAATTGGAACCAAATGCTGCACCCGTGATGACAATCGGAGCCTCTAATCCAGTAGAACCGCCAAATCCAACCGTCAGTGAACTTGTCAATAATTGATCGAACATATTTCTACGCGGCATAAAACTCGACTTTTTAGCAATCGCAGAGTGAATTTGTGCCAAGCCTTTACTCATCGAGCCTCCCAAAAATTTTCCTATTACGAAAACTGTTAAGAAAATCCCAATCATGGGTAAAAGCAAATAGAAGAATTTGTAATTGGAAATACGGTTGTGGGTTGCAAACTCAAAAATGGCGTGAACAAATCGTTTTAAAAGAATAGCAGCAAAAGCAGATGTGGCCCCAACAATTATGCTTGAAAACAAAATAAATTGTCGGCGACTTAGTTTGGATTTAATCAAATAAATTCCTTCTTCTAACTTTTTTTGCAGACTACTATAAATGCTCATTGTCGCAAAGATACATCAACAAAACTTGGGATAAAAAGATAATTCAACATAAACCTTAATTCAACAAAATGTTAATCCTTTTCAATTACTCCCGCATTTTTGTGATATTTTAAAATTTCCTTTCAAATTAAATTTCGCTTCTTTTCTTTATTCTAACTATTTTTGAAGCGATGCATCTAATTTCTGATTTTTCAATTTGGTGGTTAATTCCAATCGTACTTGTTGCAGCTGGAATAACCTATTTTCACTATCAAAACAAAGGTTGGTTTGCGGAAGTTAAACCTAACTTTCAATGGCTGTTGCGTATTTTGCGCTTTTCATCTTTGGCACTCATAGGTATTTTATTGCTCGGACTGATTATTCAATCTTTGAACTACCGCGAAGAAAAACCTGTTTTCATTGCACTCGTTGATAATTCTTCTTCCATGTTGAATTACAAGGACAGCGGAAGTGTTCGTAAAAATACTACTGACTTTCTAGCAAAATTGAAAGTAAAATATGCTGAACGATTTGAGCTCGTTACCTTGACAGTAGGAACCGAAGTTGATACTGAAAACCCTAAATTTCAAGAAAATAGCTCTGCTTTAGAATTGGGATTTGAAAAGATAAATGTCGATTATTACAACCGAAACATTGGTGGAATTGCTTTTATTTCTGATGGAAATTATAACGTTGGCGCCAATCCAAGTTATGCTGCCGAGAAAATCAGTTTAACGCCAGTTTTCACACTTGCAGTTGGTGATACAACTCCGAAGAAAGATCATTTAATTCGAAATATAACTGTCAACGATATTGCTTTTTTGAAGAATGATTTTCCAGTTGAAGTTGACTTGGAGTCTTTTAAAATCGGTGCTCGCAGTGTGAATGTTTCTATTTTTCAAAACGGACAAAAAGTTGGCAATCAAGTGGTGCAATATAAAAATGGAAAACGTGATTTTCAGCAAGCAAATTTTGTTTTAAATGCGACTAAAGCTGGTTTTCAGACCTATACCGTTAAGCTCGAAGCAATTGACAACGAATACACACTGAAAAATAACACGCGTACTTTTTATATCGAAGTAATTGATGCTCGTAGTAAAGTATTGATTTTAGCAGGTGCTCCACATCCTGATATCGCTGCATTGAAGGAAGTATTGGACGCAAACGAAAATATTGAGGCAGAAAGTGTACTTTTAAAAGATTGGAATAAATCCTTAGACAAAGTGAACTTGGTGATTTGGCACGAACCAGGCGTTAATTTTGACCAATCAACTTTAGATGCGATTCAAGCGAAAAAAATCCCTTTATTTTTTGTGGTCGGTCCGAATACAACGAACGGCGTACTTTCTAAACTGAATCTAGGTTTGGCGGCAGCTGCAGGAAATCAAACTGACGACAATCAAGCATTTCTTAATCCAAGCTTTTCATCGTTTGAAATCGACGATAAAGTCGCTGATGCTTTAACTTATTATCCGCCTTTGAAAAGTAAATTCGGAAGTTTGAAAATGAATGGTAATGCTGAAATCTTGCTGTATCAACGCATTGGACAAATCCGTAAAAAAGAACCTCTTTTGTTTTTCTTGCAACAGAATAACTTGCGCTCAGGTGTACTTTATGGTGAAGGTTTGTGGCGTTGGAAATTAAACGATTTTGTGAGAAGTGGGAATCACGATGCGTTCAAAGAGCTTTGGAGTAAAGTCTTTAATTACTTGCTAGTGAAACAACAAGGCGCAGGTTTACGTGTCGAATTTCAAAAACGCTTCACAATCGACGAAGATGTTATTGTAAATGCTTCGTTCTATAATGCTTCGTTGGAACCAATTACAAAACCGTTGATTGACATGAAAGTAACGGACGAAAAAGGGAAAGTTTACCGTTCGCAATTTGGTGTTTTTGGTTCATCTTACAAACTTTCGTTGGGGAAACTCAAAGCAGGAAAATACAATTGGTCGGCAAAAGCTTCCTATGATGGTAAATCGTACAGCAAGCAAGGATATTTTGTGGTGGAAGATATTCAAATTGAAAAATCTGAAACTACTGCCAATCACGGTGTAATGAAGCAACTTGCAAAACAATCAAACGGAAAATTTTACCAATTGAATCAGTATGAATCGTTGCTTTCCGACATTGACAAAAGAGAAGACATTGCGAATGTTCAGTACGAAGAAACCGCTTTCAACGACCTTATGGATTATTTTTCCATCTTTCTTTTACTCTTTCTTTTATTAGCTGGAGAGTGGTTTTTAAGAAGGTATTTAGGAAGTTATTGAGAGAAAGACATTAGGGTTTTAGGACATTAGGATGTTAAGACTTCAAGACGTTAGGATTTTAAGACATTAAGACATTAGGATATTAAGACTTTAGGAGGGAATGAGGGTATGACTCCGCCGTGGCTCGGAAGAACATTATTTAAAAAACTTACCTCACCTCAAAAATATCCTTTGAGCTTTTTCTAACTTTCGCTAAATGTTGAGTGTTGTCTTCTTCGGAGCGATAACCCATTGCACAAACGAGTACAGACCTCAAATTGTCTTTTTTTAGATCTAGAATTTCATCAAATGCAGCTGGTTCAAATCCTTCCATTGGCGTTGCATCAATGCGTAAACTTGCACACGTATGCATCAGTTGACCCAAAGCAATATAAGCTTGTTTTGCGTTCCAATCGCTGTGTTTTTCAGCAGACATTTCACCAATTTTTGTCTTCACAAAGTTCCCGTAACCTTGAATGGTACTTGGCTCAATGTTTCTAGTATTGGCTGTCAATTCAATGTGTCCGTCGATGTAATCGTGGTCAAGCTCAATGTGTGAACAAATCACCAACAAATGGGAAGCATCGGTTATTTGGCTTTGCCCCCAAGCTTTCGGTCGCAATTGTTCTCTCAATTCCTTTGATTCAACAAAGATATATTTTAGCGGAAACAAGCCATAACTCGTTGGAACCAAGCGCAACGATTCTTTGATGATTTCAATGTTTTCATCCGAAATTTTCAGTTCAGTATTGTATTTTTTAGTAGCATAGCGCCACGATAAATCTGCTATAATTGGGTGTTTCATTTTCTAATTTTAAAATTCCATTGGAACATCAATCAACAACAAACGACCTGTTTTGTTTGCTTTGATTTTAATTGTTTCTGTTTCCCATACTCCGATTGCATCACGCTTTTCTAAAAGTTGGTTTGCGATTTCAAAGGTACCTTCTACATTCAAAATATAAACGCCATTTCCCTTTTGTTTTAATTCGTAATTGAGACTTTTACCTTCTTCCATTTGCGAAAGGTGTATCCATGCTTGTTGTTGAATCCACGTTCCTGCATCATCGGGATTTGGTGAAACAACTTGAAGGAAATTATTTCGCATTGACTCTTCCTCGTAACGAATTTGGTCATAGCGAGGTGTTACATTATGCTTGTTTGGGAAAATCCATATTTGAAATAAATTGATGGCTTCGTCTTGTTTGGCATTCGCCTCACTGTGTTGAACGCCTGTCCCAGCTGACATTACTTGCACTTCTCCCGCTTCAATAACAGAAGAATTCCCCATACTGTCTTGATGTTTTAATGCACCCTTCAAAGGAATAGTAATAATTTCCATATTGTCGTGTGGATGTTTACCGAAACCCATTGATGGTGCAACAATATCATCGTTTAAAACGCGTAAAGCGCCAAAATGAACACGTTCAGGGTTCTGCCAACTTGCAAAACTGAATGAGTGTTTAGCGTTTAACCAACCGTGATTGGCGTGACCTCTTGAAGCTTCGGAATGAAAAACTGTTTTCATTTTGATTTTTTAGTTAGAACAAATGTATAAACAACTAACTTGATTGTACCAAATCCGAGGCTTCATTTCGTAATTCAATAACGTATGTTAATAGAAAAGTAATCCTATCTCAAAAGGTTTAAATAAATTGAGCAATTTCGTTGAATGGTATTAAATAGAATTTGGATTAGTATGTTTCTCATCGCTATTGTGATGGGTTTTTCAAAACTTGTTTTTTGGCAAGACACTGCGATTCTTCAAAAAATGATGGACGGTTTGTTTGAAGCCTCCAAAAACGGTTTTGAGTTATCCATTTTTATGACAGGCGCTTTGTGTTTATGGATGGGTTTTATGAAAATTGGCGAAGAAGGTGGCGCAATTAAAATTATGTCAAAATTGGTGGCACCGTTGTTTACACGTTTATTCCCTGAAATACCAAAAGACCATCCAGCAGTTGGTTCGATTATGATGAATTTCTCTGCGAATATGCTTGGTCTGGACAATGCAGCCACACCTTTTGGACTGAAAGCGATGAAAGATTTGCAAGAATTAAATCCAAATAAAACAGTGGCTTCGAATGCGCAAATTATGTTTTTGGTTTTGAATGCTTCAGGATTAACCATAATTCCAGTGAGTATTCTTGCCGCGCGTGCAGCTAATAATTCAAACAGTATTTCTTCGGTTTTCCTTCCAATCTTAATCACTACTTTTTTTGCAACTCTTGGAGGCTTAATTTATGTTTCAATTCGCCAAAAAATCAATTTATTAAACAAAGTTGTTTTCCTTTATTTAGGAACATTGACCAGTGCTGTTTTTGGTCTCATTTTCATCTTAAATGCTTATCCAGACAAGATTGATGTTATTTCTTCGGTTGTCAGCAATACAATTATTTTTGGTATTATTTTATTCTTTTTTGGTCTAGCTGTTCGAGCAAAAGTGAACCTGTTTGAGAGTTTTATTGAAGGAGCAAAAGGTGGATTTGAAGTGGCTTTAAACATTGTTCCCTATTTAATTGCAATGTTGGCAGCTATTTCATTGTTTCGTTCTTCGGGCGCATTTACCGATGGTATGACCTTGATAAAGAATGGATTTTTATTCGCTGGGTTGACCGCTGTTGAATTTGTTGATGCTTTACCTGTTATTTTCATGAAACCTTTTTCAGGAAGTGGCGCAAGAGGATTAATGATTGAAATTTATCAAAATCCTGCTTTCGGTCCAGATTCATTCGTGGGGAAATTAGCATCTACTTTTCAAGGGAGTACAGAAACAACATTCTATGTTTTAGCTGTTTATTTTGGTTCAGTCAAAGTTACCGACACACGTTACGCTGCTTTGGCTGGAATTATTTGTGATATTATTGGTGGATTGGTTGCTATCTTTGTTTCGTATTTATTTTTCGCCTGATGTGGAATCCATTTAAAAAGAAAGACAAGGAAACTAAGCCAATTTTCCAAGAAGCAATACCTGTTTCTGAAGTTGTTATGAAGCCAATGAACTACTCATCAATGGTGATTTTAGCATGGGCAAAAGCGATTGAAGGGGATGAAAAATTGCAAGATTGGTTAAATCTCAATGGTTACCGAGAACTATACGCAGGAGTATTAGCAATTTATCTACAAGATAAACCACGAGATTGGTTGATGGAAAATGGCTATCCACATTTGATGGCTATGATTAATGCGGCAGAAGGAAATAAAGCTGCTGGACATTGGTTGTTGCAAAACAATTTTGAGACGCTGTATCACATTGCCAAAGCAGTAGATCATGAAGATGAAAGCTGGCTGTGGTTACAAAAACATGGTTCACAAGACATTTTTATTTTAGCGAAAAGCATCCAAATTATCAAAGATAAAATTGAGGAAAACCACAATGATCCACACTGGATTAACAGAGATTTTTAATTCATATTCTAAGCTGTTTATAATGAATTTTCTTAAATTTGGACTTGAGTTTTTTAGCTATTTCAATTTTTAATTCAAAAAATAATAATCTATGAAAATCACTTATTTTTTTATTTTGATTCTACTTTTAACAAGTTGTAATTCTGAGAATTCTACCAAAAATGATGGTAAATTGGTCTCAACTGTTGTTGCCAATGACGAAAACGAAGCAGAATTAAAAGAAGAACTTTCTGAAGTTGAAAAAGAAGAAAAAGAACGCTTAGAAAACGAAGCGGGCGCAATTACAACGATGAGTTTCGATAAAATGGAACACGATTTTGGAAAGGTAAAAGCAGATACAGACAATAAAACTGTTTTCTATGTTACCAATACAGGAAAAAAACCTTTGATAATTGAAGGGGTTTCTGCAAGTTGTGGTTGTACAACACCAACAAAACCAGAGCAAGCAATTCAACCTGGAAAGCGAGATAAAATTGAAGTTGTTTTTCATCCAAAACCTGGACAATTGAAAGAACAAAGCAAAACCGTTACCGTTACAGCCAATACAGATCCTAAAATGGTGGTTTTGAATGTTAAAGCATTCGTTGAAGAAAAATAAGTTTACATGAAGATACACGTATTAAACACTGGATTTTTTAGATTGGACGGTGGGGCCATGTTTGGAGTTGTTCCAAAAACGATGTGGCAGAAAACAAATCCTGCCGATGAAAACAATATGTGTTCTTGGGCAATGCGTTCACTCTTAATCGAAGATGGTAATCGCTTGATATTGATTGATGCTGGAATTGGAGATAAACAAAGTGAAAAGTTTTTCTCTCATTATTACATGTATGGAAACGATTCGTTACACGGAAATCTTGCAAAATTGGGTTTTCATGCAAATGATATAACAGATGTTTTCCTTACGCATTTACATTTTGATCATTGTGGTGGCGCAATAAATTGGAACGAATCAAAAGACGGCTATCGTCCTGCGTTTCCAAATGCAACCTACTGGAGTACAGAACAACATTGGAAATGGGCAACTGAACCCAATCCACGTGAAAAAGCTTCATTTTTAGCAGAAAATATTTTGCCAATTCAAGAAAGTGGTCAACTTAAATTTATCGATCGAACAGGAGACTTTACAAAAAATGCTTTTCCAAATATCGACGTGCTTTTTGTTGATGGTCACACGGAAAGTATGATGATTCCACATATTCAATATCAAGGAAAGACACTTGTGTTTATGGCGGATTTGTTGCCAAGTACTGGTCATGTTCCTTTGCCTTATGTGATGGGTTACGACACGCGACCTTTAATTACAATGGAAGAAAAAAAGAACTTCTTGAACAAAGCAAGTGCTGAGAATTTTGTTTTGTTCTTAGAACACGATAGCGTCAATGAATGTTGCACCTTAACTCAAACTGAAAAAGGAGTTAGATTGGGAGAACAGTTTAGTTTCAATGAATTATTCTCTTGATGAAAACGCCTTCAGAGATTGTTCAATTGATGATGCAAAACGATGCTTTTAGTCAATGGTTAGGAGTAGAAGTGCTACAAATCGAACAAGGGAAATGTTCGTTGAAATGCAAGGTTAAGTCAGAGATGTTGAATGGCTTTCACATTGCTCATGGTGGAATTTCCTATTCTCTGGCAGATTCTACTTTAGCCTTCGCAGCAAATTCTCATGGACAACATTGCGTTTCGGTGGAAACTTCAATTTCACATTTGGGAAAAGTTTCACTTGGAGACGAACTCACTAGTATCGCAAAAGAAATTTATCGTGGGAAAAAAACGGGCGTTTACGAAGTCGATATTTTCAACCAAAATCAACGATTAATAGCCCATTTCAAAGGAACCGTTTTTGTTGGGGAAAAGGAATGGTAGATAATGGATGCTTGATTTTAAATGCTTGATTTTTGATTGCGGGATAATCCAAAATCAAGCATCAAAAATTAAAAAATCATAGGTTGTTAAGCCACACCATCGTATCTACATTATCTGCATAATCAGATAAATTTGGGCATTGAGCCGTTCCGAAAGCTAGATAATTGTGACCAACGACACATTGAAATTGGAAGGTGAAACAGTTCTTGACGCAACGAAATTTATAACAGGCGTTTATTATCTGCGAACAACTCAAGGACAAACAGTTAAGTTTATTAAATAGTAAAAGTAGTTTTTTCATAGTTTAAATCCCCTTTCGAGAGCAATGTCTTCGGAGGGGGATTTTGCTGTTTATAAACTCACACGAGCCATTCACAAAGGGTGATGAAGAAGATTTACCAAATTGGTTGAACTTTGAAAAGCTTTTAATTTAACTAAATGAAAAGAATTAGGATACCCTATTAATCTTTTTAGATTGAATAGGAAAACCAATCTTTAGTCAGATACAACCAGAATTTATAAAGAATGTAAACTCACTAGGAAATTTTTTAAAGTTGAATGGCGAGGTCTGTTTAACCTACTCAGGAAGCATCTTTAGATTAGAATTACTTCATAAGTCACCACAATTTCATTGTTCAACGAAAAGTAAACAGAACAATATTTTTCCTTGGATAAAATAATTGCTTTTTCCAGCTTGTCATGCGGAACTTCCTTATCTACTTTGAATATTAGTTTAATATTCTCAAAAGAGGAAGGCTGACTTTCTTTTTTTGTTGCTTGGATTTCGATGGCGAAATAACTTGGTTCTATCTTTTGCTTATTAAGTATTGAAATCACATCGATTGACATACAGCCTGCCAATGAACCAGCAAGGAGTTGCATAGGAGTTAGTCCTTTGTTTTTTCCACCAATGTTAGTTGTTGCATCTACTACAGCGGTCGCGCCACTTTCATTCTTTATCTCAAAGACGAATGGTGTTTCTTTTCGTTCAAAATATAGTTTCATTTATTTAACGATTTCTTATTTATTTTCTCATAAAAGATGGGAATAATGAACCAATCATAAACGTAACATCCAACGCAAATCTTAAGAAAGGCTTCTAGAAAAGCACAAGCAATTAAGATAATAGAAACGAGGATTGACATGAATTCCCATTGAACTAAAGTAAACAAAAAAATAACAATTGAAAAAACAAACCCAACCTTCGCTGCAAATTTTTTAGGTGGTGCGTACACTGAAATAGGAGTAAGTTTTAAAAGCCTCACAATCAATTTTGAAAGTAGCGCAAGTGGAGACAGCAAGTTTGTAAATCCTCGAATTAAAAAGTCTATTGCTAGAAAAAGAGCTACCCATTCGTTGCTGAATAAAAGAATGTAAATGGCTGCTAAAATCGTAAAAAAGGCATTCAAGCGTATTACTTTTTCATTTAGTTGAAGTCCTTTTTTCATATCAGTTGTAGTGAAAATTATACGAGTTAGCCTTATCAGATTCTTTTAAAATAAGATTTGAGCTTTCTGAAAAAATCAGCAAAGAAAGATCTTCTTGGTCATTCCAATTAATTTTTTGGATTTCATTAAAACGAATTTTGCCAATTTTATAACTAAATCCTTTGCTTACATACAAATCGTCAATTTCTTCAAATTCAATAAGATCAAGGGCTTCTTTCGTTGTTGCACTGATATATACGTACAATTCAAAATCAGTTGTTAGATTTAGTAATTCATGTGTTGATTTACGATATTCATACCTGTAATTAAACTGTAGTGCCGAAATATCTGATAAAACGGCGCTTGCCGTTGGAAAACTACCAGCTCCTTTTCCGTAAAATAATTGTTTATCAGCATAAGCAGCATGAACTACAACAGCATTAAATTCATCGTCAACATAAAATGCAGAATGTGTTGATTCAATGAAATGAGGAGCTACAAATGCAGAAATTTGATTTTCATTTTTTCGAGCTGAGGCGAAAAGTTTGATACGTAATCCTTTTTCATTCGCGTACTGAATGTCTCTTGGTTTAATGTTTTTAATACCAATATTTAGTATGTTTTCTGATAACACACTTATCCCAAAAGCATGTTTAAGGAGGATTGCTAGTTTATACTTTGGATCAAATCCATCTACATCAAGCGTAGGATCAGCTTCTGCAAAACCCTTTTCTTGCGCTTCTTTTAGAGCTTCAGAATAGGAAATTCCTTGATTTGCTTTGGTCAGAATATAATTTGTAGTTCCGTTTACAATTCCTTCTAGTTGAGTCAAGGTATCGTTGTTGTAGTATTCTTCTAAATTTCGAATAATTGGAATCGATCCCGCCACTGCACCCTCGTACAAAAGAGAAACGTTATTTATTTTGGCAAGTTCAATGAGTTCATCTAATCGTTCAGCAACGAGTTTCTTATTGGCAGTTACAACATGTTTTCCTTTCTCAAGTGCTTCTTTAACAATTTGATAGGCTTCATGGCTGTCATTGATTAGTTCGACAACAACATTAATTTCAGCATCGTCCAATATTTCTTTGGCATCGAAAACAATGGGAATATTGGTTGTCTGTCTGGTTTTTTTTGGATCTTTAGCAACAATTTTTTTGATTCTTGCATCGAGTTGTTTATTTTGATTGAGGACTTGATATAAACCGGATCCAATGCATCCGAATCCAAAAAGACCTATTTTTAATTGTGACATAGTATTATTTTTAAGCGGTAAATAATTCATTAAATTTTGAGGATTTAAAGTAGGATTGTGATTGATAATTGAGGAAATTCCTGAAATGTTCATTTAATATTTCATGTTCAATCAAAAATCCATCATGTCCGAAAGAAGATTCAATCGTTTTCAGTTTAGAATTTGGAATATGAAGCCATAATTTTTTTTGTTCTTCTAGCGGGAAAAGAATATCAGAACTAATACCAATGATCAACGTCTTCGTTTTAATTTGGGCCAATGCATTTTCAATTCCATTTCTTGCTCTTCCAATATTATGAGCATCCATTGCATGCGTAAGAAAAACATAAGAGTAAGCGTTAAACCTTTTGACCAATTTAAATCCTTGGTATTTTTGATAGGAACTCGCCTTGTAATTTAACAGTAATTCGTCATTCTCTTCCTTTTGTGAAACGGAATACCCCTCATATGATCGATAACTTAATAGAGCAATACTTCTTGCCGCGATTAGTCCGGCTTTACCTGCATTTTCATCCTTTTTTCCGTAGGTTGAATCAGCTTTGATAGCTAACCGTTGACTTTCATTAAAGGCAATACCATAAGGAGAATGTTTGGCATTTGTCGCAATCAAAATTAAATGCTCAAACACTGAAGGATTTTCTACAGACCATTCCAACGCTTGTTGACCACCGAGAGATGCGCCAACTAAAACATAAATTTGACTAAGCTCAAGATATAACCTCAGTTTTTCGTGCAATCGAGCCATGTCTCTCGTCGTAATCAATGGGAAATAATCGAAATAGGTATCTCCATTTTCATCTTTAGATAAAGGACCTGTTGATCCGTAGCACGAACCGAGGATATTTGCACAAACAATGTAATGCTCATTTTCATTGAAAAAACCATTTTCTCCACATACATTTGGCCACCATTCATAGGGATTGCTATTTGCAGTTAGAGCATGACATATCCAAACGACATTGTTTTTAGATTGATTTAGTTTACCAAATGTGTGATAAGCGACTTCTACATTTTTTAGTGTCAGTCCACTCTCTAATTGAAATTCATTGAAAACAACTTTTTTCGCATTCATCGTCTTGTGGTTTAAAAGCCCCCAACTCCTGGGGGCTGAATTTAAATTAAACTAGTGTTTTGTTTTTTATTTGTTGAAATGCTTGCTCCAAGTCCTGAATAATATCTTCAATATGTTCAATTCCAACAGATAAGCGAAGTAGTCCTGGCTCAACACCTGCCGCAATTTGTTCCTCTCTTGATAATTGTTCATGCGTAGTTGCAGCTGGGTGAATAATCAAAGATTTTGCATCACCAACGTTGGCTAAATGTGAAACTAATTCAAGGGAATTAATAAACTCATTAGCTTGTTCAACAGTTCCTTTTATTTTGAAACTCAAAACCCCTCCAAAACCATTTGTTAGGTATTTTTTGGCTTGATTATGATATTTTGAAGTGGATAATCCCGGATAATTTACATATTCTACCAATTCATTTTTTTCTAACCATTGGGCAATTGAAAGTGCATTGTCGACTGTTCTTTGAACTCGTAGCGAAAGTGTTTCAAGTCCTTGAAGTAATAAGAAGGCATTAAAAGGAGACAAGGCAGGGCCAAAGTCACGAAGTCCTTCAACGCGAAGTCGAATTGCATATGCGATATTTCCAAAAGGACCATTTTCCCCAAATACTTCCCAGAAGTTTAGTCCGTGATATCCTTCAGATGGTTCTGAAAACTGAGGATATTTTCCATTTCCCCAATTGTATTTTCCAGCATCAATAACAATTCCTCCGATGCTATTTCCATGACCTCCAATCCATTTTGTGGCAGAGGCAACAACGATGTCAGCTCCGTGGTCGATGGGTTTAAATAAGTATCCAGCTGCACCAAAAGTGTTATCTACAACTAAAGGAATATCAAAATTTTTAGCAATCAAAGAAATTTCTTCAAAATCAGCCACGCTAAATTCAGGATTACCAATCGCCTCCAAGTAAATTGCTTTGGTATTCTCGTCAATCAATGAAGCAATTGAAAAAGGATTGATTCCATCAGCAAATCTAACTTCAATTCCTAAACGCTTAAAAGCAACTTTGAATTGGTTGTATGTTCCGCCATACAAATGCGAGCTAGTCACGAAATTATCTCCTGATTGAAGAATGTTATTAAGTGCTAAGAATTGTGCCGCTTGACCGGATGATACTGCCACAGCCGCAACTCCTCCTTCCAATGCTGCAATTCGTTTCTCGAACACATCCGTAGTTGGATTCATAATTCGGGTGTAGATATTTCCGAATTCTTTTAATCCGAAAAGGTTAGCCGCATGTTCAGCATCGTTAAAAACATACGATGAGGTTTGATAAATTGGTACAGCTCTAGAGCCTGTTGTTGGATCAGCTGTTTGTCCTGCGTGTAGTTGCAGAGTTTCATAACGATAGTTTTTTGTTGACATTTTTTTTGTTTAAAAAGTTAAAAATTAAGGATATACTAAAATTGGGGTACAAGATTTCCGGGCCCTGGAATCATGCACCGCCGAATTAAAAGCCTATGAAAAGGAATTTAGCAGTACATGCAACAGCAGCACATACAGCAACAACAAGTAGAAAACTTGTTTACTAAAATTGAATAAGTTAAAACCTTGTTTGGTTTTTCGGTGCTCTTAAGAAATGTTTTAATTCTCATTTTTCTCATTTTTTATATTCTTCCAAAATTGGAATCAGGAATTGGCACCGGTTTTCCAATAATAACGATATCGTTACTACTTCAAGTTGGTTGCCAGAGGATCTCAGAGCCTGTCTCTCACCTCTTCTGTATAATTAATGAAACACCATTTGTGATTCGGATGCAAAATTAGTATGCTATTTAGAACATTTCCAAATAATTTTGCATTTTTTTTCAAAATATTTTTTAACTCCTTGAAAATCAGCTTAAATTCAGCCAATAAAAAATATTCATTCTACTTTATTCTTTTACTATCTTAACTGTTTGTTTAAAATTCTCTCCAATGCTCATTAAATAAATTCCTTTTGATAAATCCCCTAGATCGAAAACATTTTGTTCTGAGAAAATTTTGCCAGTTAAAACAGATTTTATTTTACTCAAAATCAGAGAGTAATATCCTCCTCAAGAATGGCATAAAAATTCCAGTATCACGTGAACGAAAACAATCATTAATTGCCTTCTTGACTAATTTGAATAAAAACTGATTTTTGACAAAATTATCGTTCACAAAGCCAAAAATATCGTTTACAAAAGAATAGAGGATCAAGATAAATTCCTTTACACCTCTGCCCCTAAATTATAAATTATGAAAAAATACTTTAGTTTTTGGGCGTATTACTTATAAATTCAATGGTAAGCGCACAAACTTTTGAATTTACTTTAAATGAAGTTTTAACCGTTGGTTGCGGTTCGGCTAATCCCCTAACTGATATGACTAAAAAAGTTGATCTTGTAATAGATGGAAGCAAAGGGAAATTAACTTACGCATCATTAAATTGCTTAAACAACACAATCCAAAATCAAGCATCAAAAATTAAAAAATCATAGGTTGTTAAGCCACACCATCGTATCTACATTATCTGCATAATCAGATAAATTTGGGCATTGAGCCGTTCCGAAAGGTAGATAATCATGACCAACGACACATTGAATCGAATCTTGGTGAAGTTGAAGGTATAAATCGACTTCTTGTTGTGAAGTGTAAGTATGATAATGTAACATTGCAAGTGGCGAAAACAAATTGTCACTTTCTTTTAAAAGCAAGAAATTGTTGTCGAGAAAGGACTCTAAATTAAGAAGATGAATCGTTTTGTTGTAATCGTAGTTATTTCCGTATTTTTTGTTGTTAACAATTTCACCTAAGTCAACAATTGCCTCAAAAAATAGGTTTAAATCAAAATTTTCAGGTATCAATAAATGCGTCACATTGCGACATCCTCTGCCAAAGTAGTTCAAAATATCTTCGCCTAACGCTTTCAATTCTTTCTTCGTTTCAGTTCCATCCAGAATGGCAATCGAAGTACGATTATGACGAAATAAGTGTGGGTATTTAGAGAAATAACTTTCAAAATTCACCAAACTGTTATTACTTCCTGTAGCTATAACGGCATCAAACCTACTTAAATTTCGATCCGAAAATGAAATGCGTTCTTTGAGTTTAGGTGTAAATTGGAACAAATAATGGGCTAAAAGCGGAAGTAATTTATTATCATCTGAACTGAGTTTGCACTGTACTTTATTTCCAGAAAGTAAAACACATAAAAAATCATGAAAACCAACAAGCGGAATGTTTCCTGCCATAATTACAGCAACAATTTTTGGATTTTCGGTGAAAGAGTAGGAGGATGTCCAATTTGTTAATTCTTCTCGCGTTAGCCAATTCCCAAGATTAAGCAATGAAGTTCTTACTGATTCCTCGGTAAACCAACCATTGTGATGCACTTGTCGCTCAATAGCCAATTCAACCGTTAAAAATTCATCTTCAGTAACGCCGCAAGTAAAACCGCAAGTAAAACCTGGCCACATTTTTTTTAAACCATGAATTCGCATCAAATTTCCTAAATGATGGAAACCTTCAATTATTTCTTCTTTTTTCACATTGCAAAAGTACTATTCAAAAATGAAGATATTTGATTTTTGAAGATATCTGACATTGTTAACGAGAGAATATTACTGAGTAAACTTAATTAAGTTGTTATTTGTTCAACTTCCTTCTGTAGAATAAGTGCATGATAAAAAAATGTGGTAAACTGATACAAGCAATAAAAATGAAAAAATTTGATATCAAAGCGGCACTAGTTTCTATTTCTTTTGCTTTAAGAACAATAAGTGTTAAGATAATTAATGCGCCAAGCGTAAAAACAGCTGATTTTTTGTACAAATTTATGTGGTTCATTTTCAATCCAATTTTCAAATGACCCCACGCATTTAAGCTATGTTGTAAAATAAAATAAAACCCAAATGCAAGAAATAAAGGTAAAAAACTAGCGAGGGTTAAAAGAAATAATAGGCCTAAAACAGCAGGTTTTTTTAATATGTGAACTTGCAAAGCAATATACAAGAAAGATATAAAAGTGGCAAAGTTTGATAAATCTATATAAGATGATTTTGGTATTAAAATAAAATTAGAAAGAATAGCCAATGACTCAGCCAAATGACTAGAGACAATAAAAGTTAGAATAGTAAAACCCAGCAAAAAAGAATTTAAAAAGGATTTAACTGAATCCATTTTTACACTCATTTCAATATATTCTGATTCACCAAAATGAAAAGCTGAGTAACAGATAAATAATAAGAGTGAAATCAATGGAAAAAAGCACCAAAGAAGGTAATAAAAAAATGCTATTAGAAGGTATTTACATATGAATACAAATAATGATTCATTCTTGTTTTTAGATAATTCATGATCTAGTGCTCCATGAGGAATACCGATTGTAAGTAGACCAATTACTACGGCAAAATAGCTAAAGTTGAGTGCGTAATCATAATTCCAATAGCTAATAATTTTAAAAAGTATAAAAATGATTGAGGCAAGGAAATACCTAAGCATTTTTTTAGCACTAAAATTCAATAACAATGCTTTTAAAAATAAGAATATAGGAAGGGTATAAAAAATTTTAATCTCTTGCCAAATAGTTGTTTTTTCATCTAAAAAAGAAAAAATTGAAATTATTGAATTTTTAAGAAATAATCTTGAAAAAATTCTTTTTCCTTCTGCCGGCCAATGAATCAAAATCAAAAGTAATAAGCGGTCGTAAAATTTAAATCTTTTTTTAGTTTGAATTCCAATCTTATTGAAGTCTTTAAAATTGCCAGAAGCTACCTCTTTTGTAACTAATTTGGAAAAGGAATGCATATTTTTAAATCCATAACCAGTGCTCGGTTTTATCAAGTTTGCACTTGCACCAGTATTCAAAATTCCCTTGTGTTGATTGTTAGGATTCACAAAAGTGGTCATAGGAATACAACCTATTTCTTCATTTAAAACGTTGTAGTTACCATATTGATCCAAAATGAATTTATCTAAAATCGCTGAGGCATATTTAGTATCTATTTTTTTATCCCCAAAACGAGTAAGTTCAACAAGAGCTTCGTTTTCAGAAAAAGGTATTAAATAAATAAATTGAGTAAATCCACCTTGATCCACTTGAAAATTCATCATTTCAAACGTTTTATCATTGAAAATTGATTTTTCACTTTTAATATGTAAGCCATAAAAGGATTGACTTAATAAAATATCTTTTGTTTTTTTGATGGAAATCGTTGGTGGCCTACTGTCAAAAATATAAGCCGCTTTGAATACTTTATCTTCAGAATGAACAACGTATATTTCGTCGATGCAAGCAATTGAGTCAATTCCGATTCGATAAATATTTATGCTTTCTTGATTGATTTTTTGAAGCGTATGTTCGTATAAATCTATACTTCGAATGTAATGATAAGGCTGGTTTGCTATATTTATAACATTTGATTGGTTTACGTTAATTTGATTGAAGCTATATGATATAATATCCTCTAAATCTGTTACTATAGAATCCCCTTTTGCAGCCCAAAAACAATAAGTCTTATCATTTACTGATTTATTATCTGCTTCAAAAATTGCGATCTGTTTATTTTTGGTTAATCCATTTTTGATTAAATCGAGTAGAATAAGACTATTTCCAGCACCTAAGCCAATAAAAACAAAGTCATAAGTACTATTGTCTTTTTTAGTCATTTTTTTACCGATTTACTTGTAGTTTTTTTAAAAAAAAGAGGCACATTTTATTAAATGTGCCTCTTTCATCTTAATAATTAAATTTTAGTCTTCGCTATTTCTACTTAGTGCATAGATAACTAAACCAAAACCAATTTTATTGATTGCATCTGCAATATTATAAACGATATCCATTGCTTTTAATGCTGCTGCAGTATCTGCGACTGGTTGCCAACCGAACAAACCACCTGGAGTTCCAAGAATGTAACCCAAAGGATAGATTGCCCATCCAACTAATACAAACCAAGCAAGAATTTTGGTAGCTTTCGCAACTTGAGGACCAGCAGTTTGTGCTAATTTAGCTACTTCTCCTACCCATACTAGGTATACAATATAGAAATAAGCTGCTCCAGACAGAACACCCCACAATACACTTCCATTTCTGTCTAAAACTTCTCCAACGTAACCTGTTACTAACATTATCAATGAAGCTGCAATCAATTTCCAAAGTAAACTGATTTTAGCTCCTGCTTTTTTGGTGATTAAGTAAAACTCAACACACATTAAAGGAACGGTTAAAATCCAGTCCACATAACGGAAGAATGTTGGTGAATCTCCACCTGTTTCTAAGTTGTAACCTCTCATGTAGTAGTAATGAACTGCTGCAATAAAAGTAATTAGTCCAGAAACTAATACGGAAGTTCTCCATTTTTGAGCCGTGTTGTTTAACTCAAAAAAGAAAAAAACTGATGCGGCCATCATGGCCATTGTTCCGATAAAAAACGTAAACGCTACATAATTACTCGGTTGGATAACGTGCGACAACTGCTCTGCAGTTTTATTAACGCCGTCAGCTAATAAAAATAAATGTTCCATTGTAAATAGTTTTAAAAATTCCTACTCTTTTAAAGCTTTTCGGAGACCGCTAAAATAATAGACACGTAGATTTAAGTTTTGTTTAACTTGTTCAATGAAATATTAAACAAAATTTGTTAAATTTTGTTAAAATATTACTATTATTTACTTTATTTTAGTCAAAAAGCGAGTTGACTGTTGGATTCAATAGATTTTACATTCATTCTTATTTATATTCTTCAAAACAGACAGATATAAAATAATTCAAAAAAAGTTGATGTATTAACTATTTATTTGATTCATTACTTTATTGTAAAGTGAATTAAATTTCTTTGAAATAAACAAATCTTTACACAAAGCGTTCTTATATTTGCAAAAAAAAAATAATAGTTTCAAGAAATGGCAATTACAATAACTGACGAATGTATCAACTGTGGGGCGTGTGAACCAGAATGTCCAAACAACGCGATTTATGAAGGTGGTGCAGAATGGAAATATTCAGACGGCACTTCATTGAAAGGAATTATTAGCACACTAAACGGAGACGAAATTCTTGCAGACCATTCTTTTGAGCCTGTAAATATGGACGTTTATTTTATTGCCCATGAAAAATGTACAGAATGTGTTGGATTCCATGACGAACCTCAATGTGCTGCTGTTTGTCCTGTTGATTGTTGCGTTGACGATCCTGAATATAGAGAATCTGAAGACGAACTTTTGGCGAAGAAAAATTTCATGCACTTATAATTCAGTTTTAAAACTGAAAAAGCAATTTTCGCTTTTATTATTTCTTTATTTATTTTTTCTTGGAAATTCAATTGTAACTCTTGCTCAATCTGAGGATTCGTTGCTATTTCATAAAAGTAATTTTCAGCTTAAAAATGTAAACGTTTACTTCGTTCCTGTAGATGTTAAAGTAGATAAAGGCTTTCAGAAAAACATTGAATCTACTTTCCTAAAAAGTAAAATATATCTAAATACGTACGTACTTCCAGTTTATCGAAGTGATAGGGAAATCGAAACCGATTTATGGTTAAATCCGCCAGCTGATAGCATGCGCTTTTCTCGCGAAATGAAAATTTTTAGAAATGATTATTTTAAAAATTTCCCGAGTAAAGATCCAAATGCAATTTACTTTTTTATCATAAATGGCTTTAATAATCAAGAAATTGACGCCTACTCAGTTCCAACAAAAGGAATGATTTTTATCAAAAACAAAGCGGATTCAACTTTTCTAAAAACAATTGCGTACCACATGGGCTCGTCTTTTGGTTTACAACAATCAACCGATTCCACGAATTTAATGTTTCCTAAAAGTGGTTTTGAATTGACCTGGGAACAATGTTTACAATTACGTAAGAATCCAATAACGCTTTCACTTTTTGATGATTATGAATTCGTTCGTACCAACAACGGTTTAAATGCTTATTACTTTTGGAAAGAGGATAAGGAGGGTTATTTCGAAGTGGATAGCCTTAATCCCGCAAATAGAATTATTCGACCTTTTAAACGCAACTATCAACTTTTCTACGTAAAAATTGATAATGTTTTCTTTAATCCGCTTTTTAACTATTTCGGAAAAAGGTTCTGTTTAATGCATATTTTGGCTGTCGTTTTTGCACTTATTTTAGTGTTTATTATTCGACGTAAAGTGAACAACAGACTAGCAGAAAATAAAGGTTTTTTCAAACGTCAATCTTTGCGAAGTTTGAAATGGTTAGCTTGGATTTCCTCTGTCGCATTGGTTTATTTTGCGTTTTGGTTAGTGGATTGGTTTTATCAAAATAGTGTCTTAAAATCACATCGTCTTAAGGATTTTAAAGGTTTGACAATTGCAGAATTGTTTGTAAAACTAAACGACAGAGATTTGTTTGCAAAACAGTATAATAAAACCGTTTCAAGCTATATTTTCCAACGCCGTGATCAAGATTGGTATGTATTCAAACGCGATAAGGTTTTGTATTTTGATGTAGAAAAAATAGATGGAGCTTTTAAAGCAAAACTAGTAAGCTCTAGTAATCGCTTGGAATTAACAACCAAAGATTTAGTTCACAGTGCAAAAAGTCATTACATTGTTTTTAGAGATAAAGACAGTACGGGTGAAATTGTGAATGAGCGTGTTTATAATCATTTAGGAGTAGACTTGAGTAATCGCTTTAAAATGTCCGACCCGGCGAAAAGAATCTTGGTTTTTGTCAATGGTTATCGACCTGTTTCTATAAGTAATTCGCTCGAACAAAACTTAACAGATATTCAAAACAAAGGAACGGAATATCCGAATTCCAAAAACTACCTGTATAGTTATGACCGCTACAATTATTGGCGACCGTGGAATGCAATTGATTTATTGTTTCAAAATCGAATCAACCCTGGAGAAGTTTGGTATGCTGATGGGCATCATTCTGTTTCTACTTCTAATCACGGTTCATTAGTTAATTTCACAACCAACTCAGGAATTTATCCGAAACCTTGTAAATCAAAGAAAAAACATAAATGCTATCAAACCACAATCGCTGGAAATAAGAAAGTTAAGACTTTAGATTTATTAGCAACGAATCCCAACAGTGAAGGATTTAAATTGAGAAAAGAACGAGGACGAATTGCTGGTAAAAATTTGAATCAAATTTTGAATGAATTGCCAAATCAATCTAAAAATGATACCTTGTATATTGTTTCTCACAGCATGGGCTATGCTTATTCTTTAGGTATGATTGAGGTGCTTCGCGGAAAAATTCAATTCGGAGCTTGTTATATTCTAGCACCTGAAAATGCATCTTCAGGAAAAATCATTCAAAAAGAATGGAGAGAAGTTTGGCAATACGGCGCGAAGTTAACTGGACCGGGGAAAAACAAACCGTGTCAGCAAGATGGTGTTGCTCCTCAACTTGCGGTTAAAGGTTTAAGCAAAGAAAATCGTGTGTATTTCCCTAAAAATCAAATCCAAAAAATGGGGTATTTCCAAAGTCATTTTGTGGGGTATTACACGTGGGTTTTAGATATTCCGAAATGGGAAAAGGGATATGTTGAAGGGCATTGAATTCTCTACAAATCTTCTAACGAATACGCGATGTAATCAAATGTGTAATCGGGGAAATTTAAGCAAAGTTTTTCTGCCTTAATTTCTAGTTTCTGAAGGTTGATTTTACTTGGATTT
The DNA here is from genome assembly GCA_044374225.1 of Crocinitomicaceae bacterium. Classification (GTDB taxonomy): domain Bacteria; phylum Bacteroidota; class Bacteroidia; order Flavobacteriales_D; family Crocinitomicaceae; genus UBA952. The sequence continues at coordinate 71,582 of JBILOX010000004.1, read as the reverse complement.
CGTTTTATTTCAATGAAATCGATTCGTTTTTCATATTCATTCATAGCAACAATGTCAATTTCATTTTTATTGCCTTTTTCCCAGTAATTTCCAACAGCAGAATACCTTCCTGAATCAATTAATTTTTGACGGAAATATTTCTCCAAAACGTTACCGCTGTAAGTTGAAAAATCTTCAAATATACGCTCGCGAACAAAGTCAAAATTTCCAATTTCTATTGCACTCTTGTATTTGTATATAAATCGAAACCAAAAGTTTAGGAAGTTATCTTCTATTGCATATTTCACCACACGACCAGAATCTTTCGCAAACATTGGACGCGTTTTCTTTAAGATTCCGTATTCGTTTTCGAGACGTTCTAAAAATCCACCAGTTTGCATTTCTAAAACTGATTCAATTTCTTGTCGAGAAGTTTTGGAAGAAGCAATCAACGAAAGGATCGAGAAATAATTTCCATAATCTTTTCCAAATTCAATGACAAGCGCATTCTTTCCTTCCTCAATAAAAAATGAATTGTCTTCAACCATAAATTCAATCATTTTCTTGAACGTGAAAGCCTTAGCATTCATAAGCAATTCAACATATTTTGCAACGCCTCCCGTAACAGTATAAAGTGCTAATAAATCTTCATTTTTGTAATTCGGATTGAAGTCGTTAAGAATTTCTTTCAATGTTTCGATTGGAAAAGTTTTCAAGTAAATTTTGTTGGTAGCTCGTCCAAATAAAGGTTCTTTGTTGTTTTCGAATATGCGTTTCATCAACGAATAAACTGAGCCACAAAGCAAAAGATTCATTTTCGATTCGTTTTTAAAACTGTCCCAAAGATTTTGCATTTCACTATAAATCGAGGGGTTTATAAATTGTAGCTCTTGAAATTCATCAATAATCAAAGTAAACGATTTCGTTTTTGAACTTGTCAACAATAAACCAAAAATCTCACGGAAACTTTTAAATGTGCCATAAACTTCTGTGTCTAATTTCACTTTGATTTCCTCTACAAAATCTTGGCAAAGAAGAAACTCACTTTTTTTGGAAATGAAAAAATAGAGAAAAGTTGTATTCTCTACCGATTTCAAAAGCAAACTCGTTTTCCCAATTCGACGACGACCAACCATAAATGTCATTTGAGCATTTTCTTCTGCGGACTCTCGAATAGCTTGTAATTTAGCCAATTCCTTTTCTAGATTGTAAAATTTCATTTTTCAGTAATTTAAATTACAGTAACCTAGATTACAGTAATGCAAATTTATATAATTTTTTCGGGTTAGAATATTCTGTATTTAAAAAAACAAGATTTTATGAAATTAAACTTTTTATTAAAGCATGAAATCAACACAAAACGCGCATTTTAAATAAGGAACCCTTTAATTAGTGATAATTGTTTTTCCGAAAAAAAGAGTAGTTTTGAAAAAAACACACACATGAGACAGTGCTTATTTACCGTTTTTCTTCTGATTTCAGGTTTTATATTTTCACAAAGTAATTTCACGCCTGAAGGCTATTTGGGATATAAAATTGGTACAAAGTTTACTCGTCAAGATAAAGTTGTTAGTTATTTCTATGAGCTGCAAAAGGAATTCCCAAAGAATTTATTGGTTTGGAAATACGGCGAAAGCTATGAAAAACGCGATTTGATTCTAGCTTATTTTGGGACAGAAGAAAATCTGAATAACCTTGAAAATATTCGTAAAGCACATTTAACAAATGATGAAACAGAGAAAGTTGCCATTGTTTGGTTGAGTTACAACGTTCACGGAAACGAAAGCTCAGGAACAGAAGCAGCGATGCAAACAGCTTTTTTATTGTTGACGAAAAACAGCGAATTTCTTAAAAATACAATTATCATTATGGATCCTTGTTTAAATCCAGATGGAAGAGATCGCTATGTAAATTACTATAATCAATATGGAAACAAAACACCAGATGTCCACACTTTTTCTGCTGAGCACGAAGAACCTTGGCCAAGCGGTCGTCCGAATCACTATCTATTTGACTTAAACAGAGATTGGGCGTGGATGACACAGGTAGAATCGCAACAACGAGTGAAACAGTATAATCAATGGTTACCCCACGTTCACGTTGATTTCCACGAGCAAGGAATTAACGAACCGTACTATTTTCCTCCAGCGGCTGAACCTTATCACGAGGTAATTACTAATTGGCAACGCGATTTCCAAAAAGAAATTGGTAAGAATCACGCATCCTATTTTGACAAAAATGGCTGGTTGTATTTTTCAAAAGAGATTTTCGACTTGCTCTATCCAAGTTATGGGGATACGTACCCAACTTTTAATGGTTCAATTGGAATGACTTATGAACAGGGTGGAAGTGGTCGCGCTGGACTTTCTGTTCTTACACAAGTTGGTGATACTTTGTCGCTTTTAGACCGTGTTACGCATCATGTCACAACAGGAATTTCAACGGTTGAGGTTGCTTCAAATAAAAGCGAAAAACTCATTAAAGAATACCGTGAATTTTGTAAAAAGAAAAATTACAAATACAAAAGTTATGTTTTGAGTGGAAATCAATACAAGTTGGAATCTTTATTGGAATTATTGGACAAAAACGGAATTCGTTACGAAGTGGCAATTGAAAATACAGCGGTAAAAGGTTGGAATTTTAATACTGGAAAAGTCGAATCGTACAAAACAGTTGCTGGTGATTTACTTGTTTCAACCGATCAAGATAAAGGAACTTTAGTTAACGTTCTATTTGAACCACAAACAAAACTTTCTGATTCCTTGACGTATGACATTACGGCTTGGTCATTGCCTTTTGGATTTGGTTTACAAGCATTTGCATCTGAAACAAAAATTGTTGGTAAAGCTTATGTAAAACCAGTTTTTGCCGAATTTAAAGCTTTAGAAGTTCCATACGCTTATGTTTGTCGCTGGAATTCGATGAAATCAGCGCAAGTTTTGGCGAAGTTACAAGCTGAAAATGTAAAAGTTTATTTTTCAGAAAAAGCCTTTGCAATTGAAGGTAAAAATTACGAGCCTGGAACTTTAATTATATTGAAAGGTGAAAATAAAACGATTGATTTAGACGCAATTGTTAGCAAAGTAGCAAGAGAACTAAAAGCTGAACTGAATGCAGTTAAATCGGGTTTTGTTGATTCAGGTAATGATTTTGGTGCTTACAGCGTGAAGCCTATTCCAAAGCAAAACATTGGTGTATTATTAGGAGATGATTATTCATCGTTGAGCGTTGGAGAAATTTGGCATTTCTTTGAACAACAGTTTAATCACCCAATTCATTTGATTTACGAAGATAGATTGTCGGATGCTTTGTCGAAATTGGATGTGCTTTTTGTCCCTGAGGGAAGTTCCAATTTAAGTGAAAATAAAGCGCTAATTACTTGGATTGAAAAAGGAGGTAAACTAATAGTGTTGGGGAGTTCTGCAGGTATTTTCGCCGATAATGAAACATTTGGTTTGAAGCGTATAAATAAAGAAGATTCTGTTTTGGAAAAGATATCTTTTGGAAATATGGAACGTCACCAAATAAGTTCGTCAATTACTGGAGCTATTTATCCTTGTTCGATTGACAATACAAATCCTTTAGCTTTTGGTTACACTGATTACCACACAATGCGTTTGACGACAGAAGTTTTTCAGTTGGCAGATGGAACTGTTTTTCAGTTAAAAAAAGATGCCTTACCTGTAAATGGATTTGTTGGTTCAAAAGTGAAAAAATCACAATCGGAAGCATTAACAGCAGGCGTTCACCCTATGGGCTCAGGTTCAGTTGTTTATTTAGTTGATAATCCCTTATTCAGAGGCTTCTGGGAAAACGGAAAATTAATGGTCGTGAATGCGATTTTTATGGTGAAAAGATAGTAGTAAGTTGACAGAAGTGACAAATTAATGTGAATTCTCTTTTAACTTTCAGTTTTCAGTTCTCCACTTTCAACTTACTCAATATTCCCCTCTCAAAAATTTTCTCTCCGCCCAAAATGTTCCAAAAGGCACGAAAGAAGCGATGAATAGAATAAGTGAATCTTTGAAGTTAAAGCGTTGTTTTATAAATAGTAAAAGAAGAATTCCGCAGTAAATCACGAAAAAAAGTCCGTGGAACCAACCCGTAAATTTTATAGGTTTTAGGATTTCAAATCCGTATTTTAAAATCATTGCGATAATTAATAGGAACCACGAAAATCCTTCGATTAAGGCTGCAGTTCTAAAATATTTTAAAAGGTCGTTTGTATTCATTTTTTAAGTTGTTTTTCTAAGTCAAATAATTGGTCGCGTAAACGTGCAGCTTCGATGAAGTCTAGCTCTTTCGCTGCTTTCTCCATTGCTTTTTTAGTTGCTTTCATTTGTTTTTCAATGTCAATTGGATTGTTGTATTGCGGACGATCTTCTGCTGCCAACGCCACTTCTTGTGATTGTTCGTAACGCAAGGTTTTTAAAGCAGATTCGCCATCAGCAACCATTGTGGATTCCATAATCTTCTCTTTCGATTTGTTCAAAGCAGTTGGAACCAAACCATGCGCTTCGTTGTAATCGATTTGTAATTTTCTTCTACGCAAGGTTTCATCAATCGTTTTTTGCATCGATTTAGTCATTTTATCGGCGTACATAATCACAAAACCATTTACGTTTCTTGCAGCGCGTCCAACGGTTTGCACCAACGAACGTTCGTTTCTCAAAAATCCTTCTTTGTCGGCATCGAGAATAGCAACTAAAGAAACTTCGGGTAAATCGAGTCCTTCTCTCAAAAGGTTAACGCCAATCAATACATCAAAATCACCCAAACGCAACTGACGTAAAATTTCGACGCGTTCAATTGTGTCAATTTCACTGTGAATGTAGCGGCACAAAATCCCGAGTTTATCCAAGTATTTTTGCAATTCTTCCGCCATTCGTTTGGTTAATGTGGTCACCAAAATACGTTCATTTACAGCTATACGCTCTTGAATGGATTCTATTAAATTATCAATTTGATTTTTACTTGGTCGCACTTCAATTACGGGATCGAGCAAACCAGTCGGGCGAATCAATTGTTCCACCATCACACCTTCAGATTTTTCAATCTCGTAATCAGCAGGCGTTGCAGAAACATAAATCACTTGGTGAAACATTCCTTCAAATTCTTCGAATTTCAAAGGTCGGTTATCAATTGCTGCTTGAAGACGAAAACCGTAGTCTACCAAATTTATTTTTCGAGCGCGATCGCCACCATACATTCCACGAACTTGCGGTAAAGTCACGTGACTCTCATCAATCACCATTAAATAATCGTCGGGAAAATAATCCAACAAACAGAAAGGACGTTCACCTGGTTGTCTGCGGTCGAAATAACGCGAATAATTCTCAATTCCAGAACAATAACCCAACTCACGAATCATTTCCAAGTCGTAATTCACACGTTCATCCAAGCGTTTTGCTTCTTCCAAGCGTCCTTCTTTTTTGAAATTTTCAACTTGCGCTACTAAGTCATCTTGGATTTGTTCAATTGCTTGACGTGTATTTTCAGGACTCGAAACAAACAAATTCGCAGGGAAAATGTCAATTTCTTTATAGGTTTCAATTTTTTGGTTCGTCTCAGGGTCAATCGAAGTTATGGCTTCAATTTCATCTCCCCAAAAGGCAATTCGCAACGCATAATCAGCATAAGCCAAGAAAATATCAACCGTGTCTCCACTCACGCGAAACATTCCACGACCAAAAGTATCTCCTGCTCGTGAATATAAATTCTCTACTAATCGAAACAAAAACTTATTGCGTGCAACCGTTTGTCCGACTTTCAAATTGACAATACTGTTCTTAAACTCACTTGGATTTCCGATACCGTAAATACACGAAACGGAAGCGACTACAATCACATCTTTTCTTCCTGAAAGTAGGGCAGAGGTAGCTGAAAGTCGTAGTTTTTCAATTTCATCGTTGATTTGTAAATCTTTTTCGATGTAAGTTCCCGTAACCGGCAAATACGCTTCTGGCTGATAATAATCGTAATAGGAAACGAAATACTCTACGGAATTGTGAGGGAAAAATTGTTTGAATTCTCCGTACAACTGTGCTGCTAGCGTTTTGTTATGAGAAAGAATTAAAGTCGGACGATTTACATTTGCAATGACATTTGCCACTGTAAACGTTTTTCCACTTCCCGTCACACCGAGTAAAGTTTGGTGCTCGATTTCAGCTTGCAGACCAGCAACTAACTGACGAATTGCTTCTGGTTGGTCGCCCGTTGGTTGGTAATCTGAAACGAGTTGAAAATCCATTGTGGTTCAAAGTTAAAGAAGTTTCAGAAACTTTCAGTTTTGTTAGGAATGTTTGGTAATTTTCAATCTATTTTTGAGTGTGATAATTTATTTATTCACTACCTAAATCTATTAAAAAAAGCAACATTTTGGGGGTTAATAATTTTTTTTCAAGTAGACAAAATTATATAATAGTTACCCAAATCTAGTAAAAAAGCACTACATTTGAGGGGTAAATAATTTTTTATGATACGTAGAATTTACGAAATTGAACGGCTTAATAATTCGCTTAAATCAGCTGATTCAGAATTAATTGCAGTTTCTGGAAAATGTCCTGAAGGCAAATTTTCTTAATGTTTAAATGAATTAATCTAATACGAGATTTGAAAAAGAATAAATGAATTTAGATGAAGATTTGATATTAACAACGTAATAGATAATACAGTCCAATGTCAGTTTCATTTTTTCGAATAATTTAATTGAAGTTCATCATTATTAAAACGTGCAATTGTAAAAACTATTTAATGTAATCGACTATTTTGCAATGATATTTAACACAACATTAGAAAACAACTAAACACCAATGAAAGCATACGTATTCCCAGGTCAAGGTGCTCAATTCTCTGGAATGGGTAAAGATTTATTTGATAATTCCGATTTAGCAAAAGAATTATTTCACAAAGCCAATGAAATTCTTGGTTTCGATATCATGAAAATTATGTTTGAAGGAACGGATGAAGAATTGAAACAAACGAAAGTGACGCAACCAGCAATCTTTTTGCATTCAACTATTTTGGCGGCCTGTTTGGGTGATGCTTTTAATCCTGATATGGTGGCGGGACATTCATTAGGTGAATTTTCAGCTTTAGTTGCAAATAAAACTTTGAGCTTTGAAGATGGTTTGAAATTGGTTTATAAACGAGCTATAGCAATGCAAAAAGCGTGTGAGGCGCTACCTTCTACTATGGCAGCAGTATTGAATTTGGATGACGAAGTAATTGAAAAAATTTGTAATGAAATTGACGGAGTTGTTGTTCCCGCGAATTATAACTGCCCGGGACAATTAGTGATTTCAGGTGCGATTCCAGCGGTGGAGGAAGCGTGTAAACGTTTATTGGAAGCTGGTGCAAAACGCGCTTTAATTTTACCTGTTGGTGGTGCTTTTCACTCACCTTTAATGGAACCTGCTCGTGAGGAATTAGCAGCTGCGATTGAATCAACGCAATTTTCAACACCGATTTGTCCAGTTTACCAAAACATCAATGCAGCAGCCGTTTCTGACCCAGCTGTGATTAAAGAAAATCTTGTTCTTCAATTGACAGGCGCTGTAAAATGGACTCAAATTATGCAAAATATGCTTACTGATGGTTGTACTGAAGTGATTGAAGTTGGACCAGGAAAAGTATTACAAGGATTATTCAAAAAAGTAAGTAGAGATTTATCGACGAGTAGTGCTGGGTTAATTTGATAATTTTTAAAATTATTGAAAAATAGAAGGGTTAAAATTCTATAAAGTAGTTATTTAGATGAACGATTATCTTCCTTTTCTGAATTGCTTGTGGATTTTAGGTATTATCTCAAACTAAAACAAATGAAACATTTATATTTTCTTTGCATAAGCGTGTTTTTTTCGATTTCAATTTTTGCTCAAACTGATTCTGCATTTATCCGTAAAGTTTACGATGAAGCATTGCTACGTGGAAAATCTCACGAAGATTTACGTCAGTTGTGTAAAGATATTGGTGCGCGGCTATCAGGTTCAGCAGAAGCACAAATGGCAGTTGAATGGAGCGAGAAAAAAATGCGCGAATATGCTTTCGACAAAGTGTATTTGCAAGAAATTAAAGTACCACATTGGGAACGAGGCACCAAAGAAAGCGCTTGGATTCGCACGAAAACGGGTAAATTAATCAAACTACATTTACTAGCGCTTGGAGGTTCGATTGGTACCGATGGTTTGTTGCAAGGCGAAGTAGTTGAATTTAAAACAATTGATGATTTAAAGAAAGCAACTGAAAATCAAGTGAAAGGAAAGATTGTTTTTTTGAATCAAGAAATGGATGCTGCACAAATTCAAACTTTTAAAGCTTATGGCGCATGTTACGCTATTCGTGGAAATGGTGCGGTTGAAGCAGGAAAATTGGGTGCAAAAGCTGTTGTGATTCGTTCCCTTGGTTTGCCTTTGGACGTTCACCCACATACGGGTTCAATGTATTATGAAGCGGATATTGCACGAATTCCAGCTGGTGCTTTGGCAACAAAAGATGCACAATTACTTTCAGAAGAATTGAAAAAAGGCAAAGCAGAATTGGTTTTAGAAATGGATTGTCGCGTTTTTCCAGATGCTACTTCTTACAATGTTATCGGTGAAATGACAGGTTCAAAATTCCCAAATGAAATAATCACTTTTGGCGGACATTTGGATTCTTGGGACACCGGCGAAGGAGCACACGATGATGGTGCCGGTGTCATTCACTGTTTGGAAGCTTTACGTATTTTAAAAATAATGAATTACAAGCCAATTCATACCTTGCGTGTGGTATTTTTTATGAACGAAGAAAACGGAAATATGGGTGGAAAAACCTACGCAACTTGGGTGAAGGAAAAAGGCGAAAAACACATTGCAGCTGTAGAAAGTGACCGTGGTGGATTTGCACCAAGAGGTTTCACATGTGATGGAAGTGATCAACAAGTTGCATTTTTGAAAACCTTTGCTTCGAATTTCAAAGATTACGATTTACATATCTTCGAAAAAGGTTACGGTGGTGTTGATATCGGTCCTTTAAAAGATTCTTTTCCTGGAATTCCTTGTTTTGGTTTTGTTCCCGACTCTCAACGCTATTTTGATTTTCATCATGCCCCAAGTGATGTGTTTGAAAGCGTAAATAAAAGAGAATTGGAGCTCGGCGCTGCAGGAATTGGTAGTTTTTTGTATTTGTTGGATAGGGGGATTTAGATTACAGATTGCAGATTGCAGATTAGAAGATTACAAATTGCAGATTAGAAGATTACGGATTGCAGATTAGAAGATTACGGATTGCAGATTAGAAGATTACAGATTGCAGATTGGGTGATTACGGATTGCAGATTAGAAGATTACAGATTGCAGATTGGGTGATTACGGATTGCAGATTAGAAGATTACGGATTGCAGATTGGGTGATTACGGATTGCAGATTGGGTGATTACGGATTACAGATTAGAAGATTACGGATTGCAGATTATGTTAATCCCAATTCCCTCATTTCTCATAATATTATTCTCTCATAATATCCTAAAGTCTTAACGTCTTAAAATCTTAACGTCCTAATATCCTAATATCCTAAAGTCATTCCCTCATTCATCATTCATCATTCCCTCCTAAACTCTTAATATCCTAAAGTCTTTTTTCTCACTCCCCACAAAAATAGCTCAACAAAATACCACAAGCGATTCCGACATTCAGCGATTCTGCTTGTCCTTTTCCAGGAATCGTTAGTGGGTTTTTTAACAAAGGAAGTAATTCTGGACTGATACCTTTTCCTTCATTACCTAAAAGAATCATTTTTACTTTCTCTTTTGGAATTTGTTGATATGGAATTCCGTCCATTAAGGCAGCGTATACTTTATTTTGATTTTCGAACAGGAAGGGTTTTAAGTCTTCATAGTGGACATTGACACGTAAAAAACTTCCCATTGTTGCTTGAAGTGTTTTTGAATTGTATAAATCTACAGTTGTTGGTGAACACATAATTTGGTCAATTCCAAACCAATCTGCGGTGCGAATAATCGTCCCTAAATTTCCAGGGTCTTGAATTCCATCTAAGAGCAACAAACTTTTTGAAGCATCAATTTCTTTGACTTGAAATTTTTCAACAACAGCTAGAACAGTTGAGGCGGTATTTAAAGTCGAAATTCGCTCCATTTCTTCAGAATTTGCATGAAAAATAAGCTCTTTACCAACAGTCTTTAGTTCAACAGATTTTTCTGCAAACGAACTTTTACAAACAATCAAACGAATCAATTCCGGAAAATTTTGAATCAACTCATTCACTATTTTTTCACCTTCCACGAGAAAGAGATTTTCTTTTTCCCTATTTTTTTTTAGGTGAAGCGACCTAATCCATTTAATCTTTTGAATCGAAATAGTTTCCAATTGAATAATGTTAAATTTGCAATCTTAATAATGTTGAAAAAAGCGAAATTACAAAATATAAATCTACTCTTGTTGTTGCTCGTTTTGAGTGCTTGCAACATCACTCGGAATGTACCCGAGAATCGCTATTTGCTTAAAACAAATATTGTTAACATTGATAATAAAGCAATCTTAATAGATGATGTTTTGCCAATTATTCGCCAACAGCCTAATCAAAAAACACTAGGAATAAACTTTAAGTTACGCATATTTAACACAATAGACTCTGCAAATGTTGCCAATCGAAAAGAAATTAAAATTCAGAAATTCTATAAAAAAGTAGAACGTAAAAAACGTAAAACGAAAGAAATTAACGAAAATAGAATTGAGAAAGCACGTAAAAAAAACAGAATTGAATACACTGAGAAAATTTATAAAGACACGGTTTATGATCACGTGCTATTGCGCGAACGTATCAAGTATAAATTCGGACAAAAACCTATTGTATTTGACACGATTCTTTACAATAAAAGTGTTGAACAATTAGAATTGTATCTAAAGAAACGTGGATACTACTATAATTCAGTGAGCGCTAAAGTTCAATTCAATGAAAATAAACGTTTTGCAATTCCAACTTACACCATTAATTCGGGCCCAGTTTATCTTATTGATTCTGTGAAAGTCGAAGGCTCTTCATTGATTATTGGAAAATACAATCTTTTTTTAAAACGAACCATGGAAGGAACGGGAGAAAATCCACTTATTGGAAAACCTTTCAACATCAATTACTTGGACGATTACCGTGAAACAGTTGCCAAATTTATGCGCGATGAAGAAATTTATAAGTTTTACAGTTCAAATATGAAATTTGTTGCAGATACTTTCAAAAACACAATGAAAGTTAATCTTGTCGTTAAGTTTGAAGACCGTTATATCCCAGATCCAAATAACAGCGACTCGCTTATTAAAGTTAGATTTAAAGCCACAGTTGTTAATGATGTTTTCTTTCACTTAGCTGATACACTAAATTTTAAGGGCCAATTTTACAAGGAATTGATTAAAAAAGGAATTTACAGTAATAAAAATCCGGAATTTGAAAAGTATACGATTACCTTAAATAAAATCAAATACGAGGAAATTAATTATTCCAAAAAGAAATTGAAACAGAAAAAATTAACAAAAGGAAGTAAAGATGTTTTTCGAATAATTAATGTAACTTATAACGGCAAAAGCCCGTGGGTGCGACCCGGTTTATTGGAATTGCAAAATTATTTAGAACACGAAAATAAATACAAAGAATATTACTTAGATCGGAGTTATAGAAGTTTAAATCAATTGGGAATCTTCACTTCTATTAAAACTGAAATCGTTGAAATTCAGGGGACAAACAAAGTAAATGTTCATTATTTTCTTCAAGCTGCGAAAAAGAATTCTTTTGGAATTGAACCAAAGTTTACAACTTCTTTCGGTTTGCTTGGAGTTTCTGCTTCCGTTAATTACACCAATAAAAATTTGGCAAAAGGTGCACAAAAAATGACTATCTCTATCGGTGGTGGTTTTGAATCGCAACCTCAAGTTTTTGATGATAATACACGTTCTCGAACATTCAACACCTTTGAAATTGGACCAAGTATTAAGTTTGATATGCCTGGATTATTTCCTGTACCTGTAACTAAAATGTCGAAACGTCAAAAACCAAGAACTTTAATGGCGCTTGCGATGAACTGGGAAAACCGCGATATCTTTGACAGACGAGTTTTTCAGCTTAATTACTTATGGAAATTTTTAGTTGGGAAAACCCAAATTTTTCAAATAGGTTTACCTGGCGCTTCAATCATTAAATTCGTAAATATTGATAAAAGCACAGCATTTACGAATCAGTTGAATCAAATCAATGATGTTTTTTTAACAAACACTTACAGCAATCAATTTATTTGGCAGGATTTGAAGTTTAGTTTTGAATATAACAACAAAGAAAAAGATTTTAAAGATGGTAAAAAACGCTTTTTAAATGCAGCAATTTATTATACAGCTTCGTTGGATGCGGCAGGAAATACACTTTCTTTTTTTAAAGCAAGACAAGATACAGCCAATAATCAGTATTTATTCAATAATTTACCTTATTCCCAGTTTGTTCGATTTGACAATCAATATATTCTAACAAGAAAATTACCTAATAATACTTCTGGACATGTTAAATTAAACGCCGGATTCGGAATTCCTTATGGGAACACAAAAACCTCAATGCCTTACGACTATAGCTTTTTTGCTGGTGGATCAAATGACAATAGAGGTTGGCGAGCACGTTCTTTAGGTCCTGGAGCCTACAAATACCACTTAGACACTAATCGTTTGGCAACCCAAATAGCTGACATTCGCATTGGTGGATCTTTAGAATATCGCTTTTCGATGGGATCACTTTTCAAAGGTGCTATTTTCTCTGATTTTGGAAATATATGGACATACAAAGAAGAACAAAGTCGAATCGGAAGTCAGTTTAAATTCAAGACTTTTTTACCTCAAATTGCCGTTGCAGCAGGAGCAGGAATTCGAATGGATTTGGATTTCTTTATTATACGTTTAGATTTCGGATTTCCGATTTACAATCCTGCTTTTGCTGATGGTGCTCGATGGGTGTTCCAAGATTTATTTACAAAAGAAAATTTCAGAAAAACATATTATCAGGAAGGAATGTCAGCGTTCGGAATGACTTTAGATCAAGTAAAGAAAATTATGCCTAAGCCTTTTGTTCCGTCTATTAACTTTGGAATTGGATATCCTTTTTAGTTTTGGATTGCAGATTACGAAATGCAAATTAGAAGATTACTCGCCGCGGCGGATTGCAAATTACTCTAAATCACCTAAAAAGTCTAAAATCCCAAAAGTCTTATTATCCTAATGTCCTAAAATCCTAATGTCTTAAAGTCCTAACATCCTAAAGAAAAAAAAATGAAACACCTCCCAATTCTCCTCTTGCTATTCTTAAGTTCCTGTATGAAAGGAATCAAAGTTGATATGGTTATCCACAATGCGCGCATTCACACAATGGACGATCTAAACACTGTTGAAGGAGCAATGGCTATTCGCGATGGAAAAATTATCGAAGTTGGTCCAGAGCGACAGATTTTAAATAAATACCGATACGATGAATCAATTGACGCGCAAGGTAAAGATTTATACCCCGGTTTAACCGACGCACACGGACATCTCATTTCTTATGCAGAACAGCGATTAGGTGCAGACTTGGTAGGTTCAAAATCCTTTGAAGAGGTAATTGTTCGCTGTGAGAAATATGCCAGTAGAAAAAATAAAAAGTTTGTAATCGGAAGAGGTTGGGATCAATCGCTTTGGGGAAACTCTGCTTTACCAAGTAATGAAAAATTAAACCAACTTTTCCCAACAATTCCAGTTTGTTTGGTAAGAATTGACGGTCACGCAGCATTGGTAAATGATTATTTATTGAAGAAAGCTGGAATCGATGAAAACACAAAAATTGAAGGGGGAGAAATTGTACTTGAAAATGGAAAACCATCAGGCTTATTGATTGATAATGCGATTAACTTGGTTCAAAAATACTTACCAAAATATACGAACAAACAAGTTTCAGAAACGATACTCGAGATTCAAAATGAGCTATTGATGTATGGAATTACAGGTGTTCACGAAGCAGGAATTGAGTTCAAACACATTGATTTATTTAAAAATTTAGTAAGAGATAATAACTTGAAAATTAATTTATACGCGATGTTATTACCATCGAAAGAGAACTTTAATTTCGCTCGAAAAAATGGCCCTTATCGTTACAAAAATTTACATATTCGAAGTTTCAAAGTTTATGCTGATGGCGCCCTTGGCTCGCGAGGTGCCTTGCTCAAAAAACCCTATTCAGACGCACATCATTCACATGGATTGTTGTTGACTTCGATTGTTGAAATTAAGTCGATTGCAGATTTTTGTTTGAATAACAACTATCAAATGAACACGCATGGCATCGGTGACTCAGCTAATGCTTTGATTTTATCGATTTATAAAAATGCGTTCGAGCGTAAAAAAGACCATCGTTTCCGAATAGAACATGCACAAGTTGTTGATCCTTTGGATTTTGCTCGTTTTGCTGAATATGCCGTTTTTCCATCCGTGCAACCAACACATGCTGTATCTGATCAACGTTGGGCAGTAAGTAGAATTGGTAAAGAACGACTCAAAGGTGCTTACGCCTATAAAACCTTACTGAAACAATATGGAATGTTGGCAATTGGAACTGATTTCCCTGTCGAATTGACCAATCCTTTTTTAACTATACACGCAGCTGTTGAACGGAAAAATGCGTCTAATCAACCAATGGATGGCTTCTTGCCTTCTGAGTCTTTGAGTTTAGAAGAAGTGATTCGTGGAATGACTGCTTGGGCAGCTTTCGCCTCTTTTGACGAGAATAGAATTGGGACTTTGAAAAAAGGAAAAGATGCAACTTTTGTTATTTTCGAAAATCCACTGCGATCTGCACCCAATTTCCAGCAAAACTTCTCTTGGAAAACTGTTATCAAAGGAGAAATAGTTTATGCGAGTGATGAGTTGTAATCTAACGAATTCATTGATTATACAAATAATACCGAAGTTGTTTTCAATTGTCGTATAAATACTTGTTGAAAACTAACTCGGCATTATACCAGATAGATTTTCAATTGCGTCATTTAACAAGTAAATTGGTATAAAGTACTCACTGACACATTTGAACACCCAATTTTTTTAAATTGAATTTCTTGGTAATTTTAAGTATTAAAGAAAATAGTTTATAGATGTTTTATTCGCGGTACTCTTGGGTCGAAGAAAAAAAAATTGAAGTAAAAAGAAATTCGAAAATTTGGTTTTTCACAACTTATTTTATTATATTTGAATGAAATTAAGATATTTATATAATGAGTCATAGTCTTTCTAAAAAGTTACTATTTTCATTCCTTTTAGTGGTAATGACATTTTTTGCTTGTAAAAAAGCAATTAATGACCCTAATACTGATGTGGATATTCAGAACGATGTGAGTGTTGATCTTACTTTAGTTCCATATCCAAAATTATCTGATTATAAATTTTTTAAAGGTGATTTAAAAAATCAAGAACCAAATACAGATGTTATTCCTTATCAACCAGCTTCTTCTTTATTTACCGATTACGCAAAGAAAAAAAGATTTATGTGGCTTCCAAATGGTTCAAAAGGAACTTATGTCGCAGATTATGAACTGATAGAATTACCCGTTGGAGCTGTATTGATAAAAACTTTTTATTACGATAGTGTTCAACCATTAAATACTACTAGAATCATTGAAACTCGCTTAATGATCAAAAAAAATACAGGTTGGATCTTTGCAGAATATGTTTGGAACGAAGATCAAACAGAGGCTTATTTGCAAATGGATGGTTCTTATACAAATGTATCGTTTCTTCAAAATGGTGTTACGAAATCTACAAATTATAGAATTCCATCAGAAACTGAATGTTTAATTTGTCATAAAAAGAATAGTCAAGCTGTTCCAATTGGAATTAAACCACAGAATTTAAATACGGATTATCCTTTTTCCTCAGGTATTCAAAATCAATTACAAAAGTGGGTTGCTTTGGGGAAATTAGATAGTAATATACCAAATTCCATTGTCTCTACTGTTGACTACAATGACGAATCACACTCCCTCAAATTGAGGTTGCGATCTTATCTTGATATTAACTGCGCTCATTGCCACAGAGAAAATAGCCATTGTGATTATCGACCCTTAAGATTAGCATTTGATGAAACAGACGAGTCAGTAAATATGGGAATTTGTGTTCCACCTGATGAAGTTATAAACCAAACTCTTGTTGAGATTATTGTACCCGGTAACGTGAACAAATCAATGATGCATTTTCGTTTAAACTCAACGGAGGCTGGAAATAGAATGCCACTACTTGGAAGAACTATCGTACATGACGAAGGTGTAAACTTATTACGACAATTTATATTATCAATTAATAACTGCGATTAACATGAAAAAAATACTACTTTTTAGTTTGCTTTTGACAACAAAACTTGTTGGTCAACAAACATGTTCGACTTCACAATTAATTACCGCTGGAACTTACACAGTGAATTTAATAGATGGAACTGAGATACCTAATCCTATTTGCGCTACTGGAGGTGGAGGAGCTACAAAAGGAAAATGGTATAAATATATTCCCACAGATGATTATACAGTAACTGTTACAACGGACTTCACTACAAATGGAAATGTGGATAATAGAGTACATATATATAATGGAAATTGTGGGGCTTTAAATTGTATTGCTGGTGATGATGATAATGGAGCCGGTTATTTATGTCTTGTGTCATTTCAAGTTGTTCAAGGTTCTGAATATTTTATAGCATTTGATGATAAATGGGATGCAAATGGATTTATTTTTGAATTAATAGAAACACCACCAATAGTTATTGATACAACTTATGTAAATTTTACTCCAGAATTTGTATCAACTATATCTGGAAGTTACAATATTGCTGTTTCAGATATGAATGGTGATTATTTAGACGATATTGTATCTGTATCCGAGAACAACGTACAAGTTCATTTTCAATCGAATACAGGTGGTTTTAATGCTGTAAATTACACAACTCCTACTATTCCTAATATGCCATCATGGAGTATGGCTATAGGAGATTTAAACAAAGATGGCTATAACGATTTGCTATATGGAGGAGGAAATGGGGTGAGTTTTCTAAAATCTAACGGAAATGGTACTGGCTATAGTCACTCCACAACCTCAGATTATGTTTTTTCTCAAAGAAGTAATTTTATAGATCTAAATAATGACGGAAATTTAGATGCTTTTGTCTGTCATGATGTAGCACCTAATGTTTTTTACATGAATGATGGCAATGGAAATTTAACTTTTAATCAAGGAGGAATTGGAGATCATCCTAATGGTGGAAATTACGGTTCAATTTGGATAGATTACAATAATGACGGTCTGCAAGATTTATTCATTGCTAAATGTAGAGGAGGTCAAAATACGGCTAAAATCAATGAACTACATAGAAATAATGGAGACGGTACATTTACCAATGTTTCATCAGAAGCCAATCTTTCTGATTCTGTTCAAACATGGTCTTCAGCTTGGAATGACTTTGATAATGATGGTGATATGGATGTTGTAGTTGGTGCAAGTTCTTTTAGTGATGGAAGCCATAAAGTAATGAAAAATAATGGTGATGGTACATTTACGAACATAACATTTGGTAGTGGTTGGGATGTCTTTACAGGATTAAGTATCGAATACGTTTCTTATGATTTTAACAATGATGGTTTTGCTGATGTTTTCACAAATGGTTACATCATGTATAATAATGGTGATTTTACATTCACCCCCATTCAAGTACCAATGGGTGTTGCCGCAATAGGTGATTTAAATAACGATGGCTTCCTTGACGTTCAAGTAGGTAATAATATTTATTTCAGCAGTGGAAATTCAAATAATTGGATAAAATTGAACTTAGAAGGTGTTCAAAGTAATCGAAACGGAATTGGCGCTCGAGTTGAAATTTATGGTAGTTGGGGCAAACAAATTAGAGATGTGCAAGCTGGAATTGGTTTTAGACACATGGGTACCTTAAATGTTCAGTTTGGAATAGGTGCTGCTACTACTATTGATTCGGTTATTGTAAAGTGGCCTTCAGGACAAATAGATTTAATTTGTTCACCTACAATAAACACAAATTTACTTCTAGTTGAAGGAAATGGAACGTTACCAAATGCTGATTTTGCTGTAAATTTTAATACGATTAACGCTGGAGAGTCTATTATTGTCTCAGATTTAACTTCAGATTGTCCAACTAATTGGGTTTACACAATTTCTCCTTCATCAGGATGGCAGTTTACAAATGGAACAACTATATCAAGCCAAAATCCTCAAATTCAGTTCAACAATTCAGGTATTTATACAGTTTCGCTTACTGCATCTAATTCTAATGGTCAAAGCCTAAATTCAGTCTCTGAAATTATAAATGTACTTTCTACAATTGGTATTGATGAATTAGCGAATAATGAAATATCTATTTACCCTAATCCAACGAATGAAAAGCTTAATATTAATGTTACGTCAAAATTTCAGTTAAAAGAGCTTAAGTTATTTTCTTCATTTGGAGCCTTAGTTCAGATTTCAGAACCAACCAAAATTATTGATGTTTCTTTATTAAGCACTGGGATTTATTTTATTGAATTTTGTTCAATCAATAATGAATTGATCAGACTTAAGTTTATTAAAGATTAACTGAAATAAACCTTTAATTACAAGTAACTAAACGAAAGAATTTTTTGATACTGTTCTAAAAAAGTGTGAAGAGAAATATTTTTTTCATTGAAGTTTGGATTACCATAATTCAATTTCAATTATGTATCCGTTTCTGCAATTGTTAAGTTATAATTGTCAATTCATTGAATTAGCCAATAAACTCAAATGGAAAAGAGATTCGCCGATTTCTGTTTCGCTTAATTCAATATCGTATAAACAGCTTCCGATTCCATTTAAAAGACTTCCGAGAATTTTCCCTGCTTCATTTTTCTTATCTTGATACATTAACGAAATTACGGAGCTTACCTCATCAGCATTTAACGATATCATTGGGAAACTTGCAGTGATTGTTGTTTCAATATCGCTGAACTCCCCTTTACTAATCCACTCTCGTTTCATAGAAATAAACGATTCTGCACACATTCCTAATGCAACAGCATGCCCGTGTGAAATGGGCGTTTTATCTAAGAAATAACTTTCAAGTGCATGACCAATTGTATGACCAAAATTTAATATTTTACGTTCGCCCTTTTCGCTTGGGTCACCTTCAACGATATCGTTTTTGATTTTTACAGAAGTCCAAATAATTTCTAGTGTTGTTAATTCTACTTCTGAGTGGATTTTTCTGATTTTGGACCACAGTTCTTTATCTTTGATCAAAGCGTGTTTGAGCATTTCGGCGTAACCATTGAAAATTTCCTCTCCAGGTAAAGTACTTAAGAAAATAGGGTCAATAAAAACATGTGTTGGATGTGAAAAAGTTCCCAATTGATTTTTGTAATGATCTAAATCGATTCCCGTTTTCCCACCAATTGATGCGTCAACCATTCCTAGTAGCGATGTTGGAATATTGATAAAGCTTAGTCCGCGTTTGAAAATCGAAGCAATGAATCCACCCATATCTGTTACCACTCCACCACCTAAATTGATTACTAAATCTTTACGCCCGAATCCATATTCAGTAAAGGCTTGCCACACTTGAAAGCAAACTTCCATAACTTTATTTTCTTCTCCAGCAGGTAACAAAATTACTTCCGCACGCTCCAATTCTGGAAAAGAAGTAATCATGTACTCAAGGCAGGCATCATGGGTGTTTTCATCCACAATAATGATTAAATTGTGATTTTGGTAAGCTTGAAGAACTAAACTTAACGAGCCTTCTGTTATGGAACCAATTTCTACGTGTGTTTGTGAGTTGGAGAGCGTTTTCATATTTAAAATGTGGCTCAAAAGTAATTAAACTTTAAAGATTGGATTCTGTTTTTAAAAAAGCAATTACTTTTGGCGCATGATATCTTTTGACAATACTGAAGTAGCTTTTCAAAGCAAGACAAACAAGGATTTAAAACGTGCTTATTGGCTGTTTAAAATTATTGCTTCACCAACAATTGTGAAGATTGGTAAGTTTTTTACCAACTTGGCACTAAAAATTGGATTGCCAATTCGTAAACCTGTTAAAGCTACTATTTTTAAACAATTTTGTGGTGGGGAAACAATAGATGAATGCGCAGAAACGATAAAACACTTGGGTTCTTTTCAAGTTGGAACAATCTTGGATTACTCTGTTGAAGGTAAAACCTCTGATGAAGATTTTGATAAAACGGTGGATATCATAATCAGTACTATTGACCGCGCAAAAAATGATAGTAACATTCCTTTTGCAGTATTTAAAGTGACTGGAATTGCACGTTTTGATTTACTTGAGAAAGCATCCAACAAACATTACAATTTTTCAGACCAAGAGCAAATGGAGATTAATGTAATCGTTAATCGAATTGATAAAATTGCCAAAGCAGCTTATGATGCAAAAGTACCATTGTTTTTTGACGCTGAGGAGACTTGGATTCAGGATGCAATTGATACTTGGACTTTTGATATGATGCTAAAGTATAATAAAGAAGAACCAATTATTTACAACACATTGCAAATGTACCGTCATGATCGCTTAGAATTTTTGAAAGATTGTTACGAAATTGCGAAAAAAAATGGTGTCTTCTACGGAGTAAAATTAGTTCGTGGCGCATACATGGAAAAAGAACGAGAACGAGCAACTATGATGAATTATCCTTCTCCGATTCAATCAAGGAAAGAAGCAACTGATTTTGATTACAATGTTGCCTTAAAAGTAATAGTGACGCATTCGGATGTTTTCGCACTTTGCGCTGGTACACACAACGAAGAAAGTTCTTTAATTTTAACTAAATTACTTAAAGAGAACAATATATCTCCTGATAACAAGAATTTTTATTTCTCACAGTTATTGGGAATGAGTGATCATATTTCTTATAATTTATCGCACGAAGGCTTCCAAGTTGCTAAATATGTTCCTTTTGGACCGGTGAACGAAGTTATGCCTTATCTGTTAAGAAGAGCCGACGAAAACACCTCTGTTGCTGGTCAAACAAGTAGAGAGCTTTCATTGATTATGAGGGAGTTGGAAAGGAGAAAATCTTTGTGATTTTTGATTCTTAATTTTTGAGTTTTGATTAGAATTGTTTTGAAGAAAATCTTTATAAATCTATACTCGAAGTGACATGAAATTTTTGATTTGCCGCGGCGAATTGATCCTTGATTAGGGTTGTTAGACAAAGAAAACTTTGGTGAATTTATATTTGAAGAAAATATTTTCAACTCTTAACTCTTAATTCTAAATTCTACATTTTTAATTCAACATTCAACATTAAAAACTCAACATTATTAATCCAGTTTCACCAATTTCGTTACTGAGTTTCCCATTTTCAGAAAGTACGTTCCGCCAGATAAAAATGAAGTAGAATAGGTGACTACACTTTGAAAATTAAATGATGCAATTTCTTGTCCAAGGTTATTTAGTAAAGTAGCATTTGTATTTTCAGCACCTTCCATTTCAATTGTAAATTCGTCCTTGAAAGGATTCGGAAACACTTTTCCTTTGAATAGTTCTGTGTTGATTTCAATTCCAACGAGTTGATTTAAAGTATACTCACCATCACTATTTGGATAATTAGCATTACCATCAACTTTCATCAAATAGAGATTACTTCCACCGTTCAATGTATATTGAGCTACACCTGTATTTGTATTCGTTCCAACTGCAACATAACCTCCGTCAGAAGTTGGTAATAATTGTCCAATTTCGTCAACACCAGCGTTTAAAACAGTTGTAAATTGATTCATCCATTCCACATAATTTGGATCAAAATAAGCAAATACTAAATCAAAAGTATCCTGAAAAGTTCCTGAATTTTGAGTGTAATATCCAATAGCGACTTTGTTTGCAATCGGGTTGAACATAATTTCTTTATTCTGAATATTTGGATTTTGAGCATTATCAATTGTGTATTGACTAAATAAAGTTCCATCGTTATTGAATGCCGCAGTATAGGCACCACTTTTCCCATTGGGTTTTAATCGATAGCCCGCAACATAATATTTACTATCTCCTATTGATAAATCAGTAACAACATAATGACCCGTCAAGTGGCTGATTGTATCTTGCCATAAAATAGTGCCAGTAGGGCCAATTTCAATTATAAATCCCTTATTTACAAGTGAATCTTCAATATACCATTCGCCACCAATTAGAAAATTATCACCTTTTTTTACAATTGTATTTGCGATATCAATTCCTTCTCCACCCATCTGTTTTGTCCAAAGAGTATCACCATTTTTATCCGTTTTAATAATTAAAATATCAGAATTTCCTGAGTTCATATTTAAGGTTTCTCCAACCATTACAATCCCAGAATCTGAAGCCATTACAGCATCGTTGATGCGTTCCCAATTACCCGGTTTACCATAGTTTTTCTCCCAAATTTTCGTACCATTTAAATCTGTTTTAAAGAGATAAGCATCAAAATCTCCCGCTCCAAAAGAATTCGAAGATCCTGCAACGTAGAACCCTAAATCTTTGTTGTAAAGAACACGTTTTCCCGTTTCAGATTCAGGACCTCCATAATGCTGACTCCATTTGTAATTCCCCAAACTATCGAGTTTTAAGAGAAAAGCTTGTGAACTTCCATCCCAACTACTTGATGAGCCTGAAATTACATAAGAAGAATCTTCCAATTGAACGATTCCTTCTCCTTTATCATAACCTGTCCCAGAATAAAGTTTATAAAAGGAAATCTGTGCACTCGCATTTGTTAATGCAAAAAGGGCGAAAAGTTGAATTAAAATGCGCATTGTAAACGAATTAAGTATGAAACACCAATTTTGCTGAATAAATTTTCACTGGAAATTCCTAAGTTGATTTTAGAAGTATTGTAAGAAAGATAAGCACCACCACGTAAACCTGAAAACCCTCCATAAGAGGCACTTGCACCTACATTTAAAAAATCTATTGGACGATAATTTACACCGCCAAAAACTTGTGGAATCGCAATTTTGCTCAAGTACATTCTTCCACCATAAAATTCTTGTATTTTACGTTTTGAATTGACATCCACCAATTTAGATACTTGTATTAATCCGGGTAAAAATTGAGTCGGTTTTGATGTTGTTTCTTCAATTCCAAGTGAGTCCATTAAAGCTAAATTATCAGTGATAATTGATCCGCCATTCACAATTTCGTCGTAAGTAAATCCTGTGTAAGTAACTTGACTATTTGATGAATAAATTGATTGAGAACTAATTGAACTAACAAATCCAAGATTTCTACCCATTACTTGAAAATAAGCAACGTCACCTTTTCTATTGAAACTATTGAATCGAATATCAAAATCAATGGCAACACCAATTCCTTTGAAAAAATCTGAATTGTCATAAAAATTATAATCGCCTGTATAAGCTATCTTTAATGTGTCTGCACTAGCAGATTGATACATTTCCATGCGGTCCAAATTGATTGAAGTACTATTATTTAAGCCAACGAAATTAAAAGTAACAGAAGATTTTGAGAATTTATCAATTAACCCAAAACCAATTTTTTGAAAGGTGGTGCTTTTGAATTGTGTTCCAGATAAAATGGCTGTATCACCTAAAAAATCGGCATTTCCGTACATCGCTAATTGGAAAACATCTTTCGAATAAATCAGTTGGTTGAAATTATATATTCCTGCTTTCACTAAGAACCCAAATTGTTCACTTTTGAATAACTTAGCTTTATAGTTTCGGTATTCTAATTCCACATTTGCATCGGAACCAAAGCGATTCAAACTATTGTGTCTTTCAAGTGATTTGTCTTTCATTTCTGAAGTTATTTCTCCGCCAAAAAGAAATTTATTTACAATATCAAATCCCAAAGTAGATGAACTTGCATCAACTATTCCTGTTAATATAATTTCTTGTTTTGGTTCAATCAAAGTGTCGAAATTCATTGGAATAAAATGCTGTCCGAAAGCTGAAATTTGAGTGAATAAAAGGAGTAATAACAATTTAAATTTCATCATAGAATAATTTTAGTATTCAATTTAACATTCAGTTTCACAGCTAAAAATGCACCTAAAGGAATGGATTGCATTTCACTTAAACCTGTACTTGGATTGGGGGTGTCAAAACGCGCTTCTACCATCACTTTTTTAATTTTATTGATATCATTTAATATTGCATCCGAGAGTACAAAATCAACATCAGATTTCTTTTTGTACAACCCATCTGTGCTATCCAAAGCTCCGAGTAAAGCGGAAGAAATTTGAGCATTAGCAACAACTGTATGTAAAATCACATTACTAGAATCCATTAGATATAAAACAGCATCGCAAGACAAAGGAAAAGCATTTGTTGCTTTCATGGTTATTGTTCCACTTTCAATGTGTGTTTTTGCATTATCTTGTTCTAAGTCCAGATTAAAAGTATCCTTTAAAGTCAAGCCATTTGCAGATAAAAAAAGTGGTAATTGTGCTTTAACTTTTAATTTGATTTTACTAAATGGAAAAATTTCATCGTTGCCACCAGATACATTTCCCCAAGGATTTAATTGAAGTTGATATCCAATCTGATGAGAGGTGCCCAAATTTTCCAAATAATTTTTAATGTTACTATTGTTTTCATCAAAACTCAATTGCTGATAGGTAGGGGATAAGGTGTTCCATGCGCCAGTTGCTGGAGAAACATAAAAATCATTGTTTAATTGATTGGAGCTGAGGTTAACAGATATTCCATTCGTATTTATATTTGAAGCTTGTGTAATTTTTCCTTTTAAAGATAGTTTCATTCCATTTTCGACAATAATTTGCAAAGCTGTATTTGGTAATGTAATTGAACCTTCAGTAATATTATTAAAGTAAGGAACATCAAAAGTGCTCAATTCTTCAAAAATTTGATTTCCAAAATAACCTTTAGCATAATCAATTTTTAAGTTGGAAAAAGTTGCTTCAAATCGAAAAACGTTACTTGTAGAAATTGAAATCGCAGGTCCATCAGGATCGGTTTTTATTATGAGTTTAGATTGAATTAAATTAAAATCGAGTCCTTGTTCACCTCTCAAATCAATATCATAATTTGAAATGTCTAAATATTCTTCAGCGGCTCCAGGATTTAAAACGGTTCCTGCTTCAACAGTATAATTTTTTTCAAAAACAACTCCATTTCTTGTAATACCAGGTAGCTGGATTGTAAAAAAAGCTCTTGTTCCAATAGGATTTGAAACTTTTACAAGAATGCCCCCTTGAGAAACATGAATTTTTTTCAATTGAACTGGGTCTAAACTTATTTCATGCTCTTCAATCGAATTGACAAATTGATAGCCAGGAGGAACATTACTAAGATTAACTTGAGGATTGAAATTTTGTTTAATCGTTGTGTCAGGTATAGATAAGAAGTCAGAAAGTCCAATGCTTAAAAGGGTACGCGTCAAATCCACATTTATGGAATTACTTGCACCTGCCACCAAAGTCGAATCGTTAAAAAGAGAAGTTAAACGTAAAGTATCATTTACAGCAGGCGCAACCCAGTCTGTGTTCCAAGTGGTATCTTTCTTTTTACAAGCAGCTAGCGCAATGAGAAAGAGGAAGGGGAGGAGGTTTTTCATTTTGGGGATATTAAGATTTTAGGACATTAGGATATTAGGACTATATGAGGGAATGATATATGAGAGAATGAGAGAATGACAAATTGGGAATGTAGAAAATTTGCAATCCGCAATTCGCAATTTATTTTCCAAATTCTTCATTCTCAATTATCGTTGCATAACCTTGTCCAACGCCAATACACATTGTTACAAGTGCGTAGCGTTTTCCAGTTATTTTAAGTTGTCTAGCTGCCGTTAGTAAAATACGTGCTCCAGACATTCCTAGTGGATGACCTAAGGCTATTGCTCCACCATTTGGGTTGATTCTTGGGTCGTTGTCAGCCAATCCCATTGCTCTTGTGCATGCTAAAACCTGAGCCGCAAATGCTTCGTTCAGTTCCAACACATCCATATCAGCTAAGGTTAATCCAGCTCTTTCTAATGCTTTTTGAGAAGCGTAAACAGGACCAATTCCCATAATTCTCGGTTCAACACCAGCAACAGCGGCGCTCACAATTCGAGCTAAAGGTTTTAAATTATGTTTTGAAATTCCCTCTTCTGAAGCAATTAACAATGCCGCAGCACCATCATTTAATCCAGAGGCATTTCCTGCTGTTACAGTTCCCTCTTTTTTAAAGGCAGGTTTTAATCCAGCTAAACTTTCTATTGTAGTTGTTGCACGTGCAAATTCATCTTTTTGGAAAATGATTGGGTCTTTTTTCTTTTGAGGAATGGAAACAGCAACAATTTCTTCATCAAAAAAACCTTTTGCTTGTGCAATCGCTGCTTTTTCTTGCGACCAACAAGCAAATTTATCTTGTGCTTCGCGTTCAATTCCATATTTATCAACTAGATTTTCAGCGGTCATCCCCATGCTGTCAACACCATAAATTTCTTGCATTTTCGGGTTAATAAAACGCCAACCAAAAGAAGAATCGAACATTTGTGCATCGCGACCAAAAGCACTTGACGTTTTAGAAATCACCCATGGTCCTCTCGTCATGTGTTCAACGCCACCTGCAATGTATAAATCGCCAGCTCCATCTTTAATTGCTCTTGAAGCATTGATAGTTGCAGCCATTCCTGATGCACACAAGCGATTCACTGTTTCACCAGCTACTTCTTCAGGAAGACCAGCCAATAAACCAGCCATTCTTGCAACGTTGCGATTATCTTCACCTGCTTGATTTGCACAACCTAAAATTACATCTTCAATTGCTTTCAAATCTAAATCAGGATGTCTTTCAACTAAACTTTTGATAGCAAACGCAGCTAAATCATCTGCTCGCATTGTGGATAAAGTTCCGCCGAAACTACCAATTGCCGTTCTAACACCATCAACGATATAAACTTTTTTACTCATTATTCTTTTTTTTCAAAGATAAAATTTATTATAAGATGATTGTGTTGATTTATTCTTTAGCGTTTTGAATTTCAAAAATAAAAAATTGTAAGTTCGTGTTTTAAAAATCAACTATGATCGCTTGTCCAAATTGTTCGCATACCAAAAATCATAAAATTTATAATAACACTCTAATTGCTTGTGAACATTGCGAGCATATATGGGCTGATTTATCACTCGATGAAGAGCAACTAAGAGTAATTTATGCAGAAAATTATTTCAAAGGTGAAGAGTATGCTGATTATCTGTCGGATAAGTTAATCCTACAAACTAATTTTCAAAAGCGATTAAATTCATTGAAGAAATTGACGAACCCTCCCACTTTTGAGAGCGTCTTAGAATTGGGTTGTGCTTATGGATTTTTTGGTGAATTAATGCTCAATAAAAATAAAAAGTACAAAGGTTATGACATTTCAGAAGATGCAATAACGTATGCCAATCAACATTTTGGAAACCATTTTTCAGCGGAAAATTATTTAACAGCAACTGAAGTTTCAGGTTCTTATTCAGATGTTTTTATGTGGGATGTAATTGAACATTTACCCAAACCAAGTGAATTCATCGAAAAGTTAGCCACTGAGACAAAACAGGGAGGACGAGTTTATATTACTACAGGCGATATCTCAGCTTGGTTACCTCAAAAACAAAAAGAAAAATGGCGTATGATTCACCCGCCAACACATATTCATTATTTTTCTAAAAAGTCGATCGCTTTTCTGTTGGAACAAAATGGATTTGAAGTAGAAAAAGTTACTTATCCACCTGTGAGTAGGTCAATTCGTGTAATTTTTTACTCCCTCTTTTTGTTAAACAAAAAGCCGATTAAATTCGTTAATTGGGTTTATAATTTGATTCCAGAAAAGTTATCTATTCGAGTAAATACACGTGATATTATGTTTGTTGTAGCAAAGAAAAAATAAATCTATGAAAGTAAATTTAACAGAATCTCAAGTAGCTTTTTTTCAGGAATTACTACCATCGGGCACTTTTGTAAGTTCGGAGCAACTAGCAGAATACGGTCATGATGAAACGGAAGATTTGAATTTTCCTCCTGCAATTGTTTTGAAACCAACAACAGTAGAGGAAATTGCTTCTATTGTGCGCTATTGTCATGAACACGCAATTCCGGTGACACCAGCTGGAGCAAGAACAGGTTTGAGTGGTGGTGCTTTGCCAATCCACGGTGGGGTTTTGCTTTCGATGGAAAAGTTTAACCGCATTTTAGAAATCGACGAAAAAAACCATCAAGTTACCACAGAGCCAGGTGTAATCACCCAAGTTTTACAAAATGCAGTGAAAGAAAAAGGTTTATTTTATCCACCCGATCCTGCGAGTAAAGGTTCTTGCTTTATCGGTGGAAATGTTTCAGAAAATTCAGGAGGACCAAAGGCAGTGAAATACGGTGTCACCAAAGATTATGTTTTAAATCTTGAAGTAGTGTTGCCAACTGGAGAAGTAATCTGGACAGGAGCAAATGTTTTGAAAAATTCTACAGGTTATAATTTAACGCAACTCTTGGTAGGCTCAGAGGGAACGCTTGGAATCATTACAAAAATCGTTTTGCGCTTAATTCCACATCCAACGACAGATATGTTAATGCTCGTTCCATTTTTTGATGCACAGAAAGCATGCGAAGCGGTTGCAGCCATTTTTCAAGCAGGAATTACACCAAGTGGTTTAGAATTTATGGAACGTGATGCTTTGTTGTGGACGCAAGATTTCACCAAGGATTATTCCATAAAAGTAGCAGCCAATCACCAAGCACATTTATTAATTGAGGTCGATGGATTTGATGCGGAAGTATTGATGCAAGAATGTGAGAAAATTCTTTCTGTATTAGAAAAATTTGAAACAGACGAAGTTCTTTTCGCGGAATCTGAAGCGCAGAAAAATACACTTTGGAGTTTAAGAAGAAAAGTAGGTGAAGCTGTGAAATCGCAATCTATTTACAAAGAAGAAGATACGGTTGTTCCGAGATTTGAATTGCCTCAACTGCTATTTCACGTGAAAGAAATTGGCAAAAAGTACGGTTTTCATTCAGTATGCTATGGTCATGCAGGAGATGGGAATTTACATGTGAATATTATTAAAGGAAATTTATCCGATGAACAATGGGATACAGAATTACCGAAAGCGATACGAGAATTATTTACGGAAGTGGTGAAACTTGGCGGTACAATTTCAGGTGAACATGGGATTGGTTTGGTTCAGAAAAACTACATGGACATTGCCTTTCCCGAAGTTGCCTTGAATCTGATGCGTTCTATAAAAACTGTTTTTGACCCTAAAGGGATTTTGAATCCGGGGAAGATTTTTTAAAGGGCTTTTGGGACGTTAGGATATTAAGACGTTAAGACTTTAGGATATTAAGAGAAAATGATAATCTGAGGAAATGAGAAAATTGGGATTAAAATAATTTGTAATTTGCAATTTGCTAATCTGCAATTCACAATTCTATCCAAACTTCACTTTCAACTTTTCCGACATATAATTAAATAAAGCAGTCAACGGTTTTTCGACCATCATTTTTAAGAACATATTTACTTCACCGTCAAAATGAATAAATCCTTCTGTTCTGCCTTCAGCTTCCGAAAGTTTAATTGTTAAATTAAATGGAAACGGAGATTTTTCGCCAGACTTAAGGTACAATTCATCAGCAGTTGCACCATTTTCAATTAAAGAAATTATAATTCCTCCTTGAACTTTGAACGAGCATTGTTCAGTTGTCGCTTTGAAATCTGAAACTTTATCTTGCGGCAATAAATCCCAAATATTTTCCGCATTTGACAAATAAGAAATGATTTCAGCTTTCGCTGCTGCGACGATGACTTTGTTGCTAGTTAGTTCCATAGTTTAGTTATTTTGTTTCCAAGTTGATGGACTTTCTCTCCAATTTTGAAGATTTGTCAAGTCATTTTGTGTCACATAATTTGAATTTAAAGCTTGTTCAATCAAGACAGAATAATCAGTTAAGGTAATAAAAGGACAATCTGCATTTTTGAAGTTTTCGCTTGCTTGTTTAAAACCATAAGTGAAAATTGCTCCTAAACCTTTTACTATTAATCCAGCTTCTTTTAAGGATTCAACCGCTTTGATGCTGCTTCCGCCAGTTGAAATTAAATCTTCAATCACGATTACTTTTTGACCAGGTTCAAATGCTCCTTCAATTAAATTGCCCATTCCGTGTGCTTTTGCACTGCTGCGGATGTAAATAAATGGCAAACCTAATTCTTGTGCAATTAAAACTCCCTGAGGAACACCACCTGTCGCAACTCCTGCAATAACATCTGGTTTTCCAAACATTTCTAGAATCATTTCACAAAAAGCTTGACGAATATAAGTGCGAACACTAGGGTGAGAAAGCGTTACACGATTGTCACAATAAATGGGAGATTTCCAGCCGGAAGCCCACGTAAATGGTTCGTTTGGTTGTAATTTTACCGCTTTTACTTTTAAAAGCAACTCAGCAACTTTTAATGCTCTATCTTTGTTTTCAATCATGGCACAAAAGTATAAAGTTTTCATTGAAGAAAAGGTAATTTATTTTACCAATGAAGAAATGTTGAACCTTCCAAAATATGTTGGATTAGAACCCGAAAATTTTCAAGCATTAAAAGATAGTTTAGTCGATTCTGAATATCAGTTTGTTAGTCTAAACCCAAAAAGTGCGATGAAGTATTTTTTCTCGAATTTCAAAAAAATCAAAGCGGCAGGTGGAATCGTTAAATCCGACGATCAGCAACTTTTCATCAAACGAAATGGGAAATGGGATATTCCAAAAGGGAAAATGGAGAAAGGAGAGAAGCCTCGCGAGACGGCAATTCGTGAAATTCAAGAAGAATGTGGCTTGGAAGGAAATTTAACTATCGATAGTAAATTGATGAAAACCTTTCATTGTTATTTTATGTTTGACGAATCGGTGCTAAAAAAAACAACTTGGTTTGTCTTGAATTATGATGGTTCTAAAATCGTGAAAGCGCAAGCAGAAGAAGGGATTACAGAAGTTGTTTGGTTGAAGAAAAATCAACTATCAAAAGTGAAAAAGAACACTTATTCTTCTGTTCGCGATGTTTTGGAATACTATTTGATTTCTTAATTTTGTGTTAAACTTTAGCACATTAACTTTATAAATTATACTATTGTAAAACAAAATCAAAAAACTATGAAACATTTTTTCTTCGCATTTTCATTAATCTTATCAGGATTAACATTCGCACAAGTAACAGAAACAGCAACTCCAGCTCCAAAAGAGGGTTTAAAATTCACAACTTTAGAAATTGTTCGCGAAAATATTCCTTACGACAACAAAGATTTATTTGAGTTTGAATTCAAAAATGTAAGCAAACAAGATGCTACTATTCAAAACGTTCAAACAAGTTGTGGTTGTACGGCAGCACAAAAGCCTACTGCTCCAATTCCAGCAGGAAAAAAAGACAAAATCAGTGTTTCTTATGACACAAAAAGAGTTGGTCCCTTCACAAAAACAATCACAATCACTTCTGATGTAAGCGATCCAGTTGTTTTAACAATCAAAGGAACAGTTTTACCTCAACCTGAAGTACCTATGGTTGTTGCTCCAGAGCCAGTGAAAAACTAAGAGCTTAAAAATAATTGCAAAGCGCTCAGAAAAGGGCGCTTTTTTTTGCCCAATTACTTCGTTATTTCGTTTGCAACTAGTGTTAGCAATTACTAATTATTCCCTTGCGATTTATTAATTATCTTTGCGTCATGACAATCGAACAACATAAAGAGCTTTTAAAACGTGTCTTAGCTATTCAATCTTATTTGAAAATTGAAGAAAAGAGAATGCAATTGCGTGAAGAAGAAATGCGTACGCAAGATCCTTCTTTTTGGGACGATCCTAAAAAAGCAGAGGCTAAAATGAAAGATATTCGTGGCTTGAAATTTTGGGTTGAAACTTTCGACAGAGTAAAAGGTGCCGCTGATGACCTGGAAGTTATGTTTGAATTTGTTAAAGAAGGTGTAAGTACAGAAAGAGAAATGGAGGAGGCATACAAAGTTTTGACTGCCGAAATTGAAGAATTGGAGCTTAAAAACATGCTTTCTGGAGAAGAAGATGTTTTAAGTGCCGTTATTCAAATTACAGCTGGAGCTGGAGGAACAGAAAGTTGCGACTGGGCTTCGATGTTGATGCGTATGTATATGATGTGGGGACAGAAAAAAGGCTACAAAATTTCTGAATTAAACTACCAAGATGGCGATGTAGCAGGTGTAAAAACAGTAACCTTAGAATTTGAAGGTGAATTTGCTTTTGGTTATTTGAAAGGCGAAAATGGTGTGCATCGGTTGGTGCGTATTTCTCCTTTTGATTCCAATGCAAAACGCCATACTTCGTTCGTTTCGGTTTATGTTTACCCACTTGTTGACGACAATATCGAAATCAATATCAATCCTGCAGATGTTTCGTTTGAAACGTTTCGTTCGGGTGGAGCAGGAGGTCAGAATGTTAATAAAGTTGAAACAGCAGTTCGTTTGCGACATGCTCCTTCAGGAATTATTATTGAAAACTCGGAGTCTCGTTCACAGTTAGCGAATAAAGAAAAAGCTATGCAATTATTACGTTCCCAATTATACGAATTGATTTTGCGCGAACGTATGGAGAAAAGATCTGAAATCGAAGCTGGCAAAAAGAAAATCGAATGGGGTTCTCAAATTAGAAACTACGTAATGCAACCTTATAAGTTAGTAAAAGACGTTCGTACAGGCACTGAAACCTCCGATGTTGACGGCGTAATGAACGGAGAAATCGATCAATTCTTAAAGTCTTTTTTGATGATGTACGGTTCTTAAACGAATGTTGAAGGTTAATTTCTACTATTAAATTGGAATTTTACTCAAAGAAAATTTTTGTGAATCTGTATTTGAAACTGATATTTTAATTGTGAATTACAATTTTCAATTCAATAATCTATTCCCTTTACCTTACAATATGGAAGAAGCCGTTCTTTTCACCTTTTTCGTAAGATAACTTATAAAAATATATTCCATCTTGGTAATTATCTCCATTTGCTGTTTTACCATTAAATGGTTCGTCTCCACTAATTTGTGTGTAAATTAGGTTGCCCCAACGATCAAAAATATTCATTGTGTATTCTTGGCATGTTTTGAAATAATTATCCAATTCTAAAACATCATTTGAATTATCATCATTTGGTGTGAAAACGTTCGGAAACTCAAAATCATCAAGTGTATAAATATTCAAAATATCAAGTTCAATTTGACTTGCGGGTGATTCACAACCATTTACAGTAACTGTTGCGAAATAATCTCCCATCGATGGAACGGTTGCTGCAAAGGAAAAAGAATCTAATTCGGAAGCAAAATTATTTGGGCCAGTCCAAGCAAAAGTTCCACCAACAGTAGGCTGGGCCTCAAAAACTGCACTATCATTTGGACATAAAAGCGGACTGTTATTTATCAAAATTGGTGATGCAGGAATTGGGTAAACAATTAAATCGTAGATAATTATTGAATCACAACCTAAAGTCGTTTGTAAATCAAAAGGATAAACACCAGTTGAACTTAAGGTTTGACCATAGTAGGTAAATGTTTCACCTTCGCACAAGGTCGTATCACGTGTGAACGAATAAGATGGATTAACTGTCAAAGTTAAATCGATAATTGAGTCGCATCCTGCTACTGTTTGAAGATTTAAAAAATAATTTCCGGGTTGATTTAATTGTTGATTCCCAAGTGTATAGAATTCATTGGAACAAATTGTTTCGTTGAGCACCAAATTATAAACTGGATTCACTGTTATCGTTTCAACTGTTGTATCGCTATAGCAACCGTCAAACATTAAATAAACTGAATAATCGCCAGACTGAATAACAGTTGTACTAATAATAAGTGTATCAAAACTTGTACTTATGAATCCATTGGGGCCAGTCCAATAGCACGTTGCTCCCGAAAGCGTGTCGATAGACAGGGCGAGTGTATCACCCGAACAAAGCGGTGTATTGTAACTAATAGCTGGAGCTGGCACTTGTGAAGGTTGACCAATAATCGTATCTTTAGAAATAACACAACCTTCAATGGTTTTTATTGAAATAGAAATAGGTCCTCCTAGTAAATTGCTAAAAGTACTATCTGGGTAAAAATTTGTTCCATTTATAGAATAAGTAATTTGGTTGCCAATTCCAGAAATAGATAGGTTTGCATCTGAATAGCCAAAGCAGGTAGCATCTAAAATTGTTATATCAGTAATTGCTGGCACTAAAATAGTCGGTGCCTCAGTATCAAATGTTGGTGTTCCCTGAGGAATTCCATCATGTGTTGTATTTCCTTGTATGTTTAAGTAATCACCATTAAATTTATAATAGGCTAAAAGTCCCGTTTCAGTTGTTGGATTGGGCAAATCATTCATATTCTGTAATATTTCTGGCTGCGTTCTTACAACATTCCAAACTCTAAGCTCATCAATTGATCCCCGAAAGTGATCTGTACCCGGACTTGCTGCTCTAGTTCCAATCGCACTAACTAGGTCGTTTGTAACTATAGTTCCTGTATGTGCACTATCAGCTACGAGGCAACCGTTTATGTAAAGTTTAATAGAAGCCCCGTCATAAGTTGCAGCTATGTGGTACCAAACATTATTGACTACAGTAATTGGGCTATTAACCACTTTAAACCCTGAACTTGTTGTTATTTGAAAATTGTTGGCTCTCAATAAATAATTTACATTAGTTGGGTCTAAATGTTTAGAAATAATGTTTTGAATATTGCCATTTGCCCCTCTTTTATAGAGAG
Source organism: Crocinitomicaceae bacterium (assembly GCA_044374225.1). Taxonomy (GTDB): domain Bacteria; phylum Bacteroidota; class Bacteroidia; order Flavobacteriales_D; family Crocinitomicaceae; genus UBA952. The sequence goes on along the minus strand of JBILOX010000004.1, from coordinate 36,851 downwards.
CTTCTATTGTAAGTTGTGTTCCTCCAACATCTAAATCTCCTATTGCTAACCATCGCTCTGTTGGTGCGGGAAATGTATTCAGGGAATTTTGTGAAAAAGAAATGTGACTTAATAAAATAAACGCTAAGGAAAGGCTAAATTTTGAAAGTATAAAGGAGTATAGTTTTAATGACATATTTAGTAATAGTACAAATATAGTAGTTTAAGCTAATTGTTTTCAAAAAGACATTAAAGAACCTTTCATAGTTGCTTACTACTAAAAAAAACTACCTAACAATATGGAAGTAGCCAGATTTAGAACCCTCGTCGTAAACCAATTTATAGAAATAAATTCCGTCACTCAATTCGGTGCCATCAGCAGTTTTACCTTCAAATGGAACTTCATTGAATTTATGCGAAAAAACAAGATTTCCCCAACGATTATAGATAAATAATTCAAATTCATAACATGTGTAGAAGTACGATTGAATATCCAATTTGTCATTAACTCCATCATTATCTGGTGTAATTACATTTGGGAAAATGAAATCTTCGAAATTAAAAATATTAGTAATCGTAACTGGAATAGATGCAGAAGGAGAAATACAACCATTTACTGTAACAGTAGCGCTATAAATCCCCATATTTATTGGATATGCATTGAAAATTGTGTCTTGAGAAAGAGAAATAAAATTATTTGGACCTGTCCACGTAAAGTTTCCATTTGCTACTGGTGCTGCAGCTAAATTTAATAAATCTCCAGGGCAATCTAAAGGGCTATTATTTATCAAAGATGGTGCTTCTGGAATTGAATAAATAGTCATAACCAAAGTGACTACTGAATCACAACCATTTGAGCCAATAAGAGTAGCTGAGTAAGAACCAGCGGTTGATATTGATTGACCATTAAAGTTATAACTTAAACCTTGACACATCGCATGCGTAATAGCTGAACTAGTTGTTGATTTTATTGTCAAATTCAAATAAACGGTTGAATCACAACCACTAGCTGTTTGCAAGGATTGCGAATAATTTCCTGAATTTGTGAGTGTTTGACCAAAGAATGAATAGGATTCTCCTGGGCAAATTGCCACATTTTGAGTTGAACTAAAGACAGGATTCATTATTAAGTTTAGATTGACAATTGAATCACATCCAGCTGCACTTTGAACCGTTTGAGAATAAACTCCCGGGTTAGAAAGTGTTTGACCAAAAAACACATAAGAACCTCCTTGACAAATGGTTTCATTAATTGTTTGTGATAAGATTGGATTTACTGTTAGGTTAAGTGTTATTATTGAATCACAGCCATTTGTAGCTTGAACAGTTACTTGGTGCTGACCTGCTGTCGAGAATGCTTGACCACCGACTGTATAACTGCCACCTTGACACACCGATGCATTTATGGTACTTGCAGCGTCTGGTTTAACTGTAACGACAACTTCATCAGTAACAGGGCATGAAGTTGGGTTACTAACTAAAGTTGTGGTAACAATATAGTTTTGAGTAATGTTTGTTGTACCCGTATTAGTTAATGTTACCGTTGGATTTGAGATGTTTGTTTGATTCAAACCAACTGCTGGTGACCAAGAATAAATATAATTTTGATTATTAGTTGCTCCAATTTGACCTGAAGAACCACTACAAATTGCAATATCTGAACCAGCATCAGGTGTTGCTATATCAGCATAAATGAATGCATTTTTTATCGAGTGTCTATCGTTTGACCCACCAGTACTTGCTGTGAAACCCATATACCCAACGAAAGAAACAGTGTAATTAGTACTTAAATATTGTGTTCCATTTACACTAACCGTAATTACACCGCTATTGTAGTTGATGATTGCATGATTGTAGTTATTTGAACGAATAAAATTCAAATTTCCACCTGAATTATTCACCTTCACTATTCCAGCTTCACATTCGTTGTAGCCAATACCATTATAAATTTGAATTTCAGGATTTGCACCACATCCATTATCATAGGTGTCAAAAACGACTTTAATACCATTTGCTGTTTGTGGAATACCAACTCCACCACCACTTACAAAACCAGTTGGAGGAACGTCTAGAAAACAAAAAGCAATTCCATCGGCTCCATTACCATCATTAATTCTGAAATAAAAATCGACATTCCACTGGTAGCAGGTTGATAAATCTATTGGTTGACTGTAGAAAGCTCCACCACTTGAAGTACCAACATTATTTGTTAAAATTAATTCATCAGTATTTGCATCGGGATCACCACCAGTATCGCCAACTGCAGCTGCGCCTGTCAAATTCCAACCTGTCGTGTTTAAAGTTGGAGAACCAGTCAATTCAGCAAATATTAGTGATTGAGAAAATGCGCTTAATGATAAAGCAACAAAAAAAGTTAGTAGAAGATTATTTTTCAACATGCTTGTAGAATAAAAACTGATTTCTTGTTATTAATAATTTATGAATCAAACTCTGCTAATTCTATCCAACGAATTGATATAGACTCAATATCTTCAGAAATTTTACCGAGTTTAATACCTAAATCGTATACTTCTTTGTTTGTTAATTTACCTGACGAAAGTTGTTCAACGATTGTTGCTTTTTCAGTTTCCAAAGATTCCATTTCTTTTTCAATTTTCTTGAATTCCTCTTTTTCCTTGTAGCTTAATTTTCGCTTTTCAACTTCCACTTTTTTCTCCACCACAACTTGTTTTTCTTGCTGAACTTGAACTTGAGCTAAATTGCTTTTTTCGTCGCGTTTATCTTGAATTTGTTTCTTTCTAAAATCGGTATAATTTCCAACAATATCTTTGATTTTTCCTTCGCCTTCAAAAACAAAAAGGTGATCTACCATTTTATCCATGAAATAGCGGTCGTGGGAAACAACTATCAAACAGCCTTGAAAATTTCTTAAATAATCTTCCAAAACTGACATTGCGAAAATATCTAAATCGTTTGTTGGCTCATCGAGAATTAAGAAATTTGGATTACTCATCAATACGCGCAACAATTTCAAACGTCGTTTTTCTCCACCGCTTAATTTATGTACGAAATTGTAGTGCATATCTCTCGTGAAAAGAAAACGCTCCAACAATTGAGCTGCGGAAAGTTGACGACCTTTTTCCAAAGGAATATACTCCGCCACTTCTTTCACTACGTCAATCACTTTGAAATCGTCTGGAACTTTGATCAAATCTTGGGAATAGTAACCAAAAACAACCGTTTCACCGATTACGATTTTGCCTTTATCTGTTGGTTCTTCTCCCAACAACATTTTCAAGAAAGTTGTTTTTCCTGATCCATTATTACCAACGATTCCTAATCGCTCCAAGCGTTGCACATTATAGGTGAAATCCTCTAAAATTTTCTTTTCACCGAAGTTTTTACCAACTTTATGAAATTCCGCAATTTTAGAACCTAAACGTTCCATTTTCACTGGTAATTCCAATTCGTCTTCGTCGGTATTTTGAAGTGCTGTTTTCTTAATGTCTTGAAAAGCATCCACACGCGCTTTTTGTTTCACACCACGTGCTTTCGGTTGACGACGAATCCATTCCAATTCTTTTTTGAAAGTGTTTTTTGCCTTTTCGATTGTCGATTGCAGTTGGTCTTCGCGTTCCGCTTTTTTCTCTAAATAATAAGAGAAATTCCCTTTATATTTATAAATCGTTTGATCTGCTAATTCAAAAATCGTATCACACACTACTTCTAAGAAATAACGGTCGTGAGTTACCATTAATATTGTTGATTTCGAAGTAGCCAAGTACGCTTCCAGCCACTCAATCATATCTAAATCTAAGTGATTGGTAGGCTCATCTAGGAATAAAAAATCCGCTTCTGACAACAATACTTTTGCTAAAGCCACACGTTTTTTCTGACCACCAGAAAGCGAACCAACTAATTGTGAAGTATCTTGCAATTTAAGTACTGACAAGATTTGTTGCACTTTCACTTCGATGTCCCAAGCATTCATTTCCGTGATTTCTTGGTACAAATGTTCCAACGCTTTTTCGTCGTTGTTGTCCATTGCGACATTATATTCTTTGATCAACTTCAGTTCAGGCAAATCATGATCGAAAACAGCTTCTAAAATCGTTTGGTCAGGATTCATCAATTCTGTTTGTTCCATAAATGCAACACGAATGTCGTTTCTGAAAACAATTCTTCCATTATCATATTGTTCAAAATCCATCAAACAGCGCAATAAAGTTGTTTTCCCAGAGCCATTTTTAGCAATAATTGCCACTTTTTGTCCTTGGTCGATACCAAAAGTTAAGTCAGCAAAAAGTACACGTTCACCAAAAGATTTGGTAAGATTTTCAACAGAAAGGTAATTCATCAATGATTTTTTATGCCCATTTTTGGGAAGTGCAAAGGTAGGGGATTATTTTTGAAAGCAGTTGATTTGAAGCTTAGTATTTGATTCTAAGTCAAATGATTATTTAACGATTAAAACTTTCCCCACTTTTTTATCGTTTCCTTCATTGGTTGCTGTCCAAATTAAGTAAACTCCTGTTGCCGCTTTTTGACCATCTAAAGTTTTACCATCCCAAGTTGCTGTACCTCCGTTAGATGTAGTTTTATACACCAAATTCCCAGCAACATCAGTGACCTTTACATCTGAATTATAGCGAATTCCTTGCATTGTTACTGGTCCAAAATAATTCGGACGAACAGGATTTGGAAACACAATTACATCACTATATTCTGGATCTTCATACGTTGCATTTGTGCGAAAAGAAACCAATCCTTTGTCTGTAACAATGAATAATTCACCATTCGTTTGATCTAATTTTAAATCAAATATATTGTTTGAAATTAAAGGAGAATTATCAGTAGTGTATTGCTCTAAAATTTCTGAACCATCCTGAGAAAGCAATAAAACACCAGCGTTTGCAGTTGCCATCCATTTTCTATTTCCGCCATCGACTTCAATGTCAGTGATGTGCGTTGAACCTAAGACATACTCCACATTTCCCTCAAATTGAACTTTAATCCTTTGGGCATCATAATCTCCAGGTGAAGCATCAAACGAAGAATTTGCGTTATATAATATGGCAAAACCAGCATCTGTTCCAATCCAAATTTCGCCATCAAAATCAGCGGCAATTGCTGTAATATTTTCAGAAGGTAAATCCCCAAAATTTTCTCCTGACCTAAGATTGATGCGTTTATCATCGCCAGTGACTGATATTGTGCCGTTTGTATTGTAACCAAATAATCCGTCGTTATCGGTTGCACACCAAATATTCCCTTGAAAATCGACAATCATTTTTTTTGTGTACTTGTTTCTCGCGTTAGTACCTAAATCAAAATTTAACCATTCACCATTGTTTGTTCTTACATTTAAAGGTTTATCTGTGTATCCATTTAAGCACCATAAATTCCCTTTTTCATCATAGCAAACGTCTGAAACAAAATACCAACCACTTCCTGAAACACTCAATTGAAGGGTTGAATTGGTGTCGGAATAAACAGAGCAATTTGAGCCATCGAAAATTGTTACAGGTACTTCGGAAGGTGTACAAACTGCGTATTCATTCAAATTTTTAGGGTTAATTGAAACATCAAGGAAATCCCAAATATTTTGACCTTGCCAACAAGACTGTTCATTAGGATTATTAAATGACCATTTTTCATCTTCAAAAAAGTGAATACCATTTTTAGTGAACGCTGGAAATTTCCCATTTAAAAACCCTGAAGAAAATGCAGTTTTACCATTCTGAGAATCAATGGAATAAAAGAAATTATTACTTGAACCTGAAACTCGGTAGTTCTTAATATTCACTTCTGTTGGCATAAAATACAAACAATTTGATAAATCAGATGCCCACAGACCTTTAGAATTTATTCCCGATCTTGAGATGGACATATTTACACCTAAGTTTGAGCTGTTGTATGCACTTACAATAGCAAAAGTAGTTCCATCATACACATAAATTCCACTTTCTAAATTAATTGCAATTCGATCATTTCCAATAGTGTTCAATGAATTAATCTCTAATGAAAATGCACTTTCAGAAACAACTGATTTCCCTGTATTTGTTAATACAAACAAAGAGTCTTTTCCGTACTCTGAATGTTGAAAAAGTATAAATAGTTTATCATTAATTTCTTCCATTTCTTTGTATCGGTTTTGATTTAATACTTGTAAACGAAAGTCTGTTGTCCATTCCGAAGAAGCAGCAATGGCTGGATTATTAATTAATCCTCTTAATAATTTTGAGGGAGTTAAAGCTAGAATCGTATCACCAACAAAAGAAATAGCATTGATTTTTTCAATTCCATTCGTTGGATAAAAAGAATCCTTTACTTCGTTCTTAATTGGATTTAATTGAATAATTGCAAAATCAGTTGAAACATAAATAAAATCTTGAAATCTAATAAAACTATTAATGCGTTTTGAAGAAGCAACAGCTGCCAATTTTATTGCTGGAATATTGTAAATTTTACCGTTTTTAAGCTTATCAATATTGCCATTTTCGTAACCAATAAATAAAGCTGATTCAACTTCATCCCAATACAGGCGACTAATTGAAATATCAGATAAACCATTCAGTATATTAAACAACTCCGTTTCGTCGCTATTCGAAATATCTAAAGTAAGCAGACCATTTTCTAAGGCAGTATAAACTTTATCTTCTGTCACCGCTACATCGATAGCTTTACTAGTTGCTGTATGAAAACGCCATTCTCCTGTACCAATTTGAGAAAATACAACTGTATTAATCAATAAAAATAAAAAACCGAAAATATAATTCATGAAAGAAATAAATTGAATGAATTTGAAACGCTCAAAACTTAGATTTGTTGTTTTAATCCTTAAATTCATTGGTGCAATATAAAAAAAATGGGTTTGTATTTATCAAAAAAAAACGTTGCTTAAAGATTCCCAAATTTTATAAATTAAGCTTTCCGAACGATTTAAGAAGACTTTTAATTAAGTTTGAAAAAGTGAATTATTTTAACTTGCAATTAAAATAAGTAAACTAGATAAAAAACAGGAAACAATTGGTATGATTAATCTGAAATTTAAAGCTTCAAATTGGATTTTTATTCCTTTAATAGTTCTTGTTTATTGGCAAATAGCGTTTTGTACCGCAGCATTAAAATGGGATTTATTAGATGTTGTTTTTCCTTTTAGATACCATTTTTCAGCAGCCGTAAACGCTGGACATTTCCCACTTTGGAATCCCTATATTCAAACAGGAGTTCCATTCTATGCTGATTTACAGGCGCCAACTTATTACCCCGAACTAATCTTCGTGAGTTCATTTGGTGGATACACTATTTATTGGATGCACTTTTTGATAATTTGCTATTTAATTGTTGGATTTTTGGGCTTGCGCCAATTGCTACGACTCTTTCAATTTTCAAATTGGACGTCTTCGATAAGTGCTTTGATTTATATCAGTTCAGGTTATTTCATCGGACATGGTCAGCATTTTTTTCTGTTAGTAGGTGCAGCTTGGTTACCTTGGGTAATTTGGGCTTATTTGAATTTCATAGACACTCGCAACAAACAGTCAGCACTAACTTTTATTCTTTTGACTTTCTTGATGCTGACTGGAGGATATCAAGCTTTAAGTATTTGTCTTTTCTACTTATTAATGTTTTTGTTTTTAGTAAAAACGTACCAGCTTTTTTCTAAAAATCGAAAAGAAATGCTTCCATTTTTCACTTGGAATGTAGTGGTTGGAGCGATTCTAATTGCGATGTTGAGTCCTTTGTTGTTGGCAACCTTCGAAGCAAGTACGCAAGTAAGTCGTTTGAAAGAAGGTGTAAGTTGGGAAAAAACAGCCGAATATGGAGGAAGTTTTAAAAGCCTACTTTCGTTTGTTTCTCCTTTATCAACAGCTCGTTCCAATGATTTTTTTGGTAACATAGACGCTTCAATGCTCAATCATTTTGTTGGAGTAATCGCTTTATTTTTTGGCATTTATGGTTGGAATTCAAAAAGATCAAAGTTTGAATGGTTGCTCATCATTTTTGGGTTATTAATTGGCGCAATGTCATTCTCTGACTTACCAATTCGAAAAATCTTATTCGATTATGTTCCGTTGATGAATTTATTTTTACAAGGTCCATATCTGCGTGTTTTTATGATTTTGGGATTGGTCATTTTTATCGCTCGAGGGTTTGAAAAATGGAATCTTCAACAAGCGATTTCATTCAAAAAACTGTTACTTCCAATTACAGTAATTAGCTTGATTTTTTTAGTGATTGCTTTCAGTTGGGCATCTTTCGATTTTACTTATTTCTTCCGCGATTGGCTAAACTTAAAAGACGGGTTAACAGGGTGGAATAAATTCAACTTTCAGCAATTACTTGGTTTTCAATTGATTCTTTCCGCCTTGTTTGTGAGTTTATTGGTACTCATTTTGCTTTTTTCTAGCAAATTCAAACGTCCAAAACTTTGGATTTCAGGATTGATTTTTTTGGAGTTATTTCTAGCAGCACAGTGGAATCAAACTGAAACGTATGTTGACAGCAATTTTAAACCTTCCTACCTCCAAAAAAATATAGCATTAACTCCAACAGGATTTCCAATTCCACATTTAGTTCCTATTGCAAACAATGACGAACAACACGCTTTTATCATCCCTTTTTGGAGAAACACCTACATTTTTCAAAAAGAAATTTCCTTCAACGCTTTTTCCTCTTTTGAATTAGATAATTTCAGCTATTTAGATGACGAAGAAGCTAAATTAAAAGATTGGGTTTTAAGAAGTCCTTTGGTTTATTTTAGTAGTAAAGTGCTGCCTCTTTCAATTTTAAATTCTGAGTTTACAACTTATGATTTAAATGAAAATGCCGTTTTTACAGAGGAGAAGGAACTTGTAAAACTTCAGAAACTCAGCCTTTTTTCAGATAAACTTGATAAACTAAAAATAACTGGTTTTTCGCCAAATGCAATAGCAATCAAAACACAAACAAAAAAGCAACAATTACTCATTCTACAGCAATCATTTCAAGCCCAGTGGAATGCCAAAATAGACGGAAAATCGACCGAGATAGTAAGGGTAAATAAAAATTATCAAGCTATTATTTTACCAGCAGGAAAGCACACTATTTCGTTTAAATTTCAGAAAAATGACACTATAATCCTTTACTTTCTATCCCAATTTTTATTTTGGTTTTTACTCGTTTATCTCATCTACCTTCGATTAAATGTAAATCTTCAGTCAAAATGGTTTTCAAAAATCCTATTTGCTTTCCCGATTATATTTATTTCTTTTTGGGCGAATAAACTTCAAAAGGGAACCTTAAATAAACTCTCTACCAATCAACAAATTATTGCAGATTGGTCTGAAAAAGCAGTAACTGAAAAAGTGATTTTGCCATCTTCGATTTCCTTGACCAAAAACGAAGAATTTTACAACTTAGGAAAATGGAAGTTGAAAGATTTAGAAAATGCAAGTACCCTAAGATTGCGAACTTCTTGTAAAATGGACAGCATTCAGCCTACACTTTTCACTTATCAAATCATAAGAAATGGGGAGCAAATCAAATGGGAAGCTTTTAAAATCGAACGACAATTAGAACAAAAAGGTAAATTCAATTCTGTTTTATTTATGCGGAATTTGTCTGATTTACAAGCTGATGATGAGATAATCATTGATTGTTGGAACTTATCAAAATCTTCCATTCATTTTAAAAACACGAACATTGAATTTTTGAAATAAGAATTAAATTCTGAATTTCTTTTCAATTTAATTTGTGTTTGAAATTTTGCTTTTCGTCCTGCTTTGAATAGAATAAATTATCTTTACTTTAAAATTAAAAATAAATAAGATGGCATCTATTTTAATCGTTGACGATGACGAAGATATTCGTGAAATACTCAAATATAACCTCGAAAAAGAAAATCATACTGTTAAAGCTGTAAGTGATGGTCTTAAATGCTTAGAAGAAGTTAGTAAAGAAAAACCAGATTTAATCCTTCTTGATGTGATGATGCCAGGAATGGACGGTATCGAAGTATGTGAACAATTGAAATCATCTGCTGAAAATAAAGATATTTTAATTTGTTTCCTAACAGCCCGAAGTGAAGATTATAGTCAAATCGCAGGATTGGAATCTGGTGGGGATGATTACGTCACAAAGCCAATCAAACCAAAAGTTTTAGTAAGTAGAATTAATGCTTTATTGCGCAGAAATGATAGCCGCAAACCAGTAGACGAAACGCACACAAATGAACTTCGCATTAATAGAGAAAAATATTTGGTAGAAAAAGATGGGAAAGAAATTCAATTTCCGAAGAAGGAGTTTGAATTGTTGGCTTTATTAGTTTCAAAACCAAATTTTGTGTTTAAAAGAGAACTTATACTTGAAAAGGTATGGGGTACAGATATTGTAGTTGGAGATCGTACTATTGATGTTCACATTCGCAAATTGCGCGAAAAAATTGGGGATCACCATATTTCAACAGTGAAAGGTGTAGGATATAAATACAACGATTAAATTGGCTCGCTTTTTGTCCTAGAGAAATTTGAAAATCTGATTATGAAATCAAAATTCTACTTTTTAGTTTCGTTTCTTGTATTTAGTCTTTCTTTTTTTGCTCAAACAGACGATTCTTTTGCGAGTTTAATAAATCAATTACAAAGTTGGGACCCAGTTAGAGGTGAATGGTTGGCAAATTCTTTTCGTTCCATTTCAAAAGGTGAAGCAATTCCTGACAGAACTTTTCCTGAGGAGTTTACACCTTATGAATTATTGACAATGGTTCCAATGGATAGAAGAAGAGAATTGTTAAACACAGTTCAAACGAATAATCGAAATCCAAACCCAACTTCAGGAACAAATTGGGCACCAATAGAAATGATTTTGAATCATAGTTTTTGTGACCGATTGACTGGAAGAAGCTACGGCGATCCACATCTAAATTCTTTTGACAAAGCAACTTATTCTTTTCAAACAGTAGGAGAATTTGTATTATCAAAATCAAGCAAAGGATATTTTGAAGTTCAAACACGTCAAAAACCACAAAGCGATAATTTCTCTTTAAATACTGCTGTAGCAATGAATGTAGGTGGAGATCGTTTGTGTTATTACACAGAAGACAAACCTGATTTCAACAATGTTCCTTTTCGTTTAGAAGGTCAGCCAATTCAATTACAAGGTAGAACCTACTTTTTACCTCACGGAGGAACTATTCGTTTAGAAGGTAGGAATTATATTGTTTCTTGGCCAACAGGAGAAACTGTAATTCTTGATAGTCGAATGAGTGGACAAATGCAATTGGCAAATGTAACTGTTCAAATTTTCGCTTGCGATAGAGGCGATTTTGAAGGTTTACTTGGAAATGCGAATGGTGATATGAATGATGATTTTAACACAAGAAATACTAATAGTTTTCGACCAGTTTATGCTTCTTTTTCAACTTTTGGTAATTCAAATCTTGCTAGAGGTTCAGAAATTGCAGAAAAAGAGTATTTGGCTTTTTTAGCGAAGGATTTTGCTGAAGATTGGCGCGTGAATGATTTGACAACTTTATTTGATTACGGAAATGGACGTTCATCGATTTCATACGTTGATCGCTCTTTCCCACGCGTACATTATACCTTGAATGATTTAGATATGGGTCGTCAAACAAATGCACGTCGTCGTTGCGAACAAATGGGAGTTACCCCTGAAGAAATGCGTGGTTGTATTTTTGACAATGGCTTTTTAGATATAACACCAAATCCTATTCCTACTCCAACTAATCCAGTGATTGGCAGAAATCTACACGACATCAGAAAGCCAGCTTTAAACACAAACGATAGATCTTTTGGAGAAGATGGTATTTTAAGTTCAACACCTAGAGAAGCAAATCCGGATGGAACAATTAAGGATTTTAATCCTCAAATTAAAGAACCAAATCGAATAGAGGGTGGAAAAGATTTCAATCCTGAAATACAAGTTGAAAATGGAAAAGAAGGAATCCAAAGTGAATCAAATGGTTCTGTTCCAGAGAAAAAACCCGAAATAAATAGTGGTTTAGAACGCGAGAAACCAACTTCTTCTTCACCTATTCAAAACGAAAAGCCGGTGATTAACTCAAAACCAATTTTCTCTTCACCTGTAAGTAAACCTTCGACTTCACCATCCAAACCGGCAGCAACGCCAGCTAAACCAAATGTTTCGCCTTCGAAACCAAGTGTCGGTGGAATAAAACCTGGAAAAGGCTAATCCTTGATTAATTTTTTAGTTAAAAACTGATAATCAGAAGTTTTAACGTGTAAAAAGTAAACTCCTGGATTTAAAAAATCGGTTTTGATAGTTTTCTGTTGTTGCGTGGTATAAAACAAAGTTTTACCGTTCAAATCTATAAGTTCTAATGAAGTAATTTCTTTGTTTGTTGAAATTGAAATTTCCGATTGAAAAGGATTTGGTGAAACTTGAATAGCGTTTGTGATTAATTCATTTAAATCGGCATTTGGGCACGACTTCCCATTTAAAAAGTCCCAAATAACTTGAGGTGAATAAATATCCATATTGATATTACCAACACCACCAACGAAGGTTGAAATACCAGGCCATTGATGACCACCATTTGCGATTTTAATTAATTCTAAACTACTGTTAGTACAATTGGAATAAGTTTCTCGTGACACAGTTGATAAATCCAAAAGGCTAGGATTAGGTAAATCTACTGAACTTGGATTTGAATTACAGCCCAAAAATTGTTGCCATTTCTCCATTGTTTGTGAAACAGAAACACCTGTGGTTATACTTCCCAAATAGGGAACAACAGCATCCGTCGTTCCGTGTATGTGTAACACTGAAGTTAAGTAATTCGGGTTGCAATTTGTGTAAACAGTATCACTCATATTTCCAGAAACCGTTGCAATTGCTGCAAAACAATCATCTGATTCACAAGCCATTTTATGACTCATAAATCCACCGTTTGAAAATCCACATAAATATTGTTTCTGAGGATTTGTGTTAAAATTAGAACGAAAAAAAGCTGTAATTTTTTCAATAAAGCCTTTGTCATCAGTGCTTGAAACAGAAATGTTCATATTAGCATTCCAAGCATTATTGTTGCCATCAGGATAACAAACGATAAAATTATTGACTTCTGCAATTGTATTGAATTCAGTAATTTCCATTATTCCTGCAGCTGTTTGGGTTAAACCATGCAAAACAATCAATAGTGGCAATTCTTGAGTGGCATCCCAAGTGCTAGGTTTGTAGTAGATAAAGGTTCTTAACATACCATCATGACTCATTGAAACGACCGTTTGTGATTGCGCAACACTTAAAAAAAGGAGAAATAATGAAGATAATATTGATTTCATAAGTCAATATTACGAAAAAAAGCAGAATAAGACCGTTGCAAAACCCCATTCTCATCGTTACTCCAAAAAATATAACATCCTCATTAACATGGGTTAACTCCGGTGTTAAATTTTTGAAAAGCCTCGATTAATGACTTTTGAAACGGTCTTAGAATGCAATGTTCCCAAATGTTTCCCATAACATAAATTGACCTCCTTGGCATTTAAGTTAATAGGTCATAAATCTTATTAAGAAATTAAATTTCAAAGCCGCTTTCTAAGTTATTGGCAGATATGTGGTTAATTTCAAGAGATTTGTATCAAAAATCCTTTTTAAAAGTTATAACTTTGTAGTTAAGAATAATGACATGCAAACAATCACTATAAAAATAAACGAACGCAGCAAAGCAGGAATTGCTCTAAAAAAAATGTTGGAAATTTTAGAAACACAACCCGGTGTTCAAATTGTGGAGGAGGAAAGAAGTCCTTACAATCCTGAATTTGTAAAAAAAATTAAAGCTGCTGAAAAGCAGAAAGGAATCGTCATTGACACAAATGATATATGGGGAAGTTTAGGGTTGAAATAAAAACAGCTGCTCAAAAAGATTTAAAACGACATTTTAAATCTGGAGATAAAGCAACAATCAAAAAGATTGAAATTATTTTAAAAGAACTGGAAATAGATCCATATTCTGGAACAGGTCAACCTGAGCAATTAAAATATGAATTAACAGGTAAATGGTCACGTCGATTAAATCAAAAAGATCGAATGATTTATGAAGTTCACGAAGATGTCGTAACTGTAGATGTTCTTTCTGCAATAGGGCATTATTCAGACAAGTAAAATTCAAATTTTTTAAACGAAAAAAGGCAGAAAACTAAAGTTTCTTCCTTTTTCGTTTGATAAGAGATAGTTATTTATTTAACGAAATTGTAATGAGAAGTTCCTTTCGGACTTGAAATTACAAAGAGATAATTACCATTTTGTAAAGTAGTTACATTTATTTTCGTCTCAATTACTGAAAGTTTACCTACTAAAATTACGCGTCCGTTTAAGTCGATTATTTCATAAGTTGAAGCTTCACTAACTCCAGAAATTGTTAATTCATCTTGAACTGGATTCGGGAATAATTGGAACTTAGCGTTTTCATTTTCTGAAATCCCAACTAACTGATAATTAATTTGAGAATTTATTTGTAGGTATCTCGGATTGTCTTTTTGTCCGCAAACTAATTGAAGAATAACATCATAAACTCCAAATCCCGAATTGAACTGATAAAAAGCGCTAATGTAAATTTGAGTACCGTTATTCAAACCAATTTGCCATGTCACAAGTGTTGAATCAATGTAAGATAGATAAGAAGAAACACTTGCACTTACCACATCATTGTAATCAAATGAACATTCATCAATCCAATCGCTTATCGCAGTGCCAACTACTGATGAATCACTAAAAACAGTTCCGTTAAAAATAATTGTATCGCCTACAGTTGCACCTGAATTATTCCCTACAATTCCTGTTGCATTTACTGTGCATCCGGCGGAATCCGTAATTGATACAGAATAAGTTCCAGGACATAGGTTACTTAATGTTGGTGAAGTTGCTCCATTGTTTGAGATGTAAGAGTAAGGCGCTGTTCCGCCAATTACGTAAACTGTATAAGAACCGTCACAAATTGAATTTGAAGTTGCGTTAATAGTTGAAAGTGATGCTGAAAAACCATTGCAATTTGTAATATTTGTTGAGTCTTGAGTGATATTGAAAGAAACATAAGTCGAACAACTCGAGGCATCCACAACAGAAATGTTATAGTATCCCTCGCACAGATTATTTATTGTAGAATTTATTGTTTGATTTGAATTTGATATTGAATAAGTATAAGGTGCAGTTCCGCCAGTTACTGAAATTGTTGCCGAGCCATCACAAGCAGATGGATTAGAGATGTATGTAGTTGTTGCTGTTGCAAAAAAACCAGCACAAGGATTGCTTGTAATTGTAAATGTTTCTGTCATTGTTCCATTGAGGGTTGTGTATGTTACTGAATATGTACCTTGACATAAATTATAAATAGCGTATCCTCCAGTTTGTATCACAGACGTATCATTGTTCCAGTTCAAAACAGCGGTAACAGCTGTTGAATCTTGTATTTGAGCGTAGCCAACGCAGGAACTTGTGTTGCCATTAACACCTGTTGTTACATATTGCGCATTGGAAAAACCAACGAACGAAAGGAAAATTAATGTAAATAGATTTTTCATAAACTTTTATAATTAAGTCGTTTAAACAATATTAGATTGTAGTTTGTCGTTCAAAATTAATAAAAATAATCAAATGCAATGTGTAAATTTGAATTCAATTTAGAATTTTATGAAGTTACTTCCAATATTAGTTTTAATTGCTCTATCTTTTTCAATTTCAATTAATGCGCAGCGTTCGAAACCACCAAAATTAGTTGTTGGAATCGTTGTTGATCAAATGTGTTATGAATATCTCTATCGTTATCAAGCCAATTTTGTGGAAGGTGGTTTTAATCGCTTTTTGAAAAAAGGAATGAATTGTCGAAATACGCTTTACAATTATGTTCCAACTTACACTGGTCCTGGTCATGCATCAATTTATACAGGTACAACGCCAAGTAATCATGGAATCGTTGGAAATGATTGGTACAGTCGTGAAACACAAGGAAACATGTATTGCGTTCAAGACAACGCGGTTTCAACAGTTGGAAGTAGCTCCAAAGATGGACAAATGTCTCCTGAAAATTTAAAAACATACACAGTAACCGACCAATTAAAAATGACTTATCCAAAAGCAAAAGTTATTTCGATGTCAATTAAAGATCGTGGTTCTATTTTACCTGGAGGTCATTTGAGCGATGGCTCGTATTGGTATGATTATGCAACGGGAACTTTTATTACAAGTACTTATTTCAAAAAAGAATTACCATCTTGGGTGAGCGATTTCAACGCAAGCAAAAACGCAACAACTTACACTAAAACGTGGGACTTGTTATTACCAAAAGAGCGCTATTCTTCTGTTGATGAAAGTCCGTATGAAGTGGTTTTATCAGGAAAAACAAGTGCCACTTTCCCTTATAACTTCATTGAAATGGGTGAAGGAAAAGCAAGTCCAAAACTATTTACAACATCCCCTTTTGCAAATACTTTATTAACAGATTTCGCTTTGGACGCAATCGAAAAAGAAGGTTTAGGTGCTGATAAACAAACGGATATGTTGTGTATTAGTTATTCAACTCCTGACATTGCTGGACACGCTTTTGGACCTTACTCTTTGGAACTCGAAGATATTTATGTTCGTTTAGACCGTGATTTGAAAAAATTAATGGATGGTTTGGAAAAAAAATTCGGAAAGAAAGGTTTTACCATTTTCTTAACCGCAGACCACGCAGTTGTGCCCGTTCCACAAATGTTAGTAGATAAAAAAATGCCTGGAGGTTATTTCTATTTGAATCAAAATATGGAAGATTTGAGAAAATCAACAATTACTGAATTTGGCGCTGATTTAATTGAGTATGAGGAAAATTTAAACATCTACTTGAACCATAAAAGAATTGATTCATTAAAATTAAGTAGAGAAGTTGTTGCTCAATTTGTTGCTGCTAAAGTGCGTTATTGGAAAAATGTTAAAGCCGTTTTTACAGCAGGCGAATTGGGACAAAACACATCAAGTGACAACGAATGGAAAGATATGTTGCGAAAAGGTTTTGTTTATAATCGAAGCGGAGATGTTCTTTTTATTTTAGAACCTGGATATTTGCCGAAATCGAAAGTTTCTGAAAAAGATCACCAAGGAACTTCACACGGTTCAGCATTCAATTACGATGGGCACGTTCCGTTGTTGTGGTATGGCGCTGGAATTCAACCAAAAGATGTTTTTACTCCTTATGAGATAACGGATATTGCACCAACTTTAACGCATATTTTGAACTTGCAACGTTCAGGTGCAATGACTGGTCAACCAATTATTGAAGTTTTAGAGAAATAGATGAGCAATAAAGATTTTTTTTTAGAACACCTCGGTCAAACGAATCCATTTCCATTTTTAATTGAAGTTGAAAAAGCGGAAGGAATAAACATCACTTCAAAATCTGGGAAAGTATACATGGATATGATTGCTGGCGTTGCAGTGAATAACATCGGACATCGTCATCCAAAAGTCCTGGAAGCCATTAAAAATCAAGTGGATAAATACTTACACGTTATGGTTTATGGTGAATTTGTTCAAGATCCACAAAATACTTTAGCAAATGGATTAATATCCGTTTTACCACCGAATTTAGATAGTGTTTACGTTGTAAATTCTGGTACAGAGGCAAATGAAGCGGCTATAAAATTAGCAAAGCGAGTAACAGGAAGAATGGAAATCGTTTCATTTAGAGGTTCTTATCATGGAAGCACGCTTGGTTCATTAAGTATTTCTGGAAATGAAATAAAAAAACAAGCATTTCGACCTTTGATGCCAGACGTTCGATTTTTAATGCACAACGATATCGAAGGAATTAAACAGATTTCTGAAAAAACGGCTGGAGTTATCATTGAAACGATTCAAGGAGATGCTGGAGTTCGGATTCCAGATTTAGCTTTTTTACATGCTTTAAGAAAACGTTGTACAGAAGTTGGCGCTTTGTTGATTTTTGATGAAATCCAATGCGGAATGGGACGCACAGGATCCATGTTTGCGTTTGAACACTTTGGAATCGTACCCGATGCAATGACTTTAGGCAAAGCTTTAGGTGGAGGAATGCCAATTGGAGCTTTGGTTTCTTCGCAGAAAAACTTGAATGAGTTTACATACAATCCAATGTTGGGACATATCACTACTTTTGGCGGTCACCCTGTTGTTTGTGCTGCTGCCACTGCTTGTGTTGAGGTAATGAAAACCGAAATCAATTGGAATCGAGTTGAGAAATACGGAAAATTGTTAGAAGAAATTATCGCTCAAAGTCCTGAAATTAAAGCAGTAAGAAGAATCGGAATGATGTTCGCTTTTGATATGGAATCCAGCGAACGTGTTGCAAAAGTAGTTACAAAATGCCTCGAAAAAGGAGTGTTAACTTTTTGGTTTTTATCTCATCCATATAGCTTTCGCTTATCACCACCATTAATCATTTCAGAAGAAGAAATCCGCGAGGCGGGGAAAAGAATTTTGGAAGCAATTCAGGAAACAACATAACAAACATCTCTTTTATTTGTTAAAAAAGTATCTTTGTCCTAACTAAAAAAAAATGAAAGTAACCGAACATATACAAAACGCTAACGAAACCCTCTTCTCATTCGAAATTTTACCACCATTGAAAGGTAAAAGCATCCAGTCCATTTTCGATGGAATAGATCCATTAATGGAGTTTAAACCAAAATTCATAAATGTCACCTACCACCGAGAAGAATATGTTTATAAAGAACACGACAATGGTTTATTAGAGAAGATTGCGATACGTAAACGACCAGGAACAGTCGGTATTTGTGCTGCAATTATGAATAAATACCATGTAGATGCTGTGCCTCATTTGATATGTGGTGGATTCAGCAAAGAAGAAACAGAAAACGCATTGATTGACTTACAATTTTTAGGAATTGATAATGTTTTGGCGTTGCGCGGTGACTCAATTAAAAACGAAAGTTCATTTCGCCCACATACTGAAGGACATGCTTTTGCTGTAGATTTAATTCATCAAATTTCTGACATGAACAAAGGAAATTACATGATGGATGATGTTCAATTAGAACCAACTGATTTCTGTATAGGAACAGCCGGTTATCCAGAAAAGCATTTTGAGGCAATGAATCTTGCAACTGATTTAAAATACTTGAAGGATAAAGTAGATGCTGGCGCTGAATATATCGTAACTCAAATGTTTTTTGACAATGCTAAGTTTTTCACTTTTGTTGATGAATGCAGAAAAATAGGCATTGATGTACCAATTATTCCAGGGTTAAAACCTTTGAAAACGTTAGCACATATTTCATTTTTACCGAAATTCTTTAAGATCGATTACCCAATTGAATTATCGACAGAACTTTTAAAATGTAAAGACAATAAAGCAGTTGAAAAACTTGGGATTGAATGGGGAATTCATCAATCTAAAGAACTCAGAGCTGCAAATGTTCCATGTATTCATTACTACACTATGTCTAATTCTTCACAAGTGAAATCAATTGCTGCGGAAGTGTTTTAATACAACTTATGAAAAAAAATCTTTTTATTACAACCTTGTTTTTATTGCTTTTGATTACTAGTGTTTCTTGGTCACAATCATTAAAATTAAACAATGTGATAGTTATTGCTCAATTCGATAAGTCCGAAGATAGATATGCTTTAGAAGTAACGATTACAGAATTATTAGCCGAATATAAAATAAAAGCCATGCCGTCTTTGAATTTATTGAAACAAGGTGCTGACGCCTCTATTTTGGTTGATGATACACTTCAACGCAATTTAAAAACGGCAGGTTATGATACGTATTTAGTCGTGAATGTTAGAGGTTATGACCGAACATTTAAACCCGCAACACAAAAAATATCTTTCGCTGAAATATTAGACATGACAAGTATTTATCATTTGTATAGAGACGAAGCAACATCTGTGAGTTTTGAATTTACTTTCTTTAGAAATAATGAAGTCGTTCAACGAAATATCTTAAAATGTGGAAATATTTCGGATCGAAATTCAGTTTTAAAACGTTTTCGTAAGAAACTCCCTAAGATTATTGAGAAAAGCTGGAAATAGTATTTGAATCAACTTTTTTGTTACTTCAACTAATTCCCCAATCTAAATTGTTTATCTATTTCAGCGTCTTTTGGATCTCCGTAAACACCACATTTCGGAGGACGTTCAAACAATTTAATCACTTTGATTTGCGCTTGAATTGGCCAATATTGAGACGCAAACCAATTCGCTTTTGCATTAAATCCATTCCATTCATAAGCACTAACAATTGGAATATGAACTCCAGGAACTATCATCCATGCTCGGTTTAAGCGAATTCCAATTCCTAAACTGTAGTGAACTTGTGCTATAAAAGGTTGTTGAAATTTCAGTTCTAGTGGATGATTAAAGAGTGTATCATCGTAAACTTTATTCCCTTGAAATAAATTGTAATCGAAGTTTAAACCCAAACTTTGATCAATAAAATGCTTTCGTGCTTTATCGATTTTCTTTTTCCCAAAATAAATTAATGAATGAGCGGAAACACGCGCGAAAACATAATTATTTTTGAAGCTTCCTTCTCCATGAAAAGATTGTGTGATTTCCCCTAATGAATTTTTAATGTCAACATGCGTTGATTCTGTTCCACTCAATTGACGAAAACCAACACCCCAATCAACGTAATCCATAATTCTACTTTTCTTAAGCGGCTTAATCGGAATACCCTTCCATTTTGGAAAATGTGCGAAACCAAGCTCTGCGAAGAAACCAACTTGACCTTTTGGAGTAATTTCGTAATTTCCACGTACGCCCGAATTATCCGTTAAATCACCAGAAATTGGTTTGGAAGGAAACATATAAGTAGGTCCGATTGCGAAGTGAATTCCATCGTTAGTTACAATAATGTAATCATTTCCTCTTGTTCCTTTTTTGAAAGTTCCTTGTCCAAAAAGTAAAGTTGGAAAAAGTAAAGCAATAAAAATACTGTTCCTCATAATTAGAAATTAAAGTCTGCACTTAGTTCAAGCATTTTATCCATTACAATTTGGCTATCCCAGTTTTGTTCAATGGTTGGAATTTCCATCACTTGATCCATGATTTCAGTTTGTTTTTTACCTTGATTGTACGCTACGCTGTAACGGATATTGCTAAATGTTACTTGCGAATACAACGGCAACCATTTATTTGGATACAACTCACTAAATTTTGCCTCAATTTTCTTTCTCAAAAGGAATCCTGGGTCAGCCACAAAATCACGCATAACGAAGTAATTATCTAAAGATAAGTCTTGTAATGCATCGCCATCTGGTTTGCGTTCTATACTGTATTCTTCAAAAACTGCTTCCCAATTTTCATTGTGTTTTTGCATCAAACGATTCATAACTGTGCAATCTTCAAAACCTGCATTCATTCCTTGACCATAAAAAGGAACTGTTGCGTGCGCTGCGTCTCCCATTAAAGCTACTTTTCCATGTGCCCAAGGATAACAGCGAACAATTACTAAATTCGATAAAGGATGGTCATTCCACGCATCCGCAATATCAGGAACCATATCGTAAAAGTCTGGAAACACAGTCTGAAAGAAATCATTAACAGCCTCTTTTGAAGTCAACTTATTAAAGGCAAATTTATCTCCTTCATGTGGCATAAACAATGTACACGTAAATGATCCGTCTTCATTTGCAAGCGCAATCATCATAAAGCGACCACGCGGCCAAATGTGCAATGCATTTTTATCTAACCTGTAACTTCCGTCAGCGTTTGCTGGTAATAAAATCTCGCGGTAGCCATCTGCAATGTAGTTTTGACTGTAATTGAAACGATTTAATTTTTGCATCGAATTGTAACGTACAGCTGAAAATGCGCCATCTGCAGCAAAAATCACATCAGCTTGAACTTCAAATTGTTCACCTGTCAAATTATTTTTAATATGTGCAATTCCTTTATCAAGATCTGTTTTTAAACAATCGTGGTTGTAATGAATCGTCGCATTTCCATGATTTTCAGCAATATCCATCATTGTTGCATTCACTTTTCCTCTCGATACAGAATATATCGCTTCTCCTTCTTTTCCGTAAGGTTGATACGTTAGATTTCCTTCCAAATCGTGCATGATTCTTCCCGACATTGGAATTGCTATTTTACGAATTTCATCACCAACACCCACAGCATCTAAAGCTGTCCAGCCGCGAACAGAAAGTGCCAAGTTGATTGATTTTCCAGCAGATATTTCAGCTTTGCGAATATCAGATCGTCTTTCATAAATAGTCACTTTATAACCTGCTTTTGATAAGTAAACAGCCCACAATGAGCCAACTAATCCTGCACCAATAATAACTGCTTGTTTGTTGTTTTCCATGATATTTATTTTCTCCAATGTTTAGAATAGGTGGTTTCGAAAAAAGGATTTCTTCGTCGTTCTTGCATTTTTCTACGCTGAAAGGCTAAACTTGCTCGCCAAATAATAATTCCACCGATAAGTACACCAATTGCCTGAATCGTTAAATTTACGTATGTTATTGTTTGGTCTAAATCACCTGAATAACTAGTCTGTATTAAATCTTGAATGGTCATTAACTACAAATTTAACAAGATTGTATGCATCTTTTCTCACAATGAATTTAAATATACACAATTCTTTTTTCTTAACTTAGGACAAATCAGCGTGGTATTTGTTTGTTGGTGGTCTTTCCTCTTCTTTTCTTAAATATTATTCTGCAAATTATCATTGTACCAATCACTCCGCTTAAATATGATGCAGCATGCGCCCAACCAGCAGACAAGAATTTACTGTGTTTTGTTGAATCCATTTGTTCTGCCAACCTAGGAATTAATTTGATTATATTAAGCTCTGTTAAAACGTATCCCACAATACCAGAGAGCAATGCAATTCCGAACATAATTAGGATCAACTTTAGAATAAGATGCAATACTTCTGCATATTCTAAAGAAGGTTTTTTACCAAATTGGTTAAACCCAGCAATTAGTAATCCCATAGGTAAAGCAACCCACCACGTTGCGATAAATCCCCAAGTCAAAGCAAGTAAAATTGGAGATTCACTCTTTATAATTCGAGGATGTCCAATTGTAAAATACTCAACACAAAGGTGAGCAGTTATCATGTCATGAATTATTCCATAGCTTATTGCCATACAAAACACACTAATTATTATTTTTAAAGAAGTCATTTTTTTAGAAATAGATTAATCTCCAACCATCAAAAAATAATTCAAAGCCAACTCATAACTTTTCAAACCAAAACCAAAAATACAACCTACACAAACGGGACTAATTAACGATTCATGACGAAAGGATTCTCTTCCAGCAATATTTGAAATGTGCACTTCAACTACAGGTGTTTCAATCGCTGCAATACAATCTCTAATAGCAACACTTGTATGCGTGTATCCGCCAGCGTTTAAGATGATTCCATCAAAGCCTTCTTGTTGCAATTGATTGATAATTTCACCTTCCACATTCGATTGGAAATAAGATAAATTCGCCTCTGTTTTCGATTTCAATTCTTCCAAATAATTTTCAAAACGAACATTCCCATATATTTGTGGTTGTCTGCTGCCTATAAGGTTTAAATTTGGACCGTTTATAATTAATAGTTTCATTCTATGTCAACTTGGAACCGCTATATTAAGGATTTTGTTTCATACTTGAAAATCGAAAAAGGTTTGGCTGAAAATTCCATTTTTGCCTATCAAAAAGATGTCGATAAATTATTCCAGTATGCTACTTCTATCCATAAAAATGCAGAAGATATCACCTACAACGATTTAAAACATTTTATTGCAACGCTTTACGACCTAGGTTTGAGTGCGCGTTCGCAAGCTCGAATCATTTCTGGAGTGAAACAATTTTATGGCTTTTTATTGTTGGAAAACGTGATTCAAGACGATCCAAGTGAATTGCTTGAACAACCAAAAATCGGACTTAAACTCCCGGAAGTATTGACCATCGAAGAAATTGATGCATTGATTGCTGCTGTTGACTTAACGAAGACGGAAGGTCACAGAAATCGCGCTATTTTGGAAACATTATACAGTTGCGGAATGCGAGTGAGTGAATTGATTAATTTGCGTTTTTCAGACCTCTATTTTGACGAAGGATTTGTGCGTGTAATCGGAAAAGGAAATAAAGAACGCTTAGTTCCTGTGAGTCCGCAAGTGCAGAAAGAAATTCAAATTTATAACGATCATATTCGGCGTCATCAAGAGATTAAAAAAGGGAATGAAAACATCGTTTTTCTAAATAGGAGAGGGGCACAATTGACACGAGTAATGATTTTTACAATCATCAAACAGTTGGCAGAAGCGATTGATTTGAAGAAAAATATTTCACCGCATACTTTTCGTCACAGTTTTGCCACACATTTGATTGAAGGAGGAGCAAATTTACGAGCGATTCAAGAAATGCTTGGACATGAGTCGATTACAACCACAGAAATTTATACGCATTTAGACCAACGATTCTTGCGCGATGCAATTTTGAGCTATCATCCACGCAACGCAAAGAACTAATTTTCAGTATTTGTAAAAAAATTATTAAGATTTCTATGTTAATGGTTTGTATATTTGAAAAGAGTTACTACCTTTGCATCCGCTTTTTGCATTTACACGTAATTTTATATATACATGTCACGAGTTTGTCAGTTAACAGGAAAGTCAGTAATGGTAGGAAACAATGTTTCTCATTCCAATAGAAAAACGAAAAGACGTTTCTATCCAAATTTGATTACAAAAAAATTCTTTATCCCTGAAGATGAGTCTTACATTACGTTGAAAATTTCGACGTCTGCTCTACGCACAATCAACAAGAAAGGAATTCAAGCTTGTTTGAAAGAGGCTCGTGAAAAGGGTTATTTAAAATAAACTGTTGCAAAACAGCTAAACAACAATAAAAATGGCAAAGAAAAGTAAAGGTAACCGTATTCAAGTAATTCTTGAATGTACAGAACATAAAAATTCTGGAATGGCAGGAACTTCACGTTATATTACGACCAAGAATCGTAAAAACACACCTGACCGCATGGAGATTAAGAAATTTAATCCGATCATGAAAAAATATACAGTTCATAAAGAAATTAAATAATAAGACATGGCTAAGAAAGTAGTAGCTTCCCTTCAAAAAGGTGGCGGAAAAGAACATACGAAAGTGATTAAAATGGTGAAATCAGAAAAATCAGGTTCATACACTTTCAAAGAAGAAATCGTTCACAACGATAAAGTGAAAGAATGGTTTACAAAAGGCTAATAATTTATTAATATATTTGCATAGAAGCTTCCAATTATGGAGGCTTTTTTTTTACAATTATGGGACTATTTGATTTTTTTTCGCGCTCAAAAAAAGAAAACCTAGACCAAGGTCTGGAGAAAACAAAACAATCTTTCTTTTCTAAGTTAGCTCGAGCTATTGTTGGTAAATCAAAAGTTGATGATGAGGTGCTCGATAATTTGGAGGAAATTCTTATTTCTTCAGATGTTGGAGTAGAAACAACTTTGAAAATCATCGATCGCATCCAAGCACGCGTTTCACGTGATAAAGTTTTGGGAACGGATGAATTGAATAATGTACTTCGTGAAGAAATCATTTCTCTTTTGGAAGAAAATAATTCCAATCAAAATGGAAATTTAGAATACAACAAACCTGCAGATGGAAATCCGTATGTTATCATGGTGGTTGGAGTGAACGGTGTTGGAAAAACAACTACCATTGGTAAGCTCGCACATCAATTTAAAAAATCAGGTAAAAGTGTTGTTTTAGGTGCAGCAGATACCTTTAGAGCAGCTGCTGTGGATCAGTTAATTATTTGGTCGGAAAGAGTGGGCGTTCCAATCGTTCAACAAGGAATGAACGCTGACCCAGCTAGCGTTGCTTTTGACACCTTACAGTCAGCTAAAGCGAGTAATACCGACGTTGTGATTATCGACACAGCAGGTCGATTGCACAATAAAGTTAATTTAATGAATGAGTTGAGTAAAATCAAACGAGTAATGGAAAAAGTAATTCCTGGTGCGCCTCACGAAATTTTGTTGGTTTTGGATGGTTCGACTGGACAAAACGCATTCGAGCAAGCAAAACAATTCTCACAAGCAACCGATATCAATGCACTAGCAGTTACCAAATTGGACGGAACAGCAAAAGGTGGCGTTGTAATTGGAATCTCAGACCAAATGAAAATCCCTGTGAAATACATCGGCGTTGGAGAAAAAATGGACGATTTACAATTGTTTGATAGAAAACTATTTGTGGAGTCGCTTTTTGCGGACTAAGAAATATACATTTAAATGAATTATTTTCATTAGTAAAATGATGTTAAAGGCACTTTAATAGTTGGTATAAACAAATATAAAGCATGAGCCTTGGATAAATGAAACAAGTCCACAATTTCTAGTTACTCATTTTTTCTTGTTTAAAATTGCATTCTATTCATGAGGATTATAGCTATTTTTATCGAGAAAATTAAATTTAAAACTTTTTGATGAGAAACTATTTACTGTCCTTCGTTATTGGATTTAGTTCCGTAACCATAGGTTTTGCTCAAAACTTATGGAATCCCTCCCCAACAGAAATAAATTCTTTACCTGACTGGGCTAAAAAAATGTATTCTGACAATCCTTCGATTTTTGAAGTTGATGAACTATACAAAAACTATTACAAAACCCATTCATTCGTAAAAAGCTATCACACTCAGTTTTACAAGCGCTGGAGACGAAAGTATTTGAATTTCACAGATGAAAATGGATTTATCAACTATCCAAGTTTTGCACAAGCAAAGTTGGAAGACAAAGCGTATCGATTGAAACAGAATGCTGAAAAGTCTTCAAATTGGACAATTGTTGGGCCGATTACAAATTTTCAAGAAGGTGGCGCTCAAGGTTCAGGTCAAACGAATGTTTACAGTTTAGATCAATGTTTAGGTGATCAATCCGTTGTTTACTGCGGAACAGAACCAGGTGAAGTCTATAAAAGTACCAATGAAGGCTTGAACTGGACTTTGGTTTCAAAGAATGAAGATTTTGGAAGTGGAGTATCAGCAATTGAAGTTCATTTTTCTAATCCAAATATTGTTTTTGCAGGTGGAAATAATGGGATTTATCGTTCGATTGATGGTGCGCAACAATGGACAAATGTGTTGCCAAATTCCAATTTTGGAGTGAATGAAATTCTCATCAATCCTTTGAATGACCAAATCGTTTTAGCTTGCACAGACAAAGGAACTTATCGATCGATCGATGGTGGAACTAATTGGACTTTACTTTTTTCAAACAAATCCTACGATGTCAAAGCCAACACAGCCGACGCTTCTATTTTATACCTTGTAAGAAATAATCCTACAACGATTTCAGCAGAATTTTTAAAATCCACAGATTTTGGTGCAACTTGGACACTTCAATCTACTGGTTGGTATTCATCTAACGATCCTGCAAGAAATGATGGCGGGGCACGTTTGGCTGTTTCGGCCGCAGACCCAAATCGAGTTTATGCTTATCTAATTGGTGAATCGAAAGCA
This sequence comes from Crocinitomicaceae bacterium, assembly GCA_044374225.1. Taxonomy (GTDB): domain Bacteria; phylum Bacteroidota; class Bacteroidia; order Flavobacteriales_D; family Crocinitomicaceae; genus UBA952. Next base: position 9,436 of record JBILOX010000004.1, on the reverse strand, counting down.
GATGATTTTGGGTATATCGGTGTATATAGAAGTGATGACGGAGGATCAAGTTGGTCTTTACCTAGTGGACAAGTTGGTGGTCCCTATTCTCCAGACCACAAAAATCTAGCAATTGGCTGGCCAGAATGGACTTATCACCAAGGATTTTACAATTGCGCTTTAATGGCTTCTGCTTCCAATCCGGATGAAATTTTAGTTGGTGGCTTGAATTTATATCGTTCGATAGATGGAGGGCAAACTTTCACTTCGGTTGCTGGATATGTAGGTGGACCTTTAAGCTTACACGTTGATATGCAAGATTTTAGAAGTATTGGTTCAAAAACTTGGATTACTACAGATGGAGGTGTTTACAGTTCAACGGATTTTTTCACTAGCAATTATGAATTTAAAATGTCGGGCGTTCACGGATCTGATTATTGGGGATTTGGAAGTGGTTGGAATGAAGATATTTTGGTTGGAGGTTTATACCACAATGGAAATTTAGCGCATTTCGACAATTACGGAACAGGAAATTTCTTAGAACTTGGCGGAGGAGAAGCGCCAACAGGTTATGTCAATCCAGGTCAAAATCGTAAAACCTATTTCTCAGATATTGCAGGGAAAATAATTCCAGTCAACCTCAATGATCCAATCGCAAATGCGCCTTTTGGAATGGCACCAAATGAAAGTTATTATGCCGCAGAATCAAGTGAAATGGAATTTCATCCGAATTGTTATTCGATTGCTTACATCGGAAAGGACAACTCCATTTGGAAAACGACAGATGGTGGTGCTTCTTTTAATTTGCTGTATACTTTTGGTACAAATACAAGCGCACAAGTAAAATACATCGAAGTTTGTTCGAGCAATCCGAATGTGATTTATTTAAGTCAACAGCCTGCTTCTGGTTCAAATGGTACGCTTTGGAAAACAAGTGATGGCGGAGCAACTTGGTCGCAACTCAATAAACCAAATGGAAACAGCCGTCGTATGTTATTGGCGCATAATCCATTAAATGAGAATCACCTTTGGGTGGCATATCCAGATGGTGCAAATGGTTTTAAAATTTACAAAACAGTTAATTCTGGACAGGCTTGGGAAAATTGGACTTCATCTGTTTTTTTAGATGAATCAATTCAATCAATTGCGCACGTTGCAGGAACAGATGGTGGTATTTATATTGCAACAAACAAAGCCGTTTATTATAGGAATAATTCCACGCCATTTGAACTTGATAATACTGGATTGCCTTTGTTTACAAGTGGAAATATTTTGAAACCATTTTACAGAGATGGAAAAATTCGATTGGCAACTTACGGTAAAGGAATTTGGGAAAGTTCACTTACGGAGCAGCCTTCACTTCCAATTGCTCGCGCGATGGTCGATAAATTAACTCAAAATGTTGTGTGCGATATTGATTCATTTTATTTTGAGGATCATTCATTTTTAAATCATACGAATGCATCTTGGAATTGGACTTTTCCAACAGGAAATCCTAGCACATCAATCTTAAGAAATCCTTCCATTTTATTCAATCAAAGCGGCACTCATTTGGCAATTTTGAGAATTACAGATGCAAATGGAAATTCTGACACAGACACAATTGAAGTTACTTTGAATTTTTTAAGTCTTCCAACTGCCATTCAAGAAGGATTTGAAGGAACTTTTTTGCCTTCAGCTTGGAGTATTAACAATCCAAATAACGATGCGCAATGGTCGCTTTCATCAACAGTTGGAGGTTTTGATGCATCCGATAAATCAGCGATTTTTGATAATTACAACAACGACTCTCAAGGAAATTTCGATGATTTAATTTTAAATGTTTCAACGAACTCATTGACTGGTAATTCTTTTTTAAAATTTGATGTAGCCTATGCTCGCTGGGGAAGTGTCAACAGCGACACCTTGGAAGTTTTGGCATCAACAGATTGTGGTGCAACTTATCAATCACTTTATTTAAAGGGAGGAACTGATTTAGCAACTTCACCTGATTTTCAAGATTTCTTTGTTCCAAGCGCTACACAATGGCGAACAGATTCTGTCGATTTAACTGCTTTTGTAAATGAGGATAATCTTCAAATTGCTTTTAGAAACACAGGAAGATTTGGAAATAATGTTTACTTAGATAATATAAATCTTGGAGAATTTGTTAGTTTACAAGAAGCGCAATTAAAAGAACCATCTATTTTTCCTAATCCAATACATACAGGCGAAGAGTTAACGATTCATTTGAATGGTGATTTCACATTCTCTTTATTCGACCAAAAAGGCGCAAAAATTCAAATTCTTACTGGAAAAAATGAGCTAAAATCTAAAGTTCCAAATCAATTAGCGAGTGGAGTTTATCAAATTCAAATTCAAACTTCAAATCGTATTTGGAATCAACGAATTGTGATTTTGAAGGATTAAGATTTTTTCGTCAATATTTAATTCCGTTCGTAATTCATGCCAATTATTTAGCACCTATCAAATGTAAAATTTATCTTCTTTCCAATTTTTTGGATTGTTTTGGATGTAGTTGGCAATACGCTGATAGGATTGTTCATTGCGGATGATGTTATCATAATAATTGCGTTGCCAAACATCATATACATTCGTATATTGGCGCATCCATTTGGTAACACCTATTTTAAAGCCCCGAACAATTGAACCAATTGTTTTTGATGGCGACCGTGGTAATGACCGTTTTACCGTCCGTAGGGGCGAATGATTATTCGCCCCTACAGACGGTAAAACGGTCGGTATAATTGATTTAAATTTAATTTCAATTATTCCATGTACATGGTTTGGCATTATTACATATTTATGTAATTCCACATTCGGAAAATGGTTAGGAATTTCCAACCAACAATTCTCGGCAATTTCCCCACATTCATTCAAAATCATTTCACCATTCATAATTTCACCAAATAATTGTGCCCTATCCTGACAACAAATTGTAATGAAATAAAAACCTTCTTGTGCATAATCATATCCTTTTAAACGAATGGATTTGCGGTGATGTATTGTAGGGTTGAAAACGGTCATTTTGTTTGATTTTCACAATAATTTAGTGAAAAAGTTTAGATTGATGAAAGCAAATGAAAAATTTTGTTGATTCATCTATAAGTTTATTTCTAATTCAATCATAAGGCAATTCTCTTGAAAAATCGTTGATTTCGTTTATATCTTCCCACGAACGTCCATTCAATAAATCTACTTCTCCATCTGAGTAAATTAGAAATTGAAATGATTTTTCATACGAACTTGAGCTTGCAATCGCAATACAATTCGAATAAGGTGCAATGGTTATCGGACGTGAATGTCGAACTTTGTTGTATGTTTCTAATGGTTCTACATTCTTTGATTGAGGTAAAATATAAATAAACGATTGAAGTAAAGGAAAATGGGTTTGAATAAACTTTTGCGTATAAAAGCCTTCTACTTTTAAATCCCAATTATGGTAACCGCTTTCAGACTTTAAATTACTGATTTTCCAACCATTTTTTTCAAATGCAGTAATGACTTCCCTTACGTATTTATCCATTGTATCTCTTTTTTCAAGTCCTGTTAGGTAAACACTTGGTAATCGAAAACTGATGACTTGAGAAGTGATTTGATGGTTTGGAAATGGATAAGGTGCATATTTTGACCAAGTATCAAACAAATACATGTAATAGGTTGCGATTGAATCAACTTGTTTTTTCGTATAGTATAACTGTGTTTCATTTGGCGAGACGTATTGACTCAAGTTGTTGTAAATGAAACTAACAAATAGTTCTCTTTCGTCTTTTGAAAGTTCTTCGAAGTTTCGTTTTTTGGCAGGTAATTCACCTGGCATTTTTTTCGGACAACCGTTTTCATAGTATTGGGCAAAAATCAATTTACCTGTTTTGTCAAAGCGTTTGCACCAGCCATTTCTTAGGTTATTGGTGTAATAATATTCTTTCAGTAACACACCTGTACTATCAAATTGCTCTGATTTACTATCCAATTTTCCATTCAATGTGCGGACAGTACTTTTGAATTTGCCATTGAAATAGTAGGTTTCTTCCAATCGCGTTTCATTCAATTGGTAAATGTACTTTTTCGGATTTCCATTCGACCAGTAGTCAAAATATTCAAAATGCTCATTTTCAGGTCGCGTTCTTTTTGTCAAAGATGAAATAAGAACTCCAGCTTCGTTCCATTTTTTGTTCGTAATCACATCCTCTAACTCGTTTTTCGATTTTAGGTGAATTTCCTCCATTTTTCCATTTTGGAAATAGCTCACATAAGTAGTATCTGAGTTTCTATTATTGTTTAAATATGATTTCAATTGACCGTTGGGATACCAATTTTTCTCTGAACCTTGTTCTTTCGAATTGTAAACTAATTCGATATATTGAATTAAAGTGCCGTTGTCTGCCCATTTTTTCTCAAAACCCTTTCCTTTTCGGTCGATGAAGCGCTCCAAAACAAGTAAACCGGCTTCGTTCCATTCTTTTTTATTGGGGTGAAAAATAAAATTTGAAAGCGTGTCATAAACGTATTCGAAACGCAGTTTTCCATTATCGTGCCAGCCTTTCCACACACCAACTTTCATATTGCGTTGATAGAATTGCTCTTCGATTTTTTTTCCTAAGAAATTATAAACCAACCAATTTCCATCTGGATCTCCATCTTTGTAATATCCTTTTGTTTTTAATTTGCCATTGTGATGGTAATCTTCGTACAAGCCTTCCCTTGAAGAATGTTCATGTCCACCGTTTAGAATCATTTTGTGAGTCGTTTTCGACTTCAAATCTCCAGCACCATCGTATTCTAGCGCCAAACCAAAAGGAACACGTAAAGTAGTGTAACCATCGTAATCAATTGTGTGAGGTGGATAATCTTTGATATCGTATTCATTGATTTCAGATAATCTCGCAAAGGCATTGAAATTTACAAATCGTATTTTTCCATTGAGGTGATAATCGGTATATTTTTCACAGCGACGTTTATTTTTATCCCAATAATAAATATTCGTTTGTTTGCGATTACCATTAGGCCAAAATAGTTCCATTGTTGCAATGACAGAATCGCGCGTATTCCAAGTGGGATTGACTTTCGTTTTTGAACTTCCACTTTCGTAATTTAATATTTCTTCAACCAATTTTCCATCTTGAAAAGTGCGTTTCTCAAAGATGCGATTATCATTGTATTTTGTTTCGCACGTTCCATTCAACGGCGTTTTAATATCCGTTTCGTAATAAATAGAGAAAAGATAATTTCCGCCTTTTTTGTTTTGATACTTGAATTCACAATTAGTTTGTGCGAAAACCAAGGACGGAAAAACTAGAATTAAAAGTTTAAGAAAATTCATAATCTAAAGATAGATAAATTGCTTACCAAAGATTACACCTTAATTTAGATAAGGTTCAAAGATTTTGAATTGGATTTTAAAACAAAGAATTCCATTCTACAATTCTAACCTTCTTAAAATAAGTTATATATTAACTTTCATTTTTTGGTATGTATCTCTTGTCTAAATATCTACAGAACTTCACTTTTAACTCAAATTCTACGTTTGAATCACACCGACATTGTATCTTTTTTCAATTGGAGCATGGTTTGCCATTTCGATTCCCATTGAAATAATTTTACGTGTTTCAGCAGGGTCAATGATTGCATCAATCCATAAACGACTTGCAGCGTAGTAAGGTGAAATTTGTTCGTCGTAACGATTTTTGATGTGGTCGTATAATTCTTTTTCGCGCTCAGGTGTAATTTCTTCCCCTTTTCCTTTCAAAGTTGCGACTTCAATTTGTAACAGGGTTTTAGCAGCTGCAGCACCACTCATTACAGCGATTTCAGCAGTTGGCCATCCAACGATTAAACGAGGATCGTAAGCTTTTCCACACATTGCATAATTTCCAGCGCCGTATGAATTTCCCATAACGATTGAGAATTTCGGCACCACAGAATTTGCCATTGCATTCACCATTTTCGCACCGTCTTTGATGATTCCACCTTGCTCGCTTTTTGAACCGACCATAAAGCCAGAAACATCGTGTAAGAAAATCAATGGAATATTTTTTTGGTTGCAATTCATTATGAAACGTGCCGCTTTATCCGCTGAATCAGAATAAATTACACCTCCGAATTGCATTTCACCTTTTGCATTTTTGACGATTTCTCGGTTGTTTACCACAATTCCAACACTCCAACCATCCACACGAGCATAAGCCGTAATGATTGATTTTCCGTAAGTTGGTTTGTATTCAGTATATTCTGAATTGTCAACTAAACATTTCAAAATTTCTTTGGTATTGTATGGTTTTGAACGGTCAGCAGGCATTATTCCGTAAACATTTTTAATGTCCACTTGCGGTGCTTCCGCTTTAATTCTGTCAAACCCAGCATTTTCTTTTTGTCCAACTCGTCCAATCAAGTCACGAATTGTTTTCAAACATTCTTGGTCGTTTTCAACTTTGTAATCGCAAATGCCTGAAATTTCAGTTTGAGTTGTTGCGCCACCTAATGTTTCGTTGTCAATACTTTCTCCGATAGCCGATTTCACCAAATAAGAACCTGCTAAGAAAATTGTTCCGGTACCGTTTACAATCAGTGATTCGTCCGACATAATTGGCAAATAAGCGCCACCAGCCACACAACTTCCCATCACTGCTGCAATTTGAACAATTCCCATTGCACTCATCTGTGCGTTATTTCTGAAAATACGTCCAAAGTTTTCTTTATCTGGGAAAATTTCTTCTTGCATTGGCAAATAAACACCGGCAGAATCCACTAAGTAAATAATTGGCAATTTATTTTCCATTGCAATTTCTTGCGCTCTTAGATTTTTCTTTCCAGTTATCGGAAACCAAGCACCAGCTTTCACTGTAGCATCATTTGCAACAACGATACATTGTTTTCCTTTGATGTAACCAATAACGACCACAACACCACCTGAAGGGCAACCTCCGTGTTCTTTGTACATACCGTAACCAGCCAATGCGCCAATTTCTACGCGTTCTGTGTTTGGGTCTAATAATAAGTCAATACGCTCACGTGCAGTAAGTTTACCGCTTGCGTGCAATTTTTCAACGCGTTTTTTTCCACCACCTTCATATATTTTTGAAAGTTGTTGTTCCAATGCACTAATTTTTAAACGCATTTGGTCATCATTGAAATTGAACTCTAATTCTTTGGGAGAAATTGCCATGTTTTTTATTTGGGATTCAAATATAACAAAAGAACTTTGAGTTAATTCTGCGAATTGAGAGGAATAGCATTCCAAACATGATTTGGTATATTCGATGATTTCAATCGCAACCAAAAAACTAAACCTTGATAACAAAAAAATCTCTGCTTAAACTTAGATTTATTTTTCAATTCTTTTGCTTGATCAAAAGAATCAAAAATCAAGGCTCTGAATTTCTTTTTGTTCGCAAATATTTGTCTTATAAATAGTTAAAACTCGTTGCGATCAATTTTAACTCCTTTCTGAAACTGAAATTTTTTAATCCGTCAGCTGACGGAACAGAAATTTTAAAAATTAACAGTTTCAGTTCAGTAGCTAAAACCTAGAAATTCAAGGCCGATAATGTTCGTTAATATTCAATAAGTAGATTTTAGTTAAAAGCTAAAATCACTAGTATAAAGTAGGAATTCAAAACATAATTTCGAAAATTGAATTAAATCAAGAATCATTATCTTGTATATTTTTTCCTAAATTCACGAATTATTAAAATTTAACTGAGAAGTATGAGTAATCATCACACGAACGAAAGCGTTGAAAAAAAGCCAAGAAATTTATTAACTGTTTTTATTCTTGTTGCTATGTTGGCTGGAGCAATTTTGGGCTCGATCATTCACAATTATTACGATGTAGAAACTTCTCAAAAATTCAGTACAAACATTAAGTTATTAGCTACCGTTTTTATTCGTTTGGTTCAGATGATAATTGCGCCATTGGTTTTCTCAACTTTGGTAGTCGGAATAGCAAAACTTGGTGACATCAAAGCTGTTGGGAGAATCGGAGGAAAAGCACTCGCTTGGTTTTTTACAGCTTCATTTATTTCATTAATTATTGGTTTGGTTTGGGTGAATCTTTTGAAGCCAGGAGTAGGTTTAAACTTAGCGGATGTTGATTTAACTGCCGCTTCTGAGGTTACTGAAAAAACCCAGTCGTTTTCAATTCAAAATTTCGTGGAGCATATCATTCCTAAGTCGATTTTTGAAGCAATGGCAATGAATGAAATCTTGCAAATTGTCATCTTTTCTATCTTTTTTGGACTAGCAGCAGCGTCAATTGGCGACAATGCAAAACCTGTCATCACTGGTTTAGATAAGTTTTCGCATATCATTTTGAAAATGGTAAATTATGTGATGAAATTCGCACCGATTGGTGTTTTTGGAGCAATAGCAGGCGTTTTTGCTGTGAAAGATGTGTCTGATTTAATGATGACCTACACTAAATTCTTTAGTTCATTCTTAGTTGGTATTGCTTCGCTTTGGGTGGTTTTATTGATTGTGGGTTATTTGTTCTTAGGAAAACGATTGAAAACCTTATTACAACGTATTGTTAGTCCCTTGGTAATTGCATTTGGAACGACAAGTAGTGAAGCTGTTTTCCCAAAATTAACGGAAGAATTAGAGCGTTTTGGAATCAAGGATAAAATCGTTTCTTTTATGTTGCCTTTGGGTTATTCGTTCAATTTGGACGGAAGTATGATGTATATGACATTTGCAAGTTTGTTTATTGCACAAGCTTATGGAATTCCGTTAGATATTGGAACCCAAATGACGATGTTAATTGTTTTGATGCTTACAAGTAAAGGAATTGCAGGCGTTCCAAGAGCAAGTTTGGTGGTGGTTGCAGCAACTTGTGGCATGTTCAACATTCCAATAGAAGGAATAGCTTTGATTTTACCAATAGATCATTTCTGTGATATGTTCCGAAGTGCAACAAACGTTCTTGGAAATTCAATTGCAACCTCTGTTGTAGGGCAATGGGAGCAAGATAAAGAGTAAATTTTACTTTTTAAAAATCTAAAAAAATCTTGAATTTCATCAAAGCGCTTTTAACAATTATCTTGCGATTTAGGTCATTTTGAAAAATAGTTTTTTGCAACTATAAAAGTTTAGTTCCGTTTGATTAATAAACCCACACCAATGCGGAAAACGTACATTACTCAAGTATTTCAATGGTTTCCCCAACCAAAAACAATCAAATGGAAATATGAAAAATTCATGGAAATTGAATGTTTAACAATGTTAAATTGGTATTGGTTCATCTTATTGTGTGGGCTCATTCAAAGGTGAGTTTACTAATAATGATTATAAAAATAGAAGCAACTTTAAGAAATGATAAAGTCATATTACAAATTGTTTTTAACGATTAATACCGAAGTTGTTTTCAATTGTCGTATAGAATACTCGTTGAAAACTAACTCGGCATTATACCAGACAGATTTTCAATTGCGTCATTTAACAAGTAAATTGGTATAATACC
>JBILOX010000062.1:0-9952 GCA_044374225.1 Crocinitomicaceae bacterium | reverse complement strand
ACTTTAAAAATCCCGTTTTTAGGTCGGGGAAAAAAGTTGCTTGGTGGTTATCGGGATTGTCACTTTACATGCATTACCTTTCCGTCGATCAAGGGCAATTGGTTACAGGAATCATCGCTGAACATGGGATGTCAGGAATGTGGATGTTTTGGGCAGGTTGGTTGGGGATTTTCGTCATTCCGCTTGTTTTTGCACCGCTTTGGCGAAAAATGGATTTCATGACCTACCCAATGGACAAACACAACGTGTCAGGTAAAGCAGGAGCACATTAGATTGAGAAAATTCTGGCGTATATCTTGGAGAAGAACCTCTAACTAATTACCTCAACACCCCTTTCTTGTATGTTTCATACACTTTTTTCGAACCAAGTGCTTTCGCGATCAGCATTTCAGATTCAAATAAGGCGTTTTTCCAACGGTTATTGTGATAAAAAGACAAGCTTAGTTTTAATGCTGAATCATGTTTTAAAACTGCGTAAATCGGCGCTTTAAATTCAAATTCCAGTTCATTTAAATTGACAACACCCACACAAAATTGTTTGGTTTCTTCATCTAAGATGATCTTATTTTCAATACCGGTGTGACAAGCGGCTCTGAACAACCTACCAAAAACAATAATTTTATAATATTCGCTCCTGTTTTTTAACAGTTTGATAGTATGATCGAGCCGTTCCTGAAAGAAATCTACTAAGTTTTTTGGCTCTTTAGCCGCCATTTGCAAAATTTCAATTTCCAAAATCCGAGAGTAAAGATGAACCGATTGATTGAGAGATAAATTAGGAAGTTGCAATTGATTTGTATTGTCTCTTCTCAACATTTTTTTTCGTTCGAGAAATAAATTCTTGAAGTTTTGAAAATCAGCTGTTTGTTTTTCAGTGTTGGAAGCATGTTTAATAAACCATTCATAATGTCCAAAAGGATCGTCTTCATAAATAAAATGATCCATGAAATTTACCTCAGCAATTCCATTCGCAACGAGGTGTTCCAATTCTTTTTGTGGCAAGATTTGATTATTAAATAGATATAATGCAATGTCTTGACAAAGCCAATCCGATAGTTTAGGGTAATTTTTCCGAATATCGATAAACAATTCAAGTCCTTTGAGTCGATTTCCAAAGAACAACTCCGATTTCATTTCTAATACTTTGCGCGTATATTCCTCCAATTCTTCAGAAGAGTTTTCAAAGATCTCGATGAAGTGCTCGTAGGATCGATATCCTAAAAAAACACTCAGTTCATTCAATGTTGTATTTCTTGGAACAGTTGTTTTGTTTCCAATCGAAAACATGCGCGCCAAACTGCTGTATGAAATAAAAATGCTATTGTTTTGAAGCAGGTTTTCTAATCTGCGGCAATTCTTAAACGAATCGATCGCAAACCCAACTTTCTTTTCCAATTCACTTTTAAGCGCACTAAGCATGAACAAAAATAAAATATTATTCATTCGAAGCACAAATGAAGCGATAAATGAAGCAAGAGTGAAGCAAGAAGAGTGATTGGTGGGGTGTATTTTTGGGTGAAATTTTAAAAATGAAGAAAAGTCATACATGAAAACAATAATATTAACAGATTCTCAAATCGATGCCTTATGCCATCATCCTGGTTATGGTATTGGATGCGATTCTTATGAGAAAGTAAAACACATAATAATTGGTAATGAATCTGGTATAGGTAATGCAGACTCAATAGAAGAATTTCTACATTCACATCTTGAAGAAAGCAAAGAAATTGTTGAAGTAGAACAACAACAAAAACGAATCAACTCCCCTTTTTTACATTTTATTTCTCGTTTAACACGCGCATTAGAAAACAAGCCTGGTAAATGGTTTGAACCCAAAAATCAGTGTGATGTATACGATGAAATTGTTTATGAATCATTTTACAGTGAAAGCACACACTTAGTTGACATTAGACCTCTTCCAAGACCAAATGAATCAGTTTGGCCTTATGAAGGAATTGATGAGAAACTATATTTAAGAGGATTTAGAAATATGAGTTCAAAGGATGAAGCAATTCAGAATTTAATTGATAAAAAGATTGAGGCACTACGCAAGCAAATTTTTTCTTACTCAAATTTGGAGGTTATTATTGCTCCTGGAGCAGCGTGGATGAAACGGAAGTTTTTGGAAAATTTATACCCAGGAATTCAATTTGAAAGTCATTTAGTAAAAACATCAATCAGAGACCTTACCTATTTTATTGCAAATCAAAATATTAATGGGCGCAATGTTAAGATTGTGGTAACTGCTTTTTTTGATAGTAAAAATGGAATTGGGTACGAGGGGTTAAGAAAATTGTATGAATTAATAAAAGAATAAAATTGTTCTATGAAAAGACTATTGTTGATTATTTTACTTATGTCCAGTAACCAAAGTTTTTCACAGCCCATTCTTGGAATTGTAGGCGATATTACAAATTGGGGTAGTAGCCCTGATATTCCAATGTTTTCTAATGACGGCGTTTTGTGGACCGCTAATTCAGTATCAATATCCAGCAGTGGCGGGATAATGTTTAGATACGATAATTCATGGGGCAGTTATTATGGATGGAATCAGACAGGATTTGGTTTTCCTTCAGGAAATGCAGTTTTGAATGTTATAGGAACTGAAATACCCGTACAACCTGGCGTTTTTAATGTTAGTTTTGTCGAAAGTACTCTTGAATACACATTCACTAATGTATCAACAGGTTCTCAAATTTCTTTTCATGGGGGATTCAATAACTATCAACAACCTGTCCCAATGTTTACTTTTGACGGAATTATTTACAGCAGAGAAAATTTTTACTTTTCTAATTCGGATATTAAATTTCGTGAAATTGGAAATCAGGAATTTGAGTATGGAGGTTTTACTTTTCCTGCTGGTATTGCAAGTACAAACGCAAATTCTATCCCTTTAACACCAGGATATTATAATGTTTCATTCAATAAAAACACATTAGCTTATGATTTTGAGCAAGTTCCAGTTGGATTGATTGGTTCTGCAATTCCTCCATTTGATTTTTCTGTTGATGTTCCTATGATGTCAACAGATGGTGGAATAACACATTATTTGTATAATTATTCAATCGTCGATGGTGTTGCTAGATTCAGGGCAAATGGTAATTGGAATTATAATTTGGGAAATAATAACTCAGAATTTCCATCTGGGATTGCGACGGTTGAAGGTGGCGATATTTCCGTAGCTTCTGGCACATATGACACTATCTTTTTGAATAGAAAAACTGGACAATATTGTTTTGGGTGTAGTTTTCCAGTAGCGACAACAGAATGTAATTCGACCTTGATATTACAGGAATATTTGACAGTTGTTTTATGTGATTTTTATTCTTCTCCAGGAAATCAATATTATACCTCCTCCGGAAATTATATAGAAACTTTATATTCCTCAAATGGATGTGATAGTTTAATTCGACACATTAACTTAACAGTTCTTAATGCAAGTTCAAGTGCATTTTCCGCAACTATTTGCAACGGCGATACCTACACTTGGAATGGACAACAATACGCTCAACCAGGTCAATATTCGCAAACATTGACAAATCAATTTGGGTGTGATAGTGTTGTAACACTTACTTTAAATGTAAATACAAACGACAACATCTCCATCACCCCCAACCCAGCCTTCGGTAATGCCCCACTCAACGTAGCTTTTGCCAATCAAACACCAAATTTGAGCAACTATAATTTTACATGGTATTTTGGTGATGGAACTTTGCAACAATCCAATGCGCCATTCTTGAGTCATATCTATACGCAAAACGGCTATGCAGATGTAACTGTTGTGGCTGATAATCTTACGACAGGTTGCAGCAGCTCACAAACCTTTAATGATATGATCTTTGTTATCGGTGGAGTTACGTGCACACATACCGCAACGCTTAATCAAACTGGTGCTTTAACAGGATGTGTGGGAGATTCTATTTTACTAAGTTCTAATACAGATCCAAGTTTCACGTACCAGTGGAATAAAAATGGTATTCCAGTTAGCGGAGCAACAAGTAGTTCTTTTTACCCAACGCAAAGTGGTTCGTACACCGTTACCATTTATCAAAATAATTGTCCGGTAACTTCCGCAGGCATTTCAGTAACGATGAACGCATTGCCTTCAGTGCCAAACATTACCTCAAGCGGAACAATTGTGCCGTGTTCAGGAGGATCAATGACATTAACTGCTCCAAGTGGATTTACCAATTATTTATGGAACACTGGATCAACTGCAAGTTCGTTGGTGGTTTCACAATCTGGAAATTATTCTGTATCAGTTACCAATTCTAATGGGTGTCAAAATACTTCCAATCCATTTACTGTGAATGCTTCATTTATGGCAGCTCCGCAGGTGTGTATTGTTGGGGTAGATTCCTTAACCAATGAAAACCGCGTAGTATGGGAAAAACCTTTAACGCAAGGAATTGATTCATTTTATGTGTTTAAAGAAACAAACGTTTCCAATGTTTACACAAAGATTGGCGCAACGGATTATAATCAATTGGCCGTTTTCCTTGATGTAAATTCAAATCCTGCTGTACAAGCCTATCGCTACAAGATTTCCGCATTAGATACGTGTGGTGTTGAAACCAATGTTGGTGACTTCCACAAAACAATCCATTTAACAATCAACCAAGGAATTGGTGGTGCATGGAACTTGATTTGGAGTCATTATGAAGGCTTAACTTTTGGTAGCTACAACATTTACAGAGGAACAGATCCATCAAATATCAGTTTACTAACAACCATTCAAAGTAATTTGAACTCATACACAGATTTAACACCGCCAACAGGTCCGTTGTATTACCAAATTGAGGTTGTGAATCCAGTAAACTGTGATCCAACGAAAATAGTGAACTACGGTGTTTCTCGCTCAAACATAGTTAACAATGGCGTATCTGGCGTTCAAGAAATCGTGAACACGAACATAGTTGTCTACCCGAACCCAACAAATAGTAACATTACGCTGGAAGTATCTTCAGAGTTGGTTGGTAAAATGTATTCAATACTAGATTTTTCGGGAAGAATTATCCAACAAGGGAAAATAAACTCCATCAAAGAACATATTGACTTGCAACATGTTGCTCGAGGCGCATACTACTTGTCAATTGAAAATAGTACCTCTGTCACGAAGATCGTCAAGCAATAAAAATTAACAAATCGCTGCATTCCCTCATCTTGTTGAAAAGCGGTGGGGGAATTTTTGTTTATATATGCACTTATACTTTAAGCACTCAACGATTGAGTTTTTTAACGCTAAATTTTCTAGTATTATTAAAACTTCTAAAAATTGCATTTTTAATGACTTAATGTTTATTTTAGCTTTATGATTAAAAACACTGGAAGAAAACAATACATTGAAAAACTTTTAGCATCCAAGGATAAAGATTTAATAAAAGTAGTTTCAGGACTAAGAAGACCTAACAAATCAACACTTTTGGAAATGTTTCGATCTGAGCTATGTCAGAAATGGCAAATGACGTTGCTCCATTTCTTTTTAATGAAAGTGATACAAAGAAAATAATTCACTTCGAATCGTTTCTAACCCTCGAAAAATTCTAGCGTTTTGTTCATCCTCCTCGCCTATTTAATCGTACTTATTTCGCTGACTCTATTTCAATTCAAGGACTTTAAAAATCCCGTTTTTAGGTCGGGGAAAAAAGTTGCTTGGTGGTTATCGGGATTGTCACTTTACATGCATTACCTTTCCGTCGATCAAGGGCAATTGGTTACAGGAATCATCGCTGAACATGGAATGTCAGGAATGTGGATGTTTTGGGCAGGTTGGTTAGGGATTTTTGTCATTCCGCTTGTTTTTGCACCGCTTTGGCGAAAAATGGATTTCATGACAGACAATCAATTTCTTTTGTTTCGATTTCCAGGAAAAAGTGGAAGGTTCTTGCATCAATTTCGGGCAATCTATGTCGGTGGATTAGTCGTTGCTCTGATGTTGTGCTTTCATGTGATTGGTTTTGCTCGTATTACAGCCATTTATTTTGACATTTCACAACAAAACGCACTGTTTCTTACCGGCGGAATTCTTTGTTTATTTGCCTTGAAAAATGTGTTTGATTTAAAACTCAAAATGGACGCACTACACGCCTTTTTATACTTTATTAGCTTGTTGGTTATAGTAATTTCACTTTGGAATTTGACAGGAAACAAAGAAGATTTTTTTACCTTTTTTAAGCAAAATCCGGAGAAGAAATCTTTATTGCCGACTAGTGAAAACAGTTGGTTTTCAATGTTTGTTTTTCTTGGAATTCAATGGTGGAGTTGTTATTTATTTGATGGTGGCGGTCCTGAAATGGCGCGTTTCACAGCAGTAAAAAACACAAAAAGTGCGATACTAACGGGCTTATTGCCAATTGCTATTTCCTTTGTAGCTAGCTTTATTATGATTGGTCATGTTTTACTTATTCTCGGATTGAAAAGTAATCAAGTAAATCCTGAAATTCATTACGTTGATAGCGTTTTTCAAGTTATTCCAGTTGCGCTGAAACCCATTGTATTGCTAGGTTTTTTTGGTATGTTTATTACAACGGCTGAATCCCTGATGAATTGGGGAGCATCTTTTCTCACCGTTGATATTGTGAAAGGGAATTTATTGCCAACAATTACAGAAAAGCAATTGCGAAATATTTCTTTTATTACAATGTTCTTACTGAGTTTTCTCTCCGTAGTTTTCGCTTTTTACGTTGATAATTTACAAAGCCTCATTAAACTTACTTTTTCAATAGCCGCAGGAGTAGCACCAGTATATATTCTCCGCTGGATTTGGTTTCGCATCAATGTGTGGTCACAATTAAGTGCTATGTTGAGTTCGGCAGTTTTCACTTTGCTTTATCCAACTATTCACGATTTAATTCCTTTGAAAACCTATCCTATGGCTGAGTCGCGCGTGCTGGTAGTTACGCTATTAACGACTTTAGTTTGGATTTTGGTCACTTTCCTCACAACCAATCAAAGCGCTGAGGTTCGTTTAAAAATGCTTCCGATTTTGGGGAGCAGAATTACTTTCTTAAAACGATTTGCTTTAGCGATAAGTTTAGGTATTTTGTTTTTGGGAATTGTAGCAGTTAGTTGGAAAATCATATTGAATTCTTAATTTTATCATAACTCACTAAAAAATGCATTCAACATTCTATCTGGAACAAATAAAACAATTTCAAGCTCCTTCTACTGAAGATTTAGAAAAATTTATTCGTGTATTTATAAATGAACACAGTTGGTATACACATTTTTCCGATGAGCGAGATGGTACGTTCTTTTTTTATCTTTTACCGCCGCCAGTTACAAAAGATAATAAAGCGATTATTTGTTATTTCTGGAGTAATAGTCTGTCCAAATCATGGGATGAAAATTACGCTAATGAACAAGAAAGAGACGAGGCAATGATGGATAATTTAATAGCGGAGCATTCGATTCCAAAAGAAATACTTGAAATTGGTAAAATCAAACTTTCTAGGTTCATACACGGTTCATATTCAAATGCAACAGACTATTTTATTGAAAGTCCAGTAAAGAAATCATTTGCTGAGTTACATCAAGAAATTACAACAGATCTACGTATGCATTTGAAAGAGTTAGTTGGAGGAGTTTTTGAAAAATAATCAACTTTTATTACTTTTTTCAAAGTCTTAAAAATACTTGTCAGATAAATATTCTTCAAGAATTTGTTCTGTAATTTCGTCTTGATGGTATAAGAATTGTAAAAACTTATGCCACAAATCATAAGGATGCACTTTTATACCACCTTCAAATGAATCCATTCGTTCTAAAAAATCAAAACGAATGTCTCTTAATAATTCATCTAAATCATTGGTCAAATGATGTTTTTCAAAATAAGATTTCAGAAAATAAAAAAGTTGGTTTTCGTCTGTTCCTCCAAAAAAATAAATTTCAGTTGTAGAATCAATATTTATCGAACCCAACTCAGCTAAAAGTGGGCTCAATTCAGTTGAAAGGGCAACCATTTCTCCACTTTCAATTCCTTTTTCCGTATTATTGTCTACGTATCGTAAGTTCTTTATCAAGACAAAACAAGGTGTTCTATCCAGAATATCACTGTAATTAAATGACATAAATCTAACTAATGCGTTGCAGGAATTAATGAATCCAAATAACACGCGCTATTAAACCGAATATTAAAACAAACAAAATAGCTACTAACCAAAGTAATTCATCTACTGTAATTCCATTTTCATTTTCTGATTTTTTACGAAGAAGTAAAATAAAAATTAACAATGGAATTATCCCCATTGATAAATAGAGCATTGTTTTTCCTCCAGGGTAATGCATAAAGAAAAATAGTGTTCCAATTAGAAATAGTGCGATTAAATAATTAAAAGCAAGAATGAAAACACCTTTTTTGGTAACGGATGATATTATATAAATAATTGAAAGTCCAGCATTTCCAATCATGAACATAAAATTTTCGAAACCAAAATTCTCTTTAATGATTCCGAGAAAAAAAAGTGATTTTAAAATAGTTCCGAAAGCAAAAAGACTGAAAAATCCTATTTTTAGATACTTGATGGAATTTAAAAAGAATTTTGAAGCGATAAACGGTGAATTAGATAAACTAGACATAAGATAAATTTTAAGGGTTAAACAAAAAGTGAATAATTAATTATAATTGTGTTGTTTTAAACGGTTTTTTAGAATTGAAACAGCTTCTTTTATTACAAAATAATCGGGTAACATTTCTTCTTCGTATTTTTTTCGCAAGGAAAGCTCAAAACAGAAAATGTGATATATTAAAAAACTAAAACTCACCCATATTCCAAAACCGAAGAAGTAATTGTAAAGTCCCCAAAATAAAACAAATGGGATTAACGAAAGTATAAAACTTCCAATCGGAGAAAAAAAAGTTCGCAATACCAAATACGCAATCATCCCAGCGATTAATTCCTTTTTCTTCATTGAACCTGTTTTCATTTTTTCTAACATTATTTCATTTTTTTCGGTAAAAAAGTGCTTTTCCATGACTATAAATTTTAAAGTTTAACCAAAGGAAAAGCAATTTTTAGGGGTTGTCAATTGTGGGATGACAATAGTGTGTCGTTATTGTTTTTTTTAAACTTTTCAGCAAACGCTTTCCACTTCTTTAAATTTACATAAACGCAAACAGAGTGGTCATCAATATAAATATTGCTTCCAATTGGCATAGCCCATAGATCCCAAATTGTTTTATTTAACTCATCAATTTCAAATAATTCCGTTAAATAATAAGAACTATATAGGAATAATCGTGCCTCAATATTCCATTCAAAGTAATCCCATGCCCAATATTCCTCTGGCTTATTTCTATCCCAAAAACCTATTTCAAATAAGAACTCATAAAATTCATCATCCGAGTAATCAAGTTCAAATTTTTCATATTTAATTGGTTCTAAAAATGAATATTTTTTTGAAAGCAAATAAATAGTTTGATGTATTTTATTGAACAAACGTATTTTTTTAGAATCCCCAATTTCAGCAAAAAATACATCAAATCTTAGACAATCCGCAAGAAAAGAGCCATAAAAACAAGTTTTTTCTACATCGACATTTTCAATACCTTTTGAAGAAGATGCATAAATAGCCTCGAGATATCTATAACTGCATAAAATGTTATGTGCCACAATATTTAAAGGTAATTTTGAGTATTGCTTAAAATCAAAAATATCAACTAGAATTTCTTTTAAATTTTGCGTTAATTCATCAACTGAATTTGAGAAATCTTTTTGATTTTGGATGAAGTTAAAATTCTTAACTTTTTTAAAGTATTTTTTATCTTTCAAGTTCATTTTAATTATTTTATCGGGAATCAATGTGAAAAATTATAACATTCAAAAAAATTATTAATGTTTTCTCTACAGTTTGCTAATTGAATTCATCATTTCTTAACCTTTCTTTAAAAATACGTATTACTTCATTTTGCAAAAAGTAATCAGATGAAAAATTATCTAGATCCTTCTTTAAA
>JBILOX010000019.1:0-53860 GCA_044374225.1 Crocinitomicaceae bacterium | reverse complement strand
TGCCTCCCGTAGGAGTCTGGTCCGTGTCTCAGTACCAGTGTGGGGGACCACCCTCTCAGGCCCCCTACCTATCGTAGCCATGGTAAGCCGTTACCTTACCATCTAGCTAATAGGACGCATGCCCATCCTGTACCGTAACCTTTAATTAACAAATCATGCGATCTATTAATACTATGAGGGGTTAATCCAAATTTCTCTGGGCTATCCCTCAGTACAGGGTAGGTTGCATACGCGTTACGCACCCGTGCGCCGGTCGCCACCATCCGAAGACGTGCTGCCCCTCGACTTGCATGTGTTAGGCCTGCCGCTAGCGTTCATCCTGAGCCAGGATCAAACTCTCCGTTGTAAATAACTTTGAATTCTTTCCAAAAACTACAAGAATCATTTTATCCAAAATTTAAATTTTGCTGTTTCCTTATTTCTCAATACTTCAAAGAACTTCTTCTGTTGTTAGACTTAATCTATTAATATCTAACTTTTAATCCCAACATTTAAAAACTCTTTAGTCGTTAGCGGGGTGCAAAGATATGTACTCTTTTTATAACTGCAATACTTTTTTAAAAGTTTTTTAAAATTATTTTAAAATACATTTTTTTATTTTAATTTTTGATTTTAATAAGCATCAAAACGGGGGTCAAAGATATGTACTCTTTTCTGTTGTGGGAGGTTTTTAATTATTTTTTTGATTCTCTAAAAATTAAAAAAAATAAATCGTTAAAAATCAAAAAGTTAGTGCCGTATTTTTTTTGTTTTTTTTTAAAAAATTCAAACTAATTCTTAGTAATGTTACTTATAAAATTAGAAAATTCTTTAACTAATTTCTGTTGAGAGAGCTCATTAAAACTTAATAAACATAGCGTATTTTCTTGAACAATTTCTTTTAAAGGAAAGCTGTAAACTAAATTTTTGTCATTTAACTTATCAATAATAATGACTGAATTTGCAATAACACAATCTTTGACGTTGCTTAAATTTAATGGGTTTGACAAAACAATATATATCGCGATTTGAATAGAATTCAATTTTGAATAATGTTCACCAGATTCATCAATGAATCTGAATCTTGCTAAAACTAACCCGATTTGATCTTGCATTTCGATTTGTTTACTTGAAGAAAGTTGATTAAAAAAAGGGAATTTTCTTTTTAAATCAAAAACATCATTCTTGGTTATTGGAACTCTACTTATGTTTTCTGATTTCATTTTTGCAATTCTCATCCAATACCTCAACGCAATGGAAGTTAAAACAACTGTTAAGACGCCTGAAATTTTAGCTAAAGTTAGTAATCCAAAAAATACAAATAGAGGAATAGAAAAGAGTGTAAAAAAAATTACCGTTAACCACAAAGGAAAACGGTAATTAAATGATTTTTTATCCGAAGTCATAAACTAATGTGCTATCCATTTATCGTCAAGCATCTCTCCTTTGATAGTTACATTTTTTGTTCTTGCATAATCTTCTGCCGCAATTAACATTTGTTCCTTAGTATCGCGTCTAATCAATATAGAACTTGAACCTTGTGATTTTACTTCTATGTAGAATCCGTTTTTCAATCTCGCAGGCCGTGTTGGTGGTCTTCCCATTTCTCTAAATTTAGTCAAATAATATCTAAATATATATATAATAAACGAATAATTAAGAGGTTTTGTGAAATTTTATGAATCTAGTATTCTTCTAGTGCTCGTCAACCGTCAATATATAAAGACTATTTTTGCAAAATGATTAATTTAGAGAAGTTAGGATATTATCTACCACAAGGTTTTTTGTTTCATCAAATCAACCTTCAAATAAATAAAGGTGATAAAGTTGGGTTAGTCGGGAAGAATGGTGCAGGAAAATCCACATTACTTAAAATTTTATCTGGTTCAATAAAACCAACTGAAGGTGCTGTTCATCTGCCAAAAGGCTGTACAATTGGGTATTTGACACAAGATATTGTTATTGATACAACTCAAAGTGTTTTTGAATATTTAAATTCTTCAAATGAACGAATCAATTATATTAGAGAGAAACTAGATTATATCAATCATGAATTAACAACAAGAACAGATTACGAAAGTGATAGTTACCTAAATATGTTGAATGAGCTCAGTGATTTGAATCATGAATTTCAAGTTATTGAAGGGTTTCAATGGGAAGAAAAAATTAATTCAACTTTAAGAGGTCTAGGTTTCACGGATGAGGAAAACGAACAAAGCTTAAATACATTCTCAGGTGGTTGGAAAATGCGTGCAGAATTAGCTAAAATTCTTGTAAACAATCCAGATGTTATTTTATTAGATGAACCTACGAATCACTTGGATATTATCTCAATTAGTTGGTTGGAGTCTTATTTGCAAAAATATGAAGGAGCTGTTATAATTATTTCTCACGATAGATTGTTTTTGGATAATGTTACAAAACGTACTTTAGAAATAAGTATGGGCAAGGTTTTCGATTTCCCTTACGCCTATTCTAAATATAAAGAAGTTAGAGCAGAGGAATTAGAACGACTAGAAGGTGCGAAAAAACAACAAGACAAAGAAATTAAACAAACCGAAGAACTTATAAATAAATTTCGTGCGAAAAGTAGTAAAGCTGCCTTTGCTCAATCTTTAATAAAAAAATTAGATAAAACGGAACGAATAGAAATCGAACGAAATCCAGTTTCAAAAATGCGCTTAACTTTCCCATTAAGTGTTCAACCAGGGAAATGGGTACTTGAATTAGATAGTTTGAATAAATCTTATGGTGAGAAAAATTTATTTAGAAATATTGGTATCACAGTTGGTCGTGGAGAAAAAATTGCGCTATTAGGTCCAAATGGAGTTGGAAAATCAACTTTACTTAAAGCAATTATGAAAGTAATTGATTACAGCGGAAATGTAGAATATGGTCACAATGTTAATGTTGCCTATTTTGCACAGGATCAAGCTGAAAAATTAGATGTCAGTAAAACTGTTTTTGAAACTGTTGATGATATAGCTAAAGGTGACATTCGTAAAGATCTACGAACCATTCTTGGCACCTTTTTATTTAGCGGTGAAGACACTGAGAAAAAAGTAGGTGTTTTATCCGGTGGTGAAAGAACACGACTTGCACTTTGTCAACTATTATTGAGTCCTTCGAACTTTTTAATTTTAGATGAACCAACAAATCATTTAGACATTCAAAGTAAAGATGTTTTGAAACAAGCGTTAACTAGTTATGAAGGAACGTTTATTGTTGTTTCTCACGACCGCGAGTTTTTAAATGGTCTAACCAATCGAATTTGGGATATCGAGAATAAGCACTTAAAAATACACCATTTTACATTGAACGAATATCTTGACTATAAATTAAATAAAGGAGATTATCAAGTTGATAAAAGTGAAAAGGTAAAAGTTGAAAGTGAAAAACTAAAAGCTGAAATTGAAAAAACACCAAAAAAGAGCTCAAAATCGAACGACGAAAAGAATTTAATTACCAAAGAACTAAAGAAAATAGAACAAAACATAGAACAAGTTGAAAAAGATTTAGTGGAGATTAATACTTTAATAGCCAACTTAGATTTCACTCAAGGAGATAGTCATTTGGAGGTTATTGGAAAACACGACGCATTAAACATGCAACTGAGTCAATTAATGGAAAAATGGGAGTCTAAAATGAGTGAGTTAGAAGACTAATTTACAGCTTACATATTAAGGTGTCATAAGTAGGAGAATATCCCACCCAAACACCAAATGCTCCACCAACGATATTTGTGGGAATATTTGTAGGAGTTGCAAATGGATTTCCTGCTGAATAAATTTGATTGTACTTCTTTTCAAAAAAGTTATATTCTTTGGGTCCAATTTTTGAAAACTTAATAACAACAGTATCCCCTACTCTGTAATAACCACGAAAATTTTCTGGATAAGTTTCATCGTCGTAGCTCATAGGATTGTCGTAGGCGAATTCAAAAGTCAAACCATTAAAAAATTTATCATTAAAAAATGGATTGAACGGTTTATTGAATGTTAAATCTGAAATATATTTCGTTTCCCATTTATAGGAATCAGCCGAACCAACATTATCGGATAAAATTGCCCACGAAAAACCAAATTCTGTCGAAGAACCTTGTGGTTTCCAAAATAAAGAATCTAACGATTTTGGAGGGTAAATCGCAGTACTTGAAGTGTGAACTTTTCCATCGTGAATAACTTTCAAGGAATACGTTTTACCAACTTCACCAATAATTGCTGTAGAAATGTAGGCGCATAGGTGTAATTCAACTAATTGTTCTACTGGAATTCCAAAAAAAGCGGCTGCAATTTCCTCCGTGCCAGCGGGTAATTCATCTGTGCAAATTTCAATTAAAGTATCGGAAATTGTTCCGTCAGAAACAATCACAGTTGCACCAGAAATAAAACCATCAAGGTAAGCATCAAGATTGGTTGGTGAATAAATATTGTTAGTCGTGGAAAGTAACACAATTGGTGGTTGACCTGTTTCAATGCTCCCATCGATAACTAAGTTTTCTTTATATCCTGGTATATCAATTTGAACCTCTTTGGTACAAGAAACCAAGACTATTGAAAGCAATATTAAATAAACTATACTTTTCATGGCTTATAATTCAAAGTTCCAAGTAACACTTGGTATGATTGGAAATAAAGAAACTTGTTTGACACTGATTTTAAAATCTCCACTTAAGAAATCTCCATCATTATCAACGTATAAGAAAAATGGATTTGCACGGCTATAAACATTGTATATAGAGAAAGCCCAATTACTTCTGAACTTCTTTTTGATTTGAATTTCATCTCCAGTCAGTGGATCTGTTTTCGTTTTGTACGCTTTATCGTACCATGTTGCTGAAATATCTAATCGGTGATACGGAGCCATTCTTGTTGAATTTCTTTCTCCATAATTAAATAATAAAGATTGCTCTTGAACATACCATGAACTTGGTAGTGTCAACGTGTTTCCGGTTGCATAAACGAATGAAGTACTAAAAACCCAACGGTCATTTAATTTATAAGTTCCTACAATACTTAAATCATGTCTTCTATCATATTTTGCTGCGAAAGTTTTCCCTTCGTTTAAGTCTGGGAAAGTTCTATCTGTTTTTGAAAGCGTATATCCAATCCAACCTGTGAACTTTCCAACTGCTTTCTTTATGTACAATTCAATTCCAAAAGCGCGACCTGTTCCGTAAACCAAAAGATTATCGGTGTTGTCATTAACGTTATCTCCAGGTAATGCACCTTCTTTAAACTCAATTAAGTTATTCATTCCTTTGTAGTAAACTTCCACAGATGTTTCAAACATATCATCCATAAAGTTTCGGAAATAACCCACTGAAACTTGGTATCCAGATTCTGGTTTTGCTTGATCGGTTGTTGGATACCAAATATCTGTTGGCAGAGAAACCGCACTTAAAGAAGTTAAATGAACATACTGATAATTATATGCGTAGCCAGCTTTAATTGAACTTTTATCTGGCAACATCCAACGCAAGGAAACTCTAGGCTCTAATCCGTGATAAAATTTAATCAAATCACCTTTTCCATATTGAATTGCTGTATCTGGTGTAGAAATCCCATCACCTTTTATAAAACGAGTAAATTCTCCAACATGATGATACATACTATAACGTAAACCAACATTAAATTTCAAGGCCTTGTTCAAATCAAATTCATCCAAAGCATATAATGCTGATTCATGTGAATATAATTTTTGAGCTGCTCCAGTATTAAAAACTACACTATCTGTTTGGGCTGAAACACTTGTTGGCGTGAAGGTGTGAAAAATATAATTTGCTCCCCATTTAATACTGTGTCTAGAATTTGGGAAATAAGAAAAATCCATTTTTGCACCAACATCTCTAACACCAGAGGCAAGCTCAAAACGAAATTGATCTTGTTGTGAACCAAACTTAAATTGATAATCTGAAAATGTACCAGTTACATTCATAAATAGTTTATTGGAAAATAAGTGATTCCATCTTAGCGCAGCGATTCCATTTCCCCAAGGCATATTCGCATTAAATCCTCCATCTCTATCAGCGAAATTAAAAACATCTTTCCCGTAATAACCACTAAGAAAAACCCGATCCTTGTCACTGATTTTATAATTAAACTTTGCGTTAAAATCGTAGAAAAAATAACTAGAGCCAGCGAATGGAGAAGTGTCTGGAATTGCAGCTTTCATGATTAAATCAATATATGTTCTTCTAGCAGAAACAACGAAAGACCCTTTATTTTTAACTATTGGGCCTTCTAATGTAATTCGTGAAGAAATTGCTCCGATTCCGCCTGTAACTTTGAAGTTTTTGTTGTTTCCTTCATTCATATTCACTTCTAATACTGAAGACATTCTTCCTCCAAAGTTGGCTGGCATTCCACCTTTAATCAAGTTTACACTTTTTACAGCGTCGGCATTAAAAACTGAAAAGAAACCAAATAAATGGGCTGCGTTATAAACAACCCCTTCGTCTAATAATACTAAGTTTTGATCAGGACCTCCTCCTCTAACATAAAACCCTTGTCCTCCTTCAGAAACAGATGAAACACCCGGAAGTAACTGAATTGTTTTAATGACATCCACCTCACCCATAAAAGCAGGTAACGTTTTGATTTTATCCATTTCCAACTCAATCTGTCCCATTTTTGTTGAATTGGTATTTTCACCTTTTTTGGCATTTACAACGATTTCCTCTAAATCTTGAACATTTGAGCCTAAATCAATATTTAGTTTAACATCTTTAGTTAAGTCAATTTTTTTGATTTCTACAGGATAAATTCCTGATCGATATTCTACATCGTAAGTCCCAACTGGAACTGTTAGAGAATAAAAACCATAGGTATTTGTGACTGCTCCTTGATTCAAGGAAGGAATTACTACCTTAACACCAATCATTGCCTCACCATCTTTACTGTCATTTACATAACCCGAAATGGTTGTTTTTGATTGTGAGAATAAAAGATTATTTACTAGTAGTAGTAAAAACAGGAAGGAATAGCGCATATTTTAAATGTCCGACAAAACTACAAACAAGTTAGAGAAAAAATAGTTTAAGTAGTATTAATTTTAGGCTCGAAGATTTGATTTTAGGACATTATTTATCTAGTTATATGAAAAAACCCTGATTTAACACCATCGTCGTAAGTTAATTGATAAAAATAAACTCCTTCTTCTAATTTGTTACCATTTTGAGTATTCCCCTTAAATGGTTCGCTGTCATTTTTTTGTAGGTAAACTAAATTCCCCCAGCGATTAATAATTCTCAATTCATAGGATAAGCAGGATTGAAAGATAGATTTTAAATCTAAATCATCATTAATAAAATCTTGATTTGGCGTCAATATATTTGGAAATTCTCTATCATTAAAATTATTTGGGAAACTTATCGATGTGCTAATAGTTGAAACATCTGAAAAACACCCATTCTCAACGCAATAAGCGCTATATTCTCCCACTGTTCCGTTTGAAGCAATTAAACTTAACGATGATTGATTGCTATAAAACTCGGATGGTCCTTGCCAATAAATTGTGGCTGAACCTGTTCCACTAGCTGTTAATTCTAATGCATCACCGGGACATTCTGGTTGGTTTGAATACAGCTGTGGTGCAATAGGAATTGGATAAACAGTTAACGAAATTAATAAAACACTGTCGCAACCATTTCCAGTTTGTAATAAAATTGAATAATTACCAGTTTGAGAATAACTAAACCCATTGGAAACAAATGTAGTACCCTGACAAATTGCAGTGTCAATAGCAATATTGTATTCAGTATGGATAATTAAAGTTAAACTTGCGATAGAGTCACATCCCACACTATTTGAAGATAAAAACGAAAATGTTCCACTTTCTGTATAATTTTGTCCATTCCAAGTATAATTACCGCATTCAGTTACTGCTAATATTGAAAAGCTTGTTGGTAAAACCGTTAAATTTAAAACATGCAAACTATCACATCCTTCTATTGATGTCAAAAGTACATTATAGATACCGGGAGTGGAATATGTAGTTCCCTCAAAAGAAATACTTTCGCCCATACAGATAGTTTGGTAAAGTGTGTCATTGTATGAAGGATGAACAGTTAATGTCAAGATTGAAGTCGAGTCACAGCCATTAATAGTTTGACTAACAAATGTATAGACCCCAGCTTGTGTGTATTGATTTGCTGAGAACGAATAAACTTCACCAGCACATATACTTGCATTTATCGCTGAATTGTAACTTGAATTTACTGTAATTATTGATGTCAAGAACTCTTGTGTCCCATTTGGATAAGTCAAAGTACACGTGTAGCTTGTTGTTGTATTCGGAGAGACACTGATTGAACTAGTTGTTTGCCCCGTATTCCATAAAAAATCCGCAACAGCAAATATGCTTATTGTTGTTGTTTCTCCTTGTATATATGATGTATAAGTAAAATAGAGGAAAACTCTGTGAAAATCAAAAGCCCTCCAAATGGAAGGCTTTTGATTGATAGATTGATTTACTTGCAGCGGCAAATCAATTGACTAAGTGTTTGATCAATTTGGTTTTATTATGTTGGTCTTTTACTTCGATGAAATACAATCCCGGAAGGAGTTTTTCATTCATCATAAATACATTAATTCCTTCTTTCACTACGATTCGTTTTTGGAGCATTCTGCTACCCGTCGAAGTATTGATATTCATGTTCATTTCACCTACTAAATCTTTGTCATTGATGAGGATGTTAAATCCTTCGTTGCTCGGGTTTGGATAGGTCATTAAGATTCCATTCTGTAAATCTTCACACGAAACTGCAATTGGATCATATCGCTTGTTTGTTCCATCAATATCCACTTGATTCAAGCGATAGTAGTTTAGGATATTTGTTACTTGATCGTACGCTGTATAATTCAATAATTCATTGCTATTTCCAGCAGAAGGAATGGTTTCAATCACTTGCCAGCTTTCACCATCTCTGGATTTCTCCACATCAAAATGCAAGCTATTGAATTCAGAAGCAGTTTGCCAGTATAAGTTTACGATGCCATTCTCGCAAGAACCAGCGAAAGAAAGTAATTCTACTGGAAGGGGTTGGTTTTCGCCACCGCCACCACCGAATTCACTAAATGAATTAAGACCTGTCCACGTCAAGGTTCTTGTGGGGTAATCCACTGAATAAGATCCTATCTTAGTACAATTCGTCAATAGAGAAGAGGTAGGTGCATACCAAATACCTGAACTAACTTTTAAAGGAACTAAAAGTTCGTTATTATCTCCTGATAACTCATCTGTTCCATATATGTAGCTTATATCATAAGATGGGGAGGCTATTCCAGTTTGTTCCACATACCATGATCTGTTGAGTGTTTTTAATAAATTTGGATTTAACCCCGTTACCTTTGAATTTTTTGTCCATACTTGAATACTTGCATTTGATAAAGTACCACCCTTCATAACTACAGTAACAGGTGAATAAACACTCCCTGTTCCGATTGGGAATCTGTACGTTTCATTAGTTGTAGAATTTACCCGATGTATCAATTTTGATGGAGTTGTTCCATTTAAAGCTACAATGTATGAACTAACACTACCGCCTGTAATTGTTCCATTGGCTGATACCGTTCCCATAGTAAGTGTTTTGCTGTTCATATAAAGGATACCGTTCGTAAGAGTTAAGGTACCTGTGATGGTCATATCTTTTTTTGCGGTAAGCGTTCCACCTGTTTTATTGATGGTTACGTTTGAGAAAGAAAGCGCTGATGCACCGTCGAGGGTTTGGTTTGCACTACCACTTAATGTTATCGTACCAGATCCTGGGGTGAACGTTCCATTGATTGTAATATTTCCAGTTAGATTTAAATTTTGACCATTTAAATTCAGTGAAGTTCCCGTCCCAACCAAAAATGAAGTTACTCCAAGTGTACTACCTACAGACAAATTTGAAGCGTTGAAAATACAATTTGAGCTGGTGGAATTTTGAACCACGTAAATGCGATTCGTATTGTTACTTCCAGGCGCTGAACCTGCAGCTATTAAGTTGGTACCGTCAAATTGACGCCAATTATTTACAGTTGCCCATACAGCATCTGTTTGACCCACCCACACGTAATCATTAGTTTGAAGGGTTGTTCCAATGGCGGTGTTTATAGCAGAAACTGGATTTTCAACTGTTACAAGATCTGTAGCCACTCGCGAACTTTTACATCCACTTCCATTTTGCGCTTCGGCATAGTAGGTAGTGTTGGCTGTTGGCGAAACGGAATGGTCTGCGGCAGAACTTACTCCTGTTTGGATAGCTGAACCATCCGATGCAACGGTGTACCAATTTATTGTGTTGTCGGCCGAAGTTGCGTTTAGGTTGACACTATTTCCGTGGCAGATGGTTGTAGCACTTGGAGTAACCGAGGTTGGTGCGGAAGGGGTTGCTGGTTGTGCATTTACCACCGCATTTGCTGATGCTACCGAAGTACATCCCGAAGCATTGGTAACTGTAAATGTATATGTGGTGTTTGCTGTTAAACCTGAAACTGTGCCCATTGTTCCTGAGCCAGACAAACTACCCGAAGGGCTGCCAGTCACTGTCCAACTACCACTTGCAGGCAAACCACTCAAGGCTACACTTGCTGTTGCAGTTGCACACGTTGGTTGTGTGATGGTACCAATTGCTGGCGCTGTTGGTGCTTTTTTCACTAATATATCATCAATTCTATTATTCCCAGAAATATACGCTGTCTGTGTCCAGCGTAAATATCTTGTGGTGGATAATAAACTATATGTTCTGTTTTCCCCAGTTGAGGATGTTGTAGCCTGAGCAATTGGGGTAGCTACATTAGTCCATGCTGTTCCGTTAGCTGACTGTTCTAATTTTAATGTATTATTCACATCTGTGTTATATGCATAACAGAATGAAACTTCACACGGCACATAATCAAAAGCAGCTTCTAACCAACTGCCAACTTTTTGAAAACGAATGGCACCACTAGAACTTCCACAAATATCTCCGGCAGAAACATGCCGGTATTCAGTTCCATAAATATAACTGACCGCAGATGTTGTAGGAGATGCATCTGACGGGCCCCAAGGCCCACCATAATTAATTTCGTTTGAACTGGAACTAATTTTCTTTACCCAACGCCTTCTATCACTATTTACTCTTGCGCATCCTGCATCCTGCACATAAAACCTTATTATTTCAGTACTTGTCGCTTTCCAAGTAAGAATCCCCTCGGCACTCGTATATACAGAGGTACCTGCTTGATTAGTTAAGTAAACAAAAGAGGTAACAACATCACTAGCAGAATTGGTTAAAAACTCATAAGAATCGCCTGCTGTAACAGATATAAAAATCCAATCTCCGGGGTATGCTGCACATAAGTTGTAATGTGTAGTTGTCGGAACAAAAGGATTGGCAGCTGAAATTCCGGGACCGGTTCCCGCGCATCCTGTGCCGTTTCCTGAACCGGAACCCCATGCGCTGGCAGCAGGTGAGCCTGGCAAAGCAAACCCACTATTTACTGTACCATTTATGGTAGCTGCAGAACCACATGTGTGGCTTGTTGTAGTTATTGTAAACGTTCCTGAAGCAGTCGGTGTTCCGGAAATGGTAACTGTTTTAGCTCCTGCATTTACACTTGAAGATAACCCCGCAGGTAAACCAGTCACGCTGGCACCTGTAGCCTCACCGGAATAGGTATAAACCATATTAGTTATTGAGCCTCCCGGGCAAATGGTTTGTGGTGATGAGCCTGAGGTTAAAGAGATAGTTACTGAGTTACAAACCGTATAAGTAATCCTTACATAACCATCAGAACCATTTGCACCATTTTGACTGGTGTTTGCAGTATAAACTGCTCCCCCTCCTCCTCCTGCACCATAATTGGCTCCTGCAGTTGGCGCTAAGGGTACAGTAGAAAATCTACCTCCATTACCACCTTTACCTGATATAGCACCACTTCCTCCTGCTCCACCTTGTTTAGGGCTCCCAGTATTGCTGTTTGTGTATGAATCACCGCCATTTGAACCAACAGCAGTTTCACCTCCCGCACCACCTCCTGCACCGCCCCAGTTCCTGGTTGAAGTTACACCATTTGAACCTGTCCCACCAGCCCACAAATAACCTGTACCTGAATTTCCACCAGCACCGCCAGCACCATTACTACTATTTTTAGAAACTCCTCCAGTTCCTCCGATAGCCGAACATAAAAGACTAGTTCCAGTAACTGATGTCGTTCCTCCTGTCGCTCCTCTTGTATCGTTCGTGGTTCCGGTATATCCGGCACCACCGTTCCCAATAGTTACATTGAGGGAAGCCGCCCATCCTGATGTAACAGTAACCTTAGAATAAGCACCGCCACCACCACCACCACCAGTGGCATTACCAGCTGACCCACCCCTCCAAGCCTTACCGCCGCCGCCGCCACCACCCCAACACTCTATGGTCATTGAAGATACATTAGCTGGCACATTCCAAGTTGTGTTTGTTGTAGAGAAAGTTACTGTCGTCTGCCCCCACATCATATTCCACCCTGTAAGAAAAACCAAAGACAAGAGCAGCAGCTTGCTGCTAACAGTTGAGTAAACTGTTTTTTTGAGATTGAGGGTTGAAGTGTTATTCATGATTTGAAGGATGGTTAATTTGGAAATGGAGTTAATGTGATAATTTGGAAATTCAGCTAATTTGGAAATTAGATTAATTTGGAAATGTCTCAATTTGGAAATGGGTTTAATTTGGTAATTGGTTAATGTGCTAATTTGCCTGTCGGCCTTTGGTGGAGAAATCGCACCTCTACATGGCTCGGTGCTGGGTGTATTCAACATATTATTTTTCGAAGGGTTTTGAGTAAAATTTTGCATAATCAGTGTTATTTAATTCTAGTGCAAAGTTCGGGAGATGAAAGTGTTAAATGAAGTGTAGTAGTTATACTTTAATACATCAATTGATACATTCAATTTTGTATTGTTAAAAAACTATCATACATTTGTTATACATGATTCAAAAAGTGAGTATTTTAGTTTTAAAGGCCTTTGCGATACGAAAGTTACTCTTGTTGTTTTTTGTATGTCAGCAACTAAGCTTTTTATCACAACCTTATCCCCCTTTGCTTCAATGGGTGAAAACTAACGAGCATCTTAAACTCAAAAAATGTATTGATACACTTGAATATGGAATAAAAAAATCCCATGACTCAAAAGATTTTGAGCTAACCTCTAAATACCTGCAAAAGCAATCGCATCTTTTCCTTACCCGACTGAAGAATTTTGAGAAATGTATGTTCTACATTGAACAAATTAAAACACTATCAGAAGAAACAGGTAATCAAGCTTTTTTAATTGATTATTATAACCAGCTTGGGGTTACATATTACCACGAGCAACTAGACATGAATAAATCGTTTGATTATTTCAAACAGGCTCTTGACTTGAGCAAACAATACAAAATTGAGAAGAACGTCTCTCGCACGCTGTCAAATTATGGACTTGCCTACCTTCAAAAAGAAAATCACAAAATCGCCCTAAACTATTTCAGACAAGCCATTGCATCCGATCGGAAGGAAAATAAAAAAGATGGTACGATCGAATTTTATTCTAACATGGGCGTAGCCTTCATTCACGCACAACAAAATGATAGTGCCTCCTTTTATTTGTCTAAAGCGCTTGAACTTGCCAACGAAACCCCAGGTCTCGAAGATGACGCCGAACGATTGATGTATCTGGGAGTCTTTAATCAGGAAATAGGAAATAATGACGAAGCCCTGAACTATCTGTCTGAAGCAAATAAATTGATAACTAAATTGGTTTCGTTTAGTAGCAAAATTTTAGTTTGTCAAGGACTTGCGGACGCATACTCGAGTAAAAATGACTATAAACTAGCTCATGAATATAGAATGAAAGAAATCGCATATCGAGATAGTTTGCGTGAAATTAGTTTGCAGGAAAGTGCATTAGCTTACCAATTCAAGGATGAATTGAGACTCGAGAAAGATAAGACAGATAAAATTAAATTATATGTAATAATTCTTTCGCTTATAGTTTTGGTTAGTGTAATTATTATTTGGTTTTATATAAATAGGGTTAAGACAGCTCGAAAAAATGCCGAAATACAATTACAAAATGAACAACTTGAGAAGGAAAATGCGCAATTAGAGCTTGAGAACAACGAACGTGAAATGGCTTCAAAATCAATGTTTTTATTGGAAAAAGATAATTTAATTCATAATATTTCAGACAAACTTAGGGCTACCTTACCAAAACTAGACGGAGAATCATACACGGTGGTTAATGGTTTAATATCAGAATTAAACTTTTCTCTTAATAACAAACGTTGGGATGAATTTGAAATGCGTTTCAATAAAGTTCATCCTAATTTTATCCGAAATCTTGAAAAAAAACATCCTAAATTGAGCAATAACGAACGTAAACTTTGTTCTTTTTTACTAATGAATATGAGTTCGAAGGACATTTCAACTGTAACAGGACAAACAGTTCATAGTATAAACATTGCGCGAAGCAGATTGCGAAATAAACTTAATTTGGTGCATACAGGCGAGGAGCTTGGATCTTATTTGGCGAAGTTTTCGGTTAAATAATCGGTTAAATTTAATTTGTAGTACAATTGTATTATTGCATTTTTATAATCTAAAAGTTGAAGACATCGATTTTACACGTATTTTTGCAACATGATTTTAACAAACACGCATCATCATTTGTTACTTGGTTGAACAGGCGGTGATGGTATGTCTATAATTACGATTTAACCCGCTTGATCTTCAGGCGGGTTTTTTATTTAACTACAAAAGAGAAAGTATGCTCAGAATAGCTGTTCAAAAATCAGGGAGATTATTAGAAGATTCCCTTCAATTGTTAAAAGAATGTGGCATTAAAGTCGATTCATCAAATGGTAAATTGAAGTCCATCGCTTCAGGATTTCCGCTTGAGGTCTTGTTTCTGCGCAATTCAGATATTCCTCAATATGTTGAAGATGGAGTAGTTGACTGTGGTATTATAGGTGAAAATTTATTGATAGAAGAAAGAAGCACGCTTGATGTGGCCTGCAAACTAAATTTCTCCAAATGTCGCGTCTCGCTTGCGGTCCCAAAAAACAGTTCGATTCAATTAACAACCGATTTTCAAGGAAAAAAAATTGCAACTTCTTATCCGAATACGGTCAATGATTACTTTAAAAGCAAAGGAATTCAAGCTGAGGTTCATACCATTTCAGGTTCGGTAGAAATTGCCCCAACTATTGGGTTAGCAGATGGAATTTGTGACATTGTTTCTTCCGGTAATACACTTTTCATGAACGGTTTGGTAGAATTAGAAACGATTTTACGCTCGGAAGCTGTTTTAGTACAAGCGCCAAAATTGAACAACGACAAAACGGCGATTTTGAATAAATTACTTTTTAGAATAAAAGCCGTACTTGAAGCAAGAAATTCTAAATATGTGTTGATGAATGTACCTGATGAAGCAATTGCTGAGGTTTTGAAAATATTGCCCGGAATGAAAAGTCCTACGATATTGCCACTGGCTGTAAAAGGATGGAGTTCGCTTCATTCTGTTATTTCGGAAGATCAATTCTGGGATAAAATTGATGCCCTGAAAGAAGCCGGAGCTGAGGGAATTTTGGTAGTCCCGATTGAGAAAATGGTTAAATGAGTTGAAAAGTGAAAACTGAAGAGTTGTGTTTTAGAATTTAAAATGTAAAGTGTAGAATTTAGAATGTAGAGTGCAGAATGTAGAATGTAGAATGCACAATGTAGAATGCAGAATTTACAATGTACAGTTAAGAATTTATTTTGGCCCGAGATCAAACCTAAATCCCAAGTTAAAAAAATGAAAAAATTCCTTTACCCAAATAAAATTGAATGGCAACAATTGCTAGAACGGCCTTCATTGGAAAAACCAAATTTGGATGCTTTGGTTCAAGAAGTCTTTGATGCTGTTCAAAAAGAGGGAGACAAAGCAGTAGTTCGATTCACCGAGAAATTTCAAGGTTTTTCAGGTCTGATGGAAGTAACACAAGAAGAAATTAAATCGGCTAAAAATGAATTGTCGGAGAACCTCATATCAGCTATTCGCCTTGCAGCCGATAACATTTCCCGTTTTCACGCACTTCAAGTGGACGAAGGAATGTGCTTGGAAACTATGCCTGGCGTTGAATGTTGGAGAAAATCAAAACCCATTCAAAAAGTAGGATTATACATTCCTGGTGGAACAGCTCCTTTGTTTTCTACCGTTTTGATGCTTGGGTTACCCGCAAAATTGGCAGGCTGTGAGGAAATTATTCTTTGTTCTCCATGTGATAAAGATGGAAAGTTACATCCCGCAATTTTATTTGCAGCGGATTTGGTAGGTATCACCAAAATCTTTAAAGTCGGTGGAATTCAAGCAATTGCTGCTTTGACTTTTGGAACGGAAAGTATTCCCGCGGTTTACAAGATTTTTGGCCCGGGTAATCAGTACGTAACAGCTGCCAAACAATACGCTCAACAATACAGAGTGGCAATTGATATGCCTGCGGGCCCATCAGAAGTCATGGTTGTCGCTGACGATAGCGCGTACCCATCTTTCGTTGCTGCAGATCTTCTGTCTCAAGCGGAACATGGTGCTGACTCACAAGTGATTTTACTTACAGATTCTGAGTTGTTCGCAGATTTGGTTGAAGATGAAGTAGCTAAGCAACTTGAGGAATTACCTCGAAAAGAACTGGCTATTCAAGCGCTTGAAAACTCACGCATCTTGGTTGTGGATTCCTCTAGCTTTGGTGAATTAATCAACGCCTATGCACCCGAACACTTAATTTTAGCGACGGCAATAAACGATGAATTAATCGAAACGGTAGTCAACGCGGGATCTGTTTTCATTGGAAATTTCACTCCTGAAAGTGCTGGAGATTACGCTTCAGGCACCAATCACACACTTCCCACAAATAGCTATGCACGGCAATATTCGGGTGTTTCATTAGATTCCTTTGTTAAGAAAATCACCTACCAAAAAATAAGTGAAGAAGGCTTGAAAAATATTGGTTCAGCAATCGAATGTATGGCAGAAGCCGAAGAATTATTGGCGCATAAAAACGCAGTGAGTATTCGTTTAAAAAACCGCACCAAATGAACATTGAAGAATTAATACGACCGGATTTAATTGGTATGAAAGCCTATTCCTCCGCTCGAGACGAGTTCGAAGGAACAGCTAGCATTTTCCTCGACGCAAACGAAAACCCAAACAACAATGGAGTGAATCGATACCCTGATCCGTTGCAAAAAGGCTTAAAAAATAGAATTAGTCAGTGGAAAGGTGTCTCTGCTAATAAAATTTTCCTGGGTAACGGTTCTGACGAATGCATCGATTTATTGTTTCGTTTATTCTGTTCATCGGGTAAAGATGATGTGGCAGCTATGAGTCCTTCGTACGGAATGTATGCTGTTTCAGCGCGCATCAATAACATCCGATTACGAGAAATTTTATTAAACGAAGATTTTACATTTCCTACTGAAAAAATAATTCAAGAATCCAAAGGAGCAAAACTCTTGTTTTTGTGTTCGCCAAACAATCCAACGGGATTTTCCATTCCGTTAGCTGAAATTGAAAGAATCCTGAAATCCTTTGATGGAATAGTTATCGTCGATGAGGCTTACATTGATTTTTCATCTCAAAAAAGTGCCGTCTCTTTATTATCAGATTATCCAAATTTGGTGGTGTGTCAGACCTTATCAAAAGCTGTCGGACTTGCTGGAATTCGCTTAGGAATGTTGTTCGCTTCTGAGGAAATTGTTTTGTGGTTAAATAAAATCAAACCTCCTTACAATATCAATCAATTAACGCAAGAATTTGCATTGAATTATCTCGAAAAAATGGGTGAAATTGAGTTTCAAACCAAAGAAATTATAGCAGAACGCAATATTTTGGAAAAAGCTTTAATTGAATTTCCTTTTGTTGAACAAGTATATTCGAGCGATGCAAACTTTATCCTTGCTAGAATTGACGATGCCAACAAGCTTTATGATTATTTAATTTCGCTTGGAATTGTTGTTAGAAATCGATCAACACAGGTATTATGTCAGAACACATTGCGATTTACTGTTGGCACAAAAGAGGAAAACAACAAATTAATTAACGCATTAACGCATTATAAAAAATGAAAAAAGTACTTTTTATCGACCGAGATGGAACCTTGATACATGAGCCACCGGTAACTTTTCAAGTTGATTCATTCGAAGTATTAGAATTTTATCCGAAAGTATTTTCAGGTCTCGGGAAAATTGCGCGTGAGTTGGATTTTGAATTAGTCATGGTGACTAATCAAGACGGACTTGGTGGAGAAGGTTATCCATACGAAGATTTTGTTGGCCCCCATGAATTGATGCTCAAGACACTAAAAAACGAAGGAATCGAATTCACGGATATACACATCGACCGAAGTTTTCCTCACGAAAATTTAGCTACGCGCAAACCAGGCGTAGGAATGCTTCAAAAGTATTTTTCAAGCGAATATGATTTGGCAAACTCTTACGTGATTGGCGACCGATTGACTGATGTTAACTTGGCCAAAAATCTAGGAGCGAAAGCTATTTACATGCTTAATCCTGAGGATCCGGGCAAATCAGAATCATCACTTACGGATGAAGAATTGAAAAAGTTAGTCGCACTTCAATCAACGGATTGGGAAGAAATTTACACCTTCTTAAAACTCGGAGAACGCCGCATCAAGCACCGCCGAAAAACGAATGAAACGGATATTTCTATTCTGTTAAATTTAGACGGAACAGGAAAGTCAACTATTTCTACTGGAATTCACTTTTTCGACCACATGCTCGATCAATTGGCAAGACATGGACAGCTAGATCTTGATTTGATCGTAATTGGCGACCTTGAAGTGGATGAACACCATACGATTGAAGACACGGCCATTGCATTGGGAGAGTGTTTCAATCAAGCTTTGGGCAACAAGACAGGCATGGAACGTTATGGCTTTTGTTTGCCTATGGACGATTGTCTAGCGCAAGCAGCAATCGATTTCGGAGGAAGAAATTGGTTAGTATGGGAAGCTGATTTCCAACGCGAAATGATTGGGAAGATGCCAACTGAGATGTTTTATCATTTTTTCAAGTCATTTACGGATGGAGCAAAATGCAATTTGAATATCAAAGTCGAAGGGCAAAACGAACACCATAAAATTGAGTCTATATTCAAGGCGTTTGCAAAAGCAATAAAGATGGCGAAAAAACGAAACGGTGAAAATGCGGTTTTACCAAGTACAAAAGGGACCTTATGAAGTTGGTTATAATCGATTACGGTGCTGGGAATGTCTTTTCTGTAAAATCTGCCTTCGAACGCTTGGGAATAACTGTTTCTATAAGTTCAAATAAGGAGGAAATCACAACTGCTGATCGCGTCGTTTTTCCGGGTGTGGGCCATGCAAGTGCCGCAATGGAAAAGTTGAAGTCAACGGGTTTAGATAAACTTATTCCGCGCTTAACACAACCGGTTTTGGGTGTTTGTTTAGGCATGCAACTCATGTGCGAATTAACAGAAGAAGGAAATGAAAAAGGCTTAGGTATATTTGATGGATTGAAAGTCTTGCGGTTTAATCATGCATTGAATATTCCGCACATGGGATGGAATAATTTAATGGATAGTGAGGGATTTTTGGAGAATATAACTAAGGACGTATATTTCGTCCACTCGTATTATGTGCCTATTTCCAGTTACACGATTGCAAGTTGCCAATACGGAATTGAATTCTCGGCGGCATTGCAAAAAGATAATTTTTATGCTTGTCAATTTCACCCCGAAAAAAGCGGAAAAGTTGGTGAGGAAATACTTAAACGATTTTTAACAGCATGATAGACGTTATTCCAGCAATAGATTTGATAGATGGCGCATGTGTGCGTCTTACGAAAGGTGATTACGATACCAAGCAAGTGTATGAGAAAGATCCACTAGTTATGGCTAAACGCTTTGAAGATGCCGGAATAAAGCGATTGCATTTAGTTGATTTAGATGGTGCAAAAGCAGGAAAAGTGGTAAATCTATCTGTCTTAGAAAAACTCGTACAAGAAACCAATCTTGCTATTGATTTTGGTGGCGGAATCAAAACGGATAATGATTTAAAATCAGTTCTTAATGCCGGAGCAAAATGGGTGACAATTGGAAGTTTAGCTGTAAAAGATTCAGAAAAAATGAAATCTTGGATTCAAAATTATGGGGCTGAATTATTTATTCTTGGTGCGGATGTGCGCGACGGAAACATTGCCGTAAGTGGCTGGCTGGAAACTAGTAATTTGCATTGGGAATCTTTTATGGCGGATTATTACAAAAATGGAGTAAGACAGTTTTTATGTACCGATATTTCACGGGATGGCATGCTGAACGGACCATCTATAGATTTGTACAAAGAAATCATGATGCGTTTCCCTGACTGTTATCTGATAGCGAGCGGAGGTGTTTCTGGAAAACAAGATTTAATTGACCTTGAAGATGCAAAAATTCCTGCGGTTGTGCTCGGCAAGGCGATTTACGAAGGAAGAATTACATTGAATGAAATAGTAGAAATGTCATGTTGAAAAAACGAATAATTCCCTGTTTAGATATTAAGGAAGGTCGCACGGTGAAAGGTGTGAACTTCGAAGGATTGCGTGACGCAGGTGATCCGGTGGAGTTGGCTAAATTATATTCAGAATCAGGGGCTGACGAATTGGTATTTTTGGATATCACCGCAACCATTGAAAAGCGCGACACCTTGGTGGAACTAGTAAAACGAGTAGCTGAGCAGGTCAACATTCCTTTTACTGTTGGCGGTGGAATACGCAGCGTAGAAGATGCGCATCGATTGTTAAATAATGGGGCGGATAAGATCAGCGTGAATTCATCTGCGGTGAAACGACCAGAATTACTCAGCGAACTTTCGGCTCAATTTGGAAATCAATGTGTGGTTTTGGCGGTGGATGCGCGACCTGTAAATGGTGTTTGGAAGGTATTTGTGAATGGCGGAAAGGTCGAAACAGAATTTAATTTACTCGACTGGGTGAAAGAAGGTGTGGAAAGAGGAGCGGGGGAAATTCTGTTTACCTCAATGGATCATGACGGCACCAAAAATGGCTTTGCATTAGAGGCTTTGGAAGAAGTTTGTCAGGCGGTAAATGTTCCTGTAATTGCCTCAGGAGGATGTGGTTCAGTTCATCACTTTATAGACGTATTTCAGAAAACTTCAGTGGATGCCGCATTGGCAGCGAGTGTTTTTCACTTTGCTGAGATTGAAATTTTAGAACTAAAGCATACATTAAAACAACATAATATTGCAATACGATAACATGGAAAAAATAGATTTTGCCAAAGGCGATGGAATGGTTCCGGCAATTATTCAAGACGCGAACACGCTACAAGTATTGATGCTAGGTTACATGAACCAAGATGCTTATGAAAAGACGTGTCAAGAAAATAAAGTGACTTTTTTCTCGCGCTCTAAAAATCGCTTATGGACAAAGGGAGAAGAAAGCGGTAATTTTTTAAACGTAGTTTCCATGCGATTGGATTGCGATCGAGACACATTATTGATTCAGGCCATACCTCAAGGTCCTACATGTCATTTGGGAACACAAACTTGCTGGGCTGGTGAAGAGAATACGCGGTTTGGAGTTCTTGCTGAGTTGGAAAATACGATAAGTGAGCGGCTCCAAGCTGGAAGTGCTGAAAAATCTTATGTGGCCTCTTTAAAAGAAAAAGGCATTGAGAAAATTGCACAAAAAGTAGGTGAAGAGGCAGTTGAAACAATTATTGAAGCCTTGCGATCAAATGACGAATTGTTCCTAAATGAATCCGCTGATTTACTATTCCACTACTTGATTTTGCTTCAGGCCAAAGGATTCAAATTGAATGATGTTTTAACTGTTTTGGAGCAAAGAAAAAGGAAGTAATACCGAAGTTGTTTTCAATTGTCGTATAAAATACTCGTTGAAAACTAACTCACCATTATACCAGATAGATTTTCAATTGCGTCATTTAACAAGTAAATTACTCCACGCCCCGACGAAAGCGGAAAGCTTTTTCATTGATATCAAGATTTAAAGACATTAGGACATCAAGACTAAAAGCTTCCGGTTTTTATTCAATGAATGTTTGAAGTTGAATTGTGGTGTAGCAACAAGCAGAGCAAACTTGCAGCTGTAGGCGGATTGGGAAGGATTGTGTGTTTGGAAAGGCGCTAAAGGAATGTTTAATTGTGAATTCTTAATTTTTAATCAAAGAGTTATGAATTAAAATGAAGCTACTTGAATCAGCCTTTTGAAAAGTTAATCGTTGGTGTTGAATTTTTAGTTGAAGCAACTATTAAACATTAAGCATTTAACACTCGACAATAATTTTTCCCCTAACTTTGAACTATGAAATTTAAAAACGCAATCGTTGTCTTTTTTATTGGAATATTGAGTTTGATTACTGCTTGTACTGAAAAATCTGATCCTGTAAAAAACCTAGATGAAATTCGACCGAAATCGGAAGGTAAAGAACGAATTAAAGAGACCATAGAATCAAAAGATACACTTCTCCCCTATTTAACGAGTTATACGCAAGACTCTGTTTTACTGGAGATTGAATCCATTTCACCAATTGAACATTCGCACTTCATCAATCGA
The DNA here is from genome assembly GCA_044374225.1 of Crocinitomicaceae bacterium. Lineage (GTDB taxonomy): Bacteria > Bacteroidota > Bacteroidia > Flavobacteriales_D > Crocinitomicaceae > UBA952. The sequence continues at coordinate 31,298 of JBILOX010000019.1, read as the reverse complement.
TTTCAACCTGTCAAAAAAACTGCTTTTTTACTTCAACAAAAAGATTCTACCGAAAACATCGAACATTTTGCTTGGGAATTTAAGGATTCAGTCGCTACCAAAAATGCGTTTTATAATTGGTTGGACATCGAAAAGTCTTCTAAAATACTTTCTTCGAAATCACTTTCTAAACTCTTTTTTACTACGTTAATTACTGAAAAACACATCGATTTTTTCTACTCCAATAAGAAAATGGAAGTTCCAAAATTAATGCGTTATGTGAAATTCAATAGAAATACTGAAACGTATAAATACATCATCATTCAAAAACGAAATTCTAAAGCACTTTGGTATCAATTTACTGATGAAAAACTAACTTTAATACCTTCTAAATGAAAATTTTAAACCGCGGATTTATCAAAATAACTCCTACTCCAACCTTTATTGATTGGGCAAAAACTGTCGCTGAAGAAACACCCTTTTTCGATGCAAATCCTGAATCAACTATCTATTTAATCGAAGATGATTTTTGGGAAGAAGAAAAAATAATAGAGAAATACTTCAAGAAAATTGCAAAGCAAGAATTTGGCGCAATCGAAGAAAACAAAGAAAATCAACCACTTATCGCTGATTTAGAATTATTCAATATTTATTTCCTCAGCGAACTAGGAACGTTTGTATATGACCTCCTCAACGATTCTTTGCAATCCGAGAAAGTGTAGTCTTTTGAAAAAAACCATTATGAAATCCAATGCTCACTTCACTTTCAGTTCTCAACTTTCAGTTTTCAACTTAGCATTAATCTTTTCTATATTAACAGTATTTTCTTCTTGTAAAGACAAAACCCCACCTGACACTTCAGGTTGTCAACTCGAGGAAATCAACTCCAATTCAACTGTAGAAGGATATGGGATTTTAGCAAAACTGCCAGGAATTTGGAACGGTTCGGTTTATTCGCCAACACCACTTGGAAGCTTTCCTGAATGGATTGTAGATTTTCGTCCGATCTCTGAAGCGCAAGTTTCTGCCAAAAATGAGTTGGATTCATTGAATGATATTTTTATGAGTTTTTTCATCGTGAAAATTGATTGTAAGTACAAAATTGCTTTTAGAAATGGTGGAGGTTTTGCTGGAAACATTCGTAATTCTTACCTTGTTATTGATAGTGTTAGTGAAACTGCTACAAGTTCTTTTTACCGCTTTGTGGACCCAATTGCTGGAAAAAATCGTGTGTATTCTGATATAACTTTTAAACAAGACAGCTTGATAATGCATACGTACACGAATAAATTCAATACAGTTGCAACTCCTCAGACTCATATGATTTGGCGTGCTAAATTGAAAGACCAAACGGCGACTCAAAATGCTATAACTCACTTTAATTTCCCTCAGAAAAAATTAGTGAAAGACTTCACCACCACTTTTGACGGACGTTCAGAAGCGATTTATTACAATACAACCAATGAACCTTATCCTGAAACGGCACAACCATACATCGGAAAATCAACGGTAACTGTCAATATTACCAATCCAACAAGCGTTCAAGTTTCTAAAAAAGTATTGATTATCGTAACCACTCAACCACTTTTCAATGGATTTAATTTCAACGCTGCTAATTTAAAATACCGTTCACGCTATGTTTTGGTGGGCGCGAAACCTTCTACGGGTTACACTTTCAACTATATGCATCCTGGAACTTATTACGTCAATGCAATTTATGATGTGAATGGCGACGGTAATTTCTCAAGCGGGGATTACATCAACAATAGCTTTGATGTGCCTTTAACTTTAAGTGCGTCTGGAATTGCAAATGCAACGGTGAATGTGAATTTTTTGATACCGTAGGTTAGGTGCATTTCTCCCTTCGCCACGGCGAAGAAAGGGGATAAATTGGGATGACTTTTATATTTAACAATAAATCAAAGCGTTTTTCAATATTCTCCACTTCGAATAGCAAAAGATTAAAATGATAAAACTATATTTTGCATTATTTTAGGAGATAAAATTAGAAAGATTGCTCACCCCTCTTAATCTCCCCTCAAGGGGAAAATTCAAATCTGAACTCTAAATCAATTGATTTTAAATGCATTAAAGCTATATTATCTATTATACCTCATACATTCAATCTTTATTAGTTAAAATTTCGAAATCAACTCGTCCCAATTACAAAATATGTTAGTTTTCCCAAAATAAGCGTTTCTAAACAATCCCCTTTCCTTTGATGTTGTTACTTTTGCAAAAACTTTTTTTATGGCAACTAGAAATTGGGAAACACTTAAGAAATATACCGACATCAAGTTTGAGTTTTTTGAAGGTATTGGAAAAATAACCATCAATCGTCCGCAAGTTTACAACGCTTTTCGTCCAGAAACGAATTTTGAGATTCTAGATGCATTGGTGATTTGTAGAGAAAATCCAAACATAAACGTGGTAGTGCTAACTGGCGCAGGAGACAAAGCTTTCTGTTCAGGTGGCGATCAAAACGTGAAAGGTGTTGGAGGTTATATTTCAGAAAATGGCGTTCCTCGTTTGAATGTACTAGATATTCACAAAGCTATTCGCTCGCTACCTAAACCAGTTATTGCAATGGTAAATGGTTATGCAATCGGTGGTGGACACGTTCTTCACGTTGTTTGTGACTTATCAATTGCTTCTGAAAATGCACGCTTTGGTCAAACAGGTCCTAAAGTTGGAAGTTTTGACGGAGGCTTTGGTTCGTCTTACTTAGCTCGTTGCGTCGGTCAGAAAAAAGCACGTGAAATTTGGTTCTTGTGTGAACAATATACAGCCGAAGAAGCTGAAAAAATGGGTATGGTAAACAAAGTGGTTCCTTTTGATGAATTGGAAGATACGGTTGTTGCTTGGTCCAAAACGATTATGAAAAGAAGTCCGTTGGCTATTCGTATGATTAAACGTGCGATGAATGCTGAACTAGACGGTCAACACGGTTTAATGGAATTGGCTGGCGATGCAACTTTACTCTATTATTTAACCGAAGAAGCGCAAGAAGGTAAACATGCTTTCTTAGAAAAACGCGATCCTAATTTCCAACAATATCCTAAATTTCCTTAAACTCAATTATGTCAATTCGCTCATTAGAACCTCAAATTCTTTGGAATCACTTCGCTGATTTAAACGCAGTTCCTCGACCTTCAAAAAAAGAAGAACGTGTGCGTCAGTTTATGGTTGATTTCGGAAATAATCTTGGATTGGAAACAATCGTTGATAAAATTGGTAATGTAATCATTAAAAAACCAGCGTCTGCAGGTATGGAAAATCGCAAAACAGTGATTCTTCAAGCACACTTGGATATGGTTCACCAAAAAAATTCAGATACTGTTTTTGATTTCGACACACAAGGAATTGAAATGATTGTAGAAGGAGATTGGGTACGTGCAAACGGAACAACACTTGGCGCTGATAACGGAATCGGAGTTGCAGCGATTATGGCAGTTTTATCTTCAAATGAAATTCAACATCCAGCTGTCGAAGCGTTTTTCACGATTGATGAAGAAACTGGAATGACAGGAGCGATGCAAATGGACGGTTCTTTGTTGCAAGGTGAGATTTTATTGAATATCGACACCGAAGACGACGATGAATTGTCAATCGGTTGCGCAGGTGGAATTGATACCAATACTTCTTACAACTATTCAGAAGTTCGAGTGAAAGCCAATAGCAAAACGGTTGAAATTTCAATTCGTGGTTTGTTAGGCGGTCATTCTGGAATGGACATCGATAAAGGAAGAGGTAATGCCAACAAATGGATGGCGCGTATTTTATGGGAAATAAGTCAATCAATTTCTCTTCAATTAGTTGCGTTTGACGGAGGAAGTTTACGAAATGCTATTCCACGTGAAGCGACCGCAATCATAGCGCTAGAAGCAACTGACGCAAACAAATTTCACGAGTTATTCAACTTGCAAGTTGCAACTTTGAATGAAGAATATCAAAGTATCGAACCAGCAATCAATATTCAAGTAAAAGAAATTACTGCTGCCGAAAAAGCGATGAACGATACTGATTTCAAAAAAATTATCAATTTAATTTGTTCTGTTCACAATGGTGTTTTCAGAATGAGTCCTGACATCGTTGGTTTAGTAGAAACATCTACAAGCTTGGCAAGAATCATCATTTCAAATGGTTCATTTACAAGTCAATCTTTACAGAGAAGTAGCGTAGAATCTACAAAATCAGAAGTAGCAATGAACATTCTTTGTGCGTTTGAAAATGCAGGTTGCGCCGTTGTTCAAGGTGGCGATTATCCTGGTTGGAAACCAAATCCAACTTCTGCGATTTTAAACTTGATGGAAAACCTTTACAAAGAACTATACAACGAAGAACCAAAAGTAAAAGCGTGTCACGCAGGTTTAGAATGTGGAATCTTAGGAAAACATTTACCTGGTGTAGACATGATTTCTTTTGGTCCAAACATTCGTGCGGCACATTCACCAGATGAAAAAGTTCAGATTAGTTCTGTTCAAAAATTCTGGGGATACTATATGGAAACGTTGAAGCAAATACCAATTAAATAACTGAAAACTGATAACTGAAAGATGAAAGTAAAAAGTGAAGAGTGAAAAGACAATTGCAGATTGCAAATTAAAGATTGCAAATTGCAATTCATTTTCAAATAAACTCATTTTCAAATTTTCAAATTGTCTTTCTCTCATTCTCTCATAATATCTTAAAGTCCTAACATCTTAAAGTCCTAATATCTTAAAGTCCTAATATCCTAAAGTCCCAATAAAAAAAATGACATTTCAACTAAATACAATCGAGGAAGCAATTGAAGAAATTCAAAATGGAAAAGTAATCATCGTAGTGGACGACGAAGACCGCGAAAATGAAGGCGATTTCTTGACTGCTGCTCGTAATGCAACACCAGAGATTATCAATTTCATGGCAACTCATGGTCGTGGGTTAATTTGTGCACCAATCAGTGAAGAACGCTGTGATAACTTAGGTTTGGAAATGATGGTTCGTAATAATTCTGCAGCGTATGAAACTCCATTTACAGTAAGTATCGACTTAATTGGTCATGGTTGTACAACTGGAATTTCTGCTAGCGATCGTGCGAAAACAATTTTAGCAATGATAGATCCTGAAACGCGCCCGGAAGAATTAGGGAAGCCTGGACACATTTTCCCATTACGTGCTCGAAAAGGTGGCGTTTTGAGACGTGCTGGACACACAGAGGCTGCGGTTGATTTATCAAAAATGGCTGGTTTTGAAGAAGCAGGAATCATTGTGGAGATTCTGAACGAAGATGGTTCGATGGCGCGTTTGCCACAACTAATTGAAATAGCAAAAAGATTCGATTTAAAAATCATTTCAATTGAAGAATTAATCAAATATCGCATCAAAAACGAAACGCATATTGAACACGTTGTTGATGTAAATTTACCTACTGAAATAGGTGATTTCCAATTGCATGCTTTCAAAGATTTGAATTCTGATATGGATCACTTGGCGTTGGTTAAAGGAACTTGGGATAAAGACGAACCTGTTTTGGTACGTGTTCATTCTTCTTGTATGACAGGCGATATTTTTGGTTCTTGTCGTTGCGATTGTGGTCCTCAATTACACGCAGCTATGAATCTTATTGAAAAAGATGGTAAAGGCGTAATCATATACATGAATCAAGAAGGACGTGGAATTGGTTTGGTTAACAAATTAAAAGCCTACAAGTTACAAGAAGAAGGTTTAGACACGATGGAAGCTAACATCGAATTAGGTTTCAAAGCTGATGAAAGAGATTATGGTTTAGGAGCACAAATGCTACGTGCTTTAGGTGTGTCAAAAATGCGTTTAATGACTAACAACCCTAAAAAACGAACTGGTTTAGTTGGTTATGGATTGGAGATTGTAGAAAATGTATCTTTGGAAATTAAAAGCAACATTCACAATGCGAGCTACTTGCAAGTAAAAAGAGACAAAATGGGACATAATCTAAAATTAGATATTTGATGCTTGTCGCAAAAGATATACAAAAAGCCTACGGTGAACTGCCAATTCTAAAAGGAGTAAATTTAGAAGTTGGTAAAGGAGAAATCGTTTCAATTGTTGGCTCTTCTGGTGCTGGAAAAACAACTTTACTTCAAATTTTAGGAACTTTAGACAAACCTGATGCTGGTATCTTAGAAATTGGTGGCGTTAATCCGTTCAAATTATCACAGAATGAATTAGCGAAATTTAGAAATACTTCCTTGGGATTCATTTTTCAATTTCATCAATTATTACCTGAATTTACAGCGATTGAAAATGCAATGTTACCTGCTCTAATTGGTGGAAAAAGCAAAAAAGAAGCAGAACAGCTCGCTATGCCTCTTTTAGAAAGATTAGGGATTTCTTCCCGCAAAACACACAAACCTTCTGAATTATCTGGTGGTGAACAACAACGTGTAGCAGTTTGTAGAGCTTTAATCAACAATCCAAAAGTGATTTTTGCTGACGAACCTTCCGGGAACTTAGATACTAAAAACGCAAAGGAACTACACGAATTATTTTTTCAATTGCGAGACGAGTTCAATCAAACTTTTGTAATCGTAACACATAATGAGGAACTTGCACATATGGCGGATAGAAGTTTAGTGATGCGTGATGGAAGATTTGTATAACATCGTTAAAAAAAGTTTAGCTCTAATCAATCTATTAGAAAAAGTAAAACTAAGGAGTGATATCTATAAAAAGTTTCCTAAATTCGAAAATAGATTTTTGGATGATATTTCAAACAATCTCTTTTAACCACCAACAACTTTCCTTAATTTTACCGTATGAAAATACACTTTTCAAAATACCAAGGAACAGGCAACGATTTTGTGATGCTTGATAATTTATCAGGAGAATATAATAATCTATCAATAGGGCAAATTCAAGCGATTTGTAACCGAAGATTTGGAATTGGAGCTGATGGTTTAATAAAAATCAATGCTTCTATGAATTTTGCTTTTGAAATGGATTATTACAATGCCGATGGATCCAAAAGTTTTTGTGGAAATGGTGCAAGATGTGCGGTTGAATTTGCTACTACGCTAGGTATTAATACCGAAAACGTAAGTTTTGAAGCAATCGATGGGGAACATTTTGCAACTCGTTCGTATCAAGAAATTCGCGTCAAAATGAAAGATGTAAGTCTCATTGAATCAGATGGCGATGCTTTTGTGGTGCAAACGGGTTCACCTCATTATGTTCAATTTCAATCGTCACAAGCCATAACAAATATTGTTGAATTCGGTAAAAAGATTCGCTATTCTGAAAAGTATAAATTAGAAGGAATCAACGTCAATTTAGTACAAGCATTGGCAGAAGATTCAATCACAATCGAAACATACGAACGGGGTGTTGAGGACGAAACCCTTTCTTGTGGAACGGGTGCAACCGCTTGTGCTTTGGTACTTGATTATTTAGCGAATAAAGAATTATCAAGAGTGAATGTAAAAGTTAAAGGAGGTGATTTGGCAGTCGAATTTAAAAGAATTGGTGTAGGTTGCTACGAAGAAATTTTCTTAATAGGTCCAGCTAAATTTGTTTTCTCAGGAACAATCGATGTTTGATTTTATATTTAAAGACATAGATTTTACTTCAAGAATTGATTCTTTGTCAGGAAATCATTTGTGGATTATTCATGCCGATAAAATTCCCCCTCACATTGGTTTTTCTATTGATAATCATTATTTTAGTTTGAAAGCTAACGGCAAAGACAATGGAATTTCAACAGATTCAATTTTACAAATTATTCAGAAAAAGAAAATAGCAACTGTTTTCGTAAAATTGAATGGTAAACTAACTTTTCAGGAAACGAAATTAGCTTTTGATAAATTTGATTGTGCCAAAGCTTTGAATTCAAGTTGTTTAGTTCCGATTAGAAATGTATTAAATGCACCTAATTCAATTTCAAAATTAAGTGAGTTATTGTTCTTTCTCGAAACTCAAAATATGATTTATTCCGTTTTTGGATTACATTTGGGCAATGATTACAAAGGAATTAAAAGTTATACAACTACTGAGATTCAACAACGAATTGAAAAATTAAAACGATGTTGAAAGGAAAAACAATCTACCTCCGTTCAGTTGAAGACGACGACGCTACAACACTTTTTATGTGGGAAAATAATCCTGAAAATTGGAAAGTTTCCAATACGGAAGTACCTTTTTCAATGACAGCGATTCACGAATTGATTGAACAACAATCGAATATCAGAAACTCTGGACAAGCTCGATTTATTATTTGTGAAAACGATTCCTATTATTCGGTCGGCACAATTGATTTGTACGATGTCAATTTTAAACACGGATTCGCATCTGTTGGAATATTAATCGCCGAAGAAAAAGCAAGAAGAAAGGGCCGCGCAAAGGAAAGTTTAGCTTTGCTTATTGAATATGCTCGAGATATATTGGAATTGAAAAATTTACAATGCAGTATTCACGCTGACAATGAGGCAAGTATTCAGTTATTCGAATCTTTAGGTTTTAATCGAATCGGTATTCGAAAAAATTGGTTTATTTTTAAAGGAAAAAGAATTGACGAAATTAGTTATCAATTATGTCTAAAAGAACAATAATCATCGTTGGCATCATTGCCGCTCTAGTTGCAATTGCTGTTGCCGCGCCAAAAATAATGCTCTATCTAGCTGGAAATAAAACGACTATCAATAAATCAGCGGAATTTTTTTTCATAAAAGACACCCTTTCCTTAAAAGAATTGGCAAAATCATTGAAAGATGAAGGAATCATTAAAGATGTCAAAGGATTTCTTTCAGTTGGAGATTTTAAAGGATTGAATGAATCCAATATTGCGCTCGGAAAATATATTATTGAACCTGGAGTTTCGTATAAAAATGTACTTAATGGTTTCACTTTAAATGCAAAAGGAAACGGAAATGCAGAGTTGGAAGTGAATGTAACTTTCAATAATTGCAGAGATATCTATCAAATGGCTGGAATGGTTCAAAAATGTCTAATGCTTGATAGCACGAAATTAGTTGACTATTTAAATAATGCTGAAACGTTGAATAAATATGGGTTTACGCCAGAACAATTACCTGCACTGTTCTTACCAAATACATATATGATGTATTTTGATACTGATGAGAAAATGTTTATTGAGCGAATGGCGCAAGAATTTAAGAACTTTTGGACACCTGAACGAAAATCGAAATTGACACAAATGGGTTTTTCTTCTCAAAGTGAATTATCAACTTTAGCTAGTATTGTCTACAGCGAACAGTCAATTCATTCATCTGAGTGGTCGATTATTTCCGGATTGTATTTGAATCGTTTGAAAAAAGGAATGTTATTACAATCAGATCCAACTTTTAAATTTTGCTGGGAAGAAAAGTTAAACGGTGTCGAGCGATTATTACGTGAACATCGTTCTGTGGATTGTTCTTACAACACTTATAAAATCAAAGGTTTACCACCTGGACCAATTTGTATGACTTCTACAAAAGTTTTAGATGCAGTTTTGAATTACCAACAACACGATTACTTGTTCATGTGTGCAAAACCTGACTTTTCATACACGCACAATTTTGAATCTTCCGATGTTCAGCACATGCGCAATGCAAGGAAATATCAAGTTTGGTTGGCGAATGAATTAAAGAAAAAGAAAAAATGAAACGTAGAACTTTCTTTAAGTTTGGAATTATAGCTGGTGCTTTATCCGTTGTAAAACCTATTAAAGGTGCAACTTTGATAGGTAGATCCTTCGAAGGAAAAGCAATAGGACCAATCGTAATTTCCACTTGGATTCACGGATTGGATGCGAATAAAGCTGCTTGGGAAGTTTTGAGTAAAGGTGGAAAAGCAATTGATGCCGTTGAAAAAGGAGTTCGAGTAACTGAAAATGATTTGACAAATAGAAGCGTTGGCATTGGTGGACGACCAGACAGAGATGGTCATGTGACATTAGATGCTTGCATTATGGACGAACAATCGCGTTGTGGTTCTGTGGCATTTTTAGAAGGAATTAAACATCCGATTTCAGTTGCGAGAGCAGTAATGGAAAAAACGCAACATGTGATGTTAGTAGGAGAAGGAGCCCACAAATTTGCAGTTGAAAACGGATTTGAAACAGCTAAAACGCCTTTACCAGAAGTGAAAAAAGAATGGCAAGAATGGAAAAAAGAAAATAAAGATTTATTTAAAAAGCCTGAAATCAATCACGAAAATCATGATACAATCGGGATGATTGCGATGGATGCAAATGGCGATTTTAGTGGCGCATGTACAACGAGTGGATGGGCATATAAACTGCATGGACGTGTAGGAGATTCGCCAATAATCGGCGCTGGTTTATTTATTGACAATGAAGTTGGTGCAGCTACAGCCACAGGCCTTGGAGAAGCAATCATTCGAATTGCAGGAAGTCATACAGTTGTTGAATTGATGCGTCACGGATATTCACCCATGGAAGCATGTAAAGAAGCTGTAAATCGAATTATCCAAAAACACAAAGATTTAAAAGGTTTACAATGTTGTTTTTTAGCAATTGACAAACAAGGAAATGTAGGCTCCTACTCTGTTTACAACGGATTTAACTACGCATTAAGAACTAATGACGAAGAAAAAATGGTCGATGCAGGTTTTGATAGAAGTTGGTAAAAATCACTTAAATGTCTTTCTTTTATTTTTAAACTATTTTTGGCGTTCCCTCGACAAGATAAGACCGTTTCAAAAAGCATGTAATCGATAGCTTGTCGTGAACCGTCAAAAGATACAAATAAGCATTGAATTCATCCACTTAAACCTCAAGCGGAATGTGCCCAGAATGCAAAACAAGATGCGCTAAATTACGACCGTAGTTCATAGACATACTCTTCGAGCACTAATCTAAAACCAAGTGTTCATCAAAGCGACTAATTGCTTCCTGATTCGGTCATTAATTTTTGCTGCATCTTTTCTGTCTGTTGTATGTTTTGGGTAGGCAAGCTATCTTTTGCTGGTTTTGGTTTTAAGCATTGGCTGGTTCGACCTACAAATGTGCTTGGCTGCGAAGCGTTGGCTATTATTGTTTTGCTTTATTTATAGAGTAAGCAATTAAAATAAATACTAACAATAAAATCCCATTGATAATGATATAACTTGGAACCGAAAAATTAATAAACGAAAAAATTAGGTTACTAATTAAAGCAATTGCAAAGAAAATTCCAGAAACAACTCTAATATTTGTCGTTGTTCTAGGAAGTTCAAAACTTGCTCCGATAGTCATTACCAATGCTGATGCTAGGAACGCAAAACTACCAGCACTTAAAAGTATTTTATTCTCACCGTAGTGAAAACTATACAAGCCATAAGCGATAAGTGAACTAACCGCTATGGATATAATTGTTTGTACAAAATTTATTTTCATAATCTTATGGATTTTGTTGAAATGGTGGTGGTGCTAAAGCAACTAACTTTAAAATTTCAGGCAATTTTTCAGCAATTTCCCACTTTGGTAAACCTGGTTTCCAAATGTAAGTTTCCTTAACAATTTTTTTCTCTGCAATTAGTCGAGATAATTCCTGTTCCGAAAAGGGACCAGCTTGATTACCTTCAATCATAGCATAGTAAAATTGTGGTGCTGCTGTTTGCATCGGATTCATAGAACCCGGAACATGCATATTCGTCATTGCACTATTCATGGTGTTAACCATTTGCTGTGCAACCGCCATACCCATTCCGAATTCTACTAATCTGTTTATTGAAAAAAAACTATCGTCATTCATAATGTTTGATTTTAAAAAGTTAAACAACTGGTGGCGGAGGTGGTGGTGGAACTGCACCAAATAATGTTGATAATTCTTGAACATTACCTGCTAATTCCCAACCAGCCATACCTTGCTTCCAAACATGAGTATTTATTGTAAGTTGACCGTTTTGAACCATTTGTTGTAATTGCTGCAAATTGAAAGGTCCCGCTGTTTGACCGTTTACGGAAACACTATAAGCGATTGTCGGAGGTGGTGGAGGTGTGTTTTGTTGTTGATTCATATTCTGTCCCATATTATTCATCATGCCTGCCATTTGGTTACCCATTGCCCCTCCCATCATCATTCCTGTCATCATGCCTGCGGGATTCATTCCGCCACCGCCTTCACCTCCGCCACCAATGTTTCCCATTTTACCAAGACTTTCTGCTCCCGTTTTAAGGACTTCTGTTTGTTGGTTAAGCGCATGAGCTCCAATAAAATTTGTTTCTGTTTGTAATTTCTGTCCCCTTTGAGCCTCTTCTCTCTGGATACGCAAAGTTTCTTCCATGTTTTGAGCGTTAATACCTTGCATATCTTCCAAATTCTTAATATTAACATCTGTTTGAGCAACAGTTGTTTTTGTTGTTTGCTCGGCTGTAACTTTTCTTAATTCTTCATAACCCTCACTTTCTTTGTCAAATTCGATCGCAGCTAAATCAAAACCTTTCACATTTACACCAAAATCATTTTCAAGTCTTGGCTTTAGATAGGAAGCAATTATTTCGTTTATTTCTAATAATTTCTTTTCCATCTGTAATACAGGCATACTTTTGTCAGAAGGAATATTTGTGATTACACTTTTTACATATTTTGTAACCGCATCTTTAATTTGTTTATTAAAATCTTCCAACTCAAAATTTATCAAGCGGTTGAGTTTAATAAATGCTTTGTAGTCTGAAAGGTTAAATGTAATAGTACCTCTTGCAGCCATTGGCACAGCAAAATCCATAAATCTTGGGTCAAACACGTCGAAATATGGTATTCCAAATCTTAACTGCATATTACCCGAAAGATTGATAAAATAGATTTCTGCCTGAAACGGCGAAGCACCGCCAAAAGCAGCACCAACAATACTTGAAAGTATTGGAAAGTTTGCTGTTTTTATAGTTTGGTCATAAGGCCCGACTATAAAATCTTGCATTGAACCATCTTTATGTTGATAAACAAAAACAGCAAGCTCTCCGTCTTTAACACGTAAATTACTGCCATAGCGTATAGCATTTTCTTTTTTTGTTGAATTAACTTCATCCGAAGGTCGCCATTTCCAAACAAGATATTCTTGTTCGTCACAGCGGATTACATCCATCATCCCACCTTCAGATTTCTTTCCAAATAGTCCCATAATTTATTAATTTTTACAATGAATACTCGCTTTCAATTTCTACTTTATAATCTTCAGGAAGTTGATTGTTTAATGCCTCCTTCTTTTTTAAAAAAACTTTGTAACTGTCTATTTCTCTTTCTGTATCGTAATCTTTACTGTTTTTTGTCCATGTGATTTTATCAAGTTCTAACTTTAATTTCGAATACTCATTATTTTCAAGATAAATTTCAAGTTCTTCGATTTTTTTTGAAAGTTCCTCTAACTGAATTTTACTTTTTAACTCAACAATAAAAGATTCATTGTCTAACATTGTAATTATTTCTTCTGCTTTATCATATTCTCCCGCTTTAATAAAAGTTTCTGCTTGTGTTTTTAATTCTTTCTCTTGATTTGCATTATTATCATCGATTTTGCTTGAGATAATATTCCAAATAATAAGTACTGCAAACAATGTAATGAATCCTAAAGCAATATGAAAAACTTTCTCATTGTTACTTTTAACAATCATTCTTGCATTTTCAGCAAATCTGTTAACTTCATCTAAAGACTTTTTGTCATTTTTCATAGCTAATGAAGCCTTGGAGTAAATTTGTTCTATTTTCTTTAGCCAAATTTTATTCCAAGCCTCCTTATACTTAGTTTCCTCCGAAAGCGAATTAAAATAATTGTTCGTGTGAATTTTACTTTGTGCCAACGTCAGAAATTCAAATATTTCTTCCCTTGAAACAGGAATCGGAAAATTCATAATAAGTTCCTCTTTGCGGGAGTCTGTAGTCGACCATTTAGCAGGCTTGGATTTATTTATTATGAAATTTAATAACTTAAGGGGTAATAGAATAGGCCAAAAAAACAAAAACTTCAAAATAGTGCCTATTCCAATATTGGCTTTATCAGTATGATCATAAATACTATCCTTACGACTTAATTCGAGATCATCTAATTTTTCAAAAAAACTGATTATATTCTGAGAAGCTTCAATATTTCTATACTCTGTTCCACAATCTGTACATTTTGTAGCAAATGTTTCTGCAATTGCACCGCATGCAGGACATTTTCTTATATCTCCGAATTTATCTGATTTTGGGGCGTGAGAAACAGGAGTATCACTTTTTTGTTTTTCAAATAATTTGGCTTCAAGCACCACTTCGAATTCTTCAAGGTCAATACCAGCTGCTTCTGCTTTTTTGAAAAGAATTTGTTTTTCTTTTTCTGTCAACTCACCATCAGCTAATGCAAGATTAATTAGATTTTCAATTTGTTCGTTGTACATATTAATTTAATTGTTTTGATTCCGCTTAATATTATCGTATTCAACACTTTATGGTATTATAGTCCGAAGACTGGTAAAAAAGCAAGAGTGTGGCTATGAAGGGGAGTTTACAAGAAAATGTAACCACACCATTATTTTAATATGGTTGGCTTTCCATTTTCTTCTCTGTCCTTCTGTAGCAGAAATATCACTGTCATTGCGGCATTACGTAATTGTGTCGTTGTCTTTTTCTTCGGCCTGCTTATACCCTATAAGTTCGTCTAAACCAGTTAGCAGCAGATAAGCTAAACCTAAGTTTAGTTTTCAAAAATAGTTAAAATTCTAAAACTGGAGCGTATTATATTCCGCTCTAAGGGTATAATTGACTTATCTATGTTTGCCATCTATTTTACATTTTTTATATCAATTATCCAGTCATACTTAATAAACCCACCTGTGTCGGCTCTTGTAATTCTAAAGTATCTATTTTTCAGAAAGAGCGAATTCAAAGGAATATGTTATTTTTAAGGAAGTTGAATTCTCATCCGTAGGACTATGCATCAACAGGAAGCAAGCGTCAATACGATTTTTTATTTGGCAAATACGAACTATTGTGAAAAATAAATCTAATACCGAAGTTGTTTTCAATTGTCGTATAAAATACTTGTTGAAAACTAACTCGGCATTATATCAGATAGATTTTCAATTATGTCATTTAATAAGTAAATTTGTATAACTTAGACGAAACGATTTTTTAAAGGGCGAGTCGAGCGTATTCATACAACCCGTTGAGGTAAATTAAACAGGTATAGTTGTTCAAGGCAGGCTACCAACTATTGTGACAGACAAAAAAAGTGGAGACAAGAAAACCACTCTAAAAACAGGGAATAATCTGAAAATCCATAAGAGTAGGAACAAAAATTAAAAAAATAACAAAATGAAAAAATTATTGATTTTAGTAATTATCTTATTCTCTATCGGAGTGGCAAAAGCTCAGAAAGTGTATTCGGAAAGCGTTGCGTCAAGAGCTGACATCAAAGTTTACGTTGAAACCGTTGAGTCTAGAGCTGACCTTATAGTCTATAAAGAAAGTGTAGCGTCAAGAGCAACTGGAAATGAAGGTGTTTGGTATTTTGAAAGTGTTGCTTCAAGGGCTGATAAAAGTATTTATTTTGAAGATGTAGCATCAAGAGCAGACCTAAAAATTTATTTTACTGATGTTAAATCTCGAGCAGGTTGGAAAAATGGTTCGAAAAAAAGTTTAATGTATTAAAACTTTCCCATAACATTTAGAAAACTAGCAGAAGAACTCCCCAAAATATTCTACTACTCATACCGCTTTTCTGAACATTTGTTTTGCATTTCATCCACTTAAACCTCAAGAATCTAATTATCTTGAAATCACTTGCTTTTTTATTCATACTTTTCTCATTAATAGCTAGTGTAGGCTGGGAAATTTTGTTTTTTGCTCAAAATCAACTTTTTAAGTATTAAGATACCAATAACCGTTCGTTTTTTTTTAAAATTAATCTTCTTTGTTTTACGTTTATCTTTGAGTTGTGAAAACGTTCAAAATCGAAAATTGTAACCTTGGAACAATAATTGACGTAAAGAGCTCATAATTAAATAAAAAATTATGACTGCTTATATTCAAACTTTACGTAACAAATCAGTTCAATCTGCTCAGAGTAAGTTATCTAAACACAAAGAACTTGGCACAAAGACAAATTTGAATGTTTTTGAGGTGGCAGAACTTATGGATACCTTAAAATTTTCTGATTTACAAGAAGAAACCAAATCCAGTGTTTTCTTCTCAATGAATTTGAACTAATACTTTATAACAGCTGAACCAATTAGTTCACCATTAATATACCATGCGGCAAATTGACCTGGTGTAATTCCTTTTTGCCTCTTCTCAAAGAAAATGTAAAAATCATTATCTTTCTCTACCAAAGTTCCTTTTTGAAGCTGTTGGCGATAACGAATTCTAAATTCAGCAACCAATCCATTTTTTAAATCAAAAAATAACTTTGATTGTATCCAATTAAAGCTTTCTTTTTCTAGTTGAAGCGCAAACCTATTTAATCCAGGATGCGATTCTTTTTGACCTGAATAAACAATGTTTTCAGTTGTGTCAATGCCAATAACAAAACTAGGCTCAGGGCGTCCTCCAATGTGCAAACCTTTACGCTGACCAATCGTGTAATAATGTGCTCCTTGATGCTGCTGTACCTCGGTACCTTGATCTTTACTAAAAACAAACGGTTCTGCTAATTCCTCTATATTTTCAAGAGATGGGGTAATTGAATGATACTTCTCAAAGATTTCTAAATTTTCTGGAATTTCAATAATACTTCCTTTTTTGGGTTTTAATTGCTGCTGTAAAAAAGTGGGTAAACTAATCTTACCTACAAAGCATAGTCCTTGCGAATCTTTTTTATCGGCAGTAACCAAACCGATTTGAGTAGCAATTCTTCTGACCTCCGATTTTTCTAATTTTCCAATAGGAAATATAGCTTTTGAAAGTTGTTCTTGTGAAACTTGACATAGAAAATAGGACTGATCTTTGTTTTTATCAGCACCAGCAAGCAAACCAAAGGTTCCATCTTCATGTTGGATTTTTTGACAATAATGACCAGTTGCCACGTAATCAGCTCCAAGATCAAGTGCAGCCTTTAAAAATACATCAAATTTTATTTCTTTATTGCAAAGCACATCTGGATTTGGTGTGCGCCCTTGCTCGTATTCTTTGAACATATAATCAACAATACGGTCTTTGTACTCTACACTTAAATCAATAACTTGAAAAGGAATACCTAATTGTTGCGCAATGATTAAGGCATCATTCGAATCGTCAATCCAAGGGCATTCATCAGAAAGAGTTACGGATTCATCATGCCAATTTCGCATAAACATACCAATAACTTCATACCCTTCTTGAATTAATAAATGTGCAGCAACACTTGAATCAACTCCGCCAGATAAACCAACAACTACTCGTTTCATGCCACAAAATTACACATTTGATTACCTAACTATTGCAATAAATCCGTGTTTTTCTCCTTGGTCAGAAATTAAATGATAGAAATAAGTTCCTTCAATCAATTCTTTTCCGGCTTCATCAAATCCTTTAAATGCATCAGCTGAAGATTTCATCGTGAAAACCAAATTTCCCCAACGATTGAAAATTTTCAATTCATATTCAAAACATTCTTCAAAAACTGGATTGATAACAATTTCGTCATTTACGCCATCATTGTTTGCTGTTATGATATTTGGAATAACTAGTTCAGGCAATTCAACCTTAGGGGTAATAGTAAAATTAAATGGAATTGAATATTCACAGTTATTACTTGTAGATAAAATAAGAGTTCCATTATATATACCTCCAGTTTCAAAAGTGGTTGTGAAGGAAGATTGACTGTTTTGTAGAATACCTGGAACACTCCATAAATAATCTGTAATAATTAAATCTCCACTAGAAGTTTGATTTGAAAAAGTAGCGATTTGACCACAAGATTCAACGATATTGATTATGCTTTCAGGGATTGGAAGCACTGTAATTATTTTAGTTACTGAATCAATACAGCCGTTTAAACTCGTTCCAATCAATGTGACATTGTAGTTTCCAAGTGCATCGTAAATATGATTCACTGTTGGATTTACACCCAAAGAATTATCTCCGAAATTTATTAAGTAATTGATTTGATCGGATGGATTTGGTGTGCCGTTCCAAGTTGAAGCGTTAGTAAATGAGATTGATTCACCGTCACACATGTCAAGGAAATTAAAATCAACTTCTGGAAGTGGGTGAAATACAACTTGAAAATCAGCCGTTCCAATACAACCATTTTGACTTTCTGCTACAACGGTAAATGACTCTAAGCTGTAAGGTGTGCTTGCAGAACTAATGCTTTGAAGTATAGTTCCGTTTCCTATCAGAGCGTTTGAAGGTACTCTGAACCAAGATACTTGATCAATTGGATCGTTTGGATTTCCTTGTGGCGATGCTGAAAAGTTGACGATTGAACCGCAAACAGAATTTGGTCCAGTGTAACTAATAGATGGATTATCCAACGTTTCTACTGCCAATGTAGAAGGAGGTGAAAAACATGTTCCATTTGAAGAGGATAAGTTAACCGTTGTTGTTCCTGTTGGTGAATTCAAGAAGAAAATAGTATCGTTAATTGCAAGTGCATTTCCTTGGTTATCCGTCCACGAATAAATGTTTGAACCCATTTGCTCATACCAAAACATTAAACTGTCATTGACACAAACAGGTCCGTTTGTATAAATTGTTGGTGCTGTTGGTGTTGCAACCACTGTTATTGTAACAGTATCAGGAAGCAATTCACAAGCATCGGGTAAATTCCCAGAAACTTGATACTGCCCAGAATTTAGCAATTGTGCATTTGGAATTGACAATGTTGAACCTTCATAAGAGAAATTATTTGGTCCAGTCCATGTGTAAGTTGCGCCAGGTAGATTATTCGTTTGCATTAAAATATTTCCACCTTGACAAACTGTAAGATTTTCCGATTGAATTTCATAACGCAAAGTTGCAAAATCACTAAAATAACCATATCTACATCCTGAACTTGAGCCGCCATGAATCAATCCCATGTGGAATTTTACAGCTGCATTTTCAATTCTGCTACTTTGTAAAGCTGTTGTAAACGCAGAAGCATCAATCTGTGCATACTTCCATTCATTGTTTGTTCCCGGTACGAAATTAAAACTCGCAGGATTAATTAAACCAGCGGCTCCATTAAAAAGGAAAGAAGTTTCTCCGCCTGCTGGTACCAATAAATTCACTGCAAAAAACTCATTAGTTGAACGAACAAATGCAACCGTATTAGAGCCCGTACAAATAATTGGAGGTAGAATCGCTTCACCAACTTCACAACCGAAGCCAGACTGATGAAGAACGTAAGCTGGAAAAGATGTTTCGATATAAACAGAGGGATTTGACAAGGTATGAACGTATGTTTGAGAGGCATTCACAGTTGTCACAAGTACACCATCTATAGATATTTGGGTACCATTTGTTACACCAACAATATATAATTTATCTGGTCCATTCAAATAACCTTTTAACGCAATATATTCCTTTCCGATGATACTTGTTGGAATTAATTGGTCACCCATCAAATCAGCACAGCCACCATAAGGAGTTCCTTCAGCTGTGTCGTCAGAAAGTGTTACTGCAATTGGTTTTGTTGAAATAATTGAAGAACCACTTAAATGTAAACTCGCACTTGTTCCTGACGCTTCGGCATAATATGTTTCTCCAGCGTTCAAATTGATAGTAAATGGGACGTTAGCAACATGACCAACTATATTTTGTTTCGGAACAATTGTAATAGAAGTATTATTTTCAGTAGCTACAATATTAAAGCCTGAGCGTGCATAACTTGCGTTATTAAGGAAGTTTTGAAAAGGGGTAATAAATGATGTTCCTAACGAGTTTTTTCCTTTTAATGCAAAAATATCGGGGTTGCAATTACAGGTTGGATTGACCTCATAATACGCTGTTATTTTTGAACTAGAAAGAATACGAAAACCAAAGTTTAATGTTGTATTTGCTGGTTTGTTTTCAACCATATCAATCCAAGGCGTAACATCTAAAGTTTGTGCTGAATTTGCGGCAATTGTTAACGTCTGAACAGGGAAATTTGGATTAGCTGGTTGAGAAACCGTTACAGTTGCAGGGGCTGCTAAAGTTGCGAAACGAAAAACAATCGGTCTATCGCCATGATTTTGTGCTACTTCAGGAGCAACAAACCAAAATACAGAATCAAGTTGGGAATAAGAGTTAAAAGAGATCCAAAATAGAAAAAAGAATATTTTAAGTTGTTTCATCACTGATTATTAATTAAAAGAGTTCAAAGTTAAGACTTTAGTTGCTCAAAAAAAAATAAAAAAAACGTTACTGGTTTCTTTTTGATAGATCAAGATTCATTTTCTGTTTTCGCTCAATCAACTGTTTTTTAATTCTACTTAATGATTCTGGCAGAATTCCAAGATAAGAAGCAATCTGGTGTTGTGGAACCAATTGTTCAATCCCTGCATGTCTTTTAATTAATTCTTCGTAACGCTCTTCTGCATTGGAACTAACAGTTAAGAAAAATCGTTTTTGAAGCACAGAGAGTGTTCGTTGCGTAATTATCCTAAATAATCGTTCGAGCTTGGGCACATCCTTAAAAAGTTGCTCGGTTTCCTCTCTTCCAATCACTAAAACCCAACTATCTTCCATCGCTTGTGCATTCAATTTTGTCGGATTATCGTCGTAGAACGATGCAATATCTCCCATCCACCAATCTTTAAATGCAAAGTAAAGAACGTGTTCTAAGCTTTTTTTGTCGGTATAAAAAACACGGAACGTTCCTCCTACTACAAAACCTTGTAATTTACAGTGTGTGCCTTCTTTCAAGAAAAAATCTTTCTTTTTAACTTGATGTAAATGATACGCATTGGCAACTGAAAACTGCTCTTCTGGTGTAAGTTCTATCTTTTGATTAATGTAATCAATTAACTGTTTTCTAGCTATTTCTTCGTTCACGATTTCTAATTTTTAAATGGTAAATGCTGCTGGAATATTCATTCGAATACGCCATTCTTTTGGATATAAATTATTGAAACGATTTCCTAAATGTTTGATGAATCCTAAATTTTTTCCTTGATACGTCAAAATAGTATAACCAAATTCGCCTTCTAGTGGAAATGTATCGCCGTGTAAATAGGCCAAAGCTTGATTTTTTGAAAGCTCAAGTTGTTGATAGTGCAAATCGAAATCCAAACTCATAGCTAAATCAATTTCAGGCTGCAAACCTTTC
This sequence comes from Crocinitomicaceae bacterium, assembly GCA_044374225.1. Lineage (GTDB taxonomy): Bacteria > Bacteroidota > Bacteroidia > Flavobacteriales_D > Crocinitomicaceae > UBA952. Next base: position 10,175 of record JBILOX010000019.1, on the reverse strand, counting down.
TTTTGAATCGTTCCTATATTTACTCCCTTTTTCACCCAGTATAATCCTTTGTCGATAATTGACATCACCTCAAATGCACTTGGTGTTAAAGCATAGTAATTTTGATTTTCTTCAAAGTAAATATGAGGCGACTTTTCAGTGAATTCATTTTTGAACAAACTATTAGAAATCATATTTCTTTTGCTCGATTTGAATTTTTTATTGGAGTGATAAGCTTCCTTTTTTTGAAGCAAACAACAGTAGAATCCTTCCGTTTGTGTTTTTCCAGGGATAAAATAATTGCCGTAACCTTTTGCGTCTTTTTCAACTTCTTCAAACGCTGGAAGCGAACAAATTTCGCAATCAAAGTTTCCTAATATCCACGCTATATTCTCCTCGTTTTCAGCAGGATTGAACGTGCAAGTTGAATAAATAATGTATCCATTTTCTTTGACAGAATCCCATACATCTGCAAGGATTTTTTGTTGACGAATGGCACAATGCTGCGCACTTTCTAAACTCCATTCATCTCGTGCTTGTGGATCTTTTCGAAACATTCCCTCTCCCGAACAAGGTGCATCAATCAACACTAAATCAAATAAATGAGGGAAATTATTGAATTCTTTCGGATCATTGCAAGCAACCAAGGTATTGGAAAAGCCCCATTTTGTTAAATTTTCAGCTAAAATATGGGCGCGCGTTCGAATAATTTCATTGGAGATAAGTACTCCTTTATTTTTTAAAAAACTTGCTATTAAGGTACTTTTTCCACCAGGCGCTGCACATAAATCTAGGCAAACAGGCTCTTCAGGAAGTTCTAAACTATTCAAAACGGCATCGATATACATAGAACCAGCTTCTTGAGGGTAATAACAACCAGCATGAAAATGTGGATCTAATGTAAAACTTGGTCGTGTCTCTAAATAAAAACCAGTATCACACCAAGGAACATTTACTGTATTTTGATTGATACCATTGTCTTTTTCACGATTTATTCGAATAGAAATTGGTGGTGTTTCATCTAGCGCTGAAGCAAGGTTTTCACCAAAAAGAGGATTAGTTGTTATTCGATTTAAAAAATCTTGAGGTAGTTTACTCATGTTCAAAAATAGGAAAAATGAGCCCTTGGATTACTTTCAATTGATAAAAAATTAACATACTAAAATTTCTCTGCAACCGATAGCTTGATTTCAATAATTGATGCACCAACCCTACCAAACGAATATTGGTCGTCGTGCATAGTGAAACCTTTTCGTATGGAGAGCATTGAACGAATTTCATTTTTTAATTTACCTTCTCCAGCACCATGAATGATTCGGAATTTTTTCTGCCGTTTGTCAATCATTAAATTCGTAAACGCCTTGAAAGATTTAATCTGTTTCAAGAATTTATCGTGCGCAGACAAACCAGCGTCTTTTGAAATCAATGCTTCAATATGTAAATCAATTTCAAAATATTCGTTCTTTGTTTTTAATTGAAATCTTTTAGAATTTCCGTTTGCATCTTTATCAAAAGTTGGAACTTCCAAAACTGTAATTGGACGTTGTGGAACCAAGTGTTTTACGTCAATTTTTTGGTCAAATCCATGTTCATCCTCGATTGTTATTTGCGTATGGTTAATGGCGACAATAGTGTATCTCCCAGTTTGTTGCAGCAACGAAACGATATCTCCGACTTGAAATTGCATCTTTAATTAAATTTTATAGCTTTTGAAGGACTGATGCGCGTTACCACATAACTAGGCAATAAAAGAGATGTAATACAAACAAAAAAGGTAATTAAATTAATACCCAACCAATTAAAAAGAGTCAACTCAACTGGTACTTTGTCTAAATAGTAAACAGTAGGATCAAGTGAAAATAAACCAAATTGAGCCTGAATAATACACAAACTTACTCCAATAATATTTCCATACATTAAACCTTTCAAAATCAAATAAGAAGCTTGATATAAAAAGACTTTTCGGATGCTCCAATTCGTTGCACCCATTGCTTTTAAGATTCCGATAAAATTGGTTCGCATCACGATTAAAACCAACATTGCAGAACCCACATTTATTATTCCAATAATTAACATTAAAAAAAGTATAATCATAACATTATAGTCAAGGAAACTTAACCAAGCGAACAAATCTCCTTCGTTTTCCAAAATGCTGGAAACCTGCAATAATTCCCCTTGACTTGTTGGGTGCATTTCCAATTTTGATTTCAATGCTTCTTCTACTTTTTCTAAATCTTTCCAGTTTGAAATATGCACTTCCAATCCAGCGATAAAATCTTGATAATTGCCAGCACCTTCATTTGATTCAATTTTCACCTTCGTTGTTCCGTCAGTCAATTCGCTTAAGTTGGCATTAATTACTGCTTTTTGAAGCGTCCTATCCTCGTTTTTCAATAATGCTGCTGCAGGAAAGTTACGGTTTGTTTTAATTTTCAAATACGCGGTATCCATTGCTTTTGCCTTGTTCAAATTGTAATCCATTTGATAAACAATCAAGCGAATAGATGTGTCTTTAATCGTATTCAAATAAAAACCACTGTACATATCTCTTCCATTTCCCCAATCAAACTGCAGATTTTCCATTGAGCCCGAAATAGAAGCTTTTACGATAAGTGAACCATTTGTAGATAAAGTATCAGCTATTTCAATCGATGAAGAAATACCATAATCATTCATTTTTTGTACTTCTCGAAGGTCACAGAAAAGAAGCTTTTTATCGTATTCTTCCAATCCAGTTTTAAAAATTCCAACAATCTTATAACGTCGTTGAATAGGTTGATTTTTCACATAAAAGGCAGCAATTTCTTCGTTCAATTTGAAATTCAACTGTTGACATATCTTTTCAGAAATAAGGATTTCGTTGGAAACTTGCGAAGTTTTAAGATTAGGAATGCGACCTTGCGTTAATTTACTTTTGATGAAATCCCAATTGTAATTTTGCTCGACTCCTTTCATAATTATTCCAGCAATTTCTTGTCTCGAAATCAATGAATCTTTTCCGGAAGCTAGTTTAATTTTGTCTTGAAATTTGTCAGATTGTAGTAACGCGGGCTTGTAAGAAACGTTATTTATCGCAGCTAAACCTTCGATATTGGCAATTTCATTGTGATTTAATGCGTTTCTATAAATCGGTTCACAGTCATAAAAGCCAACTGTTCCAGCTTTTGAAATGAATAATGGTGCGTTGAAACTTGTAATCTTGGTACGAATTTCGTTCTGAAAACCAGTAACAATTGCAACAGTAATTAAATTAACAACAATTGCTAGTGAAATACTTATGACAGATATACGAATTATCGGTTTGGAAACTTTAGTACCTTGTTCCCGATTACGAATCATGCGTTGCGATATGAAAAATTCAAAAGACAATAGTTCTTTTTTTAGCCTTCAAAGTTACGGAAAGCTTTTTGGCTTACATCTATTTTTGGTGTTTTTACTTATTTCATGTGGTAATCCTAATAAAACAAACATCAAATTTGGTCAAACAAGTGTGATTTCGGAAGATTCTTTACTGCTAAAGAAAGAACTGAATGTTGTCACGAAAACCAAACCTACATTAGGAATTGAGCGCATACATTTAATTCTTGACTCGCTGAAAGGAAAAAGAATTGCCGTGGTTGCGAACCAAACTTCGGTTGTCAATAAGCAACATTTGGTTGATACGCTTTTAGCGTTAAAACTGAATGTTGTAAAAGTTTTCGCTCCTGAACATGGATTTAGAGGACAAGCGGATGCAGGAGAAAAAATCAACCATTCGGTCGATTCAAAAACAGGTTTGCCCTTGGTTTCGCTTTACGGAAACAACAAAAAACCGAGCGTTGACCAACTAAAAGATGTTGATGTTATTGTATTTGACATTCAAGATGTTGGTGTGCGATTTTACACCTTTATTTCAACTTTGCACTATGTAATGGAGGCTGCTGCTGAAAATGGTAAAAAAGTAATCGTACTTGATCGACCTAATCCAAATGCGCACTACATCGATGGTCCTGTTTTGGAGAAAGAATTTACTTCATTTGTTGGAATGCATCCTGTCCCAATTGTTTACGGAATGACGATTGGCGAATATGCGATGATGATTAATGGTGAAAATTGGTTAGAAAATGGCGTGAAATGCGACTTAAGTGTCTTGCCTTGCAAAAATTACACCCATCAAACGAGTTATTCACTGCCAATTGCACCTTCACCCAACTTAAAAACAGATCGTGCTATTGCGTTGTATCCAAGTTTGTGTTTATTTGAAGGAACAACCGTTAGTTTAGGACGTGGCACCGAACGGCCATTTGAGCTATACGGACATCCAAAATTTCCTCAAACAACTTTTGAATTTACACCAATTCCGATGCCTGGGGCTAAAACGTCAACGCAGTTAAACAAAAAATGTAACGGTTACGATTTGTCGAATGTTCCGTTGCGCTTGACAAAAATAAATTTAGAATATTTAATCAATGCCAATAAACTGCTAGCAGATTCAGGGATTTTCATCAATCAAAACGTGTTTTTCAATCGTTTAGCTGGAAATTCAATTCTTAGGGAACAATTACATGAATGTTGGAGTGAAGAAGAAATACGCGCCACTTGGAAAACAGGAATTGACAATTTTAAAGTGATTCGAAGTAAGTATTTGTTGTATGAATAATGACTTGAAACAAATTTCTAAAAATCTTAAAGTTCATTAAAATTCAAATTTGAATCGGCATCGTAAAATCACTACCAAAACATATAATTTTAGCCTAAGATTAAAGCATTAACAATCAGTTAGTCAAGGTTGATTCCTAATATTACAGGTACATTTACGATGATTCTTTCCCATTTTTAGTTAACGGATTAAAGTGTATCTAAAAATTAAATACATTTGAACATTAAATTATATAAAAATGAAAACTAGTTATGTTGTTTTAGGCGTTATTGGCGCTATTATTTTGTTTGCTTTTTTTGGATATTACAATTCCTACAACAAAGCGGTGAAATTACAAGAAGGAGTTGATGAAAAATGGGGAAATGTGCAATCTGCTTATCAAAAAAGGCTTGATTTAATTCCTAATCTATTAAATACTGTAAAAGGAGGAGCAGCAAATGAAAAAGAAATCCTAACGAATGTTACACAAGCAAGAGCAGGAATAGTAGGTGCGAAAACTCCAGAAGATTTAGAATTAATGGGTAGAAAAATTAATACTGCAATTAATTTAGCTTATGAAGCATATCCAAATATTCAATCAACAAAGTTATTTCAGACTTTTCAAATGCAATTAGAATCAACAGAAAATGAAATCAAAAGAGAAAGAGAATTGTACAACGAATCCATTAAAGAATACAACACGCATATTCGTGGTTTCTTCAACCGTATGTTCTTGAACAAAGAAGAATTTTCTAAAAAAGAAGGATTCAAAGCTACTGCAGGAGCTGAAAAAGCACCAAGTGTACAATTCTAAGAACGTATGTTGACAGAAAAAGATAAAGATTTAATTCAAGATGCTATTGCGCAAGCAGAGCTAAAAACTTCTGGAGAAATCAGAGTACACATTGATAAAGAATGTGAAGTTGATCCTGTAAAACGTGCAATAGAAGTGTTTGAAGAACTTAAAATGCACGAAACAGAATTGCGAAATGGAGTATTGATTTTTATCGCTTTTTCGAATCAGAAATTGGCAATAATTGGAGACAAAGGCATCAATGAGTTGGTGCCTTCCAATTTTTGGGACAGCACGCGTGATGCAATGATACAATTGTTTAAAGAAGGGAAAATCACGGAAGGAATTTGTGCTGCGGTTAATGAAGCAGGCAAACAACTTTCAACGTATTTTCCTTTAGAAGAAGGAGATGTGAATGAGTTAAGTAATAAAATAAGCACCAACGAATGATTAAGAAATTTACGAGTTTAGTTCTCTTTATTTGCCTTTCGTTTAGTGTATTGGCACAGTTTCCTTCCCCAAAATCACCACCAAGATTTTATAACAATTTTTCCGCTTTTCAAATGTTGTCATCATATGAAGAGACTGAAATTGAACAACAATTAGAAAAATTTGAATCAGAAACTTCCAATGAAATCGCTATCATAGTTGTAGATGATTTAAAAGGCTATGAACCTTGGAATTATGCAGCAAGAATTGGAGAAGAATGGGGAGTTGGAAAAGAAAAAGAAGATAATGGTATTATCTTATTAATTAAACCAACAAAAAAAAATGGCAAAAGAGAAGTATTCATAAGTGTAGGTAGAGGTTTAACTGGTGTAATTCCTTCATATACAACAAATGAAATAGTTGAAAATGAAATTCTTCCTAACTTCAAACAAGACAATTATTTTCAAGGAATTAAACAAGCTATTGATGTACTCTCTAAACTTTCCAAAGGAGAATATAATTCAAAACAATACAGCAAAAAGAATAAAAAAGGAATTGGTTTCTTCGGAGGTTTATTATTGGTTTCGATAATCATCATAATTGTAATCTCCTTAATGAAAAAAGGAGGACGAGGTGGCGGTGGTGGTTCATCTTTCGCAAGCGGTCTTTTCTGGGGAAGTATTGCCAGCGGAGGATTTGGCGGTAATCGAGGAGGATTTGGTGGCGGCTCTAGCGGTGGTGGATTCGGCGGATTTGGTGGAGGAAGCTTTGGTGGTGGTGGTTCCGGCGGAAGTTGGTAAGTGAATTGGCCGCTAAAATATAACCCCAAAAACTTTCTTCAAATGATCATTCAAAAAGACTCCATTCGGATCGTGCTTGGCTCTAACTTCCAAGAAATCATCGAATTTCGGGTAGGATTTACGGAAGAAAGTAGCATCACGCGTATGCATTTTACCCCAATGTGGACGACCACCAAAATCAACGAATAAATCTTCTAAATCTTTGAAGTAGCGCTTATTATCCATTCCTTTGTAAACGTGACTTGCGATGTATGCCGACTTGCGATTATGCGCTGGACTTAAATAAATATCATCTGCCTGAACGAAACGATGTTCTTGTGGGAAACTGATTCGGTAGTTGTTTTTGTCAATCAATTTCAATAGTTCTTTCACTACATCTTGATAGCTTTCATAAGGAATATTGTACTCCATTTCTGTGAATTTCACGTTGCGAACCGTACTAAAAACCTTGTGACTTTGTTGTATTTTTTTCTCGTTTGAAATAAAGGAACCAATTAAATTAGAAATCGTTTTTGAACTCGAAGGAATCGTTTTATTGATAGAACATAAAAGTTGTAATGCCCAGTTTTCCAAAACGATATCGTTGATAAACGCACTGAATTTTGACGTGGTTCCTGCTTCTTGGCTCACAATATTGGAACGCTTCGTTTGAGACCATTGCGAATTTGGAATCGAGTAAAATTCAAAGTGACGGTTTTCATTCACAATCTCATCTAAATTTGACAACACATCACTCAATTTCTCCTTTCTAATATCTAGTTCTAGGTTATAAAGTTCTTTACATCTTACTTTCATTCGAGTGATGACACCTAAACTACCAAGCGATAATTGGGCACATTTGAATTCGTGGTAATTGTTTTCTTCGTTCAAAGTAATTAATTCACCCAAACCGTTTACAAAAGTGATTTCTTCCACTTGTGTTCCAACACTTCCAAGCGTGATTCCTGTTCCATGTGTACCCGTTGAAATCGCTCCTGCCAAACTTTGAACATTAATATCGCCCATGTTTTCCTGTGCCAAACCATTTTCAGCAAGCAATTCACTTAAACGTTTCAATTTTGTTCCTGCCCAAGCAATAGCACGATTATTCGGTTCTTTTGAAATCAAACCTTGCATATCATCCAAACTCAACGAAACACTATCTGTTGCTAACAATGGCGTAAACGAATGATGCGAACCCACTGTACGGATAGATTTACCTGAACTTGTGGCCTTTTTAATAATCGCTGCAATTTCATCTTCTGTCTTTGGTAACAACACTTCTTGTGGTGTCCACTTTACATTTCCAGCCCAATTTTCCATTATAAAAAACAGTTGTTTTCGCCCCGATACGTTGGGACAATTTGTTCAATTTTATTAGCTCTAACCAAAATAAGTTCATTGAATCGCTCGCATAATTCACCTGCTTTTGCGTGACGAAAAAACACTAAATCACCAATTTTCAAAGGTTCTTTTCCTCTGTATTCAAAAGGAGTCTGAACTTCACCTGCTCCTTCGTTTTTGATCAATTTCATTCCTTTGGGAAGAAAAGGTTGTGGTTGTTTACTTGCGTCAGTTGCTCCAGAAGCGATGTATCCACCACCTAAAGCAGTAAAAATGGAATCTGTTGGCTTTCTTACAATTCTTAGCGCATAAAAAAGAGCAGGTTTGTGTTTGAAAATACTGTAATTGTCAAATAAATGCGATTGATAAAATCCACTTCCGACAGTGATTTCTGTTACACCTTTTTCTTTTAGAGTTGATTCAATACTTCCTGTTCCTCCGCCATTTACAAAATCCAAATTAATACTATTATCTGACAAAACCTTCAAACAAGCAGCACGTCTTTCAGCGATTTCCTTGATGGATTTTGATTTTAAAACACCAATAATTTTATTCATCACAGCCGAACCTGGAACATTGTCACCAATTCCCGCGATTTGTGCCTCATAGCCCATTAATCCTTTCCATTTAACGTTTGTGAAAGAACTTGAACTGCTAATCAACGATTTTAAATCAGCTGCATTTTTAATAGATGATCGATAAACACCAAAGTAAATTCCTGGATAAGTTGAGCTCATATCGACATCAACACAAAGTTTCGCTTGTGCATTGTATTTAACAGCAATTTCATTCAACATCTCAACGTGTTCTAATTTATCCACCATAAAATAAATGGAAGATGTGTGCTTTTCATTAGAAAGAACTTGTTCAATTAAATCTAATTCGTAGGTCGGATAACCTAAAAGTATGTTTGTAAAACCGTTTTCAGACAACCAAATTGCTTCTTCTAATGTAAAGGCCATCCAACCAAAAGAATGCGGTAAATTTTCAAGTAAATAATTCAGTACATAACGACAACGAATTGATTTGGTGGCGATTCTAATATTTCTACCTTTTGCACGTTTGGCAATTTCTTGTATGTTTTCATCTAAAGCATTCATATCCAAAATCGCAAATGGAGCTTTTTGAGTTTTGAAAATTGACTTAACTACTTTGTACTCCATTCGTTTGATTTTTTTGCTTGAAATTACATTTTTTTTAGCTTGAAAATCAAAGTTTGAAAAAAATGAAATCCTTTTAAGCATAAAAAAAGGACTGAATAACTCCAGCCCTTTCAAATTATGTTGTTTTGATTAGATGCTTTCGATAATCATTGCAGAAGCTCCACCCCCACCGTTACAAATCGCTGCACCACCAATTTTAGCATTGTTTTGTTTCAATACATTGATTAATGTTACAATTACTCTAGAACCAGAGTTTCCAAGTGGGTGACCTAAAGCAACTGCTCCACCGTTCACATCTACTTTAGAAGGATCTAAACCTAATAATTTTATATTTGCTAATCCAACTACTGAAAACGCTTGGTTCAATTCCCAATATTCCACATCTGAAGTTTGTAAACCTGCCTTCGCTAATGCTTTTGGAACTGCTAAAGAAGGTGCTGTTGTGAACCATTCTGGCGCTTGTGCGGCATCAGCATAGGAAACGATTTTTGCAATTGGCGACAAACCATATTTTTCTACCGCTTCTTTAGATGCTAAAATCAAAGCAGATGCTCCGTCATTTAACGTTGAAGCATTTGCCGCAGTAATTGTTCCTTCTTTGTCAAAAGCTGGTTTCAATCCTGGGATTTTATCTAAAAAAACGTTTTTGTATTCTTCATCTTCAGAAACCATTACAGGATCTCCTTTTCTTTGAGGAACTGCAACTGGTACGATTTCATTATCAAAACGTCCTGCTTTCCAAGCTTCTGCTGAACGCGTGTAAGATGTAATTGCAAAATTGTCTTGGTCTTCACGCGTGATAGTGTGTTCTTTTGCACATAACTCTGCGCAATTTCCCATTGGAACTTTATTGTAAACGTCTAATAAACCATCTTTTGTGATTCCGTCTAACATCGTGATGTTTCCGAATTTTGTACCATTTCTTCCAGCAACATAATGTGGAGTCATTGACATATTTTCCATTCCACCAACAACAACAACTTGATTATCACCAGCAATAATTGATTGAGCTCCAAACATAATCGCTTTCATTCCGGAAGCACAAACCTTATTTACAGTGGTACAAGGAA
>JBILOX010000016.1:0-58247 GCA_044374225.1 Crocinitomicaceae bacterium | reverse complement strand
TGACGAGCAGGCGCTTGACCAACTCCAGCTTGAAGCACGTTACCCATGAATACCTCATCGATAATTGACGCATCAACGTTTCCTTTTTCAAGAGCACCTTTAATTGCTGTTGCACCTAAAACCGTCGCTGGAATTGCAGAAAATGCACCCATAAAAGAACCCATTGGCGTTCTAACAGCTGAAATAATATAAACTTCTTTTGACATAGATTGAATTTTTGATGCACGAAGTTAAGCATTTGATTGCTTTTAAATCTCCTCAGTGGTATTAAATTCGTTTATTAGTTATTAAACAAAATAATTCCTTTAAACTTAGTTTTAAAATGAAAAGCTTCTCGGTTGAAAAAAATCTAAATTTGCACCATGAATAAATTACTTCTCTTCGTATTCCCAATTTTACTTTTTTCTTGTGAGAACAATGAAAAACCAAAAAATATAATTTCAGAAGATGAATTACCTGATAAACCACAATCGCTTGCTGCTTACGCAAAAAGACACGTTGAATCAACTTTAAAAATCGGACCTTCAGAGAAATATGAACTCAAAATTTACAAAGCAAACTTAGATGGTGATGACAAAGAAGATGCAATTATTACTGTGAATCGTTTACAATTTGCAATCAATGAAGCTTCTCAATCTGAGTATCCAGCCAAAAGAGCTGAAGTTGCTTATATGGGTAATTTCAATTATATATTTTATTTTGATGGTGGCTTGGATTTAATTTCTCCGCCAATTGCAATCCCATCTTCTCCGCTTTTGCCTTTAAAGGTTTCTTTTGAAAATGTTAGTTCAAGCGATTATCAAGATATAATTATTGACTTTAGAATCAGAAATGCGAGCTATCGTGATTATTATTTTGTTAAAAACCATACTCCAGCACGCGTTTTTCAATGGAAGAATTTTGATGGTTTAGGAACTGCGGTAGCCCAAGCTTTTGCCTTTTCCTATGAGAAGGGAAAATTAACAGAAGCCAAAAATATTGTGATTCATAAAGCTAAAATTGGAACTATTCCAACTGATGCAGATTTGAATGCCTTTATTCCTGAATTGACTAAAACAAATAACTTTGAACGTATGTTTTTCTACCTTCCAAGTCAAGGTAAATACGTAACTGAATCCAATTAAATATGTCAGAAATTCAAGAATTTGGACTAGCTGTTTCCAAAAAAATGCGCTATTACACCTTGGGAAATGTTGAAAAAACGGATACCTTATTGATTGCATTACACGGTTTTGGACAATTGTCAAAATTCTTTATTAAAAAGTTTGAATTTCTACCTGAGAACTATTTAATCCTTGCGCCTGAGGGAATGCATCGTTTTTATTTAGAAGGAAATAGTGGTCGTGTGGGTGCCTCTTGGATGACAAAAGAAGCACGCGAATTAGATATCGAAGAAAATACAAAAGCATTACAAACACTTTTAAAAACGATAAAAGCGAATAAACAGTTTTCGAAAATTATCCTCTTAGGATTTTCACAAGGTGGTGCAACCGCAGCTAGATGGTATTTTTCTGATGCTGAGCAATTTGATCATTTAATTTTGTGGGCTTCCGTTTTCCCTCCAGATTTAGAAAAACCAGCATTTGAAATCAATCATAAGAATTACTTTGTTTTAGGGAATCAAGATGAATATTATTCTGAAGCACAACAACATTCTGAAATCGCTGCTTATAAAGAAATTGGTTTCAACACCATTCATTTTGAAGGAAAACATGACATTCACCAAGCTACAATGGTTGAATTACTTTCCTAAAATAGTTAATCACAACAATAACATTAATTTAACTTTAAAAGCGAAGATTTAAGAAGTCATTTCTAATTGCAGGTATTTTATTTCCTTTGCATTTCAAGCAATTTTAAGTTTGTAAAATTAGATCAACCTACAGTGTTAAACAAGATGTTCATTCTCTGAACTGCTTGATAGACGGACATTACATCGAATTCGGGTGCGTAGCAAAAGTGAGAAGGTGCGACGCACCGAATGACGCATTTGATGTTTAATGTAATTTGATTCTTTATGAATGCAGAAAAACAAAAAACCCCGTAAAAACAAGTGTTTTACGGGGTTTTGGTTTCTTTTGTAATCTTTAGTGCGGAGAGTGAGGGATTCGAACCCCCGGAACCTCACAGTTCAACAGTTTTCAAGACTGCCGCAATCGACCACTCTGCCAACTCTCCGCGACAAAAGTAGTAATTCTTTGAATACTGGCAAGTATTCACTTGAAAAAGAAGATTAATTTTTAGATGTAGGCGATAACCAATCGTCGTAAACGATCCTGACTATTTGAAAATGAGAGGTTTCAAACGGATGTAAGGACGATTAAAAATGATTAAAAAAACATCAAATTATTTATTATCTTTCGATAAAACAGACCAAACGATTGATAAAGCAAGTACAGCAAGTACTATTAAAAGTGAAATAGAAGATGAAAAATGATAAAAAGGACCAATCAACATTTTGATTCCAATAAAAGTTAGAATAAACGCTAAACCATATTTTAATTTAGAAAATAAATCAATTGAATTTGCTAATAAGAAATACATCGATCTTAAACCCAAAATCGCAAAAATATTGGAGGTGTAAAGGATAAAAGGATCATCAGGTGCTATTGCGAAAATTGCAGGAATCGAATCAACTGCAAAAATTAAATCTGTTGATTCAATAACAACCATTACCAAAAGTAACCTTGTCGCAAATCGCTTCGTCCCTCGACGAATAAAGAACTTATCACCATGATAATTTCTTGAAACAGGAATAATTTTACGAATAATTTTAGCTCCTAACCCTTTGTTATAGTCTTGTTCTTCGTCCTCCTCCCCTGCTATCGCTGATTTAATTCCTGCATAAACAAGAAAGAAACCAAACAGTGTTAATATAATATTGGGTCTAAAAAAAGTTTTTGTAGTAAAATCGCTATGTTCAGAACCAACATTACTTAAATTGAAGTGCATTCCCATGAAATCAAAAGCAGGTAAATAAGTCATATTTATTAGCTCAACCCCAGAGAAAATAAAAATGGCTCTAAAAATCAAGGCACCAATAATTCCCCAAATCAAAACCTTGTGTTGTAATTTACCTTCAAGTTTAAAAAAGCCAAAAACGAGTATAAAAACAAATAAATTATCGACAGAAAGTGCCTTCTCTATCCAATAAGCAGATTGAAATTGAGCGAATTTCTCAAAACCAGCTTGCCAGTAAACCAAACCACTAAACAACATCGAGAGTGAAATCCAAACGATTGTCCAAGTTGTTGCTTCTTTGTTAGAAACTACATGACTTTTCTTGTTGAGAACACCTAAATCTAAAATTAGCATAAAGGTTATCAATACAGCAAAAACAATTAGTAAACTTGGATTCGTCGAAAGTAAATTATTCATTTTTTTTTTTAAAAAGGTACACAAAAGTAGATATTTAGAACTGATTGATGTGAGTTCTCTAGTTTTAATTTCCTGGCTTACTCCTCTAGTGCATAATCCATAAATTCTCATGTTAAATTTGGTAAAAAAAAACCTTACTTAATTCTAAAATAGTACTTTTGCCCCACAAAAAAAAAGAATAGAATGAGTACAGCTTTAGGAAACCACATTTTGGTAGAATTTATGAATTGTGAGCCACACATAATGAATGATGTAGCAGCGATTGAACGTGATATGGTTGGTGCAGCTCAAAAAGCAGGTGCCACAGTTATTAATTCAACATTTCACCACTTTTCACCTTATGGAGTTTCTGGAGTTGTTGTTATTCAAGAAAGTCACCTAGCAATTCATACTTGGCCAGAATATGGTTATGCAGCTGTAGATTTGTTTACTTGTGGTGAAATGGACGCATGGATTTCTTTCGATTTCTTAAAGGAATGTTTCGGAGCGAAGTCTTACTCTGCAATAGAAATGAAAAGAGGTTCTGTTAATTTATTGACAAGAAATAATTTTGATATTTCTACTATGCGTCAAAAAGCAGCAGAATGGAGAAATCCAGAATTCTATACGAGAAACGTTTGGTTCACAGATAAAGATGCCGATCAAGCCTTGTCTTTACGTTTTACTGGTGAAGTATTTTTCGATGTTCAATCTCCTTTTCAACGTGTTCGTATTTTAGAATCTTATAAATATGGTAAAATGTTAGCATTGGACGATATGGTTATGACAACAGAAGCGGACGAGTTTCATTACCATGAGATGATTTCACACCCAGCTATGTTTACATTGGAAAATGCAAAAAACATTTTAGTTATTGGCGGCGGAGACGGTGGAACAGTAAGAGAAATTTTACGCCACGAAGGAGTTGAGAAAGTAACAATGGTTGAAATTGATGGAGCCGTTATTGATTCATGTAAAGAATTTTTACCAGGAATTGCGGCAGCTTTTGACGATCCAAAATTAGAATTGATTGTTGATGATGGAATTGCTTTCTTAAAAAATGCAGTTGCAAATTCGTATGACTTAATTATCGTTGATGGTTCTGATCCTGTTGGTCCAGCTGAGGGATTATTCTCTGTAGAGTTTTACACAAATTGTTATAATGCATTAAAGGATACAGGATTGCTAGTTGCACAAGGAGAATCACCTAAATTCAACGAAAAAGCATTTACTGAATTAAATTATACTCTTCAAGGAATTTTTGGCAAAGATAAAGCTCCTGTTTCTTTATTCTTTGTTCCGACATACCCTACAGGGATGTGGAGTTTCCAATATGGAATTAAAGGTGATTTAAATCCTAAGAAAATTTCAAATATCGAAAAAATTGAAGAATTTGTGGACACAAAAGGATTGAGATATTACAACGAAGAGGTTCACATTGGAAGTTTCGCAACACCTAATTTTGTTAAAAGTTTAATTAAATAGGGATTTCCTTCAAATTTATTTTAAAAGTCGAATTAGTTAATTTTATATTTTTGGCCAATAATTATTTAATCAAAATTTATGCAAATTTCAGCAAACAAGGTAGTTTCCTTAAAGTACAAACTATCAAATCACCAATCAGGAGAAAAAATTGAAGAAACAAACGAACAGAATCCATTAGTATTTTTATACGGAGTTGGTGGGTTAATTCCTGAGTTCGAGGAAAATTTAGCAGACAAAAAAGTAGGAGACACATTCGATTTTCATATTTTAGCATCTAACGCTTACGGAGATCATGACCCAGAACATATTGCAATGATTCCTAGTAATGTTTTTCATGATGACAATGGTAACTTTGACAACGATATGTTTCAAGTTGGCGCAATGATTCCAATGAGCGATAATGAAGGAAATCAAATGCAGGGTAAAATCGTTGAAGTAGACGAAGAAAACGTAAAAATGGATTTTAATCATCCTTTAGCAGGAACAGATTTGCATTTTCAAGGTGAAATATTAGACATCAGAGAAGCTACAGAAGATGAATTAGCACACGGACATGTGCATGGTGAACACGGACACCAACATTAAGTAAACCAACTACTACTATTAGTTTCTTTATTTAATTTGTTTAATACACACCAATAATGGCTACGATTTTTGAAACACGGCTAATAGGAAATATTGGCAAGGATGCTGTCGTTAAGTTAATGGACAGAGGTATTCTTGCAATCAATTTTCCTGTAGCACACAATAAAAACTGGAAAGATAAACGCACCGGTGAACTTAAAACTAAAACTACTTGGGTTAGTTGTACTATCTGGAAAAAAGAAGGTGCAAGCATGCGTATTGTTGATTTTCTAAATAGAGGAACACTTGTTGAGGTAATAGGTACACCTTTTGCAAAAGCATTTCAACAAGAAGATGGAAGTATAAGAACAGAAATAAGAATGAATATTGCACGTACAAATATCCTTCGACCTGTCACAAAAGAGGATAAAATTCCAACTGAAATGATGATAGACGAATCTAATTTTGATGTTTCTTTAGATGATTTTTCTCTAGAAGAAAACGATTTTAGTTGATTCACAATTAGTTAAAAAAGTTTATTTTTTTTCTAAATTTTATTGCTATTTAATAATTATTTCAATTATATTTGCAATCCAATTTAAGAAACAAAATTCCTCCTTAGCTCAGTTGGTTAGAGCATCTGACTGTTAATCAGAGGGTCTCAGGTTCAAGTCCTGAAGGGGGAGCTTAAAAATCAAAGGGTTACAGAAATGTAGCCCTTTTTTAATACAATGTCTTATTACGTATACATATTATTTTCAGATAGTATTAATAAATACTACGTAGGATATTCTCATGATCCTTGGTTGAGATTGACATATCATAATAGCAACGAAAAAGACAAATACACCGGAAAAGGTAAGCCCTGGAATTTGTGTGCTGTATTACTTGCTGAAAATAAAACAGCAGCTATTTCTTGTGAACGATTCATTAAAAAACAAAAGTCAAAAGTGTTGATTGAAAAATTATGCAATCCAGAATTTATATCGGGTGGAAAATTCTAATACCGAAGTTGTTTTCAATTGTCGTATAGAATACTAGTTGAAAACTAACTCGGCATTATACCAGACAGATTTTCAATTGCGTCATTTAATAAGTAAATTGGTATAACTTCTTGAATGCACTTTCTATAAAAATAAATCAAAACATCTTCTGACGCTTCAATAAGTATTGCAAAAGGATTTGATCGTAACCTTCTTCGATAGCAGCAGGCATAAAATCAATTCGGTAACTGGCGCATCGCAACTTGATTTCATTGAAATAATTCCGAACACTCTCCACATATTTTTCTCTCACTTCCGCAGGTTGTAATTTCATGCGTTCACCCGTTTCCATATCTATAAGCTGATATGGTCGATTTTCCAACTCAAAATTGTATTCTAATTTTCTATCAATCACATGGAAGATTACAACTTCATGCTTGTTGTGTTTCAAGTGATTCAAAGCCTGGAATAATTCATCTAATTGACTAGGATCGTCAAATAAATCAGAGAAAATTACCACCAAACTTCTTCGATGCGTTAATTCTGCAATATCGTGTAAAAGCTGAATAGTATTCGTTGCTTTTTTCGTTTGTTCGTCATAGGAACGCAGACGTTGTTCTAATTCACTATACAAATAACGGTGGTGCGACAATGAAGATTTTGCTTGCGTATGTAATTCCAATTTTTCGTTAAACAAACTCAAACCCACAGCATCGCGTTGACGCTTCAGTAATTCAACTAAACTGGCCGCTGCGTAGGTTGCAAATTCAAATTTTGAAATGCCATCTTTCGAAAAATACATCGAACTAGAGGAATCAATTACAATTTGACAGCGTAAATTCGTTTCTTCTTCGTATTTCTTGGTGAACATTTTTTCAGTTCTACCAAACAGTTTCCAATCTATATGTCGTGTTGACTCCCCAGAATTATACAGGCGATGTTCAGCAAATTCCACCGAAAAACCATGAAACGGACTTTTATGTAAACCAGTAATAAAACCTTCGACCACTTGCTTTGCAAGTAATTCTAAGTTTCCAAATTGAGCTAAACGCAGTCGATCTATTTTCATGTATTCTAGTT
This sequence comes from Crocinitomicaceae bacterium, assembly GCA_044374225.1. GTDB lineage: Bacteria > Bacteroidota > Bacteroidia > Flavobacteriales_D > Crocinitomicaceae > UBA952. The sequence goes on along the minus strand of JBILOX010000016.1, from coordinate 50,778 downwards.
GGCACTAAATTAAACAATATTCAGCAATTGAAGTTTTGTGTGGAAATGTTATTAATCAAGGAACCATTTTATTATTAATTAAATCCGTTGTATAGTGCTGATAAATTGCTTTCATTTGTCGAATCACAAGTTCATCTTCTTTATTCCACTTTTTTTGAATGCGATCATTCCATGTTAATGGCGCTTTTCCAGGTCGAAAACAGATTAGATTCTCTTGCGAATAAACAATTTTAGGTTGTTTTCTTGGATTGAAATAAGAAGTTCCAAATGCATAATATTTTGTTTTGACATTCAATAAATCAAGCAAGGTTGGTAAGATATCTATTTGCTGAAAACCCGTATTTTCTGGAATCTGAGGTAGTTTTCCAGTTGGGTGATAAAAAGCGATTGGAATACGATAAGAATGATTAAGTGAAACTCGATCTTTGCGCTTTGTAGGCCCTACATGATCTGCACAAAAAATAAATAGTGTATTTTTAAACCACTTTTTTGTTTGTGCCTTTTCCCAAAATCCCTTAAATGCCAAATCAGCGTAACTTATTGTTCCACAAATTGGATCCTTCGCATTTCTTTTGACTTTATCGCTAAATTCTTTAGGAATTGTATATGGATGATGAGATGAAAGTGTAAATATTAATGAGAAAAAAGGTTTTTTAGCTTCGTCCATTTTGTCCAATGTCCAAGGCAAAAAATGATGGTCTGCTATACCCCAATTTCCATCAAAATGCTTTTCATTATTGTATTCCGTCCTTCCAAAATAATTATCAAATCCTGCAGCAGCAGCAAAAGCATCAAAGCGCATTGAGCCATTTGTTGCACCGTGAAAAAACGCTGATGAATAGCCTTTCTCCTTCAAAATACTTGGAATACTCTGAAATTGATTACTGCTGTAAGAAGATAAAATAAAACTTTCATTCATCCAAGTTGGAATAGAAGAAACAACTGTAGGTAGTGCATCCATCGACGTACGACTATTTGAAATTGCTTCTTCAAAATACATGGATTGTTCCAAAATTGAATCTAAATAGGGTGAATAACTATCTAAATTATTTGGGCCAACATACATAGATCCAAAACTTTCAAACAACACAAAAACAACGTTTGTTGAATCATTTAGTATCTCTTGTGATCGCGTTATTTGAACTGGATTGAAATACGAATTCAACTCTGATTCAGAATAATAGGCTTTTTTTTCAACACCTTTTAAATTATGAGTTTTTAAGATTGTAAATGCTGAATTTAAAACTGCTGGAGCGCTTTCAATAGAACAATAATTCGTTGAATCAATAATATTGACAGGCTTCAATTGATATCCACCTCTTCCAATGATTACTGTAATATAAACGCTAAGCAATAAAACAAAATAATTTTTAATTTTTTTAAAATCAACGATTACATTTTTAATTTTTAGATATCCAAAGATCGTTACTATCATTGTTAAAACAAACAAAACTACTAACCACCAAAATTCGAATAAGAAATTTCCTGCTAAAGCATTCGTATCTTCATTTGTCAAGATATGAATCAAATAATTGTAACTAGATCGTTTATTAACATAGGCGAAATAAGCAACATCAATTGCATTGAATATGTAAACAACAAAGCTTGTTAAGGAAAATAAAATCAACAAAAATATAGTTCGTGATTTTTCTAAAGATTTTGGAAGAGGAAGCAATGAGAAAACTACAACTGGTAAAAAATAGAGCGCAACCGTAATGATATCAAACCAAATTCCAATAAGGTGATCGTAAAATCCAAAATTAGGGAATGAACTTGAATTTGTCAGCAACAGTAAAATGCGATAAAATTCCAAGAAAAACAGAACAATCCCTAGTTTAGCTAGAAGATTGAGAATTATGTTTTTTTGGAGGGAAAACATCATAAAAGTTGAAAGCTGAAAGTTGAGAGTGAAAAGTTGCCTTCGAAAGTTCTATTCAACTATTTCAAATATAAACATAGGGCTTCGAGCATCTTAGCCCACTATTTTAAACTAATAATTTATGATTTTCTCAATTATTTCTAACAAGCGTTCTTGTGGTAAGAATTGTTTTTCCAATGATACTGCGAAAGGTACAGGAGTATCCAAAGAAGCAACACGCATTACTGGCGCATCCAAGGATTGGAAACAATTTTCGGTAATCATTGCGACCAACTCCCCTCCTATTCCTCCAATCATACAATCTTCGTGAAGTACAATTACTTTCCCTGTTTTTCTAGCTGCGTTGTAAATTACTTCCGTATCTAACGGTAAAAGTGTTCTTAAATCAACAATTTCAGCTGAAACATCTGGAAATTTGTTCATCGCCTCTTTCGCCCAATGAACGCCTACACCATAAGTAATTATTGTTAAGTCAGAACCTTCAGAAACAGTTGCTGCTTTACCGATTTCAACCGTGTAATAATCGTTTGGAATGTCTTCTTTTAAACTTCTGTACAATAATTTATGTTCAAAAAACAATACTGGATTTGGATCCTCAATCGCTGCATTCAATAAACCTTTTGCATCGTGTGGATTAGAAGGATATACTATTTTCAAACCTGGTGTATGAAAAAACCAAGCTTCGTTGCTTTGAGAATGGAAAGGTCCAGCTGCTGTTCCTGCTCCTGTCGGCATACGCACCACTACGTCGGCATTTTGACCCCAACGCCAGTGGATTTTAGCTAAATTATTGATAATTTGATTGAAACCACAAGTTACAAAATCAGCGAATTGCATTTCTACCATTGCTTTCATTCCTGAAATAGATAAACCTAAACCTGCACCAACGATTGCTGATTCACAAATAGGTGTGTTTCGAACGCGGTCTTTTCCAAATTGATCTACCAATCCTTCAGTAACTTTAAAAGCTCCACCGTATTCTGCAATATCTTGACCCATTAAAATTAAATCGGGATATTTTTCCATCGATTGAATCAATGCATCTTGAATCGCGTCGATAAAACGTTTTTCGGTTTTTGTACCTCCAGCATTTATCAGCGCTTGTGTATAAGGTGCATAAACATCAGCTAATTCTGTTTCTAAACTCGGAACAATTGCTCCTTCAGCTTGTGCTGTTTCAAAACCAGATTGAATTTCTTCCTTAAAAGCATTTTTAATTTCAGAATCTAATTCGTCTGTCAAGACTCCAATTTCTTTCAAATACACTTCGTAATTGGTAACAGGATCTTTTTGTGCCCATTCATCTTGAATTCCTTCTGGATAATATTTTGTACCTGATGATTCTTCGTGACCACGCATGCGGAAAGTCATCAATTCTAAGATGTAAGGTTTCGGTTCTATACGAATGTCATTATTGATTTTACGAACAGTTCGAATGACATCCAAGATATTATTTCCATCTACTTGAACGGCATTCATTCCGTAACCTATTCCTTTATCGATGAATTGTTTGCATCTAAATTGTTCAATGGAAGGAGTAGAAAGTCCCCAACAATTATTTTCAACACAGAAAATCACAGGTAAATCCCAAACAGCAGCAACGTTCAACGATTCGTGAAAATCACCCTCTGATGCACCACCATCACCTGTGAAAACTATTGTTGATTTTCCATTCTTTTGAATTTTGTTCGCCAAAGCAATTCCGTCAGCAATTCCTAGTTGCGGACCAAGATGTGAAATCATTCCAACTAATTTGTATTCTTGCGTACCAAAATGAAATGAACGATCACGGCCTTTTGTGAAACCTGACATTTTTCCTTGAAACTGCGCAAACAAACGATTTAATGGAATATCTCTTGTAGTAAAAACCCCCAAATTTCGATGCATTGGCAACATATATTCCTCTTTGTCCATTGCATAGGTGCAACCAACAGAAATGCCTTCTTGTCCCCAACCTGAGAACCATTTAGTGATTTTTCCTTGACGCAAGAGAATCAACATTTTTTCCTCAATCATTCGAGGTTTAAGTAATTTCTTATAAATTGTCAATAATTCCGCGTCATCAAATCCTTCTCGATTGAATTCAATGATACGCTTTTGTAGAATTTCCATAAATTATTTTAAATGCTTTAGAAAGAAATTAGATTTTCAAACCTTTAACAACGCGTTCTTTTCTTTTCGATTTTTCCAATCGCTTTTTAACAACCTGCAAATGCGAAGTGCGTGGACTTCCTCTTAACAGGTCTATTTTATACTCATTTTCGCCGTACTTCATTTTTGGTCCGCCTTGTGCATTCCAATCTGCTTCAAAATAAAAACGTTTATTAGCTGATGTGTTTTCAGGTTTTGTATTGAACGTGATTAATTTGTTTTCACCTAATTCAAAGCGAACTTTAACTTCCCCTTTAGAGCCAAAGCTTTCAAAAACACATTTTGTACCAGCAGGAACTATAATGGTTTCCTTTTCAGAGTTAGAACTTGAGATAAGCGTACCATTTTGAGTAGTATTTTGTGCGTCTGACTTTTTTACTTGATCCAGAATAATTGTATGAGAAGTAAAAAATTGCACTTGTCTCATTTTTTCTTCTGTATCCAAAGAAAATTCATCTCTTAATTGTGTTGTGTAGGGTACTTTAACACCACAAGAAAACAATAAAGTTGTAGTGGCAATAAGAAAAAGTAATTTTTTCATGACGTTAGATTTTATTTTTGCAAAAGTACTCAAAAAGCTAGAATTGAAAACGTTCCTTATTGGTTAAAGAAAAATAAAAAACATAGATTGAATTTGAAGCGAAAAAATATTTCTGTAAAAATCAAAAATACTAATCACGTATTTAGAAAGTAGGATAACTTAATTCTTTGATTTATTTAGAAATACAAATCAATCAATCCTTCGGGAGCTTCAACGTAAAGGATTTTTTTCTTGCGGTCTACTTTTTTAACGAGTCCTCCCAAAATAGGTAGAAGCACTTCTTTGCCGTCAATTTCTGTTTGCATTAAAGGATTAGAGGCAATTTCAATGATATTCGTCACCAATCCTATTGAACCTTTGATCGAATCAATTACTTCGTAGCCAATAACTTCGTGGTCGTAGAAACTCACGTCGTCTAATTCTTTCAGTTCTTCTAAAGGTAGGTAAATTGCTTTCTTTAGGAGTTTTTTTGCAGCTTCTTCTGTGTCAATTTCTTTCAATTTTACAGTGATGAAACCTTTGTTTTTAAGTTTTACATTGTCGATGAAATAAGGTGTTAGAAAACCATTCATTTCGACAAAAACCGTTTCAAGCTCCGTATATTCTTCTGGGTTCGTAACGTCCAAAAACAACGAAACTTCACCTTTAAATCCGTGAAGTTTCGCTATAGAACCTAATTGAAAAAAATCTTCTTTATTCATTTCTGCTTATTCAGCAGCACTTTCTTCTTGTGCTTCTTCGTTTGTAGTGTCATCAGTTGCAGCTGCTTCCGTTGCCGTTGCTTCCGCAACTACTTCCTCAGCTTCAGTTTCAGTAACTATTGTTTCTTCAGTTACTTCTTCTTCAACAACTTCTTCCACAACTGGAGCGTTTTTGATAGCTAATTCAGCCGCTTTAGCAGCATTAGCAGCTTCTTCAGCTTTCAGTCTTGCTACTCTTTCTTGTTCAGCGTTTTTCACTAAACCATCTTTTTTACCTTCGATTTTTGCATCTTTAGAAGCCAACCAAGCGTTGAATTTTTCTTCAACTTGCTCCATTGTTAATGCTCCTTTAGCAACACCTTTAATTAAATGGTTTTTGAATAAAACACCTTTGTAAGAAAGAATTGCTTTCGCTGTGTCAGACATCTCAGCTCCAGTTTGAACCCAACAAAGTGTTCTCTCAAAGTTGATGTCAATAATAGCAGGATTTGCAGTTGGATTGTATGTTCCCAATTTCTCGATGAACTTACCGTCTCTTTTTGCTCTGCTGTCAGCAGCTACTAAATGAAAAAATGGTTTACCTTTTTTTCCGTGTCTTTGTAATCTAATTCTTGTTGCCATAAGGGTTTACAATTTGAGGTGCGAAACCTCGGTTTATAAAAAATTTGAGGTGCAAAGATAAACATCTTTTTAGAATTTACAAGTACTCGATTTAATTATTATTATGTAAGCGAAAAATACGACGTTGAATATTGTACTTCCATTGTTTTTTTTTACGAAATGAGTAACGTTAACCATTAAAGTTTTTTCTTAAGCAAAAAGAACAGATTAAAGTAGAACTGATCAATCTAACACAATCTTAAAATCGCAATTAAGAGTGATTTATCCATGCAATTCTTAATTCTACGCAAATATTTAAAAATAAGAATAAACGCTTGGTTATAATAATGAAAGCTATTCCAAGTTGAAAAAATTAATATCTCAAACTTTAAATAAACGTAAAATTGTTAAATTCCCTAAGATAAAATAGACGCTTAATTCTTCCCACCAAACCTCAATGTTCGACTTTCAGATTTGAACTCTCCGTTTTTAGTCGATGGCTCAATTCTAAATTTTACATTTTCAATTCTAAATTTTCAATTGCTTACATATTGCGTCGATACTGTCCACCAACTTCAAACAACGCATTCGTAATCTGACCCAAGGAAGCATATTTACATATTTCCATCAATTCTTCGAACATATTGCGATTATTGACAGCAGCGTCTTGAATTTTTTCAATTCCAACACCAGACAAATGAGCATTCCCTGCTTGTAATTCGTTCAACATCTCGATTTGATATTGTTTTTCCTCTTCCGTTGCACGAATCACTTCTTTTGGCAAAACAGTTGGAGAACCTTTTGAACTTAAGAAGGTGTTCACACCAATTATTGGAAATTCGCCAGTATGTTTTAAAGTCTCATAATACAAAGATTCTTCTTGAATTTTAGAGCGTTGGTACATCGTTTCCATTGCTCCTAAAACGCCACCTCTTTCCGTGATTCTATCAAATTCTGACAATACTGCTTCTTCCACTAAATCTGTTAAATCGTCGATGATAAATGAACCTTGTAATGGATTTTCGTTTTTCGCCAAACCTAATTCACGATTGATAATCAACTGAATAGCCATTGCACGACGAACTGATTCTTCTGTTGGAGTGGTGATTGCCTCATCGTAAGCGTTGGTATGTAAGGAGTTACAGTTGTCATAAATCGCATACAAAGCTTGTAAGGTCGTACGAATATCGTTGAAATCAATTTCTTGCGCGTGTAAGGAACGTCCCGAGGTTTGAATGTGGTATTTCAGCATTTGCGCTCTTGGATTTGCTCCGTATTTTTTCGCCAAAGCTTTCGCCCAAATTCTTCTAGCTACACGACCAATCACTGCATATTCAGGATCAATTCCGTTTGAGAAGAAGAACGATAAGTTCGGACCAAAATCATTGATGTCCATTCCGCGGCTCAAGTAATATTCCACGTAAGTGAAACCATTTGCCAATGTGAATGCCAACTGTGTAATCGGATTCGCGCCTGCTTCAGCAATGTGGTAACCAGAAATTGAAACCGAATAAAAGTTTCTTACACCATTATTAATGAAATATTGTTGAACGTCACCCATCAAACGCAACGCAAATTCTGTCGAGAAAATACACGTGTTTTGCGCTTGGTCTTCTTTCAAAATATCTGCTTGAACTGTCCCGCGAACTTGCTTCAAAGTATCCGCTTTTATTTGTGCATAAACGTCAGCTGGTAAAACTTGGTCACCTGTAACACCTAACAACATCAAACCTAAACCATCATTTCCTTCTGGTAATTCACCTTGATAACTTGGACGTTTCGTTCCTTTTTGCTTGTAAATCGCAGCGATTTTATCCACAATTTCTGCTTCTAAACCGTTCGCTTTGATGTATTTCTCACAATTTTGATCGATGGCAGCATTCATAAAGAAACCTAACAACATCGGTGCTGGCCCATTGATTGTCATGGAGACCGAAGTAGCTGGATGACTTAAATCGAAACCAGAATATAATTTTTTCGCATCGTCTAAACAGCAAATAGAAACACCCGAATTTCCAATTTTCCCATAAATATCAGGACGAATCGCAGGATCATTTCCGTATAAAGTTACCGAGTCAAAAGCCGTTGAAAGACGTTTTGCTGGCATTCCCAAACTTACATAGTGGAAACGTTTGTTTGTTCTTTCCGGACCACCTTCTCCAGCAAACATACGCGTTGGATCTTCACCTTCTCGTTTAAATGGGAACAGACCTGATGTGTATGGAAATTCTCCCGGGTAATTTTCTTGCAATACCCAACGTAAAATATCGCCCCAACTTGAATATTTCGGTGAAGAAACTTTTGGTATTTGTGAATGAGACAAAGATTCAGTGTGCGTTTGAATGCTCAACACTTTATCGCGCACTTTGAACTGATATTCTGGATTTTTGAACGATTGTTTTTTCTCGTCCCAATTTTGTAAAATCGCCCAATTTTTCGGGTCGAAATTCAATTTTTCATTTTCAAATGCTTCTTGCAAACCTTTTACCAATCGGTCTTTATCTTCAATAGTTGAATTGCTAATAGTTTGAATCGATGTTTGTAAACCGTGTAATTTCTCTGCTACGGCCACTTGTTGATTCACCCATTTATCGTAAGAACGGTTATTCTCAGAAATTTCAGATAAATAACGTGTTCTATCTGGTGGAATCACAAATATTTTCTCCGACATTTCGCGAGTAATTTGGAACGTAGAATTCAAAGGCGAACCTGTTTTTTCTACCACTTTATCCATGATTACTTTATATAACGAATTCATTCCTGGATCGTTGAATTGTGAAGCGATGGTACCATAAACCGGCATATCGTCCACGCTACTTTCCCACAAATTATGGTTGCGTTGGTATTGTTTACGAACATCGCGCAAAGCATCTAAAGCGCCACGTTTGTCGAATTTATTCAAAGCGATAACGTCGGCAAAATCCAACATATCGATTTTTTCTAATTGCGTTGCAGCACCGTATTCTGGCGTCATCACGTACAACGAAACGTCCGAGTGGTCTAAGATTTCAGTATCCGATTGACCAATTCCAGAAGTTTCTAAAATGATTAAATCGTAATCAGCAGCTTTCAAAATGCTAATCGCTTCCGCAACGTGTTTGGACAAAGCTAAATTCGATTGACGTGTTGCCAATGAACGCATATAAACGCGATCACTTTTTATCGAATTCATTCGGATTCTATCTCCCAACAAAGCTCCGCCCGTTTTTCTTTTCGAAGGATCGACAGAAACGACTGCGATTTGTTTATCTGTAAAATCTACTAAAAAGCGACGCACTAATTCATCCACTAAAGACGATTTTCCTGAACCACCTGTACCTGTAATACCAAGCACTGGAATAAATTTTGACTCAGCGATTGCTCTCACTTTATTGAGCATTTCTGTATTTTCTTCCGCAAAATTTTCAGCAGCTGAAATTACGCGAGCAATAGCTGGAACATTTTTAGCTCCAATTAAATCTGGTTCATTCGTAATATTTGTTCCAACTGGGAAATCACATTTCTGAATCAAATCGTTGATCATTCCTTGTAAACCAAGCGTACGCCCATCGTCAGGGTGGTAAATGCGTGTGATACCATAACCTTGTAATTCTTCAATTTCAGACGGAAGAATTGTTCCTCCTCCTCCACCGAAAATTTTAATATGTGGTGCTCCTTTTTCTTTCAGTAAATCGAACATGTATTTGAAATACTCAATATGTCCGCCTTGATACGAAGTCATTGCTATTGCTTGCGCGTCCTCTTGAATCGCACAATCAACTACTTCTTCCACCGAACGGTCGTGACCTAAGTGAATCACTTCACAACCAGTCGCTTGAATGATACGACGCATGATATTAATTGCTGCATCGTGACCATCAAAAAGCGAGGCTGCTGTTACAATTCTGATTTTATTTACCGGTTTGTAAGGCGCAACTTGTTCCATATTTTGTAATCTTTTTTTAAGAGCGCTAAAATTAAGAAAAAAAGCTAATAACTAGTGGAGAGTTGAGAACGGAGATTGGAAAGTTTGCTTGAGGATTATAAACCTATAAACCATTGAAAAACAAGAAGCATTTCGTCATCTAACAAATGTTACAATTTCAATTTTATTTTTAAAGGAATCCGTTCAATATAATCGATTAAGTGGCTTTTGATAAATAAACAACTTCTTTTGACCCAATTTAGTTCTCAATTCCATCACAATTTTGTTCGATATACTTTTGATTGTTTACAATTAAAACTTCGTGATTTGAAACCTTTAATTAATTTTGTTGATCTTTTAAAATAAATAGAATGAGTTCAATTGAAAAAGTACACTGCCTAATAATCGGCTCGGGTCCTGCTGGATACACAGCTGCAATTTATGCTGCACGTGCAGATATGAAACCAGTTATGTATCAAGGATTACAACCAGGAGGACAGTTAACAACAACAAATGAAGTTGAGAATTTCCCTGGTTATCCGAATGGAATAAGTGGTCCTGAAATGATGGTTGAATTAGAAGCGCAAGCGAAGCGATTCGATACAGATATTCGTTTTGGGTTTATTGAAAAAGTAGATTTTTCAGGCGAAATTCATAAATGTTGGGCTGATGATGGAAAAGAAATTCATGCAGAAACTGTAATTATATCTACGGGAGCTTCCGCAAAATACCTAGGGTTGGAGAGTGAACAAAAATACCTTAAACTAGGAGGTGGCGTTTCCGCTTGCGCAGTTTGTGATGGATTTTTCTATCGTAATCAAGAAGTTGTAATTGTTGGCGCTGGTGATTCAGCTTGCGAGGAAGCACATTACTTATCTAAATTGTGTACGAAAGTTACCATGTTAGTACGTAAAGACTTCCGGGCTTCTAAAATCATGGCAGACAGAGTAAAGAAAACGGAGAATATTGAAATCCTTTATAACACCGAAACATTGGAAGTAATTGGTGATGGTCAATTAGTTACGGGGGTTCGCGTTTTTAATAATGAATCAAAAGCAGAACATGTAATAAATACAACAGGTTTTTTTGTTGCGATAGGTCATAACCCAAATACAGCTATTTTCAAGGGTTTTATTGACTTAGATGAAACTGGTTACATAAAATACGCGCAACCTGGAACAAGTAGAACAAATGTCGCTGGAGTTTTTGTAGCAGGTGATGCAGCAGATAAATCCTACCGTCAAGCAATTACAGCGGCTGGTACAGGATGTATGGCAGCTTTAGATGCAGAGCGTTATTTAGCTTCGAAAGATTAAATTTAACTATCAATTAATTTATGGCGATTACATTAGTGGTCGCCTTTTTTATTACAACTTTTCTATCAATTTTGCATTGAGATAAGAAGGTTCGTTTGTAACCTCTCGTCCTAACCAGACAGGTTTATTAAAAGATTCATCTTCTGATTCTAGTTCAATTTCTGCGATTATTAATCCATCAAGTTTCCCTTCAAAAACATCGACTTCCCATAAATTGTTTTCAAATTTTATTTCATAACGTGTTTTACTTAACACTTTAAGATTCATAATTTCCATCATAGAAAGTGCATCTTTAACTGGTATTTGATATTCGAACTCATCACGACTTAAAGTATCTTTTCCGATTTTTATGGTTAGAAAAGCTTTGTCTGCTTTTGTTCTAATTCTTACAGTTCTGTCTTCTTCATTTTGAATATAAGCTTGTTTTATTTTCTTTCCTTCAACTGAGTTTAAAAAACTAAAATCATTTTGCTGAACTAAATATTTTCTTTCTATTTCTTTCATTTTTGTTTACTTGTTGAAAGCATTAGTTTTCATAAAAAAAGTCAACCTAAATAGATTGACCTTTTTTGTTTTATGTTTTAAATATTTTACCTAATTATGTTAACGTGACCGTAAACGGTTTGTTTTTCGTCGTTGTTAATTAGTTTAAATCTGATTTTCCAAGTATAAGTACCATCAGGGCATTTCATACCGTCATTATAGGTTCCATCCCAACCAACTGTGTAATCATGGCTTTCCCAAATTAATTCACCCCATCGATTATATAAATAAAAATCGTATGAGTACGAGTCAATTCCTGAGTAAAATACTGGTAAGAAAGTTTGATTATATTGATCACCGTCTGGTGTAAAAGTATTCGGAACCCAATAAATAACCTCTCCTAAAGAATCACAATCAGTAATTGTTGTTACTATGAGTGAATCAATTCCTGTACAACCTGCATTTGAAACACCAATTACAGTAAAGGTCGTTAGTCCAAGATTCGGTAAATAGGGAACGTTATTTTGTAATCCATTATTCCATGAATAAGAACTTGCACCCGAACCAGATAATATAATCGGTTTACCAACGCATACAGTTAAGTCTGGACCTGCCTCCACAATTGGGAAATCCTCAATAGTTAAATTGAATGAACTTGTTGCTGGACATTGGTTACCTGGAGTAGTGTAAGTTATAGCGTATGCTCCTGGTGTAGATGTTGTTAAATTGATAACCCCTGTGGTAGCATTTATTGAAAGTCCATTACCGCTCGTGTAAATTCCTCCTATATTACCAACTAGATTAGGAATTGGATTTGGTTCGTTTAAACAATAAAGGTTATCAGGATAAGTTATACTAGCTGATTGTGAACCAACATAATTTCCAGTTATAGTTATTGGACAACCATTATCATCAACTATATCAAACGAGTAAGGTCCAGTCGATAAGTTACCTAAAACAATAGTTCCACCATTTGCTACACTTGTATTAAGAAAAGTAGCACTTGCAGGACTTTGGCTTCCTGTTACAACATTGAAATTAGTTCCATTTACTTGTGGAGCACCACCTGTTAGTGTTACAGTAACAGTACCATTTGCACAATTTGGATTTTGCACTGCAACAATTTCTGGTAAATATTGGATAGCCACAGGTGTTCCAAGTTCATAACAGTCATTAGAAGGTGAAATAACATAACTATAAAGTCCCTCTACTAAACTATACATGGTAACCGGTACAAAATACACCGTATTATTTGTAAACGTACCTGCAGGAAAACCTGTAATAATTGACATATCATTGACATCAGTTAAACTAGGAGTGTTTGCATAAATCCCAAGAAGACAAGGATCATCTGGTAAAGTTAACTGGGTAGCAGCTGCTTGCGCTGGAGTTAATGCAACAGTTGGCGGACAGCTGTAAACTAACCATGAAATACCGGGATCATAAACAGGAATAGGAGCTGTTCCTCCTGTAATTACAGCTGGAGTAACAAAATCATTATTAGATGTGATATTTAACTGATCACCAAAACAAAGCATTGTTTGTACTTGTGAATCTCCAGTCAAATTGGTGTTATAGGTTCCAATTTCAGCAAGACAAACTGAGGGTGTAACAATATTACAATCTGTTGTAGCTGTTCCACTACTTGTGAAAGAAATATTTGTTGGCTGGTTTGAGAAATTAGTAATTAACAAAACGTAAACTTCTCCAGTTTGTGCGTTAGCAATATTGGCGGTTTCATTTGCAGCACCACTAAAGCTACAGTCTACTATTAAGTTTGTATTAGAACCAGTTGTTGCAGTACCAAAATTATCACAATAGGTTAAAGCATTATTAAAACTTGTATATGGTCCGTATAAGATATAATCAATATCAACGCCTGCGGAGTTGGACATGTTAATGCCTAAAGAACCAGGTGCATCAACCTGCATATAATACCACTCAGGATTTGGGGTTGAAAAAAGACAACCGTAATCGTTATTGGGATAGGTAGTACTCGCAGGTACTTGATTCGTTCCAGCTGGAAATGTTGTTGTACCGTTATCAGAACAAAATGGATTTTGAACGCAGGGAGGATTCAAACATGCTGCAGGAGCGGAATATGCTTGAGTTCTTGTACATGCAGGTAATGCGGAGAAAGTAGCTGTAACGTTACAATTTGCACCATTAGCTGTTAAACCTGTAAAATTGTAGTTCAATGGTGAAACAAAAGGTGCATTGAATGTTTGTGTGCCACCACAACCAGAAACAGTAAGTGTTCCGGTTGCTGGTGCTGCACTGAAAGTAATTGCACCTGAAACATTGTATAAATCATTTGCACAAGCACTCGGAACAGCCGTTAAATTGGAAATAACACAACCACATGCTGCAGGAGCTGTAAAGTTTTGAGATCCAGTGCAAGCTGTTGCAGAGAAAGTTGCTGTAACAGAACAAGGCCCTCCATTTGCAGTAAGTCCTGTTAAATTATAATTCATAGGTGAATTAAATGGAGGATTTAAAGTTTGTGTTCCACCACATGAACTTGTAACTGTTAAAGATCCAGTTGTTGGTGCGTTGGTAAAACTAACAGCACCAGTTAAACCAAAAGTATTTGTAGCGGATGCACATTGCCCTGGAACTGCTGTTATCGAGGTAATTGAACAAGAAGGCGCACAAGCTGCTGGTGCTGTATATTGCTCTGTAGTATTACAATTTGGATTTGCAGAAAAACTAGTTGACACAGTACAAGCAGCACCATTTGCTGTTAAATTCGGTAAGGAGTAATTAATTGAATTTGAAAATGGAGCATTAAAGGTTTGAGTTCCACCACAACTACTAGATATTGTCAATGTTCCACTTGTTGGAGGATTAGTAATTGATAAGGTACCATTTAATGTATAAACACTATTCCCACTACATGCAGTTGGTACTGCTGTAAAACCAGTTACCCCACAAACGAAAGAACAATCTGCAGACCCGGAACCGCTTGTTTGACCAAAATCAATAGTACCTGATTGATTAGAGTAATTGGTTAAAAGTAAAAGATACGTCTGTCCTGCTTGAGCATTTGGAATTGTCGCTGTTTCTGTTGCAGATGGAGAAAAACTACAATCAACAGGAGTATTTCCTGTACCATTACATGCTGAAGATAGTGAATTAAATGGACCCCATAATGCAAAATCTACGTCAATTCCATTACCATTTGCGTCTTGTTGTGAAATAGTAATTTCCATTGGACCAGAATTATCAATAGTCATATAATACCATACTGGGTTTGGACTGGAATCTAAACAGTGTACAGATCCTAAATCACCTTTGTTAGTTTGATTATTGAATGTGTAATTTGGTACGTCAGTACAAAAAGAAGCGGCTGTTGAACAATCCCCACTTTGACTATGCAAATTGAGGGATAAACACATAAATATTAAAGAGAGAATTAAGTTTTTCACATTGATAATTTTAGTAATCAAATTTAGACCAGTATTCTTGTTTAATCAAATGTTTGTTTAATCTTGCCCAAGATTTAGCAATTTCAGAATTTGATTTATAATCTAAATCATTATTGTATTTTGGAAAATCAGAAGGTATTTCTCCAGAAATGAAACCAAGTTTTAGCTTGTCAGGGTGCCAAAGATATTCTCTTAAAACCTTTGTGGAATCTTGTTTTTGAATATGAGAATTAGTTTCTTTTTTCAGAACTTTTGAAGAAGTTTTTAGATTTTGGGACATTGAATTGAATGCAAAAAAGCAAAAAAGAGACAAAGCTATATTTTTCATAGTTTTTGATTTATTTGATGATTTGACGGCTAATATACAAAAAAGTTGCCTTTTTGAAATTTTAACATTTTAAAGTATTTAGTTTTTTTTCAATTTTTTAGATAATTTAGTAAAAAATATTTCGGTTTTGATTCATTCAAAGATTAAGCATATCTCTTTTTATTTACCTAATCAAATTTTAACGAATGAGGATTTGGGTGTGCTTTTTACAGAAAAAAAAGAATTAATATATAAGTCATTTGGAATAAAAAAAAGGCATATTCGTGAACTACAACAAACTGGTTCCGATTTGGCCTTGCTAGCTGCGCAAAACTTTTTTTTTGAACATCCAGATTTTGATAAAAGCAAAATTGACTTTTTAATTTTTTGTACAGAAGGTTTAGATTACAAAGCTCCAACTTCATCGAGTGTACTTCATCATCGATTAGGATTGAATCAGAATTGCGGTTGCATTGATATGCCGATGGGTTGTGCTGGTTATGTTTATGGTTTAAGTCTTGCCAATGCAATGATTGTTTCTGGTAATGCCACAAACGTTTTGTTATTAGTCTCAGACATTCCAACTTCAGTCATACACTCTCAAGATTTTGACTTGAGATGTATTTTTGGTGATGCTGGTGCTGCAACATTAATTCAAGAAAGTGATCAGAATGGAATCGGTCAATTTGTATTTGGAAATGATGGTTCAGGAGCAAAAAATCTTATAGTTGAAAGAGGATCGACTCGTGCACCAATTGACAAAGAATGGATTGAAAAATATAAAGATGAGCCTCAGTATTTAGCTCATGGCAAAATGGATATGAACGGTTTAGAAATCGCTCGTTTTTCTTTGCAACGAGTCCCAACTCTTTTAGAAGAAACACTCAAAAAGAATAATTTGAACTTTGAAGATGTGGATTTATTTGTTTTTCATCAAGCAAGTAAGTTTATACTTTCTGCTTTGCAACGAAAATGTAAAATTCCTAAAGAGAAGTTTTATGAATATTATGAGAATATTGGAAATACTGTTTCTTGTAGTATTCCAATTGCATTAAAAAATGCTCAACTTGAAGGTAAATTAAAAAAAGGTGATAAAATAATGCTTTTAGGTTTTGGTGTTGGATACACTTGGGGAGGAACGATTGTTGAATGGGATTGATTTGTATTTAATTTTTAATAACTTTGATTCATGAATATTCAAGAATTTATATCAAAAATTGAAGAAGAATTTGACGATATCGAAAAAGGAACGTTAGAACCAACGACATCTTTTCGTCAAATGGAAGGTTGGAGCAGTATGCATGCATTAATTTTAATAGCTTTAGTTGATAATCATTTTGATGTTTTATTAACTGGTGAAGAATTACGTGGTTTGGATACCATTGAAGATTTACACAATTTATTGGCATCAAAAAAAGTATAGTGGCTTTTTTAAAAACTGAAAACACACGCATTTCTGCCATCTATACTTGCGTTCCTCAAAAGATTGAAAGAACTGAAGATTATGAATGGATTTCGATACAAGAACGTCAACTTTTTACCAAAACGACTGGGATTATAGAACGAAGAGTTGCTTCAGAATCAACAACTTGTTCGGATTTATGTTTTGAGGCAGCGAGTCGATTATTAAATGATTTAAATTGCAAAGACGAAATTGATTTAGTGTTATTTGTTTCGCAATCACCTGATTATTTTTTACCTGCAACTTCAATAATATTACAAAATCGTCTGGAGATTCCAACGAATGCAATGGCTTTTGATGTTAATTTAGGTTGTTCAGGTTACGTTTATGGACTTTCAATTGCATCACATTTCATTCAAAGTGGAAATATTAAAAAAGTGCTTTTATTGGCTGGAGATAAATCAACCATTTCTACAAATTACGAAGACAAAAGTACGTTTCCTTTGTTTGGTGATGCTGGTACAGCAACGCTTCTTGAATTTGATTCAAATGCTGAAGATTGGTTTTTTTCAATGGCTTCAGATGGCAAAGGGAAAGATGCAATCATAATAGAACACGGTCATTCAAGACATCCTTATGGAAAAATGGAAGATGAAACAATTGAAATTGAACCTGGAATTATTCGCTCAAAAAAGCATTTGAAATTAAATGGAATGGAAGTTTTCAATTTCGCTTTAAAAGAAGTTGCCCCATCAATTAAAGAACTGCTAATTTATTCTCAACAAGAAATTGATGAAGTAGATTTTTTCGTTTTTCATCAGGCAAATAAATTAATCAACGATAGCGTTCGCAAAAAATTAAGAATTGACATTGAAAAAGTGCCATTATCTATAGATTATTTTGGAAATACAAGTTCAGCATCGATACCACTTACAATTTGTAAAGAATTGTCGAATCAAGTATTAAATAAAAATAATAAGTATTTACTTTCTGGTTTCGGAGTCGGTTTTTCTTGGGCAACTGTTTTACTAAAACTTTCAAATGTTAAAACTAAAATAATTGAATATGCTTAATTTGAAAGGAAAAACCATTTTAGTAACCGGTGCATCTTCAGGAATTGGAGCTTGTTTGGCAAAATATTGCGATGAACTTGGAGCAAACGTTATTCTTTCAGCACGTTCAATTGAAAAACTTACATCTGTAGTTTCGGAAATGAGTTCACGTTCAAAAATAATTCTTACGGATTTAACAAATGAAACTGAATTACAGCAATTGATTTCTGAACTTCCTCAAATTGATGGTTTCGTACATTGCGCGGGAAAGATTCAACCATTTCCAATTAAATACATTAAACAGAAACATATTGATGATCTTTTTTCAATCAATTTAAACAGTGCTATTCTTTTAAGTTCAGGTTTGCTAAAAGCGAAGAAGTTGAATCAAGGAGCATCTGTTGTTTTCATTTCTTCCATTTCTGCTGAGTTTCCATATATGGGAGGTTCACTTTATTCGGCAAGTAAATCAGCACTTGAATCTTTTGCAAGATCGTTTGCTTTAGAAAATGCACCAATGAAAATAAGAGCAAATATCGTTTCGCCCGCTTTAGTAAAAACAGAAATGTTCGAACAAACGAAAAGTGCTTACGAAGAAGTAGATTTTGAAAAATTTATTTATCAATATCCTTTAGGAGTAGGTGAACCACAAGACGTTGCTAACACTATTGCGTTTTTATTAAGTGATTTATCAAAATGGATTACAGGTACAACCATTCGGATGGATGGAGGTTTGTTATTAAACAGTAAAAGAGATTAATTATTTTCTGGCGCTAATCTCAAAACAATTCCTTCAATTTCTTCTGACAAGTGAATTTGACAACCCAAACGGCTATTTGATTTTACATAAAAAGCTTGATCAAGCATATCTAATTCTGCGTCACTTTGTTCTGGTAATGCGGTATCTGATTCCAAGTAACATTGGCATGTTGCACACATTGCCATTCCGCCACATTCTCCAAGCACAGGTAATTCATACGCTTTGCAAAGTTCCATGATATTCATGTTCATATCAGTTGGGCCAAGAAGTTCATGAGAAACACCTTCTCTATCAATAATTGTTACGTTAACCTCGTTCATTGTCATTGATTAAAAATTCTTAATAAATTGCTTCCGTTGTAATTCGTTTGGTATTGTCGCAATGTAAACTCGCTTCCAGTCATCGGCATGCCATCATACAATGAAAAGGTTGCATTATTACACGTATCTTTTAGAATTAAAAAATTATCAGTTGTTGGAAATAATGGTTGAGCACAAGAACCGTCACTATCCGCAGGTGAATGTCTATCAAAAGCTACAAACTCATCAATTGATCTTCTGTAAACAATAATTCCTCGTGAACCTCCATTGACATAAGCCCAACCTCCTGTGCCGTTTAATGCATCATAAGAAGGCAGATTTAAATCAATTGTTAGGTCAAATGGAATGTTAGGAACTGGTGTTTGATTGTATTTTATGCAACCACTTAGTAGGATTAAAGTAAAAGAAAGAAAGATTACCTTTAAATTCATAGTGTAAAATTACAAAGTGAAAAGACATTACATACGATTTTTTATTATTTTTATTGTAATACTGTTGTTTTTGAGTTGTAAAGCAAATCGAAAAGCATATTCTAATTCCGCGAAAAGGACGATGCAGAAAGAGTTAAGGCAAGAAGAAAAACGAAAACGAAAAGCTATTGAAAAACGGTATAAAGACCATATTAAGCATCAATCTCCGCAAATGCGAAAAATGATGAAAAAGAAATTAAAGGCTCTACGTAAAGAGAAGAGGAGAAAAAGAAGGTAGGTAAAGATTGAAAAATAAATAGGAAGATTCTGGTTACTTTTACTTCTAAATTTTTAGAATGAATAAATCAATATTTTTTGCTTTACTATTTATACTTTTTGCTTGCAAAGGTAATTATGATTCAAAATCAAAAAACATAAAAGATGAAAATATTACCTCATCTTCTCCAAAAGGAGACCATCAAATTGATACCACAAAAGTTGATTCACAGAAAAGAATATTAATTGACAGTTTGGTTGATATCCGTTCAATAAATCCAGAAATTCAGGTTGATTTAAAATATGCTACATCTGATAATTTTATGAAAATGAAATTATATGATCGTCTTAAAAATGCCTATTTACAAAAAGATGTAGCGGAACGTTTATCGAATTGTCAAAAAATGCTTTCTCAAATAAAATCAGGTTATCGATTGTTAGTTTATGATGCTGTTAGACCTGTAAGTGTGCAACAAAAAATGTGGGATGCATTAGATTCTATTCCTCCAAACGAACGAGGAAAATTCGTTTCCAATCCACAAAATCGTAGCTTACATAATTTAGGAGCTGCTGTTGACTTGAGCATTATCGATGAAAGAGGAATCCCACTTGATATGGGTGCAGGTTATGACGACATTCGAAAAATTGCTTATCCGTCTTTAGAAAAAGAATTTTTCGCAAAAGGTGAACTTTCTGAAAAACATATTGCTAATCGTGAATTACTAAGAAAAGTGATGAAATCGCAAGGATTCAGACCTTTAGAAACCGAATGGTGGCACTTCAATGCATGTTCGCGCCCAGAGGCAAAGTCAAGATATAAGGTGTTGATGGAGGAACCATAAATCTAAAATTAAGATTGGTAGTATCCCATTTCTCATCGTTACTTCAAAAATAATTTTGTTACACTTCTTTTAATTAAATCTTATTGATTCAACTTCTCTAAAATCCGTTGAACGTCATATTGTAAATTTCTAAAATTCAGATTTAATTGCTGCGCATCCATTTGAACTTCGGGTATTTCCTTTGAAATATAGGCGCTAAATTTCCAAACTTCGAGAATATCAGATGTAGAAACACTGAAAGGTTGATAAAGTGCATTTGATGAAATGAGTACGAGTGATTTATTTTCCTTGAAATTATTATGAACAAATTTGAATACAATTCCTTCACTTTTGGTAACAACAATACAAGGTGTCCCTGTTTTAACGCTCGTCCAATCTTGGATAAATTCACCAATAACAATTGAACCAGAAGGAAGTGGAGGCATTGAATCTCCGTTAATGGCAAAAGCTCGATGCTTCCGTTCTTTGGATAAAAATGGTAAATTAATTCGTGGTAAATCTTGAATAAACTCTTGATCCGAATAACCACTAACGTATCCAGCTCTTGCTTTTTCAGGAATCAATTCGATTAATTCTTCATTATCACTATTAACTACGGAAGTCAACACACGAAGATTTGATCCTTTCGCCGCTTCTTTCCATTTATTCTCAAATTTAACCCAATCTTGTTCACTAAAAGATTGAAAGTCAAGTTTCACCAAATCATCAATTAATAATTCATGAAACTGACTAAATGCAATTAAATTCTCAATATTCGGAAGCGCAACATCATTTTCATAACCACTATAAGTGGAGCGATGCATACTCAATGAAGAAGCCACATCTTCTTGAGACATTTTTTTTCGTTTACGCAGTGCTTTTAAATTACTTCCGACTTTCATAAAAATTTATTTAGAACAAATGTAGGAAGAAAATTTAAAATATAAACTTAAAATTGATTGAAATTTAATCAATAGTAAATGCCTTTTTTTTAACTCTGTTTCGATAGGAAGATTTTTAGTTAGTATTTGCAGTATTATACCGAAGTTGTTTTCAATTATCGTATAAAATACTCGTTGAAAACTAACTCGGCATTATACCAGATAGATTTTCAAATGCGTCATTTAACAAGTAAATTGGTATTACATTTAGCTATAAAACCTTCTAAATAAACACAACCACCAACCATTGAAAAAGAATAACCAATAAAATCCAAATACGAGTTGGTTCGGTTATGCCTTTTAAAATTTGAATGATTTTAATCTTAAGAATTTCTTCAAAGCTTACATTTTCCTTATTTAAATCAACATCAGCTAGATACACTTGATCGAGGCAAAAAACGATGATTTTCTTTATAAACCTATTTTCGTTACTTGTTTTAATTTCTTCAATCAGCTTTAATTTTGTCATTGAAAAATCAACTCCTTTTTGCATCAACTTTGGAAATTTCAATTTCATAGACGCGAGTGATTTATCTAGAATAGGCTCTAATACTTTTTCAGAATTGTCGCTAATTAATTGATAAATAATCTTGTACATGACATAATCATTGGCTAAATAAATTAGTAACCAAATTGAATTGAAAACCAAAAACAAAAAGAATGCTCCTGTTAGGTGAGAACCTAGAATTCCCCATAAATCACCCAACCAATTATTTGTAGTTAATTCAATTTCAGTGATATTTTTAAAGAAATAATAAACGCCAATTATGAAACTTAAAAGTGTACTAACAATCGAGAGTAACATTATTTTCACCCAAGAGAAAAGACCTATTCGGGTAAGTTTGCTGATTTGAACTAGTTGTCTTGTCATTGTTTAGCGATTGAGATTTAAGCTGGCACAAAAAAAAGCGATTCGCAGGTTACAAATCGCTTTTATTAATTTTATTGAATTTTTAAAGTTTGTAGGAAAGTCCAATAGAAAGTAGAGGTCCACCAACTCCAACCTCACCCACGATTCCTAAGTTGTAATTAAAATAATAACGATAACCGAAACAAACACGCATTGAGAATGGAATTAAAATCGCGTCTGCACCAGATAATTTTTGTTCAAGTTCGCCATTTTTATAATCTTTTAACCAACGATTATTTGTCCCTATTCCCAATCCAATATATGAATCAGCGTTGGGTTGTGAAATTGGTAAATGGAAATTCATTCTGAAATGTAATCTTAATCTAGTTTGAATTCTTTTTCCTTCATAAGATAAATATTGCCAACCTCCATTTTGAAAAACAGTATCAGTTGAAACAAAGTCTTTTCTGCTTCTGTCAAAAATAACATCAACTCCAAAGCTGATATCGTCTGTTAACATATAAGAATAACGAAATCCTGAAGGAGGCAAACCAGCGTAACTTGTGACGTTTTTTGGCTCTTGATTTAATGCCAAAATAGGAAAATATTTGGTTACATTTGGAAAGCCGATATAAGGTTCAATTATATGATTCCCAACGAATAACGATTGAGAAAAACTATTAAAACTTATAAAAATCCCTATCAAGATTTTTAAAATTCGCATTTTAGTTTTCCATTAATTTAATCAAATTCAACGCTGAACCTGCTTTAAACCACTCGATTTGTGAATCGTTGTAAGTGTGGTTTAAAGAAATGTTTTCAGTAGTTCCATTTGCATGAACGATTTCTAATGTCAACGATTTACCTGGAGCAAAAGATTCCAAATCTGTGAAGTTGAATGTATCGTCTTCTTGGATTTTGTCATAATCAGCTTCGTTAGCAAATGTCAAACCTAACATTCCTTGTTTTTTCAAGTTTGTTTCATGGATACGCGCAAATGATTTCACGATAACCGCACGAACACCTAAATGTCTTGGTTCCATTGCAGCATGCTCACGAGATGAACCTTCACCGTAGTTATGGTCACCCACAACGATTGATGGAACATCTGCCGCTTTGTATGCACGTTGAACTGCAGGAACTTCACCATAAGCGCCAGTCAATTGGTTTTTCACTTCATTCGCTTTGCCATTGAATGCATTTTCTGCACCAATCAACATGTTGTTTGAAATGTTATCCAAGTGACCACGGTAACGCAACCAAGGACCAGCCATAGAAATGTGATCCGTTGTACATTTACCTTTTGCTTTGATTAACAATTTAGCACCTGTGATATTTTTTCCGTCCCAAAGAGGGAAGTTTTCTAATAATTGTAAACGTGAAGAATCTGGAGCAACTGCAATCACTACACCACTTCCATCCTCAGCAGGAGCTTGGTAACCGTTGTCTTCAACAGCGAAACCTTTAGTTGGCAATTCATCACCATGTGGAGGTAATAATTTAACTTGCTCTCCTTTGTCGTTTGTCAATGTATCCGTTAATGGATTAAATCCTAAATCACCAGCAATTGCCAATGCAGCAACCATTTCAGGTGAAGTTACAAACGCATGCGTATTTGGATTTCCATCTGCTCTTTTTGAGAAATTTCTGTTGAAAGAGTGAATGATTGTGTTTTTTTCTTGTTTTTCAGCGCCTTCACGATCCCATTGACCGATACAAGGACCACACGCATTTGTAAATACTTTTGTACCCATTTTTTCAAATGTTGCGATGATTCCGTCGCGGTCGATTGTGTAACGAACTTGCTCAGATCCTGGATTGATACCAAATTCAGCTTTTGGAGTGATTCCGTGCGCAACAGCTTGTTCAACGATAGATGCAGCGCGAGCCATATCTTCGTAAGAAGAGTTTGTACAAGAACCGATTAATCCCCATTCCACTTTCATTGGCCATCCGTTAGCTTCCGCTTCAGCTCGCATTTTAGAAACTGGAGTCCCTCTGTCTGGCGTGAAAGGACCGTTGATTTGTGGCTCTAATTCGCTTAAGTTAATTTCAATCAATTGATCAAAATAAGCTGTTGGATTAGCATACACTTCTGCATCACCAGTTAAATGTTCAGCAATTTTATCAGCAGCATCAACTACTTCTTGACGACCTGTAGCTGCTAAATATCTTCTCATCGAATTATCGTAACCGAAAGTTGAAGTTGTTGCTCCAATTTCAGCACCCATGTTACAAATTGTTCCTTTTCCAGTTGCAGAAAGAGAAATCGCTCCGTCACCGAAATATTCAACGATTGCACCAGTTCCACCTTTAACAGTTAGAATATCAGCAACTTTTAAAATAACGTCTTTTGCAGAAGTCCATCCGTTTAGTTTTCCAGTTAATTTGATACCGATTAACTTTGGAAATTTCAATTCCCAAGCCATTCCAGCCATTACGTCAACAGCGTCAGCACCACCAACTCCAATTGCTATCATTCCCAAACCACCAGCATTTACTGTGTGTGAATCAGTTCCAATCATCATTCCACCTGGAAATGCATAATTTTCTAAAACCACTTGGTGAATGATTCCTGCTCCTGGTTTCCAGAAACCGATTCCGTATTTGTTTGAAATCGAAGAAAGGAAGTTAAAAACTTCGTTATTTTGGTTCAATGATTCTTGTAAATCTTTTGTTGCGCCAACTTTTGCTTGAATCAAGTGATCCGCATGTACTGTTGAAGGAACAGCTACTCTTTTCTTCCCAGCTTGCATAAATTGCAAAAGTGCCATTTGAGCTGTTGCATCTTGCATAGCAACGCGGTCTGGTGCGAAATCTACATACGATTTTCCACGTTCGTGCGCCACTGCTGCATTTCCATCCCAAAGATGTGCGTAAAGAATTTTTTCAGCTAATGTTAATGGTTTACCCACTACTTTTCTTGCTGCTTCGATGCGCTCAGGATATTGCGCATACACCTTTTTAATCATGTCAAGATCGAAAACCTTCATAGTCTATTTCTGTATTGTTAATAATGCGGAGCGAATTTAACAAATTTGGACGAAGGTGTGAGGTTTTATGGCGATAAATTCGACTTTGAAATGGAAAAATTTTTGAATTTTTGATTTTAGGTTTCTGTTTTTAAGTGTAAAAATCAAATATAGTGCCTCATATTATCTTAAGATTCGATGATAACGGGAATCTTAAAAAAAACAGACAAAATAGAAACTTAAACCAAAATTTTAATTTACTAAAACAAAATAAATCTTGGCGGAAACAGCGACAAAAAAGAAAATTTCAGTTTGAAAAATGGTATAACAGTGTATTTAAAAGATAAAAAATAATGTCACTTATACCGAAGTTGTTTTCAATTGTCGTAAAAAATATTTATTGAAAACTAACTCGGCATTATACCAGATAGATTTTCAATTGCGTCATTTAACAAGTAAATTGGTATTATATCATTAAAAAAGGTAGATTTTGCTTTAACATATATTAAACTGGTTTGTGCAAAATTTCCAAATTGAATAAAAAAATGAAGTCGTCGCAGCGACAGGACAAACGAAATACATATGCATTTGAGAACAAAAAGCTTTTAAAAAATTAAGTGCCCTTTCTATGACTAATAATGAAAAAAGTATACAATATTTACCTTATCGGTACTACTTTATTGAAAAATAAAGAACTGACACAATTTTTCTTAAATCTCCCAACTCAAACTTCTTTTGACGTAATATTGAACTCAAATTAAAAAAGCACCATGTTAAACTTCGAAATACAAAACCCAACCAAAATCGTTTTTGGAAAAGATCAATTGTCAAAATTACCGCAATACCTTGCAAATGCTACCACTTCAAAGAAAATCTTAATTGCTTACGGTGGTGGGAGCGCTGAGAAAATTGGTTTGTTGGCAAAAATCAGAACAGAACTCGAGGACTTTGAAATCACAGAATTTGGTGGCATCGAAGCCAATCCAGAATTTGATACCTTAATGAAAGCCGTTGAAATTTGCCGCGAAAAACAAATCGGTTTCATTTTGGCAATAGGTGGAGGTTCAGTAATCGACGGAATAAAATTCGTTTCCGGTGCTATCAACTACGCAGGCGACCCGTGGGAAGTTTTGTTGCGTTTGGAAGGAAAAGTGTTTACGTCAGCCGTGCCTTTTGGAACAGTACTTACGATTCCTGCAACTGGCTCCGAAGCGAACAGTGGTGCGGTAATCAGTCGCTCTTCGTTGAAAGAAAAACGCACGATGGGCGGACCTTTATTTTTTCCTGTGTTCTCATTCATGGACCCAACCCTTGTGGCAACGCTTCCAAAACGTCAATTGGCAAACGGAGTCACAGACGCTTTTATGCACACCTTGGAGCAATATTTAACCTATCCAACAGGAAATTTACTACAAGAGCGCGAAGCAGAAGCCATACTTTCTACCTTGATTGAAATTGCACCAAAAGTGATGGAAAACCCAAGCGATTACGAAGCTGCAGCGAATTTGATATGGTGTGCCAACCATGCTTTGAATGGCAATTTGCGTTGTGGCGTTCCAACTGACTGGGCGACACACATGATTGGTCATGAATTGACTGCTTTATACGGCGTGGACCATGCACAATCGTTGGCAATCATTTGTCCGCGTTTATTAGAAGTGAAATTCGAAAACAAAAAAGAAAAATTAGCGCAATATGCCACACGCGTTTGGAATTTGACTGGCGAAAATCGTGCGCACGAAGCAATCGAAAAAACGGAAGCTTTCTTTCAATCGTTAGGAATCAAAACCAAACTTTCGGAATATACCGACACTTGCAGCGATGCACCACAAATCATCAAATCCCGTTTCGAAGAAAGAAATTGGACTGCCATGGGCGAGCGCCAAGATTTAACCTTGGATGAAGTGGAATTGATTGTGAAGAATGCCTTGTAAAAAAGAAGTATCACATATTAATTTAACTATATTTCGGTCATTTTTGTGGCTAATTAACCTAGTAAATTAATTTTTCGTTTAATTCCTATACAACCAGGGTGCTCCATTGAGGGTGAAAAAAAGAAAATTGTAATTTTAAATTACAAATCTTCTTACTCGCCGCAATGAAGTTGAAACCTTAACCTCAATTTATTTTTATCTTGCTTTTTTACAGCTAGATTTTCAATCTTTTCTCTCCACCAATAATTTATTAACTTTGCCACTATTTTAAAAATCACCCATGAAAATATCATTCAATTGGCTTAAAAATTACATTTCAACTGAACTAAATATTGACGAAATTTCAAAAATCTTAACTGACACCGGCTTAGAAGTGGAAGGGGTTGAAAAAATGGAAGCTGTGCAAGGCGGACTAGAAGGCGTGGTGATTGGTAAAGTACTTACTTGCGAGAAACATCCTGATGCTGATAAATTGAAAGTTACAACAGTTGATATTGGAACGGAAATTTTACAAATCGTTTGTGGAGCGGATAATGTTGCAGCTGGACAAAAAGTAGTGGTAGCCACTGTTGGTTGTACCTTGTATCCAAAACCAGATGAAGCTTTCAAAATAAAAGCAGCAAAAATCAGAGGTGTAGAATCTTTCGGAATGTTGTGCGCTGAAGATGAATTAGGTTTAGGAACTTCGCACGCAGGAATATTAGTTTTACCTGATTATATCGAAACAGGTTCATCTGCAGCAAGTTATTTTGATTTAGAAGACGATTTTCAAATAGAAATAGGATTAACTCCAAACCGTTCTGACGCAATGGGACATATTGGTGTAGCTAGAGATTTAGTGGCTTATTTTAATTTTCACCAAGGAAAAAATGCCTCAATCGTTTGGCCAGAAACCAAAGAATTAAAAGCTGAAAACACACATTTACCAATTGAAATAACTGTTGAAGATTCAACGAATTGCGACCGCTATTGTGGGGTGACAATTGCCAACGTGAAAGTGCAAGGTTCCCCAGAATGGTTGCAAAAAAGATTGCGCGCAGTTGGACTTTCTCCAATCAATAATGTTGTTGACGTTACCAATTTTGTGATGCGTGAATTAGGAACACCTTTACACGCTTTTGATGTAGCGAAATTGAATGGTAAAATCGTTGTTAAAAAAGCAAATGAAGGGCAAGTTTTCAAAACTTTAGACGGCGTTGAAAGAACCTTGAAAGGAGAAGAGTTGATGATTAAGAATGGCACTGAAAATTTATGTATCGCAGGTGTTTTCGGAGGTACAGATTCTGGAATCAATGAACAAACTGACACTGTTTTCTTGGAGTCAGCGGTTTTTAATGCTGTTTCAGTTAGAAAAACTGCCAAAATTCACGGTTTAAATACCGATGCAAGTTTTCGTTTCGAACGTGGTGTTGACCCAGAATTAACACTTTATGCTTTGAGAAGAGCGGCTCTTTTGATTCAAGAAATTGCAGGTGGAGAAATTGCTATGGACGAAAAAGATGTATTAATCAATCCGATTTCAAAGCGTATAATTTCAATAAATTTAATCAAAATCAATCGTTTGATTGGAAGTGAAATTTCAAAAGAAGCAGTTGTTCAAATCTTAGAGAATTTAGATTTTAAGATTTTGACTTCAAACGAATTAGACCTAGAAATCGAAATTCCAAGTTATAGAACAGATGTACACAGAGAAGCTGATGTTACAGAAGAAATTCTTCGTATTTATGGCTTCAATTTAGTACCTATTCCGGAAAAATGGAATCTTTCTTTACCGATTTCTGAAACAATAAATGCCGACAAACTACAAGCAACAATTGCTGAATTTTTGGTTGGAAAAGGATTCAACGAGGCTTTGAACAATTCATTGACAAAAGGAATTTATATAGAAAAATTAGGCGGAGAAACCTTGAAAGTAGAGCATCAAGTGGAAATGTTAAATCCCTTGAGTCAGGACTTAAATGTGATGCGTCAAACTTTACTTTTTGGTTTGATGGAAAACATTCAACACAACCAAAACCGTCAGCATCCGAATGTGAAACTTTTTGAATATGGCAAAACTTATTTCAAATATGCTTCAGGATTCAATGAGCAACGCACAATTTCTTTCGTTTTAACGGGTTCAAAATCAGAAGAGTCTTGGAATAATGGTACAGAAGCTGTTTCTTACTTTACCTTAAAAGGAATTATTACTTCACTTTTAAATCGCTTGGGATTAACGTCTAATATCCAGGAAAAAGCGTTAGAAAATGACTTATTTCAAGACGCTGAAAAAATCGAAATATTTAAAAAATCAATCGTTGAGATTGGAATAGTTTCACCTAAGATTCAAAAATACTTTGACGTTAAAAATCCAGTTTACTTCGCTTCTATCAATTTTGATGTATTGTTAGATACTTTGAAAACAGTTAAAATTAAATTTAAAGATTTACCAAAAGCTTTTGCTATTCGTCGCGATTTCTCATTGTTAGTTAATAAGGAAACAAAATTCGCTGAATTAGAAACTGCTGCGAGAAAAAGTGATAAAAAATTACTTCAAAGTGTGAATTTATTTGATGTGTACGAAGGTGATAAATTGGAAGCTGGCAAGAAATCGTACGCACTTTCATTCATTTTACAAGATGGCGACCGCACCTTAAACGATCAAGAAATTGACAAAGCGATGGAGCAAATCCGCTTAGGTATTGAGAAGGAAACGGGGGCAGTTTTGAGAAATTGATGCTTGATTTTTGATGCTTGATTAGGATTTCAACTCGGAGAAAGGATTATTGATACTTGATGTTTGATTGGATTTTAACTCGAATTGAAAATTATAAAATTCATTTTTAGGTTTTATGAAAAATCTATTAATGAGATTGCGTGTGTTTTTATTCAGAAACAATATATTTGTATTAAAAATAATAATATGGAAGAATTAATAGACAACAACAACAGTTATTCGGCTGAACTGTCGAGAGTATTTTTTAGAAACGTTTACACGTATATGTTCGGAGCTCTCGGAATTTCTGGAATTCTAGCATACATGGTTGGAACAAACGAATACATGTTTTCTCAACTTTTTTTTAATGCAGAAGGGACTGGATTATCTCCCTTATTTTGGATAATCGCTTTTGCGCCTTTGGGAATTGGCATGCTTATTCAATGGGCGTATGAACGTTTATCAATGGGCTTTTTATTAGCATTATTTATTGTGTATTCTGGACTGATGGGATTGAGTTTATCTTCCATTTTCATAGTGTATGATATGGGAGCAATTGCATCAACTTTCTTTGTTGCAGCTGGAGCTTTTGCTGGAATGGCTATAATTGGATACACAACAAAAACAGATTTAACCAAATTCGGCAGCTTATTATATATGGTTTTCATCGGAATGTTCATCGCTGGAATCGTAAATATTTTTATCGGAAGCGATTCTATGGGCTTCATTATTGCTTGCTTGGGTGTATTTGTATTCACAGGACTTACAGCCTACCAAATGCAACAATTAAAAGCTGTTTCAATGCAACCTAATTTAAGTGAAGAAGAACGAAATAAATTATCCCTGATTGGTGGATTGCAACTTTATATTCTTTTTGTGAATTTATTCCTTTCACTTTTAAGTATATTAGGATTAAGAGATTAAGCTAGTTTCAAACTTATTAAATCCCGATTGTTCAAATGAATTTTCGGGATTTTTTAATTTAAATCCTTACTAAAACCAAACATTTTATAACTTTGGGAAAAAATAGTATTATGTCTAACAATTTCTTTGAAGAATCAACTGCTGCTTTAGGTACGATTTACACAATTATTATTCTTTCGATTATCGTTAGTGTATTGATTTGGGGTTAATTTTCGGTTGAGAATTATCCACTTTCTTACCTCCGATATTCATGCCTTTCAACGCTTTATTTTCTTGGCTAATCGGGAAACGTCAATCTCGTATTGATGAGTATCGTGATTTTCCAATTGAATCTCAAAAGAAGGTATTTGATTTCTTGTTAACTCATGTTGAAAAAACAGAATTTGGCAGCTCACACACTATAAATTGTTTAGATTCCATTGAGACGTTTCAACAAAAGATTCCATTACAAGATTATGGAACCTTAAAATCGTGGATAGATCGAACAATTAAAAGCGAAGAAAATTTACTTTGGCCCGAAAAAACTTCTTGGTTTGCCAAATCTTCAGGAACAACTGCCGATAGAATCAAAATCTTACCAATCACCAAAGATTCACTTTTCGAAAACCATTATGCTGGTGGAAAAGACCTATTGGCGCAATATTACACAAATCTTCCAAATCGAAAACTCTACAATTCCAAACATTTAATAATAGGTGGAAGTGGCGAAGTCATCACAAACAGCGATGGAATTTTCATCGGTGATTTATCAGCAATAATTATCAATCATTTGCCTTGGTGGACAGAATTGCGCCGCTCTCCAAAAAAAGAAATAGCACTTTTAAGTAATTGGGAAGAAAAACTCGATAAAATGGCACACGCAGTGATTGAAGAAAATATCTGCATTATTGCTGGCATTCCAAGCTGGACCTCTCTCCTACTCAAAAAAGTGTTGGAAATTTCTAGTAAAAAAACAATCATTGAAGTTTGGCCAAATCTTGAATTGTACATCCACGGTGGAATGAATTTCGCACCTTACGCTGTGACTTTTAATAAATTGATTGGTTCTCCGATAAATTATGTGGAATCGTATAATTCGTCTGAAGGATATTTTGGTTTACAAGACCAGTTAGAAACAAAAGATTTATTGCTTTTAACAGATTCTCAAGTGTTCTATGAGTTTATTCCAATGACTGAGTTTAACAACTTAAATTCAAAAAAAGTCATCACTTTGGAAAATGTCAAAATCAACGAAGAATATGCACTTGTTATCTCTACTTCATCAGGATTATGGCGTTATATCATTGGCGATACAGTAAGATTTAATAGCATTCATCCTTTTCGTTTTATTGTCACAGGTCGGATTTCACATTTCATCAATGCTTTTGGTGAAAAATTAATCGTTGAACACGCTGAGTCAGCAATTACAGTAACTTGTAAAGCGCTTCAATGTACGATAAGAGATTTTACTGTTGCACCTAAATTCAATACTGAAAATTCAACCGGCTACCACGAATGGATTATCGAATTTGAAGAGGAACCAACGGACTTTGAGAAATTTAAAACAACTTTGGATTTGGAATTAAAAAAAGCAAATGCCGATTACGATGCCAAACGATTTGAAAATTTAAACATCGATTTTCCGTGCTTTCATTTTGCACCTTCAGGAACCTTTCAATTATGGCTAAAAAACATTGGAAAACTTGGTGGACAGCACAAAGTACCACGTTTGATGAATAATCGGACGATTTTGGAACAAATTCTGCAATTGATTTCGTAACTTCAACAAATTTAGTTATGCGAAAATTAAAATTCTTACTTTTTATCACACTTTTTTCCAATTTATATTGGTCACAGACAGTTGATTTAGAATTGATTAAAGAATTTAATTTTAAAGAAGAAATTAATAATTGGACCATTGATAATATCGGTAATCTAATTATTCAACAAGGAAATACCATCACAAAAATTGATTCTGCAGGAAAACAAACTTTCACTCAAAGCATCAAATCTTTAGGAGAGATCTCACAAATTTCAGCAATTAATTCAATGAAGATTGTTCTTTTTTCAGCGGAACAACAAAGTATTTGCATACTTGACAATACATTGACAATCAATGGTAAGTGTAAATATTTAGATCAATACGATATCAGTTTTGCGAAATTTATTGCAGTTTCCAATCGACCGAATTTAGTTTGGATTTACGATCAATTAAACTCTAGTTTATTACTCGTTGATTTAATTCAAGATAAAATAATTCAAAAAGTTGAAAATTTCGTTGGAATTGCCTCCATAAAATCAGAATTGGTTGGAATGAAAGAATATCAAAACAAACTATATTTATATGATTCTGAACGAATATACGAGTTTGATTTAATGATGAATTGGAGCAACACCTTTGAAAAGTCCGCTTTTAGTTTTTCTTTTTTAAAAAATAATATTGTTGGTTTAAATAACCAAACATTGACATTCACAAGCATAAATTCTAACGAAAGCTATATATTTACAGATGAAAACTTGCAACAATTTAAAGATTTCCAATTAAGTGGTACTGATTTTTATTTTAGTGTAGAAAAAAAAATCTCGAAATTTAAGCTTTATAGCACCAAATTTTAAACTGATATTTCAGACTTTTATCGTATTTTAGCAATCTTAAAAAAATTAAACTATGCACATTGCCGTTGCCGGAAATATTGGTTCAGGAAAAACAACTTTGACCAATCTACTATCAAAACATTATGGTTGGGAAACACATTTTGAAGACGTTGATCACAACCCATATTTGAATGATTTTTACCACGATATGCAACGTTGGTCGTTTAATTTGCAGATTTATTATTTGAATAGTCGATTTACACAAATACAAGAAATAAAGGAAACTAAACATACTGTTATTCAAGACCGTACGATTTACGAAGATGCCTTTATTTTTGCTCCGAATTTACATTCAATGGGCTTGATGACAACCAGAGACTTTGAAAATTATTTCTCTCTTTTCAACCTTATGGATTCATTTGTTTCTGCTCCAGATTTGTTGATTTATTTAAGAGCTTCCGTTCCTACTTTAGTGAATCAAATTCAACAAAGAGGTCGCGATTACGAAGAAAGCATACGTTTGGATTACTTGAAGCGTTTGAACGAGCGTTACGAAGCTTGGATTTCAACTTACGACAAAGGAAAAATGCTAATAATCGATATTGATAATAATCGTTTTCCGGATAGTCAAGAAGATTTAGGAAAAATCATCAACTCTATCGACGCAGAAATTAACGGTTTATTCTAAAATGATTGCAATAACTGGTGCAGCTGGATTTATAGCAAGTGTAGTTGCTCAACGACTCAATGATTTAGGATTCAATGACTTAGTTCTTATTGATGACTTCTCTCATGCTCAAAAAGCATATACAACAGCTGATTTAAAGTTTTCTCTAAAAATCGAGCGATCTATTTTCGTAGATTGGTTAGAATCAACAAACGAAAAAATTGATTTTGTATTTCACTTAGGAGCGCGTACCGACACCACAGAAATGAATGTGGAACTTTTTAACACCTTAAATTTACACTATTCACAAGCGATTTGGAAAGTTTGTACAAAGAAAAATATCCCTTTGGTTTATGCAAGTTCAGCCGCAACCTATGGTTTAGGTGAATTTGGATATAAAGATGACCACGAGTTAGTTAATAGTTTAAAACCTTTGAATCCGTATGGAGAATCTAAAAATGATTTTGATAAGTGGGTTTTAAAACAAAGCACTACTCCACCCTTCTGGGCAGGCTTGAAATTCTTCAACGTTTACGGACCCAACGAATACCACAAAGGACGAATGGCGAGTGTAATTTTTCATACTTTCAACCAAATCAAATTGAATGGAGAAATGAAATTGTTCCGTTCTCACAATCCAAATTACACAGATGGCGGACAATTGCGCGATTTCGTGTATGTGAAAGATGTAGCAAGCGTTTGTGAATTTCTAATGCTAAAACACCCAACTTCAGGTATTTATAATTTAGGTTCAGGAAAAGCACGAACTTTTTTAGATTTAGCAACCTTGACTTTTAAAGCATTAGGTTTAGAGCCAAAAATTAGTTTTGTAGATACACCTTTAGATATCCGGGATAAATATCAGTATTTTACAGAAGCAGATATGTCAAAACTAGTAGCTGCAGGTTACGACAAACATTTTCACACCTTAGAAGAAGGAATTTCAGATTACGTTAAACATTATTTAGAAAAACGCGCTTGATTGTATATTAATCAAATCCACTTTTGAATGAATCCAAGTGTTGATGAATTTCTAGAAAAAACAGATAAATGGAAGGTAGAATTGACTGTACTTCGCAACATTATGCTTGATTGTCAATTGATTGAAACCTTGAAATGGGGCCAACCTTGCTATATGTTCAATAAAACAAATGTAGTTATTTTAGCAAACTTCAAAGAAAGCTGTGCAGTAAGTTTTTTGAAAGGCGCATTATTATCTGACACAGAAAATTTACTCGTAAAACCAGGCGAAAATTCACAAAGCGGACGATTCCTTCGGTTTAAATCTGTTGATGAAATTATCGAAAAAGAAGCTATCATTAAAGCCTATGTTTTTGAAGCAATTGAAGTTGAAAAAGCAGGCTTGAAAGTTGCACCTAGAGACCCTGAATCTGAACCATTGATTCCAGAATTAACTCAACGATTTGAAGAAAATCCGACACTTAAAACAGCATTTGAAGCCTTAACACCTGGTCGTCAACGTGCCTACAATCTATTTTTTAATGCAGCAAAACAATCAGCTACGCGCCTTAGCAGAATCGATAGTTACACCGAACGAATTATGAATAGAAAAGGAATAAACGACTGTGTTTGTGGTCTTTCTAAACGAATGCCTAGTTGTGATGGCTCCCATAAAGAATTAGCTAAATGAAAATTTTACAATTTGAAATTCAAATCGATGCAAGTCCATTAATTGTTTGGGATCGCCTTTGGAAATTAGAAAATTACAAACTTTGGACTTCTGTTTTTTGTGATGGAAGTTATTATGAAACCACTGATTTTAAAGAAGGGAATCGTATTCACTTAATTACCCCAGAAGGCCATGGCATGTTTAGTATAATCCAAAAACTATAACCAAACAAATTCCTTTCTTTCAAACACTTAGGTGAGATTTTAGATTTAAAGGAACAAGAAAATAAAAGTTGGGAAAATGCAATTGAAAGTTATGAATTAATTGAGAAAGATAAAGGCACCAATTTAAAAGTTGCAGTTGACACTTTGGAAAAATATATACCCTTCATGGAAGAAACTTTTCCGAAAGCACTTTCAGCATTGAAAAACCAACTTATTCTTCAAAAATAAGACTTCATGAAGTTCCAATATCTTTCCAAGAATAAAAGAAAATTAGCGTTTGTTTAGAAACTTTTTATTTACCAATTAGGTCATAACTCAAATCAATTTCGAAAGCTAGATATGGAACTTCTTCTTGACTGAAAACGATTACTAATGTTAGGGATGATCATTCAAGAGCATAAAAAGTGAAACGCTAAAATTTTCTTTTTTTTTAAAAACTAATTCAAAGTTAAATTAGCTCGAAAATCAACTGACTCTATGTCGAAAATGTACTTCAATTGTTTGTATGAAACAACTCTTTACTGAGGCGGGTTTGAACGAGGCCTAACTGAAAAAATTAAAATCCTTGACAATGAAAACTTGTTTTATCAAGGATTTGAGTTCAAGAAAGAATAAACTGAAAAATCGTTCTACTGTGGTGCAAATTTAAAATCAGAAATAATAGTGTAATCAGTAAGTGTTTTTAGAAAGGCGATAATTTTCTTTTTTTCATCAGCTGTCATTGGTAAACCACTGGCTAATTCGGGAGCTAATGTTGCTGAATGCTTTATACCTGAATTATAATGTTCCAAAACTTGTTCTAAAGTCCAGAACCGACCGTCGTGCATATAAGGGTAAGTTAATTCAACATTTCGTAAGGAAGGAACTTTAAACTTTCCATTGTCGTTTGCATTAAAAGTAATTCTCCCACGTCCTAAATCGGTATAAATTGAATCTAAACCATTATTCTTGTATTGATAATTTGTAAACAAAGGCTCAGAGTGACAACTGGCACATTTCTGTTTGAACAATTCATACCCCTCTGCTTCGTCTGTACTAAAACTAACTTTTCCTTGACGTACTTTGTCGTATTTGGAATTACAAGAAACCATCATCGACATGTATATTGTTAATGCACGGAGCATTGCCTGATCTGTAATATTGTCGATTCCGTAGGCGATTTTAAATAGATTTTTATATTCGCTGTTATTATTAAGTTTTGAAATCACATTCGACATTGTTTCGTTCATTTCAACAGGATTTGTAATCGGAGCGACCGAAAAAACTTCGATGTGATTTACACCCCCATCCCACATAAAAGAAGGAGACCAAATCATATTTGTAATTGCTGGAGAATTTCTTGTTCCTTTAAGATTATTAACCCCTGAACTGAAATTCACATTGTGATCTGCAAACCCATGTACTTGGGAGTGACAAGTACCACAAGAAACTGAATTATCGGAAGACAAAATTCCATCGTAAAACAGTTTTCTTCCTAATTCAAACTTTTCCTTTGTTAGCTCATTATTTTTAAAATTATAAACTGGTGTTGGAAAATAGGACGGATAAATCAACTGAAAAGCGAGGTCATCATCATTTTTCTTTTTACAGGAAATGATTGTTAATACAAGGATTGAAAGAAAAATGTATTTCATTTTATCAAGATTAGAGGCCATCTCGCAAACGAGATAGCCTCTTTTTATAACAACTTATTCAACAATGTGATCAAATACAAAACCGTTATGGAAATCAGTAGCCATTTGATGCGCAATTGCACCAGGCATCATCACCGAACTTGTACCTGCACAACTACCAGAAGTGCACCAAGTCATCGCTGTATTTACATTGAAATGTATTTCACTTTTCTTGTCTTTTGTAATGGTCAATGGATTCGATGAAAAATCAACTGTTTTAGTAGCTACTGTACTATTCACTCCAGAAAAGCCTCCTAAGTGAAATGCAAAATTTCCGGTTGTTGATTGAGGTGAAATTCCTTCTGCTTTAATCATAATATAGCCTGTATTCCAGCTCCAAAACATATTGTTCATTGTTGAAAGTGCTCCCGTTTGTGCACCCGATACATTTCTCAAACTATCCACGCCAAGTGTATAGGAAAGTTCAGTATATTCTCCAATTGGTAAAGCACCCAAATCCAATAATGAAGAAGAATTACTTGATAAATCCACCAAAAAATAACTTTCTGGATGAACCCACCAAGTGCCATCAGACTTTTTAAGCTTAAAATTTGAAACATAATATTTATAAGTTGAAAAAGTCATTGTATCTCCATTCATTGGATGGATATAAGTTGTATTTAACCTAAAAGTATCTGTTCCCATTCCCCATAGGTGTTTTAGATTAATGGTCACTTGTCCATTTCCATTTGTAGTTGGTTCTTCTTTTTTACATGATGTGGTTAACAAAAGTGTTGAAGCCATTAAGGCAAAAATTGCAATTTTAATTGTTTTCATTTTTTTATTTTTTTTTTGTTTTTAGTTATTTTTTTGTCAATCGATTTCTAAGTTCTGGTTTAGTTTTTAAGACTTTCAATGAGCAATAAATGTCATAAAAGTACTTTACATGACCGTTGCAAAATCCCTTACCCATCGTTACTCCAAAAATTTAACATCCTCATTAACAAAGGTTAACTCCGGTGTGAAATTTTTGAAAAGCCTCGATTAATGAATTTTGAAACAGTCTTCTCTACCAAAATCAGAAATATTTAGTTGGGTAAACAAACTACATTTAATTCTTTTGTAGATTTATTTCCATCGTGGTCTAATTCAGCTTCTAAAAGCACTTTAATAGTTGCAGTATCTGTAACATTATTTACCCAATGCTCATGAAAAACATAGGACTCAGCATGTGCAGACGAAGAGGCGGAATAAATGGTTTGATTATTCAACAAATTAACCATTGTCAAAGTATATCCGTGAAGTTCACCATTACCAAGAACAGTCCCTTCGCAATGAAGTTCTTCACCAAAAGCGATAGTGTCTCCAATGATGGGTTCGATAAAATTAATAGTTGCAGTTGATGCCTCAGTATGTTTTTCACAACTGAAAGCAAATAAAGAAATTAAGATTAAACTATAAAGTAACTTTTTCATTTTTAGAATTTTTAATTAAATAATTAAGAGTTAAACCAGCACTCAAATTTTGGAAAATCGTTGAGCTGTTGATATTTTGTTTAATTGGGTGTTGCACATTAAATGACCATAACCATCTATAAGTTAAAAGATTCACACTTGCCTTTGCCGACAAGATATAGCCTGCATTCGTGATGCTTGAATCGATTGCACCATTAGCTCTACTTGTTTGATGGTGTTCAAATGTTAAACCTGTTGCTATAATTAGTCGATAAGAACCCACTCCTCGATTTGTAAATCCTTGAGAGGCAATTTGAGTTGTATTTCCATACCGAAAATTATATTTATCCTTTCCTTTCAGAGAATAACTTGCTTCTGTTTGCCAGCCCCACTTGCCAGAAAACTGCTTAGTATAATTAGCAAGAAGCAAATAATCCCACGAACCTGTTCCAGGATAAAGATTCTTCAACACATTTGAACTCGGTGCATTTTTACCTAATGGAAATTTCACACCTATACCAAGAGATAGAAAATTTTTACTCATTCCTAAGGTATCTCGGTTTTGATAAAGCACAAAATTTCCTAACAGGTTCGCATCCCCTATTCCGTAAACAGCATCTCTTCCAAGATCGCGCATTTGAACTGCGTTTTGAAAAGGAAGCGAACCTATTAACTGAATTAGAGAATGTAGCTGTGTTCGAAATTGTAATTCTTGCGTAAATAAATACTCTTGTGAATGACGAATTCCATAGAGGTAAGAAGTAAAGCTTCTCATTGAGCTTTTATAGCCGATTGTATGAAATTTCGTGGAAGCAAACAAACCAATTGAGGCATTGCTACTTACTCCACCGCAAATATCACAGGCAAAGAAACTTGAGCTGTTGATTAGCAACCAAGCGAAGAAAATAAAACGCATAGAGAATTATTAATTTTTAATGTTAAATGTTGAATTGTATCAACTGAAAATTCTATTAATGACAAATTAGATATCAAGCGAACTTGAAATCAAAAATTAAACATTAATAATTAAACATTAAAAATTACTGTGGGGGGATGAAATATATCAGATTTCGGCAGTAGGTAATACAATGACGAATAGTAAAAAGAAGCTAACTCTTTTTCTGTGTTGAAAGCTGGAAGTTCAAATTTTAATTTCCAAATTTCAACAAAAACAGAAGTCTCTACTAATTTTAGGATTGAAATAGAATGTTCTTGTTTTTCTTTTTTAGCTGCAAGTTCGTTATCTGCTTTTTTTAATTGTTTTGCCAAATAACATTTACCATTACAGTTCATTTCAGGTCTATCCTTGTTTTCACATTCGATAGCCGCGATTTCCTTTTGATTGAAGTAAAAATTAAATTGCCAGAATGCGCTGTAAATAACCTTGCTTAAGATTAAGGAAACTAACAAGAAACTTTTTAAAATGCGCATCTATTTGAAAAGTGGTACAAAGTTAAGATTTAGATGAATTGAAAACTCAAATCAATTATATTTTTCAACTTAGAATTTTCAACTACTTCAAATAGAGTTAATAAATGTTTCTGAACTTTTAAAACATACTCAAAAATGAAAAAGATACTATACTATTTAATCCCGTTTTACGAAATAGGTATTAGCGCAAGAAAAAACGTTTTGGGTTTACCAAACAAAATTGAATTTTATTTTTCGAGTAACAACTAGAAACTTAAAGCTGCACTCCTTTAGTTTAGATAAACTTTAAATCAAAAAATAGAAAAAGACAACTTCCCACTAATCTTCTCCAAAATAATCTCCACACATTCTTCAATGGAATTTTGGTTGGTAAAAAGTTCTACATCTGCGTTTAATGGAGCCTCAAACGGACTGTCAATTCCTGTGAAATCTTTAATTTCTCCCCTCCTAGCCTTTGCATACAAACCTTTTACATCGCGTTCTTCACAGATTACTAAAGGACAATTGACAAAAACCTCCACAAAATCAGAATCGCCAATGATGTTTTTCGCCATTTCTCGGTCTGAAATCAATGGCGATATAAATGAAGTGATTACAATC
Source organism: Crocinitomicaceae bacterium (assembly GCA_044374225.1). Classification (GTDB taxonomy): domain Bacteria; phylum Bacteroidota; class Bacteroidia; order Flavobacteriales_D; family Crocinitomicaceae; genus UBA952. Next base: position 9,918 of record JBILOX010000016.1, on the reverse strand, counting down.
GTTCCTGACTCCAAAAATAATTTTGACATTTCGGCAACGCGACGAATATTTTCTGTTCTATCAGCAGATGAAAAACCTAAATCTTTGTTGATGCCTAGACGTGTATTGTCGCCATCGAGACAAAATGAACGAATTCCTTTTTCAAAAAGGGACACTTCCAAGGCATTCGCGATAGTTGACTTTCCAGAACCAGAAAATCCCGTAAGCCAAACAACAAAGGATTTATGTCCGTTTAGTTTTTCTTTTTGCGCTCTTGTAATTTGAAAATTTGCTTCGGTGAGGTTCATTTGGGATACTTTTCAATAAATAAAAGTACTTTTTTTATTGCTTATTTTAATGTTCAGCCAAAAATCTTTAACCCTCTTTCCATTCTTCTGTCAAGTAGCGAATCACTTCCGCAGCTCCTATCAAACCAAAAAGTGCTGGCATATAGCTGATTGTTCCATAAAATGATTTTTTGAAATTCAAGCCATTGGTCATTTTGAGTGACGATTTATCTTGTATTTCGGAAGAAAAAACGGCTTTTACTCCTTTTAAAGTAATGTTTTCACCACGCAAACGTTTTTTGATATGAGCGCCTAACTTACAATTGTGAGCGTGTTCCAATTTCGCCACTTGTACTTTTGAAGGATCGAGCTTCCCTCCCGCTCCAAGGTGACTTATAATTTTGATTTTCTTGCGTTTACACACTTTAATCCATTCTAATTTTGGGGTAACAGAATCAATACAATCCATCACGTAATCAGGTTGAAATTCTTCCATCAAAGCCCAAACGCGCTCAGGCTGCACAAATTCTTCCACAACATTTATTTTCAAATCGGGATTAATGTCTTTCAATCTCGCTGCCAAAACAATTGCTTTATTGATTCCTATTGTTGAGTCTAAAGCTGTCAATTGACGATTTTTATTCGTTGGATCAAAAACATCTCCATCAATTAAAGTCATTTTTCCAATCCCTGAACGAGCAATAAATTCACCAGCAAACGAACCGATTCCTCCTAAACCAACAATTAAAACATGTGCTGATTTTAGTTTTTGCATTTTTTTTTCATCTAATAAAAGCGCTGTTCGCTCTAGCCATTTCTCCATAATTCCAAGTATTGATTTTGAATCGGTTGCAAAGGTATTTGTTTCTTTTAAAAGAGCTATTGACCAAAAAATAAGATTTTTCAAAATCATTTATTTATAAATGAAACTTTAAAATGAAGTCTAGGTTAACATTTTTTATTAAATTCGGCATGAAAACAAATTAAAAAATATGGCAAATAGCGAAGATTTAATTGACAGAATCGAATCACAAGGAACGATTTTCGGTCACCCTAAAGGTTTATATTTATTATTCTTTACAGAAATGTGGGAGCGATTCAGTTATTATGGAATGAGGGCAATTTTAATGCTTTACATGACGAAATTATGGATTGAAAATGGTTTAAATATACCTGGAGACAAGGCCTCATTAATTTATGGCTTCTTTACTGGTTTCGTATATTTAACACCAATTATTGGTGGATATATCGCTGATAATTACATCGGGCAAAGAAAAGCGATTACAATAGGTGGGATTACCATGTTTTTTGGACAATTGGTTTTATTTTCAGTAAACACGCATGTTGGTCTAGCAATTGGTTTATTGCTTTTGATTTTAGGGAATGGAATGTTTAAACCAAATATTTCTACAATGGTTGGTCAATTATACAGACCTGATGATAACCGTCGAGATTCTGCTTTCTCCATTTTTTACATGGGAATTAACTTAGGGGCATTAATAGCACCAATCGTTATTGCTATTTTAACAGATGATATTTTCGCAACACGAGGAGTAGATGGTTCAATTGTAAGTTACGGTTACAAATATGGTTTTCTTGCAGCAGGCATAGGGATGGCTATCGGTCAAATCCTTTTCAATTGGTTATCTTCTAAATATTTATTAGAGATTGGAGTTGAACCTGGAGCTAAAAAACAGGAAACAAATTCAGAAGGTATTGTTGACCAAAAAACGACAAAACAACCCCTTACTTACGAAGAAAAACAACGTATTACAGTAATTTTTATCTTAACATTCTTCGTTATTTTCTTTTGGGCAGGATTTGAACAAGCAGGTTCTTCAATGACTTTATACACTGACAAATACATTGACCGTAATTTCTTCGGATGGGAAATTCCAACTGCGATTTTCCAATCTGTAAACCCATTGTTTATTGTTGCTTTAGGTCCACTGTTTGCATGGTTCTGGAATTCAAGATATGGTGCAAAACTTACGACTCCTGTAAAAATGTCTTTAGGAATGATATTGTTAGGTATTGGATTCTTATTTATGTTATTTGCAACTTATGGTGTTCAAACAACTGGTTCTGGTGAGACAGAGATTGTAACTCAAAAAGCAGCTTTAATTTGGTTAGTCATGACTTATTTCTTCCATACAATTGGTGAACTTTGCTTATCTCCTGTTGGTTTGTCAGTAGTTACTAAACTTGCACCTCTGAAATTAGCTTCAATGTTAATGGGAGTTTGGATGCTTTCTTCTTTCGTAGCAAACATAATGGGAGGCTATATCGCTATGTATGTTGAGAAACTTGGAGCAGCAACAATTTTCGTTTCTATTGCAATTTTTGTCATCACTTTAGGATTATTAATGTTATTATTGACAAGCAGACTTTCTAAAATGATGCACGGCGTTAAATAACTAAAAACAATAAAATCTAAAGGCTATCGACATTAATTGATAGCCTTTTTTATTTTTTAATAGAACAATATGAAAGAAAGACAACACCCTAAGGCTCTTCCCTATTTATTTTTCTCTGAAATGTGGGAACGATTTGGTTACTATTTAATGATTGGAATTTTCACGCTTTATCTTAAAGATGCAGAGAAAGGTTTTGGAATGAACGAAACAGAAGCGTCTGATTTATATGGAACTTTTATTGCTTTTGTGTTTTTAACTCCTTTCATAGGTGGACTTTTAGCCGATCGTGTTCTTGGATATAGACGTTCTATTACAATTGGTGGAATCATGATGGGCTTAGGTTATTGTTTGATGGCTGTCCACGATAAAAATGCACTTTACATTGCCATGATGCTTGTTATTTTTGGTAATGGTTTCTTTAAGCCCAATATTTCTGCCTTACTAGGTAATGTTTACAACGAAGAAAAATATAAAGCTAATAAGGATGCAGGTTACAATATCTTCTACATGGGAATAAATATCGGTGCCTTTGTTTGTAATTTCTTTGGTGCTGCTCTATACAATATTTATGGTTGGTATGCTGCTTTTATTGCTGCTGGTGTAGGAATGTTTATTGGAATTGCTATCTTTTGGATGGGCACAAAACACTTCAAACATGTGGATGTAATCAAACCAAAGGCTGAAAATGATATGAGTTTGTTGAGTATTTTCGGTGTTATTCTCCTTCCTGCAATTGGTTTTGGCTTACTAGCTTTATTGTTACCTGAACCATTAGTGGGTTCAAAAACAACCGATGCCTTTCTTTTTGGCTGTATTCCTGTCATTTTCTTTTACGGAAGACTACTGTACAAATCTCCAGCTGAGGAAAAACGTCCAATTGCAGCAATGTTGGCAATTTTTGCAGTTGTAATAACATTTTGGGCTGTTTTCAAACAAAATGGTTCAACTCTAAATACGTGGGCAGATCGCTTTACTGATAGAGAAGTTCCTACAGCTATTCAACCGGCGATGTCTGGATTATTTCTTGCAGAAAAAATTAAATATTCTAAAGACTCCGTTGTTGTCATGGATGATCAGTTTCGCGTAAAGGACAAAAAGTTGAAAGAATGGAATTATCCAGCTTATTTTAAAAATGTGCCTGCAGAAAAATTACCAAAAGAAGGTAAAACAATTTATGCTTTTAACACCAATATTTTTCAATCCGTTAATCCATTTTGGGTAATTGCCCTCACTCCTTTAGTACTTGCCTTTTTTGGATTTTTAAATCGAAAAGGATTGGAACCTTCCACTCCAACAAAAATCGCTTTTGGACTTTTAATTTCTGGTTTATCTTGTTTCGTAATGGTTGGTGCTGTCTATGCAAGTAATAATGGATTGTTAAAATCGTCAGCTTGGTGGTTCATTAGTTCGTATGCCGTAATTACAATTGGGGAACTTTTCCTTAGCCCAATGGGACTTTCACTCGTTTCAAAATTAAGTCCTCCACGCTTAACATCTTTAATGATGGGAGGATGGTTTTTGGCCACTTCAATTGGTAATAAAATGTCAGGTGTTCTTAGTTCGCTATGGGATGGTTACGAGGATAAAGCAAATTTCTTCTATGTCAATGTAGTATTACTTTGTGCTGCCTCCTTACTTATGTTTTTAATGCTTAAATGGCTGAATAAAATTTTTGCCGATTATAAATAGAATGAGAGTTCAAACTGTTTCTAAATTATTTCTATAACCCAAAAACTGTTTCAAACTAAAACAATAAACTCTTTTAAAATGCTAAAAAAACTCTACTTTTTTCTCTGTTTTGCTACGTTTTCTATCCAAGCACAAGAAACAAGCACAACTTGTTCCAAAAGAACAAAACACACAAATTCACTCAAAAGTGCAACTTTATCTGTTGCTCAAATTGCGGAAACTGAAAAATATGATGTCAACTATTATGGTTTAGATATTTCGATGACCAACACTTCCACCTACTTAGCTGGAACCACAGAAATGCAGGCAAAGGCAAGAGTTACCCTAGACTCAGCTCTTTTTGAACTTTTTTCGACTTTTACTATTACGGCAATTCGTGTAAATGGACAACCCGTAAATTATTCGCGTTCCAATTCAGCTATTAAAGTACCAGTTAATGTAAATGCTAATGAAGGTTTTCGCATTGAAACAGACTATTTTGGTACTCCGCCAGATGCAGCAACAAATCCTCTTGGCGGAGGAGGAATGACTTACGACACTTCACCATCCTGGGGAAATCATGTCGTTTGGTCGCTTTCTGAACCATTTTCTGCTTATGAATGGTTTCCAGTGAAACAAAGTTTGAGAGACAAAATAGATAGTTGCTCCATAAAAATTACTGTTCCAGATTCTTGTAAAGCTGGCTCAAACGGTATATTGGAAAATGTTGTAAATCTTGGAAATGGATTCACGCGCTATGAATGGAAACACCGCCACCCGATTGATTATTACTTAATTTCTGTTGCCGTTGCAAAATACGTTGAGCACAATTTATACGCCAATCCAGTTGGTGCACCGAACCCAATTTTGATTCAAAATTATATCTACGATAACCCTCAAACGCTTCCTAATTTTCTATCTCGTATCAATGAAACTGCTGATTTCATGGAGCTATTCTATGAATTATTTGGACCTTATCCATTTGAGAATGAAAAATATGGTCATTGTATGGCGCCATTGTCAGGTGGTATGGAACATCAAACAATGACAACGCAAGGTTTCTTTGAGAAAACATTAACAGCTCATGAACTTGGACATCAATGGTGGGGAAATAATGTTACTTGTGCTTCATGGTCAGATATTTGGGTAAACGAAGGATTTGCTTCATATAGCGAGTATTTGATGTTGGAAGATTTATATCCAAATGAGAAAAACCAACACATGACAGATGTTCACAACAATGTTATGACCCAAGTTGGAGGAAGTGTTTGGTTTGCTGATTCCTTAAATACGAATCGAATTTTTAGTGGTCGATTGACTTATGATAAAGGCGCTGCAATCGTTCACACCTTGCGATATTTGGTAAATAATGACACCCTATTTTTCAATACACTCCAGTCCTTTCAAAATAATTTTGCGGATAGTGTCGCTGTTGGTGTTGACATCCGTGACAAATTTATGGAAGCCTCTAGTTTAGACTTAACACCTTTCTTCGAACAATGGTATTTTGGCGAAGGTTACCCTACCTACTCCATTCGTTACAAACAGGATGGTAGTGATTTAGTTATGCAAATTAGTCACACAGCATCCAAACCAACAACTACTCCGACATTTACGAATCCAATTGATGTGCGTATTTTCCGCCAAGGTCAAACGGATACTACCATTCGATTTGAGATAGCAGATAATGAGGAATTATTTGTAATACCAAACTTTGGTACAGTAGCAGGAAATATGGGAATAGACCCTAAAAATTGGGTTGTAAACAAAGTAGGATCAATCACTTTAGACAATACCATTAGTTTAACTGAAAATCCGTCTACTAAAGAATTTAAAGTCGTTCCAAATCCTAATAATGGTGTTTTCAGTATCGCTAATTTAGAGGGAAACTCACTAATTGAAGTATATCAAATGAATGGTCGAAAAGTACTTTCTAAAACCATCTCTCCAAGTGAACAAATTGATTTAAGAGCTTTTGGGAACGGAACTTACTTGGTTGAGATCCACTCTGAAAAAGAAAGTAAACGTTTGAAATTGGTTAGTTTTTAAAATAGGAAATGTTTGATAAATAAAACATGCTCTCAAGAAGTTTTAAACCATTAATTTTTAGAGATTAATTCTATCTACTAAATCATTAAAAACTATCTCTAAATCCTTTCTATGTTGCTAATTGGAAATCTCTTATTTTTTAAAAAAAGTCAAAATAGAAAGTAAAGAAAGAAAACTATTTTGTCCAAATTGTTTCCTCGAAATGAGCGTTTGAGAAATTCTCTCCGTTAATTGTTTGGTTTCCGATTAATCCTCCAAGAAAGCCAATTGATTCGCAATCTTTATTCAAAACTTCGGAAGCCATATCTGCTTGACTGCATACGCCAGGGTCAAAAACATAAACCGTTTCCCCTTGAAACGTATATTTGTCAACCTTGGCTTCTTCGCAGTTATAAGTAGTGTCGAAAGCTGTGATTTTATTCCAAATACAAGCAGGAGTTTCTCTCTCATCCTTTTCACAAGAAACAAATAAGAGTGAACTAACAGTGAGTAATCCAAAGAAATAGCGGTTCATCGTGCGGTTTTTTATAGGAACGTAAATTTTTAGAAGGAAGTATGGTAAAGTTAGAATTTAGATCCATCAAATTTAATTTCAATTAAAAATTCAACAATCATCTTCAATTTATTATCTCTCCTCAAATAAATATATTTAAAAGATTTCGTTTGATACTGAAATTCCTATCAAAAATCAAAATCAAAATTCCATCACGGAACAAACCTCCCATAACCAGCAACTCTTGGTTTCCAGTAATTGGAAGAATCGATTTCAACGATTGAAATTCCTTTGGAAGAACTAGCGTGAATCATCGTTTTAGGTTTTCCTAGTTCGCTAATGATGATGCCAACGTGTGAAATTTCTGTTCCATTGGAGAAGAAGACTAAATCCCCAATTTGTGCGTCTTTTTCTTTTATTTTTTGGGATGCTTCGTATTGGTCTTTAGCTCTACGAGGCAATTTTACTCCAGCATTGTTCAGCACATACGTTGTAAAACCACTGCAATCAAATCCTGAAGGATTGTCACCAGCTGAAACGTAAGGAACTCCCAATTGCTTTTTCGCGAAACTGATAATTTCAATTCGATCTTTTAACTTAACATCAGTTGTCGCTTCATACTTGATTTCTGTAGGTTTAACGTCCTCGAGCACATTGATTCCTTCAAATAGACTTGCAATTTTATTGGCTAAGTAATTCGCTTCTTCTTGTTTTGCTTGCCGTTTTAAGTCAGAAACCCAACTTTCTAAATCGGTTCTTAACGCCGAAAGCTCATAGTAATGTGCCTCAAAAATCAATTTTCCCTTTGCTGAAGATTTTACTTTACTTAATAATTCAAAAGATTCATCGATAGTATTTTTGTGTCTTTCTTTCCAAAAAGGATTTTGAGCTAATTGAAGTGAACTGATGGCTTTGTAATACTTAGGGATTTGAGAGAAATCGTATTCTGGATTGTCTAAAAGTCGATTAGCTCTGCGGTGAACGATTCCGTAATGTTGTTGGTCATAAAGCATTTCCAATTTGTCAAACACTGGAACTTGCGCAAGTAAAGATTGTGCGTTCAACACAATTACAACAATAAAAACAAAACGCAAAAACCTCATAAATTAATTGTTGTATTTTTTTCCTTCACTTAAAATGATACATGATTTATTTACCAATCTAACAAGGACTTTATTGCCATAAATCTCAAATTCTGAATCGGGCATATTGGTGATTTCTTCGAATTTATTGTTTACCACAGCACTCACGCCACCCATCAAATTTTTGAAGGCAAAAACATTGTTTTTTATCAAATAACTTGTTGGAATATAAGTTGCAACGTCTTGTTTTTGACCGTTTGAATAGGAGAATAAATAACTGTTTTCAGCCCAAATTGTCATGTCGTCTTTCACATCCCAAAAAGAAGTAGAGAAGTTAGAAAGTTGTTTTTTTTCTTGATTTCCATAATGCCATAAATTTCCGTTCAAATCCTCATAAATGATAAATCCACGACCTGATTTGTATTTCTTAATTGGCAAAGATTCAATTTCCAAAAACTCTCCTTTGTCGAAAGCAATAAAGGTTTGCGAATAAGGATCTTTGTAGCAAAAAACATCAGTACCAATGTCAAAATTCATTATTTCATCATTGAAAGTTCCGATTTCATAGGTTTTTCCGTTCCAAAAAGCGTGATAGGTATTACTGTTGTCTTTGAAAATCGCAATGTTTTCGCCAATTGTTGTTGGCATTGTAAATTCACTGAAATAAGTTAAAACCGGATAAACTTGTTTGCGCCAATAAACACTTAAAGAGTTGTATCTTGAATCTTGATAAACAATAATACTGTCTTTCACTGCGAAATCTTTTGCGAACGTGGTTAATGTTTGGAATTTTCCAGCGTCCCACATTTTTAAAGCCCCTGCAATTTTAAAAGCGAGTAAATGATCTGAAACTTCGTACTGAACATTCAAAGCGGTAACATCTTTTCGTTCAACACCATCCCAAAGACGAAGATTTCCCCTTGTGTCGATGTAGGCAACTAATTCGTCACCAGCTTTATAACTTATAATAGGTTGAATTTCAATTTGTCGAAAAAAACCGTCTTGAAAGGAAACAAAAAAATTATTGAAATCTTTTGTTGGTGCAACTTGCGACCAAAAATGAGAAATACTACAAAATACGAGTAAAAAAGTGCTGTTTTTTTTCATGTGTTTCAAAATTAACCAAAATTTAGACCAAAATTCAAAATGAACCCTTGAATTATGTTTTCAACCAAACGTCACTTTTTTAAATGTTATTTGAAAATCTAAACAGTTTGAATGTAGAATACTAGTCCAGCAGAGTAAAACGAAAAGACAGAATCATTTTTCGATAATCAAAAAACAGGAAAACAATTTAAAGAATAACTTTTCTGCACTTTCTGTGAGTTTTGTGGGAGAAAATTTCTTTTAAAAAGCTTGAAGGAAATAGTATGTAAAATACTAGTCCCGCAGAATAAAACGAAAACACAGAATCATTTTTCGACAATCAAAAAATAGGAATACAATTTAAAGAATAACTTTTCTGCGCTTTCTGTGAGTTCTGCGGGAAAAATTTCTTTTAAAAAGCTTGAAGGAAATAGTTTGTAAAATACTAGTCCCGCAGAGTAAAACGAAAAGACAGAATCATTTTTCGACAATCAAAAAATAGGAAAACAATTTAAAGAATAACTTTTCTGCGTGTTTTGTGAGTTCTGCGGGGAAAATTTCTTTTAAAAAGCTTTAAGGAAATAGTATGTAAAATAGTAGTCCCGCAGAGTAAAACGAAAAGACAGAATCATTTTTCGACAATCAAAAAATAGGAAAATAATTTAAAGAATAACTTTTCTGCGCTTTCTGTGAGTTCTGCGGGAGAAAATTTCTTTTAAAAAGCTTGAAGGAAATAGTATGTAGAATAGTAGTCCAGCAGAATAAAACGAAAACACAGAATCATTTTTCGATAATCGAAAAATAGGAAAACATTTTAAAGATTAATTTTTCTGCGCTTTCTGTGAGTTCTGCGGGAG
>JBILOX010000034.1:0-36409 GCA_044374225.1 Crocinitomicaceae bacterium | reverse complement strand
AGCATTATGGGAATCCGTTTGCAATTCGCAATTCTACCGTTCGCAATTAATAAGCATTATGGGAATCCGTTTGCAATTCGCAATTCTTTCGTTCGCAATTACTAAGCATCATCTACATCCATTTGCAATTTGTATCTTTGAATCAGTTATGATAAATAATTACTTCACAAATAAAATCGTTTGGATTACCGGAGCTTCTTCTGGAATTGGAAAAGAAACAGCAATTCAACTGGCGCAAAAAGACGCAAAATTGGTGCTTTCCGCAAGAAATAGCGCTGAATTAGACAAACTTAAAGATTCCTTGCCGAATCCATCGCATCATTTTGTACTTCCTTTAGATTTAGAAAAATCAGATAATTTCAATGATTTAGCCGCAATCGTGGTAAAAGAAATGGGGAGAATCGACATTTTGGTTAACAATGGAGGAATCAGCCAACGTGCGACTGCTTCAGAAACAACGATGGAGGTAAATCGTAAAATAATGGAGGTAAATTTCTTTGGAAACATTGCACTTACCAAAGCAGTTTTACCTTATATGCAAGCTCAAAAAAGTGGACAATTTTTAGTTATCAGTAGTATTTCGGGGAAATTTGGTTTCTTTCTTCGTTCTGCTTATAGTGCTTCAAAACATGCTTTACATGGTTATTACGACAGCTTAGCACTTGAAGAAGAACACAATGGAATTAAAGTAACAATCGTTTGTCCTGGAAAAATCAACACTCCAATTTCAACGAATGCAATCGGCGGCAAAGGAGAAAAACATGGTGTGATGGATCACAATCAAGCGACAGGAATGCCTGTAACTACTTGTGTTCAAGAAATGTTATCTGGTTTAGAAAAACAAAAACACGAGCTTTTGATTGGAAATAAAGAAATAATGGCTGTAAAAATCAAACGTTTCTTCCCAAATTTATTTTGGAAAATTATTAAAAAGCAATCGGCGACTTAGATATTCGGGGAAATTAGGACACAAAAAAGTGAGTTGCCTGCTGGAAGTTATAAAAAAGCGCTAACTCAAAAAGAATGAAAACAAAAATTGGCTTGGTTGATACTACATTTTAACCAAAAAAGAGGTTATCATCAATTGAGCGAACAAGGTGAAAATGGTATACAAACCTTAACCCAACTGAAGGAAGCGAAGAAGCTGGCTTTCGTCCTGTGGTCATTATCAGTGGCAACTTGTTGAATAAATATGCCAATGTAGTGGTGTGTTGCCCGCTAACTACCCAACTCAAAAACACCACTGCAACTTCATCCTCTCTTCTACTGCGCAAAATGGCTTAACTGAAACTTCCGAAGTATTGAGTTTACACGTGCGCTCTTTGTCCAAAACCCGAATTAAACAACATATAGGTAAGCTTTCAAAATCTGAAATCTTCAAAATTCAAAAGTGCTTAAACGAAATTTTGACTTACTGAATATTAAACAAATTGCGTTACGCAGATTGCGTTACGCAAATTGCGTAATAATTAAATAAAAACAGTAAATTTGTTGCATGAAAAAACACGACAACCCATTCTTTCTTATTGGTTATCAAGGATAAAAGTATTTTTGTGATAGAAATACAGAAACTGAATTACTAAAAAATTATCTACTAAACGGTCAACACACTACCCTTTTTGCGCTGAGAAGACTAGGAAAAACAGGTTTGATTCATCATGTTTTTCACTATTTAGAGAAAGAAAATGTTCAATGTATTTATTTGGATATTTTAGCCACAACCAATCTACAAGATTTAATCAATCAATTGGCAAGTGTCATCTATCAGCAATTCCCTCCTGAAAAAACAACTGGTAAAATCATTTGGGAAACTTTAAAATCATTTCGACCTGTGCTCACTTTTGATGATTTAAACGGAATACCAGCACTTAGTTTGACAATAGAAAATCCTTCGCAACAACAAAAAACAATAGCTCAACTGTTTCAATTATTGGATGAACAGAAAAATAAATTTGTCATTGCTTTCGATGAATTTCAGCAAATATTGAGCTATCCTGAAAAAAATATTGAAGCACTTTTAAGAACAATAATTCAGAATCTGAAAAATACGACCATGCTTTATTGTGGAAGTAATCAAACCTTAATGCATGAATTATTTAATTCTGCAAAACGACCATTTTTTGCTAGTTGCGTAAATATGCATTTGGGATTTATTGAACGGTCAATTTACCAGGATTTTATAGCAACACATTTTAAAAATGACAAACAAAACATTGAAAAAGAAGCCATTGATTACATTTTAGATTGGACATTAACACACACTTATTACACACAGTATTTTTGTCACTTTGTTTATGCCAAACAGTTTTCAACCATTTCATTAAGCAACATAAAAAAAATGGCTCTTGAATTATTGACATTGCAAGAAAACACTTTTTTTCAATACCGAAACTTACTCCCAACTGCACAATGGAAACTTTTAAATGCTATAGCAAAAGAAGAAACGGTAAGCCAAATACTCTCGGGATCTTTTATAAAAAAATACAATTTAAACAGTGCTTCAAGTGTGCAAAGAAGCCTGACAGCCTTATTGGAAAAAGAACTCATTTATTTTAATAGTTCAGAAGAAAAACCCTACTATCAAGTCTATGATAAATTTTTAATGCGTTGGATGCAACATACTAATCGTTAAATTAAGTCGAATTGAATTAAAATGTAGTTCGCAATCACAGACAAACAATTTGGTAGAATGGGGATTTTTCACGGAGTCAAGCAAACAAAAACAATTGCACCTTCACAACAATTGGAGTTGTTCTAGGCTTCCTCCTTTGAAGTAGGATTAAGGAGGGTTACCCTAAAAATTTTATGAAAACCAATAAATTCATATACCTACAAACAAAAAAATCCAAGTAGCTCGTACTTGGATTTTTAATTTGGTATCGGATTTTTATTTCTACAAAAACCCTGAAACCTTTTGTACAGTAATGGTATAGCAAATACAGTTGTAATCTATCCACAAATGTAAAATAACTATGCATAAAGTGTTTGTTTTTATCGGAATGCATGCTGTCTATGACGGTGAAAGCAAATCACAAAGTTTGGCGGAAATCGTTGGATTCGTCTTTCAAAAACTAAAAATATCACTTAAGATTTTTTATTTATTCTCTTTGCTCACCGTAAAAAAGATCAAAAAAAAAGCCTCGTTTCACAACGAGACTTTTAATACGGAATTGATACTAATTATGCTTTTTTAACATTAACTGCGTTCAAACCTCTACGACCTTCTTGAAGATCGAATTCGACAGCGTCATTTTCTTTAACTTTGTCGGTTAATCCTGTCACGTGCACAAAATACTCTTTGTTCGTGTCCTCATCTACTACAAAACCAAATCCTTTGGTCTCGTTGAAGAATTTTACTGTTCCTTTATTCATTGTATTAAAATTAATTTCGGTAAAGGTATGCTTATTTAATTGAAAAACAAGTCTTTTAGAAAAACCTTTAAATAATTAATAGAAATAAATGAAAAAAAGCAGGATTTGGATTAGGGGTTATCTTTTTTGAAAACCATCAAAATACGTTTCCACACTCCAAGCTTCAGCTTTTTCTGCGAACCAAGGTTTGATTTTTGGCCATAATGCTCCAAACAATTCTGAGTCGCGATAATTATTCAAAGCTTCTTCTGAATCCCAAATACTATACGTCATAACGATACTTGGATTATTTATATCTTTAAAAAGTTTCATTCCTCGACAACCAGGAAAAGTGGCTACCTTCCATTTCACTGTCTCGAAATGTTCAAAAAAAGCAGGTAATTTATCCTCTTGAAAAGTTATTTTGACAATCCGAGTAAGCATAAATTAAAATAATGAATGAATATCTTTTCGCGATCCTGCAGGTATAAACTCAATTCGAATGATGTCACCAACACGAACTCCAAACAGCTTTGTAGCTCCACCAGTACTTCTATTCGCTCCTCGGTTAATTGCAATTTCAAGTAAATCATTACTGTTGAAAATCGCAACACGTTCACCCATTGCTACATCGTTGTAATGCTCCGAAATAACATCTATGTGGTAACTTTTATCGACGTAATAAATAATAAACGGTGTGTTTTCACCAAAACGTTCGAAATCTGATTTTTTAACGTTGGTAATAATGTTTCCGAAAGTATCTGTGTGTATAACCGTTCCTTGAATTAAATACTGTTCAATAATTGGTTTTTGAAGAAAAGCTTTTTTATAGGTGAAAACTTCTTCTGTAAAACTTGAAAGAGGAACATTTTGAGCAATTTTAGCAGCCAATTCAACAAAACAACTCTTCGCTGTAAATTTCAACATTTCAGGAAAAGATCCTATCGAAGAAAAGCGATACAACTCATCTGGAACGTTTTCATCTAAAAATGAACCAAAAAAACCATTATCGTTGCAAATAAAATATTGATCTCTGTATTTCATAATCGTTGGGAAACTCATTGAATTTCCTTTCAAATTTGGTTCGCTGTCAACCCCTATGATATGTATACTTCCTACTGGGAATTCCTCAAAACAACATTGCAACTGAAACGCAGCTTCTGCAACATCGAATGGTTTAATCGAATGAGAAATATCAATGATGTTCGCACTCGGTAATTTCTTCAGTACAGCACCTTTCATCGCCGCAACGTAAAAATCTTGTAAGCCAGAATCTGTTGTTAAAGTTATGATTTGCATGAAAAATCAGAATTCAGTATTCTAATAATTTATAATTTTACCAAAAGTAATGTAATTCAAGAAACCCCAAACCAAATACCTAGAAAATAGTTGAATACTGGAACAAGAAATTTAGAGATTACGGGCGTAAATCCCGCTGAATTATTTGGAATCAATGATGCCAATTTCAGACACATCAAAACATTTTTTCCGAAGTTAAAAATCACTGCACGCGGCAATGTTATTACCTTAATTGGCGAAGACGAAGTAATGGATGAATTTGAACGTAAATTTGATTTAATGGTGCAGCATTACCACAAATTCAATCACTTAACAGAAAACAACATTGATAATTTGATGTTGGCAGATGGCTCTAAAATGCTTTCCAACGACGATGGTTCTGAAACATTGGTGCATGGAAATGGTGGAGCAAAAATCAAAGCACGTACTGTCAACCAGAAAAAATTAGTGCAAGCTGTCGATAAACACGATATGGTTTTCGCAGTTGGTCCTGCAGGAACTGGAAAAACATACACCGCCGTTGCACTTGCTGTTCGTGCCTTGAAAGCCAAAGAAGTAAA
Source organism: Crocinitomicaceae bacterium (assembly GCA_044374225.1). Classification (GTDB taxonomy): domain Bacteria; phylum Bacteroidota; class Bacteroidia; order Flavobacteriales_D; family Crocinitomicaceae; genus UBA952. Next base: position 31,199 of record JBILOX010000034.1, on the reverse strand, counting down.
ACGAATCGTGTTGACACGTCCAGCGGTAGAAGCAGGAGAAAATTTAGGTTTCCTTCCGGGAGATTTGAAAGAAAAATTAGATCCATATTTAATGCCTTTGTACGATGCTTTGCGCGATATGATTCCTGCTGAGAAATTAGCAGACATGTTGGAATTTGGCGTGATTGAAATTGCTCCACTTGCCTTTATGCGTGGACGAACCTTGGACAAAGCTTTTGTGATTTTAGATGAAGCGCAAAATACCACTCCAATGCAAATGAAGATGTTCCTGACAAGAATGGGAATGACAGCGAAGTTTGTGATTACTGGAGATATGTCGCAAGTCGATTTGCCTCACAAACAAAAATCAGGTTTGGCTTACGTATTGGACGTACTGAAAGACATTGACGAAATTGGTATAGTTCGCCTCGGACAAAGTGATGTGATCCGCCATAGTTTGGTAAAGAAAATCGTACAAGCTTTTGACGAAGTAGAAGCAGAAGAAAAGAAAAAAGAAGCAGCAATAGCTGAAGAAAAAAGGAAATTTTATAAAGATAAACGCGACGAAAAATGAATGCAATAACTTCTTCGGAATTTAATTTTAAAGGACAAAAAGCTGTTTACCACGGGAAAGTTCGTGATGTTTACACGCTTGAAAATGAGGTGTTAGTGATGGTGGCTTCTGATAGAATTTCAGCTTTCGACCACATTCTACCAAAAGGAATTCCGTACAAAGGTCAAGTATTGAATCAAGTGGCGACTATGTTCCTTGAAGCAACAAAAGACATCGTTCCAAATTGGTTGATAGCAACTCCAGATCCAAGTGTGGCTGTTGGTCTTGCATGTGAGCCTATCCGTGTGGAAATGGTTATTCGTGGCTATTTAGCGGGACATTCCGCACGTGAATATAAACTTGGAAAACGAACGCTTTGTGGTGTTTCGCTTCCAGAAGGAATGAAAGAAAATGATCGTTTTCCAGAGCCAATTATAACTCCAGCTAGCAAAGCAGAAGAAGGACACGACGAAGATATTTCGCGCGAAGATATTATTGCAAATGGTGTTGTTCCAGAACACATTTATGTTCAAATGGAAAAATACACACGTGCTTTGTTTCAATGTGGAACTGAAATGGCAGCAGCTCGTGGATTGATTTTAGTCGATACAAAATATGAGTTTGGATTGCGCAATGGTGAAGTGATTTTGATTGATGAAATTCACACGCCTGATTCATCCCGTTATTTCTACGCTGAAGGATACGAAGAACGCCAAGCGAATAACGAACCTCAAAAACAATTATCGAAAGAATTCGTTCGTCAATGGTTGATTGAAAATGGTTTCCAAGGATTAGAAGGTCAAACAATGCCGTTTATGCCAGATGAATTTGTGCAAACAATCACTGATCGTTACATCGAGTTGTATGAACGCATCACAGGAAAAGAGTTTGTGAAATCAGACACTTCAGATATTCAAGCGCGCATTCAAGAAAATGTGGATGCATACCTTGATAGCACTACTAAATAGAAAATTAAATAGCTTTATAAATTGTATTAATCAAAGCCAAAATAGTCTTTAAAATAGTAGTTTTGGCTTTCATTATTACAAAAATAAGTCTTCTAAAGTGAGGTTATTTTGAATTAATTGTCGGCTGTATTCGTTTTCTTTTATCCCATAGACACTAATAAACGTAAGGAAAATACTCTTTTTGGTTTTTGTAGAATCTTTGAAAACGGCTGTTTTATTCATTAAGTCAAAAGCGTATTTTTTATTTAGAGTAAAAAGACCATCATAAAACTTAATTTCACAGAGGTTTATAACGTTATCATCTCGGTCGATTAGCAAATCAATTTGAGCTCCATTTTCACTATTTTTCTCCAACCAATTCCCTGTAGTTGCATAAATTCCTGCAATTTTTAATCCTTCTTTAATTTGTTCGATGTGCTTTATACAAATAGTTTCAAAGGTAAATCCAGCCCATGCGTTATAACTTGCTTGCGTTTGAAGTTTATTCCAAACGCCTTTCTCTGAAGGTTTATTTTTTTCGATGTATTTGATGTAGAAATTACAATATTCATCTTTCAAGCGATACAAAGCATTATTATTTCCTTTATAGGGTGCATATTGCTCGATAAATCCAGATTCTTCTAATTCATGCAAAGTGCGTGTAAGGTTTCCTCCCGAATGAAATTTTCCTTTTCTCAAAATGGCATTTCTCGATAATCCTTTGCGTACATCTGCTAGAATCCGAATGATTGCCTCGTGGTTATCCACTTGATCAAACAAGGAAGCGAACACATTTTTAAACTCGTTTCTGAGAAAACCATCTTTTTCAAAACACAAACGATCGATTGCTTGGGTGGCACTTTCTCCAACATTCACTTTTTCTAAATAATGAGGAATTCCGCCCATTGCCATATACAAGTTCAAAATATCATAATGCGTTAATTTCACACGATTTTTCTTGAGTAGTAATTCCGTTTCTTTAAGATTAAAAGGTTCCACTCGGATTTTATCTGTCAATCGGTTGTGAAGTCCGCCTTTACTCCTGATGATTTTATTGATCATGTAAGCAGCTGCAGAACCACAGACAACCACTACCATATCTTCTCGCTTTGTAACATAACTATTCCAAAAATTATCAAAGGCTTTCAGAAAACTGGATTTATTATTATCCAACCAAGGAAATTCATCAATGAAAAGTACTTTCTTTTTATTACCTTTCAATGTATCACAATAGTCTTTTAATTGCTGAAAAGCAGCTAACCAATTCGTAGGAGCTTTTACTTTTTGTTGAGAATAATTAAACAAAGTTTGCTGAAAAAGTTTAAGTTGTTCTCTCGTAGAAGCTTTGTACATTCCCACAAATTCAAATTGTATGTGCTTTTTATAAGTTTCTCGAATCAAAAAAGTTTTTCCAACGCGTCGTCTTCCATACACAACAATAAGCTCTGAACGCAAGCTTTGTAGGGCGTTCTCTAAGATTTTAATCTCTTTTTCTCGACCGATTAAAGACATAAACAGAAGTTTAAATTTGTATTAATGAAAGCCAAAGTTATATAAAATTACATGATTTTGGCTTTCATTAATCACTTTTTAATAAAATTAATTTACGATTATAAGCTAAAAATTGAATTTTAACGTTGCATATTTTGCATCGAATAATGCACTTTTTCGTTGAAGAGAAATAATTTTTAATGTGATTTGTTTGGGTTTTGACACCCTACCCCACCAAAACTCCCAATTTCTCAAAAGCATCTTTAATGTGTTTCACAGGTTCAATCACCAAGCGTAATTTTTCGTTTTGTTGCACCAAGCGGTAACCTTGTCCGATGGTCATGATGCGGTTCAGAAGTGTGGTGAAGGTTTCTGTTTCAAAGAACGGCGATTGTGGATTGGCGATGAAATAACCCACCATTTTTCCAGATTTAATTACCAAACGCTCCAAGCCCATGTTTTGAGCCAACCAACGCAATTGGAACGAGAACAGCAATTCTTTTACCTCTTTCGGAACGGGGCCAAAACGGTCTTTCAAACGCGCGGCGAAAGCTTCCAATTCTTCTTGGTTTTTCAAGTTGTCTAATTCTTGATACAAACTCAAACGCTCGGCTACGTTGTTCACGTAATTGTCTGGAATTCGAACTTCCATATCGGTTTCGAAAATGCAATCTTGCACAAACGAATGGAACGAATCGGTCTGGCGGTCGTCGAATAATTCTTTGAACTCACTTTCGCGTAATTCCTGCATCGCTTCGTTGAGGATTTTTTGGTACATCTCAAAGCCAATTTCAGAAATGAATCCGCTTTGTTCGCCACCCAACATATTTCCTGCGCCACGAATATCCAAATCTTTCATTGCAATGTTGAATCCTGAACCCAAATCCGAGAATTGAACCAAAGCCTCCAAACGTTTGCGCGCCTCGGAAGTCATCACACTGAATTTTGGTGCAATCAAGTAACAGAATCCTTTTTTATTGCTTCGCCCTACTCTACCTCGCAGCTGATGTAAATCACTCAATCCAAAGTTTTGAGCGTCGTTGATGATAATGGTATTTGCGTTGGAAATGTCAATTCCCGATTCGATAATCGTCGTCGCCAATAAGACATCGTAACGTCCTTCGATGAAATCCAACATCACTTTTTCCAACTGTTTTCCGTCCATTTGTCCGTGGCCAATTCCCACACGAACGCCGGGACACAAACGCGAAATCATTCCTGAAATCTCACGGATATTCGAAAGGCGATTGTTGACAAAAAAGACTTGTCCACCACGCGTTACTTCATACGAAATGGCATCGCGCAATAGTTCTTCGTCAAAAGAAACGATTTCAGTCAAAACAGGTTGACGGTTCGGCGGTGGCGTGTTGATAATGCTCAAATCGCGTGCGCCCATCAACGAAAACTGCAAAGTTCTTGGAATCGGTGTTGCGGTCAAAGTCAGTGTGTCAACCGAAGTACGAATCGTTTTCAATTTATCTTTCACGGCTACACCAAACTTCTGCTCTTCGTCGATAATCATCAAACCTAAGTCTTTGAATTTCACACGTTCGGCAACAATGGCATGCGTTCCCACCAAAATATCAATTTCGCCGTTAGCTAATTTTTTCAAGGTTTCGGTGGTGTCTTTGGCGCTTTTAAAACGATTGATGTAATCCACTGTACACGGAAAATCTTTCAATCGCTCTTTGAAACTGCGGTAATGTTGCATCGACAAAATCGTAGTCGGCACCAAAAGTGCAACTTGTTTGCTATCTGTAACCGCTTTGAAGGCTGCTCGCATCGCTATTTCTGTTTTACCAAAACCAACGTCGCCACACACCAATCGATCCATCGGACGGGATGCTTCCATGTCCTTTTTCACATCTTGTGTTGCTTTGTTTTGGTCGGGCGTATCTTCGTACATAAACGATGCTTCCAACTCGTTTTGCAAATACGTATCAGGTGTAAAAGCAAAGCCCGGTTGACTTCTGCGTTTGGCGTATAATTGAATCAAATCGAAGGCTAATTCCTTGATTTTCTTCTTCGTTTTATTTTTTAAAGTAGTCCACGTTTGTGTACCCAATTTGTTCATTTTCGGAACGGAACCGTCCTTTCCAGTGAATTTTGAAATGCGGTGCAAGGAGTGAATTCCAACGTACAACACGTCGCCATCTTTGTAAACCAAACGAATAGCTTCTTGTGGTTTTCCGTTGACATCAATCGTTTCTAAACCCGAAAATTGTCCAACTCCGTGATCGATGTGCGTCACGTAATCGCCTTTTTGAAGATTGTAAATTTCCTTTAAAGTCAGCGCTTGTTTTGCTTGTCTGAAACCTTCTTTCAAACGAAAACGGTGGTAGCGCTCAAAGATTTGATGGTCGGTATAACACACCAATTTCAGCTCCGGTGCAATGAATCCTTCGTGCAAAGCGAGGTTCATCGGTGAAAATTCAACCTCACCGCCGATGTCTTCAAAAATCTGATACAAACGTTCGATTTGCTGTGGCTGATTGGAAAAAATCAAATTTTGCGAACCCGACTTTTGTCTTGCCAATAAATCCGTTTTCAGCATGTCAAAATTCTTATTGAACGTTGGCTGCGCTTGAAAATCAAAGGTGATGGTTTCGCTTGCTTTGAAATGGTAATCAGGTCCCCACTCGACACTTGGGTAATTGTCAAAGGTCTTTTTCAATTCGCTTGGATGCACGTATAAATCCGAAGGCAAAGTGCGTTTGACGTTGTCAGAAAGTTTGGTGTAAATCTCAACTGATTTATCGTACTCACGTTCCAAAATCGTGGTCAATCGCTCGTATGAACTGATCCAAACTGTTGTTGCTTTTCCAATGAATTCAAACAACGAAGCAACTCCTTCCAAAGTCATTTGTCCTTGAATGTTTGGAATGACGTTGAAGAAATTATGAGTGGTAATCGATATTTGCGTAGCGGCATCAAAGGTTCGAATGGATTCTACCTCATCGCCAAAAAATTCAATTCTGAACGGAAAATCGTTGGCATACGAAAACACATCTACGATTCCTCCACGGATGGAAAACTGTCCCGGTTCGTAGACAAAATCAACGCGGTCAAAATGATATTCCAGCAACAATTCATTGATAAAATCGATGGAATACGTTTTTCCAACTTCAACACGCAAGGTGTTTTCCACGAGTTTTTTCTTCGTTGGAATTTTCTCAAAAAGTGCCTCGGGATACGTCACAATCCACGTATTTGAACCGTTGGCAATGCGTTCCAGCACCTCAGCGCGTGTTACCACGTTTGCGTTGTCCGTTTCCTCCAACTGATAAGGAACACGGTACGAAGCTGGGTAAAACAAAATGCGTTTATCATCTGGAAAAAGTCCTTCTAAATCGTTGAGGAAATAGGCGGCTTCTTCTTTGTCATTGAGAATAAACAATTGATGACTTGGCAACTGCTGTGCCACCGAAACTGCTGCTAAACTACGCGACGAACCAACGTTTCCTTTCCAGTGAACACGTGCGTTTGCCTTGCTCAAAGCTGCTGCCGTTTGATCGACTTGCTTTAAGTTTTGAAAGGTCTTAAGTAGTTGTGAAAGCTCCATTTTTTGTTGAGGGTGTGAAATTAGGTAAATAATTGCGAACGGAAGTGCACATCGCTTAGGAGTTGCGAATTGCGAATGAAGTGGAGAACTGAGAACTGAGAACTGAAAACTGAGAACTGAAAACTGAAAGTGGAGTGAAGAACTGAAAACTGAAAGTTGAAAGTGGAGTGAAGAATTAAAAGTGAAGAACTGAGAACTGAAAACTGAAAACTGAAAACTGAAAGTGGAGTGAAGAACTGAAAACTGAGAACTGAAAGTTGAGTGAAGAATTAAAAGTGAAGAATTAAAAGTGAAGAACTGAGAACTGAAAGTTGAAAGTTGAGTGAAGAATTAAAAGTGAAGAGTTAATAGCAGAAATTTTTACTCGAAGTGAGATTTGTAGATTTCTCCGTCAGCTGACGGAGGACTAAGGGGGATGACATAAAAAAATGTATGAAGTGAATTCAAAAATCATTTCTACCTTTAATATTCAACATTAAAAACTAACCATTAAAAATTCCATCCTCATTTTATTTCTCCTCGCTACCACATTCATTTGGGGACAAAAATCTGTGCCTGAAGAAACGCTTTTGGCGCAAGATGAACTACTGGGTGTAAAAGTGATTCTTGTAAGCGATTGTGAGCAACAAAAAAGTGACTATTACGTCGTTCATAAAGGTGACACACTGCAATTTATGTACTTCGCTTCTTGTAAAGAAATGCATCCTTTTGAATACAAAGAAGCCGCTAAAATTAGTTCTAAACAAGTTGATAAAAAAGGACTACCAGAATTGCTTTTGGAATATGAGTATAACAACCGTGGTTTTCACAAAGAGTTGCTTGTCATTCAGTTGGAAGACTTAAAAATACTTTTTAGAACCGAACTAGAAGCTTATGGCCAACACGTTTATGGAGAAGAATTAGGCGATTATTATGGCTTTACCAACAAGATTTATTTCAAGGAAAATGGAGAGATTCATCTAGAAAAACCTGTAAATAAGGGAGAAAAATGGATGATAGAACGGTATAGATTGGTGGATGGGAAATATTCCCTGTTAAACTAACGCTTGTTTATACGTTTTTTCGAAGCTGTGAGAAAAAGGAGGAAGACCATATTATCGTTTCTTTTTTATCGTAAGGAGAGTTGAAAAATGAAAGCAATAAAAAAAAAGCTATAACCTAAGAAATAATTGTCGAAGGAGCGTAGATTCTAGTATGATTGGGAGAAATAGCCATAGATATTAGGCAGGACATTTTTTTCTAATTAGATTAATTAATCACAAAAAGAATGAATCTTTTACCCAATTTAAAGATTAAAAAGTGAATGTGAAAATCTAACAATTATTGTTAACGAAAAAATTAAGAGTTTAAACTTCTAAAACTTCTAGATTTAATAAATCAAAATACATTAATCTTGTTTTGAGTTCAAGTTTTGATCCAATGTTATCTTTTTCTTGTGCTTCGCTAGAAAACAAAAACTCAAATCCATTTTTTAGATAGTATTTTAAGGCATTTTCAGTATTATAGGAATCAACAACAATAAATCTACATCCAGTTTTATTATCCTTATCAACGAACCAAGATTTAATAAAATCCATTAATTCTGATCCTATACCATTTCTTTTGTAGTTTTTATTAACTCCTAATCTTCCTATGAGAACAGCAGGGTAACTTTTAAATCTTTTTTGTCTTGGAAATCTATTTTGTATTCTAGTTTTCCTAGCGCCAGGCAAATTAGAAACTTTTATACTATCGTTTGAAATAGTAAAAGCGCATACTATATCTTTATCATCTGAATCTAATGTAAAACAATACGTTTTACCTAACAATTCTTTAGAGTAATTTACACAATCGTTGAGAAAAAAATCATTTAAATCGGAATTATCACATTCAAATAAATTTGAAGACACTATTAATTCTGATGTAAAAGGCTTAAAGGAGCAGTTTGATTCAAGAAAATTCACGAATAGATTATTTCATTTTAGCTTTAACTAAAATTCTATTTGCTGATTGTACTTGTTTTGAGAAATTAATCGCAACTTTACTTTCTAGCTTTTTATCTGCTTTCTTTACAAATTCATTAGCGCTTGAGTCACGTAATACTGGAATACTTTTTATAGCTATAGCCATGATATTCATTTTTTTAAGGGTGCAAAGGTACTAACATTATTCAAATATATTAATTATTTTAAAATTAAGGAAAAGAGATTTTATTGAAATAAGATTAGTTTAATTAATAACGTAAAAATTTAGATTTATTTACATTAAAAACTACTGAACTGTAAAATATTTTGGGATAATCTTCAAAACTTTCAATTTTTCTTTTTTCGCGTCTTTTTCTCCACAGTAAACAACACAGCAGAGTAATGTCTCTTCCTACTCCTTCAAAAACTCATATTCATAAACCTTTGGCTTTATTTTATCCGCTAAAACAGAAAGTTTATTTCTTAGTTCACCAATCAATTTAGTGTATGTAGCATCTTCACTACGAGCGTTCATTCTGCCTTGAGCGTTTGTACCTTGAAAGTAGGCTCTGATGTCATAAAAACTTGCATTTTCATTTATATCAACGTCATTTTGAGCGTGATAATATTTCCACAACTCACGCCCTGCATCAAAAACTGCTGTTGCTTCATCTGAAAAAACTAATGGTTTACTTTCTTCAATTGTTTTATCATTAAATAATGTATCATTTGAGATTTCTTTTTTGATTTTGCCTTTGATGAAATCAGTCATGAAATTACTTTCAAACTTAGCTTTTGCATTTACCTCTTGTTCGGTGAATGGAATCCAATGGTTTATACCTTCACTAAATTTTATTTGATTTTTTTCAAATAATAGAGAAAATGCAATACAATCATTTTGAAATTCAATATCTTTTTTCCAATTTTCATTTGGAAATAAAAATTGATCGTTATGATTTATCCAAGTGTGTACAAAACAGTGTCTAACAGCAAAATAAATTAAAATAATTTTTAAGTTTAAATGAGTAATATTTGTTTCGTGGTGCCCTCGTCCATTTGTTGTTATAAACACTAATTTTTGATTTTGGAAATCATTTGCAACGAATCCCAAAACCCCAATTCTAATATTATTTTTATCGTAATAAAATTTAAGCCAGTCATTTAGAAATTTATTCTTATCATAATTTATAAACGATTTTGTTCTAAAAAATGAACCAGCTTTGTCATAAACATCAAGATCAATATTGTTAAATATTTCTTCATTTTTCTTTAAATCCCATATGATAAAACCTATAGGAAATTTACCAATAACATTATCAAATGTATTTCCAATTGAAATAAATCCCATCTCACTTTTTGCTTTGAAAAAGGTTCTGAATTTTGCCGATTTTGGTGAATTTAAGTATTTTAATGTACTGAATGTTCCTACCTTACAATCAGGAATCTCTTTATAAATTCTTGCTAGAAATTGTATATAAAGCTCCCCAATTACCTCTCCCACAAGATTTTTATATTTTTCATATATTTTTGATAAACCAACTCCACTTCTAATAGTTTTGTTATCAATAAAAGTATCTCCTTCTGCATACGGAGGATTAATATAAATAACCAGCTTTTCACGTTTTTCTTTGTTGGTTATTATATCATATAGATTGTCTGGCATTTTTCCTCCTTTGGAAATTGGTATAAACTCATCATTTAAAAAATCAAATTGAAAAACGTTGTTTTTTAATAAATTTGCCCCATGCTCAATCCGTTCGTGAATTACATTGATATCCGCTTGATCTAAGGTGCTGGCGTAAATGTTGTTCTTATTGGTTAAACCAGCTAATAGATTGCCTGTTCCTCCAGCGCAATCCCAAATGAAATAATCATCTTGCCAGTTTTCACCTAAATAATCTGTGAGGTATTTTTGGGAAAGCTCTACCCAAATACGAGGTGTAAAAAAAGCTCCTTTACGTTCCCTAATGTCTTGGGGCACCAACAAATCTCTACGCTCAATGATGTAATCTTGAAACTCTTTAATAGGCGGTCGCTTATAGCGTTTCCAAAATTGAAGGTAGGTTTCTTTGTTCTTTAAAGTAAAGGCATTATCAAACATTTGCTTGACATTTTCCTTGGCAATAGTATAACCTTGATTTTGAAATACCACAAATAGCTTATCTCGTATTGTAAGGTCATCATCAATATTTTGTGTGTCTTTGTCATCTACAAAAAGGTCGGCAAGATAAAAGTCATTATCGAATATATTTACTTTTTTTAGTTCATCCCATTTTACATTAATTATCGGTTTCACGATTTCTAACCAGCGCAAGTAAATAGGAATAAAATTATTTTTATCAATCTTTAATTTGTTGGTCGTAGTGGCTTTGGCTACATTGTTTTTTATAAAAACCACAAGGTCTTTCTCATCTTTTTCGTAGTCAAAAATATTCGTGTATTCCTTTAATATTGCTTCAATACGTTCTTTAATCAGCAAAAATTCTTTTGTTTCATGGTTGCTTGGCGCAACATTCCAATTAAAATCATTGAGATAAAAAATATCTTGAATGTTTATGTATGGCACAAAAGCGATTTTCTGAAAGTCAAAAGCACCCAAAAAAGCAGGTGGCATTGTTTTGTCAAAGGTGCGTGCCTTGCCAATAGTAAGAACCAATTGTACAAACATAGTAGCTACATCAAAATTCCCCGTTTTAGCTTCAGCCCACAATAATGGTTCTCTGCCGTCAAACAGTTTATTTTGTTTTGGAAAAACAGTAAAATCTATATTTCCCAAAATTTCCGTTGTATCAAATACTTTGAACCAATCTACCCCAACTTTATTTTTGAGTTCTTCTTCTCTGATGTTTTTGTATTTCATATTTAGACTTGATTTGTATTTGGTTAATTGGGCGCAAGAATTTATGCCATTGAGAATAAAAAATGATTTAGAAACGTAAAGATGCGAATTATTTAGGAAACAGTTATAGGATAACTCCTTTGATAAATCACTGAATTTTAACTGTATTTTTTACATGGTTACCCTTGTGTTAGCTGTAAAATTCCAGGCACCAATTGTTTATCTAATTTTGAAAAGGCAAACCACTTCTTTCCAAGGTCCTTAAGTGAAGCACCTAAATGATACACTTCGTTGTGGTCAATGATGAGAAAGCGGTCGTGGCTTTTATTGAATGGTTTTAATTCAAAACCTCCGTATTGTTCGTTGGCTTTTTTCATATCTAGTTGAAGTTGATTTGTCGTTGATTTTGATAAGATGATTACACTAACGCCGCTTTGTTTTTTGGAAAGATGTGTAAAAGTGCTTTCATCAATGTAATTATCAATCAGTACGATATTTTTTTTCGCTGAACGAATAATGCGTGAAGTGAGTTCATAAGCATCAAACACTTGTCCATCAAAGAAAATTCCTTGCGTTGGGATGAGTTGGGTATTGATTTGCAGATCAATTTGGTCCACTTTATTTTTCAGGCTTTCGAAATTGTCTTCTAATCGATTCATACGCGTATTTATAGTATATCCTTTTAGCAGATAGTCTTTCAATACCCGATTTGCCCAAATACGAAATTGTGTTCCTTGCTTTGAATTGACACGATAACCCACGGATAATATTACATCAAGATTGTATAAAACGACGGGTTTGTCAGAATTTGCAATGTGCATTTTTTGCACATTGCTTTTTTCATCTAATTCATCAGATGAAAAAATATTTCGTAAGTGTTTGGTTATAACAGTTCTATCTCGTTGAAATAATTCGGCTATTTGACTTTGGGTTAGCCAAACCGTCTCTTTTTCTTGGTCAATACTCACCTCAATATGTTCAGCTAGTTCGTTGGGACGATAAAGTATAATTTCGTTTTTCATTGCCGATTATTCTGTTGCTACATTTCAATTATTTCTAGTGTAACTACCGTGTAAAGCTCGGTAGTTGTTTTGCTAACTAATTCTTGATAAACAATTTCGTTTTTCATTGCTACTCAAAAATAACGATTTATTTTTTAAATTCCTATGCCACTTCAATCCCTTTCATAAAGCGTTCTATAGGAAGAAGATTGTTGACTTGTACTTTTAATTCGTAGCAATTTTTCTTGTTGTTGTAATGGATAAATGGAGCTGTTAAAGGATATTGGTCTTTGAGTAAAAGCACTTGTTTTAAGTCTAATTCTAATTGAATGGGAAATGTTTCTCCTGAATAACTGAATCCAAAGACATCAGGAATTTGTTTTTCGAACATTTTAGCAAACTTGAATGATTTCCCTGTGAAATCAACGTATCCAATTCGGTCGATATGAAACGTTTTGTTTTTTTGGGATGCAATTTCATAAGCCATAACGGTTGTGTAGTTTTCAGTAAATCCAAAAGGTTCAACGAGTCTATCTGAAATGGTTTCTGAATTTATGGATTGGTATTTTTTAAGATAGACTTGTTCGTTGTTGCTTATAGCTAATGCAAGTTTCTCAATGACTTTGCTGTTTTTAGCATTTACCAAATGACTGGCAACGATTGGAATTTCAGAGCCAAGGCAGATTTTGGTTAAAATGGAATCTTTGAGTTTATGCTCTTTCGCATAGGTTAGAATCAATTGATTTAACAAGGTTGATTCTTCATTTGTGAACCGAACACCATTGGAACGTTCATCAACAATAAAGAATCGATTGAATTCATCGCGCTGCAAATCAAATCCACATTCACGTATTAAATCCAAATACCTGTAAACAGTTCTTTCGGTAGTCTCAAGCAATTGAGCAAGGTGCGAAATTGTTTTTGAAGGACTTTGTTCCAAGTAAGAAATCAGTTGTAAGACACGTAGAATTTTATGTTGATTGAGCATAACGTTATTATTTGGGTGTCAAATTAGAGTTATTTGTATAGGTACACAAGAAATTGACCTGAGTTGTCTGAAAACTTTTGCGTGGATATTTTAATTGACTTTAGTTGTCGGTGAGAGGAGTGAGATTTGTGTTCTGAAAATTGTAAAAAACAAACTATGAAAAAAACACTACTGATAGCATTAACGGCTATCGTTTTTCTGAACGCAAAAGCGCAGGAAATTAATTATAAAGATTTAGCGACAGCTGAACGCGGAGAATACACTTCTTATGTTGCAAGTGATGGAGGGGTTTACAAAATTGGCGACAGAATAAAAATCGGAGTTCCATCATCAAATAAAACCTTTGCTTTTATCACATCAGGAGACGGAATTGTAATGCCCGTAACTGCTTTACCTGCAAGCTTAAGTGGAACAGAAACAGAGATTAAAAGAATTTGGGTTGTTGGTAATAAAAGAGCTGGTTATTCTGTAAATTTTCGTACCAAAGGGTATAGTGGTTTAACAAATTATACAATTGATTTTGAAAATGCTTTATCAAACAGAGAAGTAAAAGGCTTTGGAATGACAAGTGACGAAGCGTTGGCAGAACTGAAAAAAGCAAAAGACAAATTAGATTTAGGATTGATAACCCAAGAGGAATATGATAAAATCAAAGCTGAATTGGTGCCTTTTATAAAGTAAAAAGAGTGAAATCCGAACAGATTAAAAAATAGTGATTTAGAAAGTTGAGACCAGAGACAACGCAAAACGGGGCGCATCTGAAAAGCCAAATGAGTAGGGAAATTTAAATTTTTAAAAATGGATGCACAAAAAGTTGACATGTTCATCATGTCAAATGGTAAATTCTTCGAAGATCATCAAATGAACATGATTCGAGAGAGATTAATTGTTCTTGATGACTCAAAATGGTCAATGTTATCAACTGTTCAATTGAAAGACCCAACAACAACGCTTATTGTTTCAATTTTAGCAGGAAGCATTGGTGTAGATCGATTTATGATTGGCGATACGGGTATTGGAGTTGGTAAACTTTTAACTTGTGGCGGTTTAGGCATCTGGACAATTATTGACTTGTTCTTGATTCAGAAAGCAACAAAAGAAAAAAACATGCAAAAAATCCTACAGTATTTGCATTAATGTCATTGAACAGGAATAAGCTATATTCATTACTGCTTATAGCATGTTTAGTAGGGTATATTTGGCTTTATTTTAGCATAACTAAAAATAGCACTTTAGATAGAGCAACAGAAGTTTGCTTAATAAAACAAGTAACGAATATGCCCTGCCCTTCCTGTGGCTCAACTCGGTCTATTATTTCACTTTTTTCTGGCGATTTTATTGGCGCATTAAACTTAAACCCGATTGGTTATTTAGTGGCTTTCATTATGCTTGTTGCTCCTTTTTGGATTATTATAGATACTGTAATGAGAAGTAACTCTTTATTTAATTTATATCAGAAAACAGAAACTTATCTTAAAAAACCAAAGATTGCAATTCCTTTGATTTTACTCGTAATCATCAATTGGATTTGGAATATTACAAAAGGAATGTGATGCAAATTAAACAATTTAGTTGTGAACTAATACCGAAGTTGTTTTCAATTGTCGTATAAAATACTCGTTGAAAACTAACTCGGCATTATACCAGATGGATTTTTATTGCGACACTTAACAAGTAAATTGGTATAATAGAAGACGAAGCTAACCAAATTCTAAAACTTCCACCAGCCGCAGCCGTATATTTTCTTCCCCATTTCAAGTAGGATGCTTTAAAGTCAGATTGTTTTAATAATGCTTCGGCGGTAGCTATGCCGAGAACAGTATCATCCGTAAATTTTGCATTTGAATGAAACAATTCAAATTCAATCGAAGTGCAATGTTCACGATTTTCTGGGAATCATTTAAAATGAAGTATTGATTGACTACAAAATGAAAAAAAGTATTCCTTTTTTTTTGATAAGATTTTCAAAATTTTCTTTTACGCTTTAAAATCTTAACTTTGCACTCCAATATGCTTAAAGATCGACAACTTCACGACAAAATTTTCACTCCCTTTATTTCTGAAGGTGAAATACAAGTGAGCATTACTAAATTGACTCAAGAACTACAAAAGGATTACGAAGGGAAGGATTTACTTTTTATAGCGATTTTGAATGGTGCCTTTATGTTTGCATCTGACTTGATGAAGAAATTTGAAAAAGATGTTGCGATTTCTTTTGTGAAAGTGAGTTCGTATCACGGGACGCAAACTACTGGAAGAGTTGATGAATTGATTGGTTTAAATACTTCCTTGCATGGAAAACACGTGGTTATTTTGGAGGATATCGTTGACACGGGAATAACAATAGATAAAGTAATAACCTTGTTGAATTCGAATTATCCCGAATCTGTTGAGGTTTGTACTTTATTGTATAAACCAGAAGCATACAAAGGAAAACAAAAACCAAAATATATTGGATTTGAAATCCCAAATAAATTTGTTGTTGGTTATGGATTAGACTACAATGAATTGGGGAGAAATCTTAAAGAATTGTATCAATTAAAAGAAGAATAAGAAATGTTAAATATCGTGCTATTTGGCCCTCCAGGTGCAGGGAAAGGAACACAATCCGAACGATTAATTGAAAAATATGATTTAGTACACCTTTCAACAGGAGATATGTTCAGAGCGCACATCCAAAACGACACCGAACTAGGAAAACGCGTGAAACAAATCATGGCTGATGGGTTTTTAGTACCTGATTCTGTGACAATTGACATGTTAGAAGAAGAAGCTCAAAAACACCCAAATGCAAAAGGGTTTATTTTTGATGGTTTCCCAAGAACTGTCGTACAAGCTGAAGCTTTAGATGCTTATTTAAAAAGCAAAGGACAAGCAATCAATACAGTTTTGCAATTAGACGTAACAGAAGAGGTGATTAAAGAACGAATTGAACTTAGAAGTAAAGTGAGTGGTCGTGCAGATGATGCTGCTGAAAAATTATTGAAACGCATCAATGAATATTTCACTAAAACTATTCACGTTTTACCTTACTATGTTGCTCAAAATAAAGTGAAAAAAATTAATGGAGTGGGCGAAATCGACGCTATTTCAGAAAAACTATACGCGGCAATCGAACCGCATTTAAATTAAATAATGGCTTCAGATAACTTTGTTGATTACGTAAAAATTCATTGCAAATCAGGTAGTGGTGGTGGTGGTTCTACGCATTTTCGTCGTGAAAAATACATACCTCTTGGTGGACCAGATGGTGGAGATGGAGGAAGAGGTGGACATGTAATTTTGCGTGGTAACAAACAACTTTGGACTTTGTTGCATTTGAAATTCAAGAAACACATTAAAGCTGGTCACGGTGCGCATGGTGCTGGGAACTTAAAAACAGGTTCTCAAGGCGAAGATGTATATATTGAAGTTCCACTCGGTACGCTTGCAAAAGATGGCGAAACAGGTGAAGTTCTTTTTGAAATTACACAAGACGGAGAAGAATACATTATTCAACGAGGTGGAATGGGTGGAATGGGAAATAACTTTTTTAAATCGCCAACCAACCAAACTCCTAGATATGCTCAACCTGGTGGAGAAAGTGTAGAGGGTTGGAAAATCCTTGAAATGAAAATCCTTGCTGACGTTGGTTTAGTTGGGTTTCCGAATGCTGGAAAAAGCACTTTACTTTCGGTTATTACAGCTGCAAAACCTGAAATTGGAGATTACCCATTTACAACTTTACGTCCTAATTTAGGAATCGTTTCTTACCGCGATCACCGTTCGTTCGTAATGGCAGATATTCCAGGAATTATCGAAGGTGCACACGCTGGTAAAGGTTTAGGATTGCGCTTTCTACGCCATATTGAACGAAATTCATTGTTGTTATTTATGATTCCTGCAGATAGCGACGATATCAAAAAGGAATACACTATTTTGCTGAACGAATTGAAGCAATACAACCCTGAGTTATTGCACAAAGAACGTTTATTGGCGATTACAAAATCAGACATGTTGGACGAAGAACTAATTAAAGCTTTGAAAAAAGACTTACCAAAAATTCCTTATGTGTTCATCTCTTCTGTCGCACAACAAGGTCTTGTTGAATTGAAGGATTTAATCTGGAAACATCTAAACGCTGATGGATTGGCTTAAGTCGATTGATTTACAAATTGTACTTTATGTAAACGGTTGGCACACGCCTATCTTGGATGAAATTATGTGGTTAATTTCTGCAAAAATCACCTTCATTCCACTATATATCTTTCTAATTTACTTATTAAAAAAAATATATTCATGGAAGGAGTTAAGCTTCATTCTTATTGGTCTTACTTTTGTAATTTTGATAGCTGACCAAACGTCAGTTCATCTTTTTAAAAATATTTTTGAACGTTACAGGCCTTCTCACAATGAAAACATTAAAGACTTACTTCATTTCTACGAGATAAAACCAGGTGACTTTTATACTGGAGGAAAATATGGATTCGTATCCTCACACGCGGCCAATTTTTTTGGACTGTTAAGCTTTATTTATCCTTTTTATAAAAAAGAAAAAAAAATGATATTTCGTTTACTATTATTCTTAGGTATTCTTGTTTGTATTAGTAGAATTTATCTAGGTGTTCATTACTTTACAGATGTTTTTGTAGGTGCTATTTTAGGTATTATTATTGGATTTATAATCAGAAAAGTCACAATTGAAATTCTCAAAAAAACAGCTTACAATACCGATTTTCACTAAACTTACTCAAGCTAATTTTTGGTAAATAATTGATTTAAAAGTAACGATAATTGTACTCCTATTTTTTGTGTTGGAAAGTCGCAGGCAGAATAATGATGAATGACTGTAAGAAACAGAAATCTAAAAAAACATCAAAACCTTTTCACCAAATCCATTAAGCGATTTGAGTATCCTGCTTCGTTATCGTACCAACCTGAAATTTTAACTAATTTCCCTAGGACGATTGTCAATTGTGCATCGAACAAACAGCTCAAAGGGCTTCCTAAGATGTCAACTGAAACAATTGGATCTTCTGTATAACCCAAAATTCCCTTTAAATTAGTTTCTGAAGCTTTTTTCATAGCTGCGTTTACTTCTTCAACAGTAATTGGTTGTTCAGTAAACATTGTCAACTCCGTCATTGAGCCGTCGGCTACGGGTACACGAACACTTCCTCCGGTCATTTTTCCTTTGTATTCAGGAAACAATTTAATAACCGCTTTTGCAGCCCCTGTTGAAGTTGGAACTATTGAACTAGCTGCCGCACGAGCTCTTCTCAAATCCTTGTGAGGTGCGTCGTGTAAACGTTGATCTGATGTGTAACTGTGTACAGTTGAAATATATGCATAATCAATTTGGAACAAAGATCGCATTACCGCAATCATTGGTGCTACATTATTTGTGGTGCAAGAAGCATTTGAAATAATAGTATCATTTAGGTTTAATATTTCGTCATTCACACCAAGAACTACCACTGGAATATCAGCATCTGCAGCTGGAGCAGAAATTACTACTTTTTGTGCTCCCCCTAAAATATGCTTGTTAGATGCTTCTCTTGTTAGGAACAAACCGGAAGATTCAATTACTATTTCGATATTGTTTTCACCCCAAGCTATCAGCTCCGGATTTTTTTCGTGAGAGAAAATTATCTTTTTCCCATTTTCAAAAGTCACTTCGTCTCCTTGAATTGTAAAATCAAGTGGGAATGTGCGATGAACACTATCATATTTCAATAAATGCATAAGTGTTTTGGTATCGGCCGGGTCATTTACCATAGCTACATTTACTGCACTATCCAATAAAGCTAAGCGTGTAAAGTAACGACCAATTCTTCCAAAACCATTCACTCCTACATTTTTCATAATCTATAATTTAAAAACACAAATGTAATTAACAATAAGAATTAGAATAAGTTTTAATTCATTGGGCATCGTAATTAAAATAATTGAATTCACCACTTTCTTCCAGAAGTCTCCAAAATAAAGAAGATTGGAAGATATTGTTTAGCCCCAATCAAGTTGTTGTTCTGGGTTGAGAATAATAATTGTAAGGATTTCGGAAAACAGCTGCGAAACACAATAAAATTATTTGTTTCAAATAAAATAAATATGTTGATTAATCTTGAAAATTTGAAATTAAGATAATTTAGCAATTATATGTGGTATTTTTAGTAATTGAACTAATAAATTACACGATGTATCTAAAAAATAAATAAAAGTTTGACGCAAAATTAAGTACTTTTGCTATCTAAATAAATTAATCATCTGCAGTTACAATGTTTGAATCTGAATCAACAAATAAACATGTCAGAAAAGATAATCTTCAATTTAAAAATTTCGGCAGTAATTTAAAGAATGAGCTAAACAATAATTTAGGCAAAAACCCTACCTTTTCAGCAATTAATCTGATTTTGTCTCAATACATCAAAAATGTTCAACAAGATGTATTATTGGATGTTGATTTTTTACAAAATCAACACAATTTTAACGAACATCTAAATAAAATAAATTCTGCCCTTGAGGGAAAGTCAGAAACACTCTTTATTGGTGTGATTGAAACGTTAGATGATTGGAGACAAAAAAAAAAGATTCTAAAAAAACCAATTATCGGAAATATTTTTAGAGTTCTTTTTTTTGTGTTCTTCAGGATTTTACCAAAGTTAAAATGGTATCAATTTCTAACAAATTATAAAACAAAAAGATTGTTTTCTAAAGCTGAAATTTTAGGTAGATTTATATACAATGGTTTTGAAATTTCAGATTTTTTTGCAATCGACACCAATTTCCATGTTTTTATTTTGATTCGAAAAAATGAACCCATGAAACAATTTACTAGTGAAGGCGTATTACTTAAAATTAATCGAATCGGTAAAAATGGAAAGATTTTTAAAGTTTACAAATTGAGAACTATGCATCCTTATTCGGAATACTTGCATGAACACATGATTAAAACGTACGGATTTAACTCAAAAGGTAAAATAAAAAATGATTTTCGTACTACAAAATGGGCAAAATATTTTCGTAAATATTGGCTAGATGAACTACCTCAGTTGTTTAATATTCTAAAGCTACAAATGAAATTAGTTGGTATTCGTCCGGTTAGTGAAAGCTATTTTAATTCCTTACCCAAAGAGATTCAAGAAAAAAGAATTACCCATAAACCAGGTTGTATCCCGCCTTATTTAGCTCACGATTTTGGGACATCTAAAGAGAGTGTTTTGGAGGCTGAATTAGTCTACATTGAGAAAAAAAATAAAAATCCATTTACAACTGACTTTAAGTATTTTTTTGTTGCTATTTTTAATATTGTTTTTAGAGGAAAACGTTCATCTTAATTCTCACCTATGACTAAAATTTCAAAAATAATTTTTTGTTCATTGCTTATTACGTTCATTTATTCTTGCAACAGCGCTAAGAAATCGTATTATTTTCAAGGTGAAATTCCGCAACAGAATCTTCAATTACACGAAAAGTTTGATCCAACAATAAAAATAAATGATTTATTAGAAATTAAGCTAACCGCCTCAAATGATGAAGCCGTAAAGCTTTTAACGGGAGAAATAATAAACAATAGATCTTTAATTAATTACAATTCTGGTGGTGTTGCCAAGGGAGGATATTTAGTCGACTCAAAAGGAGAAATAGAGCTACCATTCGTTGGTAAATTTGTTGTTGTGAAGAAAAAAAGAGAGCAAATTGAAACTGAAATAACAGAAAAATTAAGTGAATACATTCAAAATCCAATTGTTGAAATACAAATAGTCAATTTTAAAGTTACAATATTAGGTGATGTTAAAAACCCCGGAACCTATAACATTCCGAATGAAAAAATGACTATTCTTGAATTAATTGGAATCGCTGGTGATTTAAACATAACAGGTAGAAGAAATGATTTACAACTAATTAGAGAGGAAAATGGAGTTGTTAAGGAATATATTATTGATTTGACTAAGAAAGACTTGCTGAGCCAAGAATACTACTTTTTAATACAAAACGATATTGTTTATGTGAAGCAAAATAAAGCAAAAGTTAGTAATGCTTATGTTAGTCAATTGTATTTCCCTATTCTTACGGGTGTCTCCGTATTTTTTAATACTTTATTTATTCTTTTAAGATGACAGATACAAACTTAAATCATGAAGATTTAGAAGATAATGTTAATTACAAGGATATATTTTTAAAAATATATTTTAGGTGGAAATTATTTGCTGTGCTGATTATTTTCTCCCTAATTACAGCAACAATCTATTTACGTTACGAAATCCCTCACTACGAATCGACTGCAACAATTTTAATTAAAGACAATCAAAAAGGTGGATCAGGTATGTCTGAGACTTCTGTTTTTGAGGACTTAAGCATATTTTCTGACAGAAATTCAATCGAGAACGAGAAGTCAATATTGAGTTCAAGAAATATGATGAAAAATGTTGTTGAAAATCTCAATTTATGTCACGAATATTATCAAATAGGAAATTTAACTGGGTTCAGGAAGAGCGAAATATATAAGTTAAATCCTTTTAGTGTTGAGTTTGAAGTTGATAGTTCAATTGATATCGATGACTACAACTTCGTTTTCTTAATCAACATAATTAATAAATCTAAATTTTCGTTTGAAATACAAAACTCTGATAAGAAAAAAACACACAATTTCGGTAATTGGTTCCCTATTGCAAAAGGAATAAACGTCAAAATTGTTAAAACTGATAATTTTACGAATAATACTTTAGGAAGAGATTTCGAATACAAATATCTTTCTATTCAGAATGCCATAAATAAATATCTTGGAAAAATAACAATAGAACAAAAAGAAACAAATTCAACAGTATTAGTTCTTTACATAACTGAAAATTCAATTGAAAAAGGTCAAGATGTTTTAAATGAACTTATAATTCAATATAATCTCGATGCAATTGATGATAAAAACTTAACATCCAAAAATACTTCTGATTTCATTTCAAATCGAGTTAATATTATCTCTGAAGAATTGGGTTCAATTGAAGACTCAGCAAAAATTTATAAAAACAGAAACGTATTAACTAACATTGAATTCGAGATAGAATCTGGTTTGCTTTCAGCAAGTGATATTAGAAAGAAATTAATAGAATCAAATACGCAATTAGAATTGAGTTACATGATGCTCGAGCACCTTCAATCCAATAATAAACCTGATGATTTAATCCCAATTAATTTAGGATTATCTGATGAAAGAATTGAAAGTGTAATAATTCAACATAATAAATTGGTAATGGAACGTGCCGAGGAGTTAAAAACAACAACCTTAAAAAATCCTAAAATAATCAATCTCTCTAGTAGAATTATTGAACATAAGATAAACATCGAAGTAAGTATAAAAAACTTGGTTCGCTCTAATAAAAAAATTCTTGAAGAAATTGAAAAAGAAGAAAACAAAATACTTTCAAGCTTGTCGAAAATGCCCGTATTTGAAAAGGATTTAAGAGGAATTGTTCGGCAACAAGAAATTAAAGAGGCCCTATACATTTATCTTCTACAAAAAAGAGAAGAAGCGCAGATTGCACTTGCTGTCGGAATAGGTAATGCAAAAGTTGTTGATTCTGCTTATAGTAATGGTAGAATTGTTTCTCCTAAGAAAACTTTAATTTATGCCGGTTCTTTAATTTTTGCGATTTTCATAGGAATACTAATTATTTATCTTGAAGAAAAACTTTACGACAAAGTAAACTCGAAACAGGATATTGAAAAATGTAAATTACCTTTCATTGGAAATATCCCTTTAGGGCAAGAGGGGCAGCAAATAGTTATATCAAAGGGAAGTAAAACACCAATATCCGAAGCTTTTAGAACACTTAGAACGAATGTTGATTTTATTTTACAACATAAAAAAGGTCCAAAATTCATTTTTGTTACTTCCTCGGTGGCAAAGGAGGGTAAATCTTTTACAGCTGTAAATTTATCCTTATCTATCGCATTATCTGATAAAAAAGTTTTACTTGTAGGATTTGATTTACGTGCACCAAAACTAGAACAGTACATCGGTAGAGATCGATCTAAAGGAATTACAAACTTTATTATCGACGAAGACCTAAAACTTAGCGATTTAATTTACAATATTGAAATCAATAAAAATGTGGATATCTTACCCTCGGGAGATATTCCTCCAAATCCATCAGAATTAATTATGAATGAGAGAATTGAGTTAATCTTTAACGAAATCGGAGCGAAATATGACTACATAATTGTCGATACTGCTCCTGCAGGCATTGTAACAGATACATTCTTGTTGACTAAATATGCTGATATATTTTTGTATATCGTTCGTGCTCATGAACTACCGAAAAGCATGTTAAGTATACCGATTGAGATTAATAAAGAAAATCGTTTGCCAAACATGAACATTATATTGAATGGGACTCAGGCAAACAAGGGATATGGATATGGATATGGGTACGGGTACGGGTACGGGTATGGATATGGATATGGTTATACCCAAGGATATTATGTAGAAGATGCTAAGAAACCAAAAACTTTGTGGCAACGTTTAAACCTCTTAAAATGGTTGAAATCTTAAGCTAGAATTTTATCCTACTTCTATTCCTACCGGACAGTGATCTGAACCTAAAACTTCATTTAATACAAAAGCATCTTTAACTTTCGTGGAGAATGATTTTGAAACCAAAAAATAATCTATACGCCAACCAACATTTTTTTGACGCGCCCCAGCTCGGTAACTCCACCAAGTATACTTTATTGTTTCTGGATGGTGTAATCTGAAGGTGTCAATGAGTCCATTCGAAGTAAAATTATTCATTCCATCAATCTCCTCTTGCATGAATCCCGCTGATTTATTGTAATTCTCTTTTGGTCGCGCTAAGTCAATAGGTTTGTGTGCAACATTAAAATCACCACAAACTATTACAGGCTTGTATATTTCTAATTTTTTTAAGAAACTTAGAAAATCTGCATCCCACTTTTGGCGATAGTCTAAACGTGCCAACTCACTTCCCGAATTAGGTACGTAAACACAAATCAAGAAAAAATCTTCAAACTCTAATTTGGTAATTCTTCCTTCTTGGTCATGCTCTTCAATCCCCATATCATAAGTGACATATAAAGGGAGATTTTTAGTCAAAATTGCTGTGCCAGAATAACCTTTTCGTTCAGCACCATTGGCATAAACAGCATATTCTTTTAAATCTGCAACTGCTTCTACAACTTGATCTGGAGTTGCTTTTGTTTCTTGTAAACAAATAACATCAGGATTTAAATCTAACATGTCTTGCACAAACGAACGACCAGTTATGGCACGAATTCCGTTGACATTAAAGGAAATAATCTTCATGAACTAATCGTTAGTTTTACATTGCTCTTCAGGTCTTGCGCCACACAAACCACAACTAGCACCTTCTTTTTGTAACATTGGATTATTACTAGCACAAGTACCAGCAAATTTCCCGTCCTTTTTAACTAGTATTTTTATAGCAATACCAGCAAAAGCAAGCCCAAGCAATAAAATCGTTAACAATACAACAGCCATTTTCTATTTTTTAATTGGTAAAATTAGTTCTATTTAATCCTTTTTAATAACTCGTCCAGAATTATATTCGTTTTTTAACAAAATTGTAGGATTGCCATAATACCACAAATCTCCCTCTCCATTCAATTCAACTTTCATTTTACAGTTATCCGCATTTATTTTTGAAAGAATTGGAGAAATTGAAAATACTGAAATCGAATCTTGAACTTGTAATTTTTGTGTATCAAAATAGCCACTTCCGTCAATATTAACTTTAAAAAACTTAGTAAAACCTTTTACTTTAAAATCTCCCCAACCATGAGGAATATAAAAATTCAATCTATTTGCATTCAAATGAAAATCAATAGACCCAGCGCCATCTTCAATTTCAACGTTCAAATTATCCAGATTTAAAATTCCTTTATTTACTAACGAGTCTGTTCCTTTAAAATAGATTTCTTTTAGATTCCGTATGTGAATTTCAACGGCTACTTTTCTTTTTTGATAACCCAAAAAATTACACCTATTCAGATTTTCAATCCTTAGAATAGAATTAATAGAACTAATATCAATTAAGTCAATAATGTTTTTCCCTGCCTTTATTTCAATAAAATCTAACGAATCTTGAATCAAGGTATATTTAATGTGCTCATACAATTCGAGTTTTTCAAAAGCAGCAACAGGAATTATTTTAGTTGTTTGTGCGCCTACTGATTTCCAACAAGTACGTTCGTTTGCTTTCTTACAACTTGAAAGGACTAAAACAACGAATCCTAAAAATAGCAACTGTCTCATTTCTGCTTATAATTTAAAGTGTAACCAAGCCCCAATTCCATATAATCTGCTTTCGCAAAATGTGATTTTAAAGTAAAATTGAATAAAATTCCTTTTGGAAATTGATAACGACTACCGATTCTAAAATAAACTGGCCCATCTGGATTGTAAACATTACGAACATAAGCACCAGCTCCAAATAAAAAACTAAAACGCTCAAAAGGAACAATATAACCAGCGAATAAAGCTACTTGAACTATACTTAACTGAGTTTTCGTTACGAGTGGTTCGAAGCCTAAAATCGCTTGTTTTGAAAATAAATCTACAGATAATTCCAAACCTGCCTTTTGAGAAAAAATTCTTTGAGTAAAAAGACTTAAAGAATAAACTGGATATTTCTTGGTTTGAACTGGACTTATTTCTTTCATTGAAAAGATTCCTAAAGCGCCAAATAACCATTTTCTCATAGGAAGATTGCTTTTAATTACTGAATTAAAAACTTTTTCTTTACTCAATGTTCGACCGTATCCAAGTGATAAATAGGGAAGATTGATTCCAAAGTTTGGCACCTTAAACGCTGCATTACTGAAATGGGTAATGTCTAATCCAAAAGTTGCAAAATTCTTTCCGAAGTTATAATTAACTTTAGTTCCAATAACAATCATGGCATTAATCTTTGAAGCTATCGCATTGTTTTTTGGATTGTAAATTGGATCAAAGGATTTTGTCGCGTATCCTAAACCAAAACCCATTTTCCAATTCCATTCAAAGTTGTTTCTTTTAAGCATTGGCAATTCTGTAAATCCAGACAAACCGATATATCTTCCAAGTAAATCGTTATTTCCAACAGACCCAACAAACAAGGTTGCACCAACTTTTGGTTGTCGGTAAGCTTGATGCCAATTTTTAGACCCTCGCGTTTGAACGAAATAAGTAAACTCCATAGCTTTCGCCGTTTCTTGTGGCAAATGACCTAATGCACCTCTATGCGCTGCTAAAAACCCGAGCTTTTGGCGAAACTCAAAACCTTGTTCACTCTTCTCTTGCGAACGAACAAATGAAATACAAAAAGCTATGTTTACAATTAAAAAAAACCTTTTCACGATTTAACAAAGTTAAACAAAGGTAAATGAGTTTAAACCTTAATTTTGCAAAAAAAAAATGGACGCTAGACTTATTGCTTTCGAACGCTTATTGAACGTAATGGACGAACTCCGTGAAAAATGTCCGTGGGACCAAAAGCAAACGATGGAAACTTTACGAAATCTCACTATTGAAGAAACTTACGAGCTTGCAGACGCTATCACAGAGAATGATTTAAATGCAATCAAAGGTGAATTAGGTGATTTGTTTTTACATCTTGTTTTTTATTCAAAAATTGGAAAAGAAAAAGGTGCTTTTGATGTTGCCGATGTTCTAAATGCCATTTGCGAAAAGTTGATTTATCGTCACCCTCACATTTATGGAGATGTGGAAGTGAAAGACGAAGAAGAAGTAAAAGCAAATTGGGAAAAATTAAAATTAAAAGAAGGGAAAAAATCAGTTTTGGAAGGTGTGCCAGCATCGCTACCCGCATTAGTGAAAGCAACTCGTATTCAAGAAAAAGCCAAAGGAATTGGTTTCGAATGGGATAATCGCGAAGATGTTTGGAAAAAAGTAGAAGAAGAATTGGCTGAATTTAAAGTCGAGGTCGATGCCCAGTCTGAACACATTGAAGAAGAATTTGGTGATTTGATGTTTTCACTTGTTAATTATGCGCGATTTATCAATATTTCACCTGAAAGCGCTTTGGCTTTTACCAATCAGAAATTTATCAAACGATTTCAATTGATGGAAGAATTGATAGCTTCTGATTCGAAAGACATTAAAGAAATGGACTTGGGAGAAATGGATTCTTACTGGGAAAAAGCTAAATTGATCCTTAAAAATAAATTATGAGTGATTTTGAAATTCAAATAATAGAAACTGCTGTTCTTGCAGCAATTGTTGTTGGTGTTAAACTTTTTTCTAGAAGTTCAGTTAATCGATTGCTGAATAAAATGGACTTCGATTTGAAGCGTAAACAAATTTCACATCGAATAATCAATCTTTTTTTGACAATTTTTGTAGTGATAATACTCGCTGCAATCTGGAATATCCACCGAGATCAATTAATTGTTTTTATGACTTCTGTCGTAACAGTTCTTGGTATCGCGTTTTTTGCCCAATGGTCGATTCTTTCAAACATTACCTCTAGTTTAATTTTGTTCTTCAATCACCCTATGAAAATTGGTCATCGTATTCGAGTTGTCGACAAAGAATATGATATTTCAGGTGAATTAATCGACATTTCTTTTTTCTTTCTTTACATCAAAAGCGACGACGGCGAATTAATTACAATTCCAAATACGATTGTTCTTCAGAAAACGATTGTTACCAAAATTTAAGGCTTTTGCGCTAAAAAATTGTGTAAGGACACTAATTCCACAATACCCAATTCATTTGTGAAAACATCTGTTTGATTGACGGTTACAATAACTGCCTTTTTCAAATCGAAAAATTTCATAGCTTCATACGCACCATTTAATTCGCGCTCCTGGTTTTCAAAATTGAAATCAAAACAAACTTGATAGAGTGCTTTGACTTGTTCTTTTTCAAAAACTATGAAATCGCATGCGTACTTTTCCTGAAAATAATAGATTTGAGAATAGGAACGTCGCAAATGCAAGTACACTAAATTCTCTAATCTTCGTCCATTTTCTTCCGTAAAAACGATTGAAAGATTTGTAAATAAACCCAAATCGATAGTATAAACTTTCTTCGGGTTGCGTACTTGAGCTTTCAAAGAATAGCTAAACATTGGAACGCTAGCAAACAAATAAGCATTTTCTAAATGAGAGATATATTCCAACAAAGTACTAACCGATTTAAACTGAAACAGCGTTGAAAGCTTATTAGCGGAATACGTTTTCCCTATATTCGAAAGTAAATAGATTGCCAATTTCCGCAAGGTTTGCACGTCGCGAACACCATATCTAACTGCTATGTCACGGTACAATATATCATCCCAAAGTTGATGTAAAACCAATGGGTTATTCGTTTTTAAATATTCAGGGAAACCGCCGACTTGCATGTATTTCAAAGCGCTTTCTATGTTGCTTTCTAATTTAGAAAAAGTCAAAAATTCAGTGTAAGAAAAAGGAAATAATTCGGAAGACAAATGGCGACCCGTTAGTTTCGTTCCTAATTCTTTGCTTAATAAATTTGCATTTGAACCAGTTACAACAACTTGAAATCCTTCGTCTAATTTTTGGCGTACATACCATTCCCAATTCGAGAGCATTTGTATTTCATCAAAGAATAAATGTGTGA
Organism: Crocinitomicaceae bacterium; assembly: GCA_044374225.1. Taxonomy (GTDB): domain Bacteria; phylum Bacteroidota; class Bacteroidia; order Flavobacteriales_D; family Crocinitomicaceae; genus UBA952. Next base: position 2,298 of record JBILOX010000034.1, on the reverse strand, counting down.
ATTTATCGCGTTCTATGATTGCGTCCAAGCGACGAAAATCATCTAATTCAAAACCTGCAAGTCGTGGATCTTCAAAATTTATAAATAAAGAAACATCTTTGTTTTGCGCTATTAATTGATACATCAAAGTGCTTTTTCCACAGCGACGTATTCCAGTTATGATATTCGCAAAATTCTCAGTAAGCACATAATTATGGGCATCTTCACGCTCTGTTCCCAAAACGCGACGTTGCAAGCTTTTCTTTTGAAATGCTATTACTTCCTCTATTTGAAACTGACTAACCATAAATTTATTTGATACAAAGCTACAATTTTATTTGTTACTATCAAACATTTTTATTCATTACTAAACAACATTTTTATTTGATAGTAAACTATAACTTTATTTGATACTAAACTATAAATTTATGAAATTTGATACTATATCTTTTATGAAATTGAATCCTTGATACAAGCTTGCTTCTACTTCAGTTGTTTAAATCCCTTAGCTGTTAGAAGAGATTTCATCTGTGAAATCGCCACTTGATTGAGTTGTAAAATACGTTCTTCGGATGTGAAATTCTGTTGAATGAGCAATGCATTTATACTTTCCATGTTGCTCAAAACTACCAACTGTTCCAATGAAGCTTGGTCGCGAATATTACCTTCCAATGTTGGATTTTTATTCTTCCATTCTTGGGCAGTCATCCCAAAAAGCGCAACATTCAATAAATCAGCTTCGTTTGCGTATATGATTTTGGTTTGCTCTTTTGTTAAGAAGTTAGGTATTAGGTTTTCTTTGATCGCGTCTGTGTGAATACGGTAATTTATTTTGGAAATCGTTCGCTGCACCGACCACTGGAGATTGTGTTGGTTTGATTCTGCTTCCTTGAGTCGTTGAAATTCTTTTATCATATACAACTTGAATTCAATTGAAATCCAACTAGCAAACTCAAAAGCAATATCCTTATGAGCAAAAGTTCCTCCATATCTACCAGCCGTTGAAATAATACCAATTGCATTCGTTTTTTCAATCCATCTTTTAGGAGTAAGAACAAAACTATTTAAACCTGCCTCATTTCTAAACCCGTCGAATTCGACGGAATTAAAACTTGGGTTATAAATTTTTTCCCAAAAACCAAGAAGTTCAATGGTAAATCTATTTCTCAACCAGTTTTTGATTACATCATCGCTGTGTTTACTATTCTTAAACTTTGCGATATCTGTTAAGGATAAATAATCTTGATTGTTCTTTTTTTGGATAACAATACTAATCCCTAATGTTTTGATTTCCTTTTTCATACATTTCAATTTATAAATTAAATATATGAATAATTAATCAAAATAAAGATTATTAAATAATCATTTTTATTTCGTAACTTCAATAGAAAAAATTATAAAAATGTCAAAATCTTATTCAAAAATTTGGGTTCATGCCGTTTGGTCAACGAAAAATCGCATGCCATTAATTCACTCTAAAATGGAACAAAAACTCTTTGATTTCCTAAAAGAAGAATTAAAAAAATCGGGATGCATGGTCAGCATTGTAAATGGTATGCCCGACCATGTTCATTGTTTGTTTGGTATCAACCCACAAAAATCAATAACCGATATTATCAAACAAATTAAAGGAAGTAGTTCCCATTTTGTAAATAGTAACAATTTAATTCCGGAAAAATTCATTTGGCAACGGGGATTTGGTGTTTTCGGGGTTTCTCATTCCGCAGTGGAAATTGTATATCGTTATATCCGCAACCAAAAACAACACCATCAAAAACGCACATTCGAAAAGGAATATATAAAATTCATGGAATTACATGGGTTTGAGGATGTGAAATTGGATGATGAATAAATCATTGGTGTGGGTTTAAACCCACACCAATGAGATAATTTACACATATTCCCCAACCATTTTAATGGTTTATCCACACCCAAATTCAAAATGAAATACAAAAAAATCATGGAATTGCATGGGTTTATTGATGTTGATCCGCCGAGGCGGAGGAAAATGGATAAATCATTGGTGCGGGTTTAAACCCGCACCAATGGGTCATCAATCCCATATTCCCAACCATTTCAATGGTTTCCCCAACCTAAACAATCAATTGGAAAATGATTTAATCCATCCCAAATTTAAAATCAATGCGGCGGTTTTTGGTTCTACCTGCTGGTGTGTTATTATCCGCTATTGGTTTCGTCTCTCCGAAGTAGTTTGCTTTGATTCTACTTGCTTCGATACCATAACTAATTAATAAATTTCGAACGGTTTCTGAACGTTTTTTGGATAATTGAAGGTTCATAGCCGCATCGCCAACATTA
>JBILOX010000027.1:0-42059 GCA_044374225.1 Crocinitomicaceae bacterium | reverse complement strand
AGTTAGATGTGATTGGAGAATTACTTTCCAACTATTCAGGAGCATTAGAGGTTCACAAAGAAATTCAAGCAGGAACTCCCAAAAGAGACGCTTTGAACGGATTTATGAAACGAGTTACTGGATCTATTGATTAAAATTAAAAGTTAAGTTTTTTGAAAGTCGGCTGAAAAGTCGACTTTTTTTTGTGCTTTAAAAATTAAATTAATCCTAAATTTACAAGAATAAATTCATTCCGTTTTTATTATTATCCTATGCCTTATTTTATTAATCTTTTTGGAGAAAGTTTGCGCTATTGGATTTGTGATTTACCACAAGAAACGTATGATTTCATGCGTAAGTACAAAGAAGAAAACAGTAAATCGTGGGAAGAATTATTTTTCGATTTTGACTTTCTTAATACTTTTGGGTTTAATCATTGGTCAGAACTAACAGAGCATCCTGAATTTCGTGGTTTTATGATTACCAAAAACAATCGCATCGAAGTTAAGGGTAAAACGAAAAAAGTATTGAAACTGAATGCGAATGAATTACTCAATCAAAATACATTGTTTCCACTTTATCAAGTTTCAATGCTTGAATCAATTGTGCCTTTGAATGGATCCAAACGTTTTATTTTATTGAATTATGAAATTGGACAATTCGCAAAATACAGTTTTGAAAGCGATTCATTTGAAGTGGATAAACTCGATTTTCAGGTGAGCAGATTTCCCTATTTAGCTACTGATTATTTATTAGTTAACATCCAATATCAAGGCTTAGAATTAAAAATCTTACAAGAAGACACACTTGTCAACAAAATGCAAGTGATTGAGTTAAGTTGATGAAAATATCTTAACTACTTTTACACTTTATAATTTAAACCCTATTTGTGACTGAAATCAATGACTTTGTTTTAGAGGAATTCTACAAAATTATTACGCCCAATAAAGTAGAAATGTTTGATAGAATTGCGGCAGATCGCACCAAACATTTAACCGTTGCCTTGGAAAACATCTATCAAGAACACAATGCTTCGGCTGTTTTACGTTCATGTGATTGTTTTGGTTTACAAGATTTACATGTAATTGAGCAAAGTAATTCGTTTGCTGTTCAGCGAGATATTGCACTTGGAGCAGGTCGTTGGGTAGATATTTACAATTATGCCATAAGCGATAACCCAACGGATGATTGTATATTAAATCTTCAAAATCAAGGATATAAAATTGTTGCAACTACCCCACATACCGACGCTTATTCGATTCATAATTTGCCATTAAATGAACCTGTTGCGTTTTTTTTCGGCACAGAAAGAGAAGGTTTATCAGATGAGGTAATTAATCGAGCAGATTATTGTGTTAAAATACCAATGTATGGTTTTACAGAAAGCTTTAATATTTCAGTTTCGGTTGCCATATTATTACAAACGATTCGACAGCGACTAGAATTAAGTACAATTGATTGGAAATTAACTAAAAAGCAGCAAAGAGAATTAAAAATAGAATGGTGTAAAAAGATACTTAATGGAGGTGCTGCATTGGAGCACGAATTTCGCAATAGATTTGAAAAAGAATTTTAACTTTGTAGCTTATAATCACCAACTAAAGAAAAAATATTATGGGAAGAGGAGATAAAAAAACAGCTAAAGGTAAAAGAACGATGGGTTCTTACGGAAATACACGTAAGAGGGCATCTGAAAAAGTAGTTGCAGTTGTCGAAAAGGTTGAAAAAGTTGAAAAGACTGTGAAAGCACCGGTAAAAAAAACGACGAAAAAAGTAACTGCTAAGTAAAAATTAAAGTTGCCAATTGGTGGCTTTTTTATTTTAGAATTATTTAGTATTCAATCAATAAAATAAATAATATGAAACACAATTTTGGTGCAGGTCCTTGTATTTTACCACAAGAAGTTTTCCAACAAGCTGCTGCGGCTGTGCTTGATTTTAATGGTCTTTCTATTTTAGAAGTTTCACATCGTCACAAAGATTTCGTGGCTGTGATGGATGAAGCAATTGATTTAGTAAAAAAAGCATTGAATGTTCCTGAGGGGTATTCAGTTGCATTTTTGCAAGGAGGAGCTTCATTGGGTTTTACGATTGTAGCATTAAATATGATGCGCGAAAATAAAAAAGCGGGTTATATCAACACGGGAACGTGGGCGTCTGGTGCAATCAAAGAAGCGAAAAAAGTTGGAGTTGACGTGAATGTATTTGCTTCATCTGAAGATAAAAAGTTTTCCTATATCCCTAAAGATTATACAATTCCATCAGATGTCGATTATATTCACTTTACATCTAACAATACTATATACGGAACTCAATTTCAAGAATTTCCTAAAACTGATTTACCTTTAGTTTGTGATATGTCATCCGATATTTTTTCTAAAGAAATTAATGTTGCTGATTTTGATATCATTTATGCAGGTGCGCAGAAAAATTTAGGACCAGCTGGTGCAACATTATTTATTGTAAAAGATAGTATTCTTGGAAAATCAACTTCACCATTCATGCCAACTTATTTGGATTTGAAACAACAAGTTGAAAAAGAATCGATGTTGAATACACCACCTGTGTTTTCTGTTTACGTTGCGATGTTAAATCTTCGAAATTTAATCGCGAATGGCGGAATTAAAGCAATGGAAGCTAGAAACAATGCAAAAGCGGAATTACTTTATAATGAAATTGATGCAAACCCAGCTTTTATTGGAACAGTAGCAAAAGAAGATCGCTCAAGAATGAACGTTACTTTCACACTTGCTGACGAAAGTCGCGCAGCTGAATTTGATGCACTTTGGAAAGGCGCAGGAATCGTTGGTTTACCTGGACATCGTTCAACGGGTGGTTACAGAGCTTCGATGTATAATGCATTACCAATTGAAAGCGTTCAAGTTTTGGTGGATGTTATGAAATCGTTTGGGAAATAATTGTAAGAATTGAAAATGTAGAATGTAAAATTGCGGATTGAGAAAATTGCAGATTATAAGATTGCAAATTGCAGATTAATTTTCATTTCTCATTCCCTCCTAATCTCATAAAATCTTAACGTCCTAATATCCTAAAGTCCTAAAATCTAAAAAAAATGAAAATACTAGCAAACGACGGAATTTCCGCAGTCGGAAAAAAATTACTAGAAGCAGCAGGCTACACTGTTATCACTGAAAAAGTAGCTCAAGAAGAATTGGCTAATGCTGTAAACGAACAAGGTATCGAAATGATATTGGTTCGTAGCGCAACAACTGTCCGTAAAGAAGTTATTGATGCTTGTCCAAACTTGAAATTGATTGGAAGAGGAGGAGTTGGAATGGATAATATTGATGTTGCTTATGCTCGTGAAAAAGGGGTGACTGTAATCAATACACCAGCATCTTCTTCGCAATCCGTGGCAGAATTAGTGATGGGACATTTATTCTCTTTGTCTCGTTTTTTAAATGATTCTTACAAGAATATGGAAAACGGTGATTTTTCAACGTTGAAGAAAAACTATGCGAAAGGTGTTGAATTGAGAGGAAAAACGATTGGTATCATTGGATTTGGTCGTATTGGTCAAAGTTTGGCTTCTTACGCTTTAGGTCTTGGAATGAATGTAATTGCAGTTGATCAAAACGAATACGTTGCAGAAATTAAGGTTCCAATCGGAGGAAATGATGTTGTTGTCTCAATAAAAACAATTGCTGATTTAAAAAGTGTTCTTGGACAAATGGATTATATTTCTCTTCACGTTCCAAAACAAACTGATGGGAGTGCTGTGATTACTGCTTCTGAATTTGCATTGATGAAAAAAGGTGTTCGAATCGCAAATGCAGCTAGAGGCGGTGTGATTAACGAAACAGACTTAATTGTAGCTTTAGACAACGGAATAGTCGCAGGAATTGCATTGGATGTTTTTGAAAATGAACCTAATCCAAAAAAAGAATTATTATCTCACCCAAAAATCGCATGTACACCACATATTGGTGCGGCAACAAGTGAGGCACAAGATAGAATTGGTGAGGAATTGGCACAATTAATTATTGGTCAATTTGGGAATAAGTCCTAAAGTTTATGACTTATTTTTTTGAAACCGTTGGAATTATTTCTGCATTTTTCGTATTTAATTTTAAAGCAAATTTGGAAAAGATTGATTGGAAATATTTTTATCCTTAATTTAGAATTGTTATTCAATAAAAATGAAAAAAACCTTTTTTTATTTAATTGTTGGAATATTTATTCCAATTAATTTTTTCGCTCAAAATTCGGCTGGAATTTATAAAATAAGCTTTAACGTAGACCAAGATTTAGTAAATGAAATAAGAGTTAACGTAGCAGGCGAAACAACTCCTAATAGATTTAATACATTTAGAAGTTTTCCAACTAATTTGATCGATTCAATACAAAACGTAATTACCAAAACAGTTTCGAAACAATTATCAGCAAATGCTGCGATTTTTTATAAGAAAAATAGAAATGGTCAAGATATTAAAAGTTTTGGGTCTGTATCAAGATTAGCAGGGATGCCAAGGAATCGATTAAAGAAAGCAATTTTAGCCGAGGAAAAAGATTACTACGCTCGTGTCAGAATAAACTACAATGCAAGAAAAGGAATTGGAATTTCTTTTCTTGGTACTACAGTCTCAAATGTTCGTCCAGTTGTTACGATTAAAATTGTAGCATTTGATGTTGAGAAAAAGCGTGTTTATTCAAAAAAAGTAAGGGTTAGTGATTTTTCAACACTTCGTGCTGTTGAAAACACAATTGGATCAGTTTCAGTTCGTAGATCAGAAGTAATTTCGCCTGTTGAAATTTATCAAATGTTACAACGCACAGTCGAGGAGTATGATAAGTAATTTATTATCTTTATGTCATAAATGGATAAAATACACATTCGTATAGGTAGTGCTATTGATAATCAATTAGTGATTGAAAATAGTGGTATTGATCCCTATCATTTGGAATTATTTTCTGATTCAAACGGAAATGTTTTCATCACTGATTTAAATACGAAGAATGGAACATATGTAAATGGAAGACTGCTAGATGGATTTACGATGTTAACTTTTGGAGATAAAGTAGTTCTTGGTCAACATCACTTATTCCGTTGGGAGTCATACATGCAAGAGAAATCTAATGCAAAAAAATCACAGGAAAACAATAGAACAGAAGAAATTCCTTATTACTCTACTGTTCAGAATAAAAAAGTGAACATAGAAATCATAATTATTTATTGTTTAATAACAGTAATTCTGCTAGTTATGGCTTTCTTAATTGATTAATTATTATTATTTCTAAATTGGAATCTTCTTTTTGAAGATTTGTAGAAAAAAAATCAACTATTTTCCCTGAAAAAAATCGCAGTTTTAGAATTTATTAGTAATATTGCAACCCGATTCAAAGAGAGTCGACTTAAAATAACAACATGGACTTAATTAGACAAATTCAGAAAGATCTTCTTGAAGCGAAAGAATTACCAACTTTTGGAGCTGGTGACACAATTATAGTTTCTTACAAAATTGTAGAGGGAACAAAAGAACGTATTCAGCAATTTCAAGGTGTTGTTTTACAACGTAGAGGTGTTGGTAACACAGAAACTTTTACAGTTCGTAAAATGTCAGGTAATATCGGCGTAGAGCGTATCTTCCCTATCACCTCACCTTTTATTGATAAAATTACTATCGTTAAACATGGTGCTGTACGTAGAGCTCGTATTTTCTACTTCCGTGAAAGAACTGGTAAATCTGCTCGTATTCGTGAGAAAAAACATTTTGCTAAATAATTTTAGCATTGAAAATATAAAAGGACGCCTCGGTGTCCTTTTTTTTTGTCCTAACTTTTTTCATTAAAATAAATGGAAAAATAAATACAAGGCCAATCTAGAATAGGTTAAAAAATTAAATTTATGTAGCGACGATGAATACAAATCACAAGTTATACCTAAGTTGTTTTCAATTGTCGTATAAAATACTTGTTGAAAACTAACTCGGCATTATACCAGACGGATTCAATTGCGTCATTTAATGTGAAAATTGGTATTAAACTAAATAGCTTAATTTTATAATAGCTCCTTTATTTTAGATTTTACTTAACTACTTGCCTTTGAAAAGCGATTTATTGGTTATCATGTAACTTAGATTAACTTCTACAGAATGTTTAAAAGCAGTGCCTGCTAAACCTACAGTTCTATCATACGAAACTCCAAAGGTAAAATCACCAAAATCAATCCCAATATAAGGTGCAAAAGAATTAGGGATGCGAAAATAAGAACCAATATATAAATTCCTTTCCCTTGAAACACTCATCAGAGTAGAGACATCTTTTAATCGTAGCTCGTAAAATACCCCAAAATTTGTTTCTGCATGTGGACCTTGAAAAAATTGCGCAGCCGTAAATTGTAGTCCAGAAACAGAGTTAATTCCAACCGTAAAATTGGTGTGAATACAAATTTTACGGTATAATTTATCTTCGATTAATACATTGTATTTCAGGTCAGGTTGCGTCAGATGACTCATAGAGAATCCCAATTGAAAGCCATTATTTTTGGATTTATATTTTCTGTTTCTCTTTTTATTGAAACGATACGAAATTCCTGCAGCTGCATCTACATAACCAAAGGAAGTAAATTCATTTAATTCACCTGAAGGAATGCTATTGTCGAAACCAGAACCATTGAATTGATTGTAATAATATAATCTCGAAAAGTCAGCTGTTCTACTTATGAAAGCAGTTTGAAAACCAGCAGATAACCAATGCCCATCTGCTAAAGGGACATTTCCACTTGCAGAAAAACCTCCACCACTGCTTGTCATTTTTGAGTCACCACCAAAATCGTTATTGAAAAATACTCCAACTCCTAAATATGCTTTATCCCGACCTCTTTTTTTACCTAATGTTAATTCTGCTAGAGCATTGGTGGTAAAAAATTTCGTTCCAGAGCCAAGCCATTGACTGCGGTGTAAAGTACTAAATTTCTCAAATCCATCAAAGTTTGAAGTTGCAGCAGGGTTTATCAAAGGCATCATTTTGTCTATTTGTGAAAAATGATAATCTTGAGGAGTTGCAATTCCTGAAATTAACAAGCCGATAAAAACAAAAAACTTTTTCATTAGCGAATCAAAGTTATGTTACCACTAATTGTTTCTTGCTTGTTATTGAGATAGATAACTTCCACAGCAAAAGCATAGATACCTGAATTGCAAATTTTCCCTTTAAATGTTCCATCCCATTTAAATTTTTTGTCTTTAGATTCAAACATTAAATTCCCCCATCTGTCAAAAATTCTAAAATTAATTGACTGAACATCAGTTCCAACAATTATTTGAAATACTTCATTGTCTCCACTTCCTGTTTGATTTGGAGAGAACGCATTTGGAATATGAATCCCTTCCTTACAAATTTCTGATTCAGTATTTGGGTCGCAAGGATTTAATGGGCTACTTCCATTTTCAACCTCTAAACCATCACTAATTCCATCGCCATCTGTGTCTGGGTTAGTAGGGTCAGTACCTAAGGAAATTTCTTCTGAGTTTGTTAGTCCGTCTTCATCTTGGTCACAAGGGCCAGCATTAACATTGGGACTACATGGATCGAGTGGATTTGAACTATTTGTAATTTCTGCACCATCATTTATTCCATCTCCATCTGTGTCTGGATTGAATGGATCTGTTCCAATTGTGGCTTCATCTACATCGTTTATTCCATCATTATCAGAATCAATATTTTCACCAATTACAAAAATTGCAATAATAGAATCATTTGCATTGATATTTAATGCATTTGTGTCTTTAATAATCGGTAGAATCAGTGGTCCGTTTGTATATTCCCAATGCGAAAAAACATAACCAGTGTTTGCTCTTGCTATTATATTGGTGTTTATACCTCCAAAATAGGTGGTTGAAATGGGGTAAGATTCTAGCCAGATTGAATTAACTTTAACTTCTCCAGCATTTGGGGGACTTACATTAAAAGTAACATCAAAAGGACCACTTAAACTATAGCAATCAATTAGCCCATTCTCTAAAACTTGACAACGTTGATTGATAAAATCCCTCATTGCATTTACATTCCCTTGCCATTCATTCATAGAACCTCCCCAACGAGCAATATGTCTTACCATTTCAGGTTGTATTTCATTTATCATACTATCCAACAAGAAATTCATATAATCACAGGAAAAATAAGTGTTTAGCATGTCAGCATATCTTGTTATGTAATACTGATTGACTTGTTCATTTTCATTCATTAATTTCGAGAGAATGTCTGTGTGACCTTGCCCTCCGGGATTAGGTAAATTTTCGGCATTACAGGGATCCGCATTTGGACCAGTATCTGGTATACCAGTATAATTAATATAATGACCAAAGCAGGCATCCATATCCCACAATGTATAGCGCCATTTCTTCTTATCACCACTTGGATTTAGGCCTCTCCACCAACCAGTGTTCCAATTTAGCCAATCTTGACTTACTATGTAGGAGTTAATAAAGAAATAATCAGCTAAAGATTCCCAGTTCAATTGAGAATCAACGTAATTAAAATTTGAAGGAACCCCCATATTATTATTCATAATAAAATTTCTCAATGTATTCCAATCGGTTGTTGCTTGCGGACCACCATATTCTTCCCAAGTATTTCCCCAAGTTTTTAAATATTGTATACTATCTTTAGTCTGGTCGTAATAAATATTAGTAAAGTCGTGATCATCCGTTTTTTCCCGGATTTCATAAACTCCCCAATATTGTCCATTCAAGTATACCACACAAGGTCTCCAAGTGCGTTCATCTAGTTTTAAATCAGCTTTTTGAGAAAGTGTCTGTACATAAGCATCTCTAATATGTGCACCCCCTGATTCAAATGGATAATTATCAGAAGCGCCAGGTTTTAGGATCAATCGTTGGAATTTATCTCTGTTTTTTTCAGGGAATATTTGGTGCTCAATTTCATTATTATAACCAAATTGGTCTTTCATAATAAAATCAAATCCTCTTTGGTCATAAACCCAAGAATCATTTCCATGTTTATTAAATTCACCCTCACCTTTATCAATAAAAGTTCCATCTTCTTCAAATAATTCAAAAAACCCTTGAGGTTCTATTCCTGCATCACCATTTAATAAAGTTGCAACACTTAAATCACCATTACCAGCAATTGAAACAACAGGTAGTGTATGATTTACGTTGATAAAAAATGAAGAGGAAGCAGTAAAGCTTGGTTCATCAGATGAAAATGCGACAGCCCTTAACATTGTGGTAACAGCAACAAGAACTGGATTTGAATAAACGGTTGAGTTAATTGTTGGTACAGATCCATCAATTGTATATCGTATAACAGCATTTGGATTAGAACAAGTTATAGAAACAGTTTGAGAACTTGTAAAAAACCCTGAGTTTATACTAAAAATTGGAGTTGGAGTATAAAAGTTTTGGGCAGCGCTATTTGAAGAATTGGGAGTTGGATTTGTGAAGAGTTTCCAATCAGCAGCGCCATTTGTTGAACGCCCAATTGAATGATTGTTTTTGGTAAGATTCTCAATTTTTAATGAATCACTAACATTACCAAAAGCATTAGTTAGAATAATCCATTCGTTTTCAGTTTGTGTCAATTTAAAGTTAGGGTGATATTCATTTCCTGAAATTAGATTTCTTCCTGAACAATAAACCATTTTTAAACTATTTCCTGCAATTGAACCACTTGGAATCATCCATTTGGTTAAATTATTTGATTTGTCAGACAAATACCAACCTGTTAAATCAATTGTATTTGAAGTTGGATTATATAACTCAACCCAATCTTCGTATTCTCCAAATGCATCAGTGATGGTTGATATGTTAGAACATGAATATTCATTGATTATAATTTGACTTTTTATACTAAAAGTAATTTGAGTAATAAAAAAAAGAATAATTGTAAATCTCATTAAAGTAAAATTTGCTTAGTGATATTAACGTAATATTACTAAAAATGAAGATAAAGATAATTCATTAACTTGTTATGTTGTATTTTTGAATCCAATTAAAGTAACTTTTAATAAAAATGAAACTAATTTTAAGTATTTTTTTAACCTCAACTCTTTTATATTCTTGTTCTAAAGTTGAAGGTAAAGGTGGTTCTGCAACGGTTAAAGGCGTTGTTTTGGAACAATTGTATAACAGTATTGGAAATCCAATTTCTGGTGGTAAATATGAAGCTGCTGACCAAGATGTTTATTTAATTTATGGCCAAGACGATACTTTTTACGATGATGATTTAAAAACCAGCTTTGATGGAAGTTTTGTTTTTAATTACCTTCAAAAAGGAAAATATACTTTGTTTGTTTATGAAGATTGTAACAATTGTCCAAGTGGAAAAAAAGAAATTTTATTTCCTTTTGAAATTACAGAACGCAATCAAGTGATTGATTTAGATACAATTGTCATCAAAAAACAGTTGTAATGATTCGTTTTTGTGCTTTTTTACTGTTTAGTTTATCCATTAATTTTGTTTCAAGCCAACAGAATTATTTTCAAGTTTGGGCAGAAACTGGTATTACTGGAAAATTGAATGACAAATTTGAGTATGTTATCGATTGGAATAATCGCTTCGCAAATTATAACTTGCAAACAACTTTCGGGCAAGCTTCTATCAAATACAAGTTCAAAAAGTGGTTGAAGCCATCTATTGATTATCGTTTCGTTTCAGAAAGAGATAATAATACAAATTACACATCTAATCATCGGTTGAATTTTAACTTACAATTATCTAAAACGAAAAAAAGATTGGACTTAGGCTTGCGTTTGCGCTATCAATATTCATTTTCGCAAGTAATGGTTGGGACTTATGAACCAGAGTTTGATGAATCGTTCAGAATTAAACCCAGTATTTCTTATGACATCAAAAAATTCCCACTAACTCCACAAATTAGTACTGAGTTTTTCTACGACCCAAGTAATTATGAATTGGGAAATCGTTTTACTAAAATTCGTTATTCAGCATCCTTCGCATTGGATTTAAAAGGGCCACATAAAGTTGAATTTGGCTATATTTTCGACCAACGAATCCAGTTGGCAACTCCATTGAATCGCCATATTTTGAATTTGAGTTATACTTATCAAATTAAGAAGAAATAAAAAGGAAAGCCAAAGGTTCTTCACAAAATCCATTTCCGACAAAACGGTCCTTCATTAAAAATTAAGTCGATAATTGATAAATTCGGAGTGAAAGGTTTGTTGTAAGAAAACACCTGTTGATAGTCTTGTAAATTCCAGTTTTCTTTCGCTGAAAAATCGGTGTTTCTGAAATCCTTTTCTACTTCAAATAAGTATTCCGAAGTGGTTTTAAAATCGAATGGTTTATCCAAAATACCTGCAACTAATTCTAAACATTTTAAATTCGTTTCAAGCAGTAAACCTGTACTTTCAAATATGATGTTTTGGATTTCTTGTGCATAATCCTCAAAATAAGGTGCATAAGAGTAAGCACTTTCAATGGCGCGCCAATGATCTGTTTTCCAAGAGCCTGTTTGAATGATTTTTACTTCGTGCGTTGGGATTTTCACTCCGCTTTGATGTACAACAGGAACACTCAACCGTAAAATACCATTTCCAGTTAAAATTTCACAGCGGTTGCGAATTGTTTGTTTCGGGAAATTTTCGTGTATTTCCAATAAATTATTTTCACTTTTAAACCATTCTCTACAATACAAAATGGAAGGAAAATAAGCAATTGGAAAAACCGTCATTATTTTATAAGCTTGAATAAGCGTTCCCAACGAATACCCATATAAGCGCTTTTCGAAAACCAAACCAAAGAAGCACGACCAACTACGTGATCTTCAGGAACAAAACCCCAAATTCTTGAATCTGCTGAATTGTAGCGATTATCTCCCATCAACCAATAGTAATTCATTTGGATTTTGTAAGTCGTTGTTTTCTTGCCATCGATGTAAATACCGTCTTTTTTCTCCTCCAACTTGTGACCTTCATAAGCAGTGATAATTCTTCGGTAGTAAGCAATGTTTTCTTTTTTGAAATCAACAACTTTTCCTTTGAAAGGTACTTGGAATTCTTCGAAATTAGTAACGTTGTTATTTACATAAAAATCCTTTGGAAAAGTTCTCATATTATCAATCAATTCACCCACATTTGGTTTGTAATCTTTTGATTTGCTATAATTTTCGATTATGTCAACTTCTAATTTAATTTTGAAATCTCTTTCAATATTTACTTTTTCTGATGCTGTTAAATTCAAAAAATAATACGTTTGGTCGCTTGTTTCAAAGTCGGTTCTTGCACCAAAAGGGTCGTTTTCAAGACCATATCGACTGAACATTTCTTCTTGATTTGGGAAAGTAACTTTTGTCTTTTCAATCTTGTATTTCAAACATTGTTGTGGTGAAACGTAAGCTTTTTTACCGTTTACATACAATACAGAATTAACGACTCTGAGTTTGTCCCCAGGAATTCCAACACAGCGTTTGATGTAATTTTCACGCTTATCAACTGGACGATAAATTAATCCTCCGTGCGACATTCCGTTTGGTTCACCAGGAAATTCACCTCTCGCTAATTTTTCTCTTGCTAGTTGTTTCCATTTCCAACTTGTTTCTATGAAATAGCGATAGAAAATATCGTTTGTCAAACTATCCGCTTCCGATTTTGGTTTACCTTGTTTAATTAGTTTATCGTTTAATTCTCTGTATTTCTGACCGTTTTCAGCAGAAGTATTAAATTGATAAAAAGCTTCATCGTTCACAATGCCGTGATAATCGTGTCCCATTAAACCATCGGGCATTCTTGGGTCGTAAACAGCCGTGTCACCAGAGGGATAATTGAAAACAACCACATCATTTCTGTTTACTTTTCCAAATCCAGGTAAACGTGTATAACTTCCTTTTTCTAATGTTGTGTAAGACTTGATATTCACCCAAGGAACTGTATTGTGAACAAGCGGGTAGGAGAGTGGTGTCACAGGAACTTTTGGTCCGTATGCCAATTTATTCACAAATAAAAAGTCACCAACTAATAATGTTTTTTCCATTGAACCGGTTGGGATTTGGAAGGGTTCAAAAACATAAGTTCTGATAATACTTGCTGCAACTAATGCAAATAAAATGGAATCTCCCCATTCTTTCACACGTGATTTAACGCCCGGTTGTTCTCTTGTAACAGCACCAATTGCCAATGCAATGGCGTGTCCAATCACTGGTAAACAAAGGAATAAGACAATGTGATCGCCCCATTTACGGATTTCAGTATCTCTTGAGTTTGACCAATTTGTTTCCGTACCAAATACTGCTTGTTCTTGCGTTACTTTGTACATTAACAAGTAAGGAAAAAGTATTCCTTGTAAGGTATCTGTAAAAGAATAATAGCCAAAACGTCTTAAATAACTCACGTTTGCAGTTGCCAACATAATTAAATGCACCCCAGGAAATAACATCAAAAGCGACCAAAAAGGTTTGTCACACGTGATTTTGAACATCACAAAATAGTTGTAACCAGGAATTAATGCTTCCCAACTTTTTCTTCCAGCTTTTGGAAAACTCATCCACCAAAGTGAAAGATAAGGATGAACAAGAATTAATAAGTAAAAATAAAAGAAGCTCATAATTTATAGGTTTAATACATCGGACATCGTAAATAGTCCTTTTTTGTCTTTTAAAAATTCTGCAGCAATCACCGAACCTAAGGCAAAACCTTTGCGATTATGAGCGTGATGTGCAAGTGTAATCGTATCTATTTCTGAATTATAACGAACAAAATGTGTTCCTGGAACTTCTGGTTCGCGAAGTGCAATGATTGGAATTGTTTGTTCGTCAATGGTTTGATTTTCATTTAATTCCCATTGAGAATAGTGCGAATTATTGGCGATGATATCTTGAGCCAAACTAACAGCTGTACCGCTTGGGGCATCAATTTTTTGGGTATGATGAATCTCTGTAATTTCAACCGAGTAATCCGTCTGATTTTCCATTAAGGAAGCTAATTTTTTATTCAATGCAAATAAAACATTTACACCAACGCTGAAATTACTTGCGTGCAATAAGCCACCGTTATTTGCTTTCACTTTTTCGCTAACTAACTGTAAACCTTCTTTTTGCCAAGCGGTAGTTCCAACAACGATTGGAAGATTCATTTCAAGTGCGGTTAAAATATGGGCAATTGCAAGTGAAGGTTGAGTAAATTCGATTGCAACATCAGCTGATTCGATTTTACTTAATGTCGTTGCATTGTTTTTGAATGGATTTTCACTATTGAACACGGCAACAATTTCATGTCCGCGTTCTAAAGCAATCGTTTCAATTGCCTTTCCCATTTTCCCGAAACCGATAAGCGCGATTTTCATGTAAGCAAAAATAAGATTTTCAAGTTAACGGAAGGACATTTTAAGACTTATTCCTGGACTTTTATAATTCATTAACGTCGGTTCTAATTTCATTGTTAGGTTTTCACTGACGTCAAAGTGTAAGAAATGTGCTTCAACAGCGGCATCTGCAATTTGAATAAAATAAACAGCAGCAAGTCCAAGAATGGATAAATCCCGCCAGTCCAAATATTGACGATAAAGTAACAGCACTCCTTGGTCATCGTAAGGTTCCCAAGTGGGGTTTAAATCCAATGAGTTTTCCATACGTTTGGTGTATTCTACTTTCAATGATTTTTGAGTCAATTGATTGGAAACAAGAAAATAACCTGCAGTTCCCAATGCGGTGTAAATTAAAGGAACTTTCCAATATGCTTTTTTTGGTCGCAAATCAGAATTGATAGAATTGTAAATTTGCCCAGCTCCTGGAAGAATAGCAGAATATAGCATTGCTTTTTTATACGGATGCTTTAAACTATCTGGAATAGTGTCTTGAGAATAAGACGAATAAGAAATAAAAACTAATAAAATTAGTAAAATTCGATTCATGAATTTTTCAATAACTCAATCAATCGGTTTAAATCACTTTCAGAATTGAAATGCAACACTAATTTCCCATTTCCTTTCGCTGCTTTTTCAATACTAACTTTCGCTGAAAAACGATCTGCAATGAAGTTTTTTATTGCTTCCTGAGTGGGATTTAAAGGTTTTGAACTCGGTTTTGGCGAGCTTGAGGTTGTAACTGTTTTTGTCCCGTTTTTAGATAGATTTTCAATATCTCGAACAGACAAATTTTCAGAGATGATTAAATTGAATCTTCTAATTTGTTCGGTTTCATCTGGAATAGTTACTAAAGCACGTGCATGACCCATTGAAATAAGGTTGTCGCGAACACCTGCTTGAATTTCAACAGGCAGTTTCAATAAGCGTAAGTAATTAGCTATGTTTGAGCGAGATTTAGCAATTTTTTCACTCAGTTGTTCTTGGGTTAGTTTACATTCTTCAATCAAACGTTGGTATGATATTGCAACTTCAATTGCATTTAAATCTTCTCGTTGGATATTTTCCACCAATGCCATTTCAAGCATCGTTTGATCGTTAGCGATTCTGATATATGCAGGAACTTCCGTTAAACCAGCCAATTGTGAAGCACGAAAGCGTCTTTCACCTGAAATTAATTGGTATTTATCTCGGCCTAATTTACGAACAGTTAAAGGCTGAATTATTCCATGAATCTGAATGGAGCGACATAAATCATCCAATGCTTCTTTCTCGAAATTAGTTCTCGGATTGAAGGGATTTGCTTCTATTGCTTCTATTGGTAACGAAGAAACAGAGCCAGCTATTGCTGTTCCTGAAGTCGTAATGTCAGTTTCTGAATTTTGGAGTAAAGCGCCAAGTCCTCTTCCGAGTGCTGGTTGCTTTTTTGCATTAGAGCTCATGATTTATCTCAATTTTTTTGTCGTCGTTACCTATTTTAGTTAAGTTATTTTTTTGTAAGACCTCTCTTGCAAAGTTAAGATAATTGATGGAACCCTTGGAAGCAGCATCATACATAATTACTGTTTTTCCGTAACTTGATGCCTCACTGATAGTTGTGTTTCTATGAATTACTGTGTCAAAAACCAATTCTTGAAAATGTGTTTTTACTTCGTCCACCACCTGATTCGCCATTCTTAAACGTGTATCGTACATCGTCAACAAAATCCCTTCAATTTCTAATTCTGGATTTAATCGACCTTGAATTATTTTAATTGTATTTAACAATTTAGTCAAACCTTCTAAGGCAAAATATTCACTTTGAACAGGAATCATAACAGAGTCAGCAGCAACAATTGAATTGACAGTTATCAAACCAAGTGAAGGAGAACAATCGATTAGAATGAAATCGTATTCGTCTTTAACTTTTTCCAATGCTTTTTTCAACAAGTACTCGCGATTGGGCATATTAATCATTTCGATTTCAGCGCCAACTAAGTCCATGTGCGAAGGTAGAATGTCTAAATTTGGATTTGCTGTGTTAAGAATCAAATCTTTTGGATGCACACCATTTACCAAACAATCATAAATATTACGTGTATTTTTTGGGTCAAATCCGTTTCCAGAAGTTGAATTTGCTTGCGGATCAGCATCGATTATTAAGGTTTTGTATTCCAATACACCCAAACATCCACCAAGATTTATCGCAGTTGTTGTTTTTCCTACACCGCCTTTTTGATTGGCAATTGCAATGATTTTTCCCATAATGATATTTAATTATCAAAATTAGCACTTGTTCTTATCAAATTTCAGAATTCCTTTAGGAACTTATCAACGAGTTTTTGGTAATTGCACTAAACCAATTTTTGAATGGATTAGATTTTATTTCAAATATTGAATTGTATTTTTAAAATTTAAAAGTGACTTTGGCGAGTTGTTAGTTGAACCAACTGATGTCATAATAAAAATACAAATGAGAAGGTTATAATCATTCAGCTAAGCCCCATTAATTACTAAAGTGGAGAAATTTGAAATTTAAAAATCTACATCGGATCAACATCAATCACCACTCGAACTGATTTATTCTCCGTTTTTGCATAGAATTGGTCGATAATGGTTTTGATTTTTTCCTTAACCTTTTTTTCAGGTGCTGTGCGCTCAAATTTTAAACGAATTTCTTTCAAGAATAGGTTTTGAATGCGTTTTATTAAAGGCGAATCTGGACCTAAAACACGTTCTTTAAATATATCACGTAAAGCATTAGCTAACTCGATTGAAGCTCGAGTAACTTCATTTTCGTCTTTATGTTTAAGTGTAAATCCAATCAACTTGAAGAAAGGTGGATAGAAGAAATTTTGTCGTTCAATGATTTCTTGCTTGTAGAATTCTTGGTAATTGTGTTCTTGAACCAACTGAATCACCCAATGTTCCGGATTTGCCGTTTGGATAATCACTTTTCCACGTTTTTCTTTTCGTCCAGCGCGACCTGCAACTTGCGACATCAATTGATAAGAACGTTCATAAGCTCTAAAATCAGGTCGATTGAGCAACATATCCGCATCCAAAATTCCAACTAAACTCACGTTGTCGAAATCTAATCCTTTGGTAACCATTTGTGTTCCAATTAGTACATCAATTTTACGATTATCAAAGTCATCAAGAATTTCTTCGTAGGCATTTTTAGAACGAGTGGTATCTAAATCTAAACGTTTAATTACTTTATCAGGAAAAATAATCGCTAAATCATCTTCTACTTTTTCAGTTCCAAAACCATTCATTTTCAGTTTATTACTTCCACACGAACGACAAGTTCCCATTGGTGGAGCAATGTAGCTGCAATAGTGACATTTTAAAATATTACCAAACTTATGATAAGTCAAAGAAACATCACAATTCGTACATTTTGGTGTCCAAGCGCAAATTTCACACGTCCACGAAGGGGTGTAGCCACGGCGGTTTTGAAACAGAATGATTTGTTCTTCTTTTTGGAAAGCTTCTCGCATCTCGTCCACTAAAAACGAACTGAAATTAGATTGCATATTTTTCAAGCGACGTTCACTTCTTAAATCTGCACAAAGCACTTCTGGTAACTTTAAACCTTTGTATCGTTCTAATAATTCAACTAGGGCAAATTTTCCATTTTTAGCGTTGTAATACGTTTCTAATGAGGGAGTTGCTGTGCCTAGTAAAACTTTCGATTGATGAAGATTCGCTAATACAATCGAAGCATCTCTTGCATTATAGCGCGGTGAAGGATCGTATTGTTTAAATGAACTTTCGTGTTCTTCATCGACAATAATTAACCCTAAATTTTGAAATGGTAAAAACACAGACGAACGTGCACCTATTATTATTCTGAATTGTTTGAAATCGTTTTGAAGGACTTTATTCCAAATTTCAACGCGCTCATTTTGATTAAAACGCGAGTGATAAACGCCAACTTGTTCACCAAAATAGGAGGAAAGTCGTTGAATTAATTGAGTTGTTAATGCAATTTCAGGAAGTAAAAACAGAATTTGCTTTCCATTATCCAAATATTCTTGAATGAGTTGAACGTAAATTTCCGTTTTTCCTGAACCGGTAACTCCGTGTAGAAGAGTGACTTGTTTCGTTTCAAATGT
Organism: Crocinitomicaceae bacterium; assembly: GCA_044374225.1. Lineage (GTDB taxonomy): Bacteria > Bacteroidota > Bacteroidia > Flavobacteriales_D > Crocinitomicaceae > UBA952. Next base: position 23,676 of record JBILOX010000027.1, on the reverse strand, counting down.
TGTTCTAATTTCCTCTAAAGCAACACTTTGAGGTTTAGTTAAAGCTTTAAAAGCCATTTCCTCTTTGGAGCTACTAATTAGTCGGTCTATTTGAAAACGTTCGGTTTTAAGGATTCCTTTTTTTTCAAGCGTATTTAAAGTTGAAACACTTAATCCAGCATCAGTAAATTTTTTCTTTGGAACGGGTTGCATCAAACTTCCGCCTTGCATTGCCTCATTGATATGAAAGAGCAAAAGCGCGACTTGTTTCTCGTTTTTTGCTTGTTTTTCTAATTCTGCTATGTAATTTTCAAGCTCATTTTCATTGGTGTAAGCATCATTTAAAACAATACAAGAAATCGTTTTTGGAGTGTAACGTTGATTTATTTCTTCTTTTGAAATAACAATTCTTCGATCAATTAATCGCTTTATAAGTGGCTGAATAGTTTTGATTCCAACGATTTCAGATAGTTCTTTTAAATCTAATTCTTCTCGAATTGTTAAAGCTTCTACAATTTCTGCATCGCGATCATCTAATTGGTCGATACTTTTATTAAATTCTGGATGAATAATGATTTTAGTTTCGCTCGCTAACTTAAAATTTGCAGGTAAAGCGGCGTTCATTACATCACCAATTGGAGCTAGGTAATAATCTGAAATCCAGTTCCAAAATTGAAATTGTTTGGTGTTGATAATTGGCGATTCGTCGAGTAAATAATCGACGTATTTCACTTGGTAATCTGTTGGAATTTCTTGATGAACTCTTGTAATAACTCCCGTCAGCAATTTATTTTTACCAAAAGGAACGATTACTCGAATTCCAAATTGAACTGATTCATTAAACTCAAAGGGAACTCGATAGCTGAAAACCTGATGAATAGGCACAGGTAACAATACATCGACAAAAAGGGTTAGACGTTCACTCACAATAGGGTAAAATTACAAAGCAAAAAGCTTTTAAAAGTTGGGAAATCTAACTAATTATTGACAAGCGTAAGCCTCTTCTTGATTGACAACATTATCACCAGGGTGATTGGAACAAAATAATAGTGTTCCTGTAATTGGTCCTTGGCATAATTCACGCGTACTTTTTTTATCAATTGCTCTTATAAATGCTTGCTGCGCAGAAACATAAAATGGTTTGAAGATTTTGATTGTTTGACGTGAAGAGAAAATCCCAACTACTCTTTTGCCATTCGAAACGGTTAGATTTGTATAACTTGGTTTGCTTTGAGCTAAAGTTGAACTCGGTTGATTAACGAGCATATAATTGTACAATTCTTCTGCGCCACCAGTCACAGTTAAGTAAATACCATTAAAGGTTCTTCTTGTAATTGTTGGATCGTTTGATACGTTTGCTTTCATTAAATCATAGAATGTTTGCCCTACAGCACTAAATGTTTTTGCTGTTCCTGGTAAAGTACTCACTTCACCGAGTTTCCAATTAAATCTTTTTTCGGTAATATCATTTCCACGATGCTCATTGAAGGCAATATCTAATTGTGTATTAACAACAAATGAATTTCCTGAGTTTGAAACTGCGACACCAGTTGGAACGTATTCGCCAGGATTGTTGGCAAATTTAAACGTGAAATTTTGAGTGGAAGCTGCGGTAGTAATTCCTTTAACAAGTTCCGTTTCACCTGTTACTTCAAACTCATCACCGTTGATGATTGCTTTGAATTTGTAAGTCGCATCTGGATTTAAAGAGGTTAATTGTGGATTTGGTGAAGTTTGAATAACTCCATTTAAACCCGAAGAAGATACGGTTGTTGGTAAAGTTTTGAAATAATATACTTTTTGCTCTGGACCATAGAAAGCACCATTTGTATCTTTATTTTCAATAATTGTGTCCTCCAAAGTCCAAGTTCGGGTAATGTTTCCGTTTACAAATTCAGAAACTGTTGCTTCCACTTGATTAAAATAACTTGAATCTGGAATTTGAGCAATTTCAAGTGCGTTTCCAGGACCGATAAATGCTCTTGTTATTTTAATGAAATGGATAGAATCTGAATGATCCAATAACCCATAAACGACAGCTGTTTCTTTAAAGTCTCCCACTAAATTAACTTTCTCCGAACAACTATAAAAGAACGAAACGAATACAGCTAGAAAGGTGAATTTGAAAATAGATTTCATTTTAGATATTTTATCAAATGTAAAAATTAATGTCTTTGGTTTGCTCGAATTATCTCATTTGAGGTTTAACAAAGGTTCCAGAGGGTGCGCTTTCTAGAAGATCTATTTCAAAACACAATGATTCTTTTCCACCTTCTATTCCGTAAGCTAATTCCCAAGGGATATAAATTTTGTATTTTCCTCCAATTTTCATTTTAGGAATTGCATAGCTCCAACCGGGTATCACACCACCACCTAATTGTAAAGGTACAGGTTCGATTTTACCCTCTTGGTTTTTCATGGAGTAGGAATTTTGCATCGTATCTCCTAATGCGGACATCAATATATAATGTACTTTGACATCGTCTGTTGGGTTTGGCAACGTACCTTTTCCTTCTTTTAGTGTGAATAGTATAATTCCGTTCTCAAATACAGTTGCATTAGGAGTTTTCTTTGCTTTTTCAAGCATCTTAATTCCTGCTTTTTCGTTCAAACTAATCATGAAATCTTGCATAATTTGACGCATTTGAGCTTCCTTCATAACTGTATCGCGTAAGAATAAACCATCGGCATATCCTTTTTTAACCATTGCAAGATTAACTAAAGAAAGTCCACCTAATTTTTTAATATCTGAATAAAAAGCGTGACCCGTCATTTTTCCCATACAACGAGAACCCGATTTAACATATTTCTTGTTGAAATCTTGATACGTTGGACCAAATAGTTTTTTTAATTCAGGTAAGCAATCATCTGCTGGTGTTGAACTTAGGTTTTCGTTAAAACCATTGATTAATTGATCTTTGTCCAAATTTGCGAACGAAGTTTCACCGCTACTCACTATTGTTTTTGCGTTAATTGCTCCAAGAACGTAGGAAAGTTCGTCTTTAGAATTTTTGAATTTTAATGGTTTCGCTTGTTCTTCTTTTGTGCCACAAGCACTAATAAACAATAAAATTAAGGTTCCGAAAAATAGATGCTTCATAATATATTTTTTTCTCCAATTAAGGAATGATTTAAAGTTTAACGATGTATAAACGCTGTTTATTTAATTAATAGCTAATAATTCAACATCAAATATCAAAGTACTAAACGGTTGAATTGGTCCTCCTGGGTGTGGATTAGCACCGTAAGCAAGATTTTGTGGAATGTATAGACGATATTTTGAACCAACATTCATCAATTGTAAAGCTTCTGTCCATCCTGGAATTACTTGATGAACTCCAAAACTTGCTGGTGTTCCACGTTGAACTGAAGAATCAAAAACAGTTCCGTCGATTAATGTTCCATGATAATGAACACTCACAACATCTGTTGAAGCTGGTTTTTGACCATCACCTTCAGTTAGTATTTCATATTGTAAACCTGTTGCTGTTTCTAGAATTCCTTCTTTCGATTTATTAGTTGTCAAAAAGTTTTCTCCTTCTGTTTTGTTTGCCATAAAAGCCGCAGAACGTTTCTCTTCTAAGTGATTATGAATGATTTGATTTGCTTCTTCAGCACTCAATCGGGGCGTTTTACCTTGCATTAAATCGTTAATCGCTTCTGCAATTACAGTTGCATCTAATTCAGTAAGGTTTTGATTTTTAAGACTTTCTGCAATGCTCATTCCGATTGCATAACTTACGTTGTTTTGTTCTGTGCTCATATAAATTTTAAGGTTACGAAATTAGTCAAAAAAAGCGTAGAGGAAATTAAGAATTTTGAATTGTTAATTTTGAATGTTAAATCAAAAATCAAGAATCAAGAATCCTTTGTTTTCCATTCAACAGCGAAATTTACTTTTTGTCCTTGCTTTGTTGCATTTATTGAATAACTCAACGATTTCAAAGGGAAGGTTTTAGATTTGTTTAAATTTGATTTTTATTCATCTAATTCAATTTAATATGAAAACAACACGCACCATTATTATTGACGATGAAAGATTGGCAAGAGAAGAGTTGCGTTCTTTGTTGAAAGAATATCAAGAAATTGAAATTGTTGCTGAAGCAATTAATGGAATTGATGGAATTGAAAAAATCAGGGAGTTTAATCCAGATTTGATATTTTTAGATGTATCGATGCCGGGAATGAATGGCTTTGAAATGTTAAAACAATTAGAAGATTTACCACAAGTTGTTTTTGTTACGGCTCATGACGAATATGCCTTGCAAGCTTTTGAAAATCAAGCTTTAGATTACATTCTTAAACCAATTGACCCAGAAAAAATCGCTAATGTAGTTCGGAAAATTTCGCATGAAAATTCATTTGAGGACGAACAATTATTGAACTTACGAAAGTCGAGAAGATTGGGCGAAAACGACAAAGTGTTTATTAAGGATGGTGAAAAATGTTGGTTTATTGAATTGAAAAATGTTCGAATGATGGAATCTGATGGTAATTACGTAAAAGTTTATTTCGACACTTTCCGTCCAATGGTTTTACGCTCATTAAATAGTTTTGAAGAAAAGCTTGACAATGAAGTTTTTTTTAGAGCGAATCGTAAGTTCATTATTAATTTGAATCATGTTGTTGCCATTGAAAATTGGTTCAATGGAGGATTAAAAGTTGAATTATCAAAAGGCGAAAAAATTGAAATCTCACGCCGTCAAGCAATTCGTTTTAGAGAGGTTTTTTCTTTGTAGGGGTTTTGAGGATAGCAGATTACAAATTACAGATTGAAAGATTGCAGATTAAAGATTACAAATTGGAAAATTATAGATTAAAAGAGTGGAGGATTTTTTTTTAATTAAAAATTAAACATTCAAAATCAAAAATTATTCAAGCTCTTTTCCCAAGTTCCACAACCTCTAAATCTTTGATTTTGTCGCCATCAATCGTAAAACGAAGAATGGTTTTTACAGCATGAAATCCTTTAAATCCGCAAGCTCCAGGATTCATCCAAAGCATATTGAATCGTTTGTCCATTTGAACTAAAGTAATGTGTGAATGTCCACAAACAAACAACTTCGGTGCACCATTTTTCAATAATTCTTCAATTGCAGGTTTGGAATATTTCCCGGGTCGACCACCGATGTGCGTAATTAAAACTTCAACATCTTCAACTTTAAAGCGCAAAAATTCTTCTGTATCAATACGTATTTTGTGTTCATCGATATTTCCCCACACGGCTTTAGTTGATTTAAAGGCGCGTAATTCATCCAAAACTTCTAAACTACCAATGTCTCCAGCATGCCAAATTTCATCAACTTCAGCGAAATAGGATTTGATTTTCGGGTCAAGAAAACCATGTGTGTCGGATAAAAGGCCAATTTTTGTAGCCATTTTAATCGAGGATGTTAATATATCCGTTTGACTTTCTTGGCTGATTTTCACCATCAACAGTATATTCTAGCGTCCAAAAACACGTTCCAGCAGGAATAACTCTTTGACCATTGTTGTCTTTTTTGAAAATACTGAATTGCTTAAATTCGTTCAATGATTTCACTTCACACAATTTATTTCCCCATCGGCTGTAAAGAACAAAATTTAGCTCTTGTTTAAAAACACAACTTGAGTCAAAGATTTTGCTCCAATTTTCTTCTTGATTTATTGAAATACTCTTAGGGATTAGTACACAAACAGTTTCAGTCTGAGCTTGAAAACTAAAACAGAAAGCGATTAAAAGTAGGGAGAAAACTTTTTTCATTAATACATATCTAAAACTGCACAAATAGTTGCTTTCGTATGTTCAGCAACACTAATTCCAATCTTTGAATACTCAGGATTCAAACAATTAATTCGGTGACCTAAACTTGGAACATCGTGATCGATTAAGAGTTGAAAAGCGATGTGTTTTCCTGTCGCCATATCGTAAGCACAACATTCAGCATAGTTTCCAGCTGCACATTTTTTGCGTTTGTGTCCCATATAACCAGAAGCACCTTGTTCTGCTGCGAAACAACTTGCAAATTCTTGTAAAGCTTCATCGTAAACATATGGTGCTGTTGGTTCTAATTCGTTTAATTCGTCTATCAAAGACTCGATGTAAGGAGAGTCATCCAGTAATTTTACATAAGCTTCATTGGGTGGTTGGTATTTCTTCACTTCAATTTCAACGAATTTTTTGGGATACATTCGAGCTAAATTGATGTACATTACAGCTTCTTTTTCGACGTCAGTTAAGTCGGTAATTTTAGCCATAGTATTAGCTTTTGCGAGTTCTTCCTTGGTCCAAGTCTGTGCGAAATTGGTGAAAGAGATTAAAAGGATAAGGGTTGTTAGGAGTTTCATTTTTTTTTGATTTTAGGACGTTAGGATTTTAGGACTTTATGAAAAATGTGAGAATGAAAAATAATCCGCAATAACCAATTCGCAATTCGCAATTTTCAATTTTCAATTTTACATTTTACATTTTATATTTTATATTTTATATTTTCAATTTTAAATTTACTAATCTTCCAATATTTTCAAATTAGCAAAGCGCAATATAACCGTTTTACTTCCATGATGCGGAAAGAAAATAGTTGCTTTTTTATCAGCTCCAGTTCCTTCTATTTTAGTAACTTTTCCTTTTCCAAAACGATCATGTTCAACATTATAACCGACTTTTATCTCAAGATTTGTGTCATTGTTTTTTGAGCCTTCACTCGAATTTCCAATATCTTTCAACGATCTTAAATTAGGAGGAGGAGTACTCATTGATTTGTTTAATCCTCCACTAAAAGGTCTCTCACTATCTCTCCCCATTAACGAGCGACCGCCTCCCACGTTACGATTTGGAGTTTCAAAATACAAATATTGACTATCGATTTCATCTACAAAACGACTCTGTTCACAGCTATTTAATTGTCCATGAATAAAGCGAGAACCTGCGTAAGAAAGTGTACAAGTCTTCATTGCTCTCGTTACAGCAACATAAAACAAGCGTCGTTCTTCTTCTAATTCTGAGCGCGTATTCAACACCATTTGAGAAGGAAATAAATTTTCTTCCATTCCAACGATAAACACATGTGGAAATTCAAGTCCTTTACTCGCATGAATGGTCATCATTGAAAGGTGATTGCGGTCTTCCGGTTTTTCTTGGTCGGCATCCGTAAGTAAAGCAACTTCAATCATGAAATCAGACAAAGATTTAAAATCATCAGAATCACCACCTCTAACAAACTCTTGAATACCAGCCAATAATTCCTCAATATTTTGTAATCGTTCAACTTCTTCAACACCTTTGTCTTTTTCTGCAATTAATTCACGCATAATTCCTGATGATTTTGCTATTGTATCAGCAAGTTCAAAAGCGTTCAACTTATTTAATTGAGCAGCAAAACTTTTAATCATCGTCACGAAATCGTAAATCTTTTGTTTGGTTCCGTTGTTTATATCAGTGGGATAAGTCGAAAAATCCGAAATCACATCCCACATACTAACATTATATTTGTTGGCTGCGATGATGATATTTTCGATACTTGTTTTTCCTATTGCGCGTTTTGGATAATTGATCACCCTTTTTAGTGCTTCTTCGTCGTTGTGATTGGCAGATAAACGAAAATAAGCCAATAAATCTTTAATTTCTTTACGTTGGTAGAAAGAAAGTCCGCCATAGATTTTATAAGGAATATTTAATTTTCGCAAGGCTTCCTCAAATGAACGCGATTGTTTATTGGTACGATAAAGAATGGCAAATTCGTTGAAGGTTTTAGCTTCACTTTGCTTGATGTCAAAAATTCGGTTAGCAATCGTTCTACCTTCCTCGTTGTCTGTTAATGTTCGAATGACTTTAATTTTTGAGCCTTCAACATTATCCGTCCAAACATTTTTAGCAATTTGATCTTTATTCTTTTTAATGATGCTATTTGCAGCTTCAACGATATTTTTAGAACTTCTATAGTTTTGTTCCAATTTAAAAAGCTTAAAATCAGGATAATCCTTTCTGAAATTTAGAATATTTTCAATGTTGGCGCCACGAAAGGAATAAATACTTTGTGCATCATCCCCAACTACACAAATGTTTTCATAAGCCGCAGCTAACTTCTTAACAATCAAATATTGCGCATAATTGGTATCTTGGTACTCATCGACCATGATGTATTTAAACTTTTGCTGATAATAGGATAGTACGTCAGGAAATTCAGAAAGTAAAATATTGGTGAAATATAACAAATCATCAAAATCCATCGCGCCAGATTTCTGACAACGGTTAGCATAAGCTTGATAAATCCGAGCCATTTCTGGACGACGCGACTGTTTATCTTCCAGTATAATTTCAGGATTCATCGCATAAGCTTCTGGTGAAAGTAAATTATTTTTTGCTGCTGAAATTCGACCAAAAACAGAACTTGGTTTATAGGTTTTGTCGTCTAAATTAAACCCTTTGATAATATCTTTAATTACGCTTTTTGAATCTTGTGTGTCGTAAATCGTGAAGTTGTTTGGAAACCCAATTCTATCAGCATTAAAGCGTAAAATCTTTGAAAAAACAGAGTGAAAAGTTCCCATTGTAATATTTTTTGCTTCGGAAGCACCCACAATTTGACCAATTCTTTCCGTCATTTCACGTGCAGCTTTATTGGTAAAAGTCAGAGCGAGAATATTAAATGGATCTATTCCTTGCTCCATCATGTAGGCGATGCGATAGGTCAGAACGCGCGTTTTTCCAGAACCAGCACCAGCGATAACCATTGTTGCACCATAAATATTTTCAACAGCCACAATCTGGCTTTCATTCAACTCATTCAAATACGACATCAGGAAATTTTAATTACACTCAAAATTAAGAATTATTGCAAAATGCAAAATCTGAGAGTTGAATGATTTACGAACAATTGGGAAATTTGAAGGTTTTCTTAATGAATTGTAAAATGAATATCTTTTAATTTCCGAATTTCCCCTTATAAAATTTAATTTTGCCAAGTGAAAGATTGGAATAAAATTTTTGAAATTGAAAACGAAGCGGACTTTGAAAGAATTGCTTTAGAAGTATTTGCTTTTCAATATGAAAATTGTGTGATTTACCAAAAGTATGTTGATTTATTGGGGAAATCGGATGTGAATCATTACTCTGAAATTCCATTTTTGCCAATTGAATTTTTCAAATCACAAGAAATTATTTCGCAACCAAAAACGGGAATTGAAACACTATTTCTCAGCAGTGGAACAGGTTTGATTGGTCGAAGTAAACATTTAGTAAGTGATATATCTATTTACGAAGAATCATTTTCGAGAGCTTATCATTTACTTTTTGGGAAACCGACAGAACAAGTGATTTTGGCGCTTTTACCGAATTATATTGAACAAGGAAATTCCAGTTTAGTTTACATGGTGAAAGAACTGATTGCTGCCACGAAAAATGAACTTTCTGCATTTTTATTAAATGATTATCAAGAAGTTGAGAAAAGATACAAGCAAGCAATTTCCTCTGGAAAAGAAGTCGTTATTTTCGGTGTTTCGTATGCTTTATTGGATTTGGCTGAGCAGAAAATAAATCTAAGCAAGGCTAAAATCATTGAAACTGGTGGAATGAAAGGACGACGAAAAGAACTTTCAAAAGCCGAGTTACATACTGAATTATGTCTTGGACTTGGTGTTGATTTTGTTTCTTCAGAATATGGAATGACGGAATTGCTTTCACAAGCTTACAGTTTAAAAAATGGTGTTTTTGTGAGTCCACCTTGGATGAAAGTGCTATTTCGAGACGTTTACGATCCATTAACGCTTGTTTCAAGTGAGAAAAGTGGTGGAATAAATGTTATAGATTTAGCCAATATCAACAGTTGTTCGTTCATTCAAACACAAGATTTAGGTCGAAAAACGCCAGATGGTTTTATTCTCGAAGGAAGAATTGATTTGGCCGATATTCGTGGCTGTAATTTGATGGTGGGATAATGACTTTTAATCAAAAAAACAATAGGAACCGATGAGCAATTCACAAATCATAATTTATCAGACAGAAAAAGGGAATACTAAAATTGATGTTCGGCTTGAAAATGAAAACGTTTGGCTGACTCAAAAAACGATGGCAGAACTTTTTCAAACGACTGTTCCTAACATTAATATGCATCTTAAGAATATTTTTGAAGAGGGAGAATTAGAAGAGAATTCAGTTATTAAGGATTTCTTAATAACTGCTTCTGACGGTAAAAATTATAAGACTAAAATGTATAGTCTTGACGCTATCATTTCAGTTGGGTATAGAATTAAATCTCATGTTGCAACTAAATTTAGAATATGGGCAACGCAACATATAAAAGAATTTATTATTAAAGGATTTGTGATGGATGATGAGCGTTTGAAAAATCCTGATTTGCCTTTCGACTATTTCGAGGAATTACTTAAGCGTGTTCAAGACATACGAACTTCTGAAAAAAGATTTTACCAAAAGATTACTGATATTTATGCAACAAGTGTTGATTATGACCCAACACTTGAAACGAGTATTCTTTTTTTTAAAACGGTTCAAAATAAAATGCATTGGGCAATTACAAATCAAACTGCCGCTGAAATAATTAAAAGCAGAGCTGATAGTTCTAAAACAAATATGGGTTTAACTAATTGGCGTGGTGAAAAACCTAGAAAGCAAGATGTTAGTATTGCAAAGAATTATTTAACAGAAGAAGAATTGAGTGCGTTAAACAATCTTGTAGAGCAATATTTAGTCTTCGCAGAAGGACAAGCGATGCGAAGAATTCAAATGTATATGAAAGATTGGATTGAAAAACTTCATGGTTTTTTATCCTTAAATGATAGAGAAATTTTATTGGATGCAGGAAAAATATCACATGAATTAGCTGTGCAATTTGCAGAAAAAGAATATGAAAAATTCAGATTGATTGATATTGCAAATCAAAGTACCCAAAATGATGAATTTGAAAAAACTTTAAAGCAGATTGAATTAAAATCAATAAAGAAAATTAAGTTTTAAAACAAAACGCCAGATGGCTTTATACTCGAAGGAAGAATTGACTTAGCCGATATTCTGGTTGTAATTTGATTGTGGGATAAAGGTTTACTATGTTATTCAATTTAAACTTTTTTCATTTAAAGATTAATAATCAAACATTAAGCATTAAACATTAAAAATCAACTCACATGATAATCCGACAGCTCTTGCTCATTGGCGAAGTAGAAAATTCGAACTTGTGCTGTGTCGTTCAAAAAGTCGATTTTGCCAACTTCAAAGCGATTGATCGTTAAGCCCGTTCTTTTTTCAAGGTCGGCTTTCATTTGCTCGTGTTTGTCGGGTGTGATTAAGTCAATACGCTCATAGTTAATCGTTTTACGCGTTTCATGTTTCATCAACCATAAATTTTCCAGCACAAAAGTGAGGGCAATTACAGTTAAATTAATCACAGCTACTTCTGAAATACTGATTTGATTGGAAGCTAAAGCATTCACAACGCTAATTCCAATTATCAAAAATAAATATGTCATTTCTTTGATTTCAATTGCATCGGTTCGATAGCGGATAATTCCAAAAATGGCGAACAATCCTAAGCCCATTCCTGTGTCGATGTCTAGTTTTTTCAATCCAAAACACAAGAAAAAGGTAATCGTTCCAATCAAATAATACGTAAAAAGGTAATCTTTACGTTTGGTGCGTGGGTAATAGAGGAAACGAATTATAATTGTAAGAAAAAATAGGTTGATTGCCAATTTTAAAATTAAGGTGTAGAAATCTTCCGAAAACCAAGTTATTTGGTTGCTCTCAATTGCAGCTTTTTTGAGAGGTAAGAATATAAAGTTAAACAATGTCATTTTCAATTTTTTTTAAAAGAAGTAATTTTTTTTTGAATCGGTTGAATTTTAATTGATTTTCACCGTAAATTTCTATCGAACCTAAGCAATATTTGCTCAAGCGATAAGGTCGAATTTGCTGGTTTTTCATCAAGACATAAAATGGTGAATTTCTGTCCAAATCCTCTTGTTTGAGTTCTGCAATTACCAATTTACTGAAGTTTCGTTCAATAGATTGATGATGAAAGTTTAAATTGAAATCAAAGGTTAATCGTTCGTTTAAAGTTTTGTTTATCAAAGTTATACGCTGAAATGAATTCCACATGGTGGGCATTAATTTACTTTCACTTTGTAATTGTTTGGTCAAAAATTGGAGCTGTTTTTCATTGAATGTTTCTTCAAAATCAGCCGTTGGAATGCGTTTTTTATCGGTTCTTCCTTTGAATTTATGTTTAACTTCTAAAAATAATTCATCTGATTCAACATATTTTCTAATTCTCACTTTGAAACGATTTGTTTTTCCATTGTGATGGTCTTTGAAGAAGGAGAATTGTTCATCGTCAAAATACAGACTTTCGTAGTGAGGCGTGCGTGTATTTGCAATTTCAAGTACGTCGTAAAATTGATTTAAACTTCCTAGAAACTCGTGGAATTTTTCAACTGAAAAAGCAAACTTCGTATCCGTTCGATTCATTAGTTTTACTCGATCCATTTCTGCTAGTGAAATTGGGTTAAAGTCATGAAGTATCGTTTCTATTTTGCTCATTAATATTAATTCAAAGTTAAGATTATTTAAACTATTTATGAATAGATGTTTAAAGTTTTGAATACTTGTAAAGTTTTTAAATCTTTAATTCGTTGCCGCAGCGGAAATTTCCCTTCGGACATTCATTGTGTCCGTGTAATCCACAAGGGCGACAAGCAAGATTTTCTACTTCAATAATTTCAGAATCATCAGAAAGTGGACCGAAACCAAATAGGGGAGAGGTGGAACAGAAAAATGCAGTAACTGGAGCGTTTATTGCCGAAGCTAAATGCAATGGTCCTGAATCGTTTACGAAGTTTCTTCTTGCGTTTTTCATCAAGGCAGCTGATTGCATTAAACTTAATTTTCCAGCGAGATTTATTACCTTTTCAGAGTTAGTTTTGGCTTTTATTTCTTCACACAAACCTCTATCATCTGGACCACCAAGAAGGTAAATTGTTGAATTTTCAACTGTTAATTTTGCAATTAATTTTAACCAAATTTCTTTTGGTGCTTGCTTCGTAAACCAAACTGAAGCTGGAGCTAAACAATAGTAATTTTCAATTTGATACGTTTTTACAGCTTCAAAATCTTCTATGGAAGGATACAATTTAGGTTGTCTATTTAGACTCGAAGTAAGGTGTTTTATTAATTCTAAATTGCGATCTACTTCGTGTTTTCCATTGCCAATTTCGTGCGGAAATGATTGTGTATAAGCAAAGGAAAATGGATTTTTTTTGAAACCAAGTTTTTGTTTTGCACCAGATAAAAAAGTCAAAATTCCTGAAGAGGCAAAACGATGTAGATTGATGACAATATCGTATTTCTTGGCTCTTATTTTTATAAGTAATTCGAGTAAAGAAGCGACTTTTTTCTTTTTGTCAAATACAAGTATTTCGTTTAAGTTCGGGTCATTTCTTAAGAGCGATTGATTGCCATTTTTTACTAAGAAATCAATTTTAGCGTCGGGAAACTGCGTTTTTAAGTTTCCAATCAAAGGAGTCGCAAGGATTACATCACCGATAAAGGCTGTTTGAATAATTAAAATTTTCTGCATCCGATTATCTTAACAAAGCTACTGTTCCATGTTTGATAAACTTGTCATCATTTTGATCATAAAAGATTAACTCATATTGAAAAATATCACAAGTGGCGTCTTTTCCTGAATTTGAAATTGTTCCATCCCAACCTTCAGCTGTGTCGAATGTTTGAAAAATGATTTGTCCCCAGCGGTCAATGATTGTGAAAGAATAGCGTTCCAATGCTACATTTGAAAGCACGGGTTTGAAAATTGGATTCAATCCGCCCGGTGTAAATGCGTTGGGAACAAAAACTAAAGGTTTGTAGATAAAACAGAAATCATTGGAGCGACTTCTTTCCGAGAAATTATAAAAGTTGAAAGATTCAATTGCTTCCACGTGGTAACAAATCTCACCGTCAGATTGAATTAAACTGACATCGTCCACGAAATATAAAGAATCACCATTTACATTTCCAATTGGAATTTGCTCAAATTCACCATTCACGCTTCGATAAACTTCATATTCAATTATTTCACCATTAAATCCTTCATACGGGTTCCAGTAAATCGTGTTAATCATATTGTATTCATCTGTTGTTCCAGTGACGAAAATGGTTTTATTGATGTTAGCAAAAGTTCCATCTCCTCCGCAGCTATCGGTAAATTTTGTTCGATAAAACCAAGGATTTAATTCTGTATTAGCTGTATTGTCTAAGAAATAAGTTACATCTCCAGTTACGTTTACACGCCCAATTTCTGCCCAAGCGCTTTGTTCACTTCTTCGTTGGAAAATGATTTCTGAAATACCAACGGAAGCGTCAATGTAATCGTAAAGTTTAACTTGTTTATCTTCAATGGTTGCTAATTTGAAATAATGATAACTTGGACTTCCGGGCAAAGGAACTGTGAAACAATCGGGACTTGAAAAAGCGTATTTCCCGTTAGAGAAATTGGCTTTTACGTAAATGCAATAGCTTTCGGAACCAGTGACATCTATTGTATCCGTTGAGGAAGTTGTAATTTTAAAGAGTTCCCAATTATTGTTTATTTTACCCCAAATTTCATAATTGACAGTAGTACTTCCAATGTATGGAACGCAAGTAATTACTGCTTTTTGGTCACACATTAAAATCGAATGAGAAATGGTCATACTGGTGTGAATTGGACTTTTCGCAGAGGTTTGATAAGTTACGGGAACAGCAGTTGTAAAACAAGAATCGAAGGCTGCCACCGAATAAGAAAAGGGTCCGTTTGTTAAGTCCGTAGCATAAGTGTAAGAGGTATTATTCCAACCCCAAACGGTATCTAATTCAAACAAAAATCCATTTTCATCTAGGGTATAAATCACATAACCGTAGGTGTCAGGCTGTTGATTTTGATTCCAAGTAATTAAAACTTGATTATTGCTAGTGTCCACACCTACTGAATAAATAATTGGAATATTCGGTGTGATCATATCGGTAAATAAATCGCCGACAACGTTTGAAGTGAAGTCACAAATAGAAGTTGGAAGCACCACTTTGTAGGAAATAAAAGCTTCACAAATATCTATCGTATCGCGGTGGAGCGTTGTATTGTAAGGAACGCTATCAATTAGCACGAAATTTCCAACAGGAAACTCTCTGTAAATGTGGTAGTATAAATTGAAATGAGAAAGGGGTGTCGCTTTTGGTTTATTCCATTGTAAAACAGCAGTACCATTTAAAGGATTACTGACAGCTAAACGAATATTGGAAATCGTGTCGCTATGGCGTTTTATATTCCCATTGCAACCGGAACGAACCACAATGAAAAAATCGCGAACGTTGGTAACACCAGTAATCGTTTGCTGAACAGTTGTAATATCATTAATCGTAGCAATTAGTCCATCTTGAACGGATCGAACTTCGTAAGAAAGAAAAGATAAACTTGGGTTGTTTACTTGATTCCATTTCAAAATTAAATCTCCGTTACTTGCTGTTTCAATGCAATTGATTTGAGTCGCAGGAATAATTCCAGGATTCAATACGTTTATTTTAACGGTTGTGTAAGTCACACGCGGCACTTGACAGTAATTATCTTGCACCTTGAAAACGAAATTATAGGGAATCACATCTGCTACAATTCCAAAATCGTTAATGAGGTGATCACAGTCTGTTTGCCACGTGAAAGTTGCACCAACACTTGTTACCCCAGAAATTGGAACTGAACTGTTTAGAAACGCACAAGGTTCTGTATCACAACCTGTTGCTGCTGTTAAATTGGTTCCAAACATTGGTCCAGAAGCAGTTAAGTAAACGGATTGAGGTGTGTTATCCTGCAATAAATCAGTATCGCTTACATTTAAAGTGAAAGTTATTGGGTCGCCAGCGCTTACAGTTGTTTCAAATGAATTCCCAGGAAAAGGCGCAACGATTGTAGGAGCATTATTGGCTGGATTACAACCCACTACAACGAGTTGCATTTCACGTTCAACTTCTGAAATCAAATAACCTAAACGATAGGATTTCACACTTAATTTCACTACAAAATTCCCCACCGTGTAGCTCGTAAAACGCAATTCTCCAGTCACTGGATCGACAGTTGCGGGAATATTATTAGGATTTAAACTCGTTCCGGGCGTTGGACTTGAAAATGAAAAACCACTTTCAAATGGGATAGCAATTGGATTGGTCGGTGGGTCAAAAACGCCAGTTGGGAAATAGTTAAATGGTATACTAAAATCAACGTGGATTGAATCTAAATCGGGGTCAACCGCGTTCATATTATATTGGTATTGACTTCCAGCGCAACTCACAAAATACGGTTCTTGCAAGAAAATAGGAGAGGAGTCTAAACAAGAAATTCCGTTGTTACCCGGAATTGCATACATTTTTGCCGTTAATGTTATTCCATAAGAGGAAGGGTTCATAATATTGGTGAGTGCGCTACTTCGTGAAAAATTTTCGTAGGTAAAAATCCATCCTTGTGTTGGTGGTGTTCCTAATAATGTTATTGGTGCGCTACTGTATTTGACGCGTTCAATTGCTCCGATTCCATTCCCTCCACCAGCGCCTGTGCCACATTCAAGTATCGGAGGTGAACCAACAACGGGAGAACATTGAGGTGAAATATCTTCTCTGGAAACAAATTGTAAACTGATTGATGTGACTGAAGAATGATTCCAAACACGTAGATTTTCAGTTGAAGTATTTACTTGAGCACCGTTGCAATCGCGGTAGAAAATCAAATCAAATATGAAGGTATTTCCGCCAACGCATCTGTAAGTTATTTCTCCTCCCATTGCGTGGGAAGCTTTAAATGCAAAGTTTTGCATCAGCAGCAAGAGAAATAACACATGTTTTATCATATCAGAAGAACGTTATTAACGGTGTTGTAGTATAACGGAATCAATCTAATAAAGTTGCTATCCTGCTGAAACGATTGAAAAACTGTCCCAATCCAAGTATTTTTGGGCGAGTTCTTTCAGTTCTTCTGCTTGAATCGATTTAATTTTATGAATGAAATCATTGAAGAAATCCAAGTCCAATTCCTGATTTTCGACTGATAAAAACAATTCCATCAAGGCATAAGGTCCATCGGCGCTTTTTAATGTTTGTCCGAGTAAGTAATTTCTAACCAAATTCAATTCCTCTTCACTCACTAATTCTTGTTGTAATTTCTCGATTTCTTTTCGGATTTCTGACAAGGTTGCTTCTTTCACTTCTGTTCCAACTTCAGTTCCGATAACGAAATAACCTCCATTCTCGGTTTCACTTAAATAAGAGCCAATTCCATAAGTGTAGCCTTTGTCTTCGCGGATATTTTTCATCAAACGACTTCCGAAGAAATCACCCAAAATCGTATTTAGAATCATAAATCCAAAATAATCGGGATGCGTTTTATTGAAAAGCGTTTTTCCAACACGAATTGCAGTTTGAACAGCGTTTGCTTTTTTAACGTGAACTGTTTCTGCTCTGTTTTGAAATTTAAGCGTTGCTTTTTCTTGTTTATCAACTGCCCAACTTGAAATTGAATTGGCAATTGCAGAAACGACTTCTTTTTTAAAATCACCTACTAAAAATACTTTTTTCAGTCCTGTTTTATAGTTTTTCTCAAAATAGCGAACAATTTCTTCTCGACTAACGGAATTGTAATCTTCTAAGTTAATCGTTCGATTATAATTTGTTCCATCGAAAATTAGCGCTTGAAATTTACGTTGCGCCAAAAAACTAACTTTTTCTAGGTTGATTTGAAGTTTTTGTTTGCGATCGTTAATTAATTCTTCGACTTCTGTTGAAGGAAAGGTTGCATTTTCCATCATTTCAACGAAAAGTTTTACAACCGCAGGAAGTTGCTCATTTAAAGCGTAAAACGTAACAATTGCTGCTTCAAATCCTAGTCCGACATCAAAGTAGGCTCCTAAACTATCCAATTCGTTGTGGATTTGAGTCGAAGTTTTGTCTTTCGTTCCTGAAAAAAGCAATCCTGATGTAAGGGCACTTATAACATTGGAGCCAACTGTGGTTCCTGCATCGAAATAAAAATCAATACGTGACGTAGCATTTGGAACTTTTTTCATCCAATACAAAGGCAAGCTTGGCGTACATTTTACTAATTCTGGTGTAACAAATGAAATATCAGTTAATTCACCAAGTGAAGGTGGGTTTTTTCTATTCAGCATTGGCAAGGACTTTAACTTTTAAAAGGGAACATCTTTTCTTAATCAATAAATTTTTGGCAACTGAAAGCAAGTGTTTGGAAGTGATTTGTTGATAGATTTCTTGTTCCTCGTTGATTCCATTTGCATCGCCTAATAACTCAAAGAAACTCAAATTCATTGTGCGATTGAGTAATCCTTGTTCTTGAAATTCTTTGGCTGTTCTTAGTTTGATTTTCAAGCGATTCAATTCCTTTTCAGGCAACTCATTTTCTGTCGCTTTTTGCAATTCTTTCCAAAGTGCGTCATCAAAAGCTTCGAAAGTTACGCCTTCGTTTAATTTTCCTGAGATCATAAAAAGTCCTTCGTCGATTGAACCTGTAATGTAAGCATTTATTTCAGCAACGAGTTTTTGTTCTTTTTTTAAAGAAATGTATAAATTAGAAGATTTTTCACTTCCCAAATAATCGCTCAATAAATCGGTGATGTAATATTCAGGACTTTTTCGCTCCGCCATTTTAAAGGCATAATGAAATGCATTTGCAGGCACATTTCTTTCAATAGTCAACTCGCGGTATTCGGTTTGAATGGGTTCTTTTGGAAGGATGCGAGGAGGTTTTAATCCTTTGGGAATTTCGCCAAACCAAAAATTGACTTTTTCTTTTATTGTTGCTAATTCAAAATTTCCAGCGACACATAAAATTGCATTAGAAGGGTTGTAAAACTTCGCAAAAAAGTTTCTTACATCTTCCATTTTCGTTTGCTCGATGTGACTTAATTCCTTGCCAATTGTTGCCCATTTGTATGGGTGTTCTTTGTAGGCTAATGGTCGTAATTGCAACCAAACATCACCATAAGGTTGATTCAAGTAACGTTGTTTGAATTCCTCAATCACCACATTTCGTTGCACTTCCAAGCTTTTCTCCGTGAAGGCAAGCGACAACATTCGATCACTTTCCAACCAAAGCGCTGTGTCTAAATTGTTTGCAGGAAGCACGTCGTAATAGTTCGTGATATCGTTACTCGTAAAAGCGTTACTTTCTCCGCCCGCCATTTGCAATTGCGTATCGAAGTCGCTGATATTTTTGGATCCACCAAACATCAAGTGCTCAAACAAATGCGCAAAACCAGTATGTTCTTCGGATTCATCGCGAGCACCAACATCGTAAAGTGTGTTGACAACCGCCATTGGAGTTGTTATATCTTGATGAAAAAGAACTTTAAGTCCATTTTCTAGTTCAAACCTTTCAAATTGTATCATTTAAAATTGAAATTTAGGTGAATTTTGTTCTTTAAGTGCGTTTGTAAATTCTGTAACAATCTCTTCTACAACTTGTTTCGCGGGAATAATTTCATTGATTAAACCTGAGATTTGACCAATTTCTAATTCTCCTTCCACAATATCGCCTTCAAACATACCTTTTTTAGCGCGACCTCTGCCTAATAATTTATTCAAATCGTCAACACTTGCATTTTGCTCGTAGGCATTTTCGAGTTGTTTGAAGAATTCATTTTTCACCAATCGCACTGGAGTTAATTCTTTTAAGGTCAATAAAGTATCGCCTTCTTGTGCATCAACAACCACTTTTTTAAAGTTTTCGTGCGCACTTGATTCAGGCGTTGCGACAAATCTACTTCCAATTTGAACGGCGTCGGCTCCGAGATTCATTGCAGCGAGCATTCCACGTCCTGTTCCGATACCACCAGCAGCAATCAAAGGAATTTTAATCGCTTTTGCCACCATTGGAATCAAGCACAAAGTAGTCGTTTCGTCTCTACCGTTGTGTCCACCTGCTTCAAAACCTTCTGCAACTACAGCGTCAACTCCTGCTTCTTCTGCTTTTTTAGCAAATTTCACACTTGAAACAACGTGAACAACTGTAATTCCGTGTGCTTTTAAGTGTGCTGTCCACGTTTTTGGGTTTCCTGCTGAGGTGAACACAATTGGCACTTTATGTTTGATAATTGTTTCGATATGTTTGTCGATATCGGGATAAAGCATTGGGAGATTCACTGCGAAAGGTTTATCAGTTGCAGCTTTACATTTTTGAATCTGTTGGTCTAAAATTTCGGGATACATTGAGCCGGAGCCAATAATTCCCAAGCCGCCAGCATTGGACACAGCGCTTGCTAATTCCCAACCGGAGCACCAAATCATTCCAGCTTGAATGAGTGGATAATGTATGTTAAACAAGGTACAAATTCTGTTGCTTTCCATCGTTTTTAATTTTTACGAAATTAGTTAATAACTGAAACATAGATTACCAAAAAGCACTATCCAATTCCAAGATTGGAAGTATTTTTTGGAATTTCAAATCAAGTCTATTCCTATTCTGGTAAAACGCTAAAGACACATTCTTTCACCAAAGAATTAACCGACATAAAAACTAAAATCGAAGAAATTACAAACGAAAAATTCAATTGTGTATTGGTGAATTTGTACCGCGACGGACAAGACTCTAACGGTTGGCATGCTGATAACGAACCAGAATTGGGTAAAAACCCAGTGATTGCTTCAGTTACATTAGGTGCAATGCGCCGCTTTGATCTGAGACACAACGCCAGCAAAGAAAAAATCAGTATAGAACTAAATCACGGTAGTTTATTGGTTATTAAAGGAGAAATGCAACACTTTTGGAAACATCAAATTGCAAAAACAACTAAAGTTTCCACTCCAAGGATAAATTTGACATTTAGGTATATTTATTAATTGAATATTCGAATTTACTATACTGAATATTAAAATGACCTGCTTTTAGTTAGTTATTTGAATCAAAACCAACAAATAATGCAAAGACAAAAGAAGAACACAGCGATTTATCATTTATCAACTCTTGATTCCTTCATTTAGGTTGTTTAAATAGGAGATTTTAAATATTTAGTGAGTTCAATACCTATTTTTCTTTTAATATCTCCATTCATACTAAAAGCTACTGGGTGAGCAATGATTGCAAAAGTTTTATCAGTTGATCTAAATATTGAAACATTGGTATCAGAAGAATTATGAACAATCTTCTTACCTCCAACTTGATTGATAATTTGCTCCCAATAGTTAGCAAATGCTATACTATAAAACACCACAATTTTAGGTTTATAGATTTCAATTTGCTTAGTAATTAACTGAATTCTTTGACTAGCATATTTATCCCAATATTCTTTTTTTGATTCTCCAAACAATTCATTCCATTCAGAATCATTGAGTGCTTTACTTGCAAAATGGAAAAGCTCTGCCAATAAAGTTTCACCATTAGTCGTTCCTAACTGCGCGCTTTGATATTCTTTTTTTGCTTCCAAAGCGTTTTCTTTGCCTTGAATACCAAATAGAATTTCAATTAAACCGTTCCACGTTTTTTGCAATTTTACCTTCCCTTCGAAAAATCGCTCAGTTCCGTTTTTAAAGATTAAATGGAATTTTTTAAGATCATGAAAATGTTCATCAGAACCTAATTCATTCCAAACGTTGATTCGCTCTTGCAGAGTCGCTGCACTTCCTCCCTCTTCTGGACCAATGAACCAAAAATCTCCTTTTGGATTGCCATAGCCTAATTTTGTATGAGCGTAATTTGATATTTTCATTTCATCATTGGGATAAATGGCTGTAATGAAACACAGAAAAACAGATAATTTAGCAAGTTCTGGTTAAGAAAATATTATACCTCTGCCTTTTTTCGTTTGATTATATTCAAGTAATATTTCTTTTATTTCGTCTACATCACTTTTCGAAAAGCAAAACACTGATGCTTTTCCTCCTACAACTTTTATATGAATATCTGCACCGATTAAATGTTCATCAATAGTGATACTTCGTATAAATTTAAATGCTAGTATTTGGCTGTCTCTACCTATTAAAAACCGATTGCGTTTTGAAACAGTTATTGTTTCTTCTTCAGTATCAATAATTAATGACCAAGGATTTAAAGTATGTGCTGTTTTACCATTAGCTACTAAAGAACTCGCTGATGAAGATTTTTCTATTATCATATTAACTATTTATTAATTGTGTTTACTGTCAAATTTTTACATTATGCCTCTACTAATTATCGCTCTCTAAAATATTTTTTACATGTGAAGCAAGTTTTTTACATTCGTCAGTAACCCTATTCACTAGGGCCTCCAGTTTTTTACTATCTACTAATATTGCCAGACTTGCATCATCTAATTTTGAAAAATTTAATGGAGAGCTGCCAACTACGATAGTTTTTGATAACACATCCCAAATCCCATTGCCTTTATCATAACCATTTTCACATATAGTATTTCGGACATTTTGAAGAATAGGATTTTTCCCATGATTTTTTATTGTAGTTCCGTCCCATGCTCTTAAACAAATATAAACACCTGTCCATGTAGCTTGACAAACATCTAATCTGTATTTAAAACCACCGAACTTAGCATTTTCAATTGGTATATCTATTTGACAAATTGTTATATTGGAGGTAGATTTTATTGGGGGTGTTTCTGAAATAATTAAATTTTCTCGCAAATTGTTAATTAGCAAATTAGAAAATGTTATACATAAATTTATATTGTCCTTTCTAGACGCCTCAATTACTTTAGGTTTATCATTTGCCAATAAATTAGTTATTGCTGATTGCTCTAAAATTGAAGCAACTACTTGACCTAAATCACGATTTTCAGGAATCAATTCTTTTACTTTATTTAGCAATCTTGAAATTTGAAAAACTCTATTTTTGGAGTAAGTTTCTTTTTGACACATTCGAAATAAAACTTTCTCCCAAGGTTCATCAAATTCTGATGTGGAATTTAACCGTTCTTTTTGTATATCTGATAAACTTTCTAAATCTAATTTTAATGCTGTTTCGTCATTCCAGGTAACAAAATTTGAATCTTCAATCAATTTATTGTAAACATAAGGATATGCAATTTGCAAGCATACCATTGCAAAGCCTATTAATTTTTCATTGTCAATTTCATTTTGTTGCTCATCTCCGTATTTATTGATGATGGTGATAAGCGATAATGTATTTGTTAAGCGCTTTAAGGCTCTTGGATTTTGACCAACTGATAAACTAGCAAATTCAGTAAGCGATTCTTTGTATTGATCTTCTGTGGATTCTTCTTCCGTAATAAAACCAATGTTTTTCAAAGCTTCAAGTAAATAAACATCTATAGTATAACTTGCCACCGGCATTGAAAAAGGCATCTGAATTATTTTGTCGAAAAACGACCTGAACTCTCTTTCGTTTTTATCAGTCAATTTTCCAAATTTTGGCTCTAGCCCTTTTATTACTACATCGTAATCAATAGCGAGAATAAAAATACATTTATCTAAATCAAAAATATTTTTAAGTAATTCTAGAATTTGTACAGCCACTGGTGGGTCTATTCTATCTAAATCGTCTATAAAAAATATAAAACCTAATTTGTTTTTGTCTTTGTTTTTTTCAATAATTTCGGCAATCAATTTTTCTATTTCCTTTTTCATGCCGCTAATTTCGGCACCTTCAGAACCTCCGCCGTCAAAAAAAGCATCTACCCCATCGGAGTTCAAGCCAACTTTATCTACAATTTGTTTAGCCAAAAATTTAC
>JBILOX010000012.1:0-71053 GCA_044374225.1 Crocinitomicaceae bacterium | reverse complement strand
GATATTTTTTTGAACATCGATTTTACATTTTCTACTGTTTTATTTTTTCCATCGTTATCTGATATGGTTTTTAAAATCTGCTCAATCATACCCTCCACTATCTTTAAAATAGCTTCTTCGGGAGTGCGCATGAGCGAGTATTGCCATGAATTAATCCAAACCCTGTAAAATGTACCTTTATCGCATAACTCATCATCAAGCAAATTCATGAGTGATGTTTTCCCACTTCCCCATTCACCCTGCAAGGCAATTGTTAACGGAGTGTGGGAGTGATTAACAAACTCAACTAATGCATTTTGGTATTTTTGAATACCAAATAAATCAGCTTCACTTTTTTTTCTGGGTATATCTATTACGCTTGATTTCATATTAAAATTTACTAATTATTTATCAATATTGCCTTAAATAAATTTTTACAAACTCAAATTTAGCGATTTTATTGGTTAACATTCTTTAATCTATTTTTTCTAAAAATAGACTCCCAGTATTATTTTTGTTGGTGGTGCAATGTGTTCCTTCAAAGGGTTTATCTAGACATAGTTGAAAATCTATATTATACAAAAAGATTAAAAAGATAATTTATATTTATTATTTATCCTTTACATAGGTCTTATTCCCTTTAGAATTAATTGTGTATTTGCCGCCTCTTGATCCGGTTTTAATTGATTTACCGCCAACAAGACTAAAATTACATAAAGAGCAATTTATGCAATTATCATCATACATTTCAGAAAATTCATTTGCATAATCACCTTCTAAATCAGCACGATTTAAAAAAGCTATTTTAAGTATATCACATTGCGAACAAATCGTACTTCCATAATCACCATTTTGTTTATTAATAGTCTCATTACTTGAATACATTGCTTTAAAGATATATCCTAAAGGATTTTTTTGATTTAAAGATAAAGCTTTATTAATATACTTAAGTTCATTTTCCATTTTGTAGGGAGAAAACTTATGACAACCAAGATATTGAATATCAGGAGCAAAAACTATTTTATTTGCCACAAAGTATATTCGTAAACAATTCTTGTAATTTTGTCCATAATCATTATATCTTTTGTAACTGCCATAACTTGGACCTGCGTGTCCACCTTTATGAGTAACACAATAACTTAATATCGAATTAAGTAACTGACAATCATAATTATTAATATCATTATCAGCTAGAAGTATTTTATTTATGTTTTCATCCTTACCAAAACAAATATAAAGTCCTTTTAATATATTTTTAGTTATTCTATTATTTGATTTATAATTTGAAATAAACTGGTTTTCATTATTAATTATGAATTCCTTCATCTTTATTATAAATCTATCTCTAGTTAAAAAATTATACCCCATAAATCTTGGAAAAACGACATCTAATTTCTTTGATAATGAAGGGATTAGGTGCAGATTATTAAAAGACATATTTACTGTTGAATTATAAAAATCTGCTCGAGCAAAAGAATCACACCCTAGTGATAAATTGCAAATAAGAAAAGGGTTGGAATTGGCAGTTTTAATATAAATAGTTGGCACTAATTCTTTCTTGAAATAATCAGCGTAATCAAAGGGTATAATTTTTTTATAATAATCTGAATTTAAGGTAAATGTAAATAGGCTATCATCAACTTTACCATTTAAGTCAAAATTAATATTATTCTGTTTTATTGATATTTTATCAGTTACTGCAAAGGTTGCTCCTGGAAGTCCAATGATAAATTCATTTTTATCAAAGTCTTTGTTCTGAATACCAAATGTTTGGTAAAAGGGCATATAATCATAAATAAAACTAAATCTCTTTTTTGATCTCAGTAATTTAAATTCTTCACTAGAAATTTTATAACCCAAACTTGAGTATTTACTTTTAGGACCTATATAAGCATATACCATTGGAGCTATTGAATTTGATATTAATGATGATTTGATTGTTTGAAAAGTCTTGTAGTCATGATCTAAAATACTATTTTCCAAAAAAGTTAAAGTAGGATCTTTGAATATAGAATTACCATTATCTCTTCTAATTTCTTTCTCTACTTTAAGTCTATCAATTCTTCGCGCTTTAATTAGTGAATCATATTTTTTATGTGCATCAATTTCAATAAATTTTCTTAAGTCACCAAGCTCTGATATTTTAATGTAGCAATTGTCTTTATATTCATAAATAATTAATGAACTATCGCTTTGTAGTTTGATAAATTCGTTAAGTTTTTCACATTTACTTCTTTTCTGATTAAAAATATATCTTTTTATTTCCAAATTAACCATTGATATATTTCCAACCTTTTCGTTATTAAACTTATTATTATTATGTCCCAATTTTATAAGGCTATACTGATCCTTACTATCAAAATAATCACCTACAAGCAAACCAAACGATAAGGGCTTAAAAAACACTTTGTTTGTTTGAAAAACATATTCTGAGTTGATATAAAAATAATACTCATCGTTATGACAATCTATCCTAAAAGAATTTTCATATTCTCCAAATCTAATTGGTTTCTGAGTATCTGCATCTGCATCAGGGCGGTCATAAAAATTCCTTTTTATACTTAATGGTTTTGGACAATTTAATGCAGATGGCCTATTAGGAACATCTTTATTTGTCCAAATGACATTTGCACTGCCATTCTTAACAGTAGTAATAAATATTTCTCCATATTTATCAGCTCCAAACCAACTGTAATTTTCCCAAGACTCAAAATTAAAGACGATGCCTTGCTTCAAATTTGATGAGGTCAAAACACTATCAACTTTAATTTTTAACTCAATCGAAAAATTATCGGATAATGACGTATCAATAGTCTTTTTGCAAAATTTAAATCTATTATTAAAATCAATAGACAATTCTCCATTTTCCATAAGAGTAGTCTTGTAATCACTAGAATCCGAAAGGCTTTTGCTATTTTGAAAATCAATATTGGTGAGTATGTATTTTTCGTCATATTCATCTTCATATTCTCCATCAAGTAAAAA
Source organism: Crocinitomicaceae bacterium (assembly GCA_044374225.1). Classification (GTDB taxonomy): domain Bacteria; phylum Bacteroidota; class Bacteroidia; order Flavobacteriales_D; family Crocinitomicaceae; genus UBA952. The sequence continues at coordinate 68,089 of JBILOX010000012.1, read as the reverse complement.
CTTATTTTCATGTTTAATTTCACCGTTTTCATAATAGCATGTAAAGATTCCACTTCTATTATTTTCGAGGAAATTACCTTTTTCTTTTATTTGGCCATTTTCATAATAGAACACAGCTTCACCATTTTTTCTATTTTCCTTAAAATTGATTTCCTCTTTCTTATTACTATTTTCAAAATATCTCACAGATAAACCATTTAAATTTCCCGCGTCATCACGCATAATTTCGGCCGATTTTTTACCAGATAAAAAATACGAAATTGCTTTACCTTTCCAAATAGTCTCACTATCATCATCTTTACCAATCTTAGTTGCCTCACTCTCATAAAACAATTTACCATCGATGTAAAAATCCTTAACTAATCCAATAGAGTTACCCTTATCATCAAAAGAAACAAGTCTAAAAAATGATGCTTCTTTTTTCTTACAACTTTTCCAAGTTTGATTGTAATATAATTTTTCTATTTTTTGTCCATAAACATTTTTACAGATTAAAGAAAATAGAAAAATAACATAAAGAGGAGTTGTTAATTTCATTTTATTTATATTTCTTAAATTGTGTAAAGTTCCCATGTAATTCTTTCAATAATATTGTGTTTCACCAAGTATTGTCTCCGTTGTCAAAATGTGTACTAATTTTGAATCTTAAAACTACAAATTACCATTCGAGATTATATCTTTTTCAAAGATATTTATTTCAAGCCCCATGGTTTATTGCAACTTACTGCAACTTTTTAAACCTCGTTTCTATTAACTTAAAAATTCGTTTATTTGAAAATGCTTACGAAACATGACGAAGAATTTTATCAAAGTATTTTTTACCAGATATTGTGTAAAAAAATTAAGGCAACGTCAGGTCTGAATGTTTTTAATTTCAAGGAGTGCGAAAGCTTAGCCGTTTTAATGTTACAGAAAGGGTGTGCAATTTCTACCCATACTATCGCAAGATTTTTTGGTGTCTTGCCATTTAGAAAAACGTATCCTGCAACCTTAGATATTTTCGCTAATTATTTAGATTACAGTAATTTAAAAGCGTTTATTCAGCAAGAAAAATTATTCATCGAACGTGGATTAAGCGCGCCAACTAATCTTTTCGAATTGGGCCAATATTCTTTTATTGCGCTCGAAATGGCAATTGAATTCAAAGATTTTAATACCATAAAAGAAATCATTGGTTCTGTTGACATGAATCACCCATCAATAGGAAAACTAACCAGTTTTTTGGGTAGAATGGTTCGAAAATCAAATTGCAAGAAAGAATTGCTTGAAACATTGATTTCCGTTGAAAATGGAAGAAGACTATTTTACGAAAGTTTTGTAGATGAAGATGACCACGAAGAATACTTTTCAAATGCATTGAAAGCATATTATTTTCAAAATGTTTCCACCATAAATAATAAACTTTTTGGTATCTGTTATTTGATATCCAAACAAGTCTATTCCAAAAAGAAAGTAGACGCACAATTACTTCTAGATTTCGAACAACTTAAAGCAAATTTGCAGTTTGACCAATTACACTTCCACGAAATTTCACGTTACATCGAAACATCTATACTTATTGATGGCATGTCTAATAAGTTGAAAAAAAGCTACTCAAACTACGTAAATTTTTTATTGAATTATGAGCAAAAATTAGACAATCATTCCTTTGCGTGGGTCATTGCTCGACCCATTAAAGCATTTGCTTTCAATGGTATTTTAAGAATAACATTAGATTCAACCGATTTCTCAAGCGCTATATTAAAATGCTACAAAAATTCAGAAGTTGCTACTATCGCTGAATTAATATTGCAGTTTGTGGTGCATAAATATTATTGTGACCAATTAGAATATCATCCACCATTGAAACTCCAGAGCAAAGAATTTGAAAATGAAAATAATGCAAGAGTAATTTTAGAATCATCTACTTCGATCTTGTATGCAGATTCGAAAATCAAAAATCTGATGCAAGATAATATTTATTCCTTCGCCAAGATAACAGGGCAAACTTGGGTGTTTGAATTACTTGAATAAAATCAAACTTTGAACTGAATTCACAATATCATTGGATACTAATATTGATCTCAATCTACAACGAACGTAAAGTGTTAAAATTAAGATCGCAATTGAATATGACAGATTATTATTTGCACAAATTAAAGTAGTATTAAACATTCATCACTCAATTTTTCCTAAGAATTTTTCAATCACCTCAAAAATGGTTAGCTGTTCGTTTTCCGTCAAACAATAAGGTGGGTTGATGAACAATACATTTCCCAATGGGCGCAAGAGTAAACCGTTTTCAAGGAAAAAAGTGTAGGCTTTATCGCGAATTTTAGAGAAGTAACCTGCAGGTCCGTCGGTTTTTAAATCGAGTGCTAAAATGGTTCCGTAAACACGTGCATTGTCGATAGCTGGGTGCTTTTCGAGTTTTTGAAGGAAGTTTAAATTGCGTGTTTCAATCGCTTTGATGTTTTCCCAAGTTTCTGCTTGTTCGAACAAATCTAAACTTGCACAAGCTGCAGCACATGCCAATGGATTTCCGGTAAATGAATGTCCATGTAAGAAGGCTTTTGCGCGTTCATCGCTTAAAAATGCATCAAAAATAGCGTTGGTGGCAACGGTCAAACCTAAAGGCAAAACGCCACCAGTTAATCCTTTGGAAAGGCAAATAATATCTGGTCGAACGCACGAATGTTCAAAGGCAAAAAGTGTTCCCGTACGTCCAAAAGCGGTCATGATTTCGTCAAAAATAACCAGTACATTATTTGCCTTTGCGAGTTTTACCAATTCTTCCAAAAACGAAACTGAATAAAAACGCATACCAGCCGATCCTTGAATCAAGGGTTCAACAATTAAACTGATGAATTCTCCTGATTCAAAAAGGGTTTTCGCTTGCGTTAAGAGTTGTTTTTCGTTTGTTTCAGAAGGGAATTCCAAGAAATCCACGTTGAAGAAAAAAGGTTCAAAAGGTGCGTTGAAATAATCGCGTTCACCCACCGACATTGCTCCAAAAGTGTCTCCATGATAAGCGCCTTCCAAAGCCAAAACGCGCGATTTCTTAATGCCTTGATTGTGCCAGAATTGCATACACATTTTAATGGCTACTTCGATTGCTGTGGAACCGTTGTCGGAAAAGAAGACTTTTTGTAAATCGCAATTGAGTTTCTCAACGATTCGTTTCGATAATTCAATGGCTTTTTCGTGTGTCGCTCCTGCAAAAATCACGTGATCAATTGCTGCAAATTGAGTTTGAATGGCTTGTGCAATGTGTTCGTTTCCATGTCCGTGCACATTTACCCACCAAGAAGAATTACAGTCCAAATACGATTTCCCTTCTACTGTGAAAAGCGTTGCATTTTTTGCGCTGGAAATCAATAGGGGAGAAGGTTCCGTTTGAATTTGTGTAAACGGATGCCACACGTATTTTGCGTCATCAACTAAACTACTCATAGGCCAAATTTAGCCAAAGTTTCGGGAGTACGTAGCTGGTTTGCGAAAGTAGAAATCGTCTTTTTGGAAAGATTTTCAAAAATCGGAACGTGAAACAAGGTTGGAATCTGTGTTTTCGTGAAAATCACTTCTTCGGTCATTGGCAATTCATCGCCCACATAAATGATTCCTAAAATGGGAATATTTCGGTTGCGAAGGGTTTCAATGCTCATCAAGGTATGGTTGATACTTCCTAAATAATGTCTTGAAATCAAGATGGCTGGCAATTTCCATTCGGCAGCTAAATCGCAATATAGTAACCCGTTTTCGTTGACTGGAACCATCAAACCACCTGCACCTTCAACGATTAAATTACCAGTAAACTCTGGGAAAACGAAATCTGTAGCTTCGATGTGAAAACCGTCTAATTTTGCCGAAACGTGGGGAGAAAGTGGTTGCGTCAATCGAAATTTTTCTGGGAAATACTTAAACGTTTCAAAACTCACCAATCGCTTTACTTTCATACTGTCTGTATTGTCCAATTCCCCAGATTGAACAGGTTTCCAGTAGTTTGCAAAAAGGAATTCACATAAAATGGAGCTTACAATTGTTTTTCCAACGTCGGTTCCAATTCCGCTAACAAAAAATGCGTGTTTCATGATTTTTGAATTTTGAGCACAAAGTTAAGGGTTAATGAAATTGTGAGGATTGAAAAAGAGTTGAATGTTGATTTTATTTCAAAGTGAGATTACTTTCCTTCCGTCAGCTGACGGATAAGACAAAGGAGGGTGACTGATGATTGAAGTGAATTGTAAAATTTTCATCCCCCTTAATCCACTTTCAAATGGGGAAATTGGTTTATGCTCCGAATTAATAATTTTCATAACCTCTTTGAACTATGTGCCTCAGTGGTTTAATTCTTTTTTCAATTCTTCAACGACTTCTGTTTCTTCTACGGAAAAATTTATTTCTTTACGAAATACCCCAAAAACTCTCTGTTTCCATCGCCACCTAGAATCGGAGAATCCATCACATCTTGAAATACTAGATTATTCTTTTCACACATTTTTTTAACGTTTTCAATCACTTCTGGATAAAGTGCAGTATTTTTAACGATTCCGTTTTTATTCAAGTTCGCTTTTCCAACTTCAAATTGCGGTTTGATTAACAACACGGCTGAAGCACCTTCTTTTAAAAATGCGTGTACGAAAGGAATTGTTTTCTCAAGGGAGATGAAGGCGACATCTACAACCAAGCCGTCCACTAATTCTCCAATTAGTTTGTTTGTCAAGTCGCGGACGTGTGTTTTTTCAAGGTTGATAACGCGTTCATCCTCTTTTATGCGTTGGTGTAGTTGATTCGAACCAACGTCTACACAAAATACTTTCGAAGCTTGATTGTGCAATAAAATTTCAGTAAAGCCGCCAGTCGATGCACCTAAGTCGATGAATGTTTTATTTTTGCAATCTAAATTCCATTTTTCAAGTGCACCGATTAATTTTAAAGCACCTTTGGAAACCCAAGGGATTTCTTCGCCCATCACTTGAATTTCAACGTCAATTGGGAATTTTTTTCCAGGTTTTGTAATCAATTTTCCATTGATTAAAACGCCTGATTCAGTAATTATTTGTTCCGCTCGAACTCTTGTAGATACTAGTTTGCGTTCGATTAATATTTTATCTAAGCGTTCTTCTGACATTTGTTTTTAATTGTAATTCCAAGTCAAAGTTGAATTGGGGTTCAAAGGTAATCCTAATTAAAAATAAATGTAGAATTTAGATTGAATTATTGACTAGTCTATGTAAAATTAGAATTTGCTAAGTATAAATTTTAGAATCGAAAAAAAAGTGATTATTTTACTATCACTTTTGAAAATTTTAAATCGGAAAGTACATCTTTTAAATTACCATTTGTATCTTTCTTAAAAACCAATAAACCTTTATTAGCAGGGTCTTTAAGCGAACCAATAAGTATTTCATTTGGTTTTAAAATAAATGAATAACTATATTCAGAATTAGCACATGTAGCACAAACACCGTCATAATAGGCATCTGTATGGAATAAGATACTTTTTTCTTCTGAGGTGGTGTTTTTAATCTCTAAAACTTCATATACATAACCAAATTTACGATTGTTTTTATCCGAAACTGTTTGAGGCTTTGTGGTAATTTCAATTCCGTCAAATTTGTGATTTGTTTGAGCACTTAATTTAAATGCAAAAAATGCAAAAAAAGAAAGGGAGAGTATTTTGTTCATAGTATTAGTTTCAACAAATATATGATTTTTTCAAATTCAAAAAAAATCAGAAATTACTGATTACAAAAAAAGACCTTTCATTAAAAGGTCTTTTACTAAATAATCTATGTTTTATTACTTAGATGCAATTTCAACAAAATCATCATAACTAACTTCTTTAGTATCTAAAGAAACCGCTGATTTAAAATAAGTTGTCAATTTTTGTTCAGCCAAACGATCATAAATTCCATTTGCTTGTTCCTTATTTTTCAATAAACGAATAGCCGATTCTGATAATTCAGCATCATCTGGAGCTGGAATTCCATATTGTGCATAGTTTGAAATTAACAAGCTTTTTGTGTGTTCAATAACCTCCTCATTTGTTAATTTAAGATTGTTTTCAGTGAAGATTTTAGTTTGAATCAATTGCCATTTAAGTGATTTTAAATAGGTGTCAAATTCATTTTCAATATCTTCTTCCGTTACAGGTTTTTCGCTTGAAATTTTAATCCAACGTTTCAAAAATTCTGTTGGAAATTCCATTTTAGTATCCTCGAGTAAGAAATTATAAACGTTTCTAGTTAAAATACGATCTGAGTCTTCACTAAACATTCTCGATAAGTCGTCAGAAATTCTCGTTTTTAATTGTTCAACTGTTGTAACTTCACCATCCATGAATAATTTACTAAAAAGTTCATCATTCAACTCTGCTAATTCCATTTGTTTGATGTCAGAAATTGTAAACTGAAATTTATCGCCAATTGAACTTAGCAGGTCTTCTTTCAAACCTAGCATCGCTACTTTATCAGCATCGTTTTTAGAAACTAAGTTTGGGTTTAATTCAAAAGTGTCGTTTACTTTTTTGCCATTCAACAAATCAGAAGCGTCTTTTTTATCCAAAAATTCTAATGAAATGGTTGTAGAATGCGAAATTCCATCTGCTTTCACTTCACCTGATTCAGTTAATTCTTCGAATTTACCAAGAATCATATCTTTTTCACCAGCAATTTCAACAGAAGTTAATTTTCCATAGCGTCTTTGAAGATCTTCAATTTGTTTGTTGATTAGTGTATCGTCAATTTTAACCTTAGGAAATTCGAATTTCTTTCCGGCGATTGCTAGATCAAAAGTTGGCGCAAAACCAATTTCGAAAGAGAATTCAAAATTTTCTGGTTTATCAAAATTACCTATGGATATTGAATCTTCCTTTGGTATTGGGTTACCTAGAATATCTAATTTATTTTCAGTAATGTATTTGTACAGACTATCGTTGGATAATTTATTGATTTCCTCAGCTAAAACAGATTTACCATATTGTTTTTGAATTAATCCGAAAGGTACCATTCCAGGTCTAAATCCTGGTATTTTTGCTGTTTTTCTATGTTTTTCTAAAGCGCTTTTTACATTAGCTTGATAGTCTTCTGGACTGATTTGTATTTTTAACACTGCATTTAGTGCATCAACATCTTCACGTAAAATGTTCATTGTTACTATTTTTTTAATTGTATTAAATAAAAAAGGTCTCGTTTGTTTAAACGAGACCTAATAGTGCGGATGGAGGGACTCGAACCCGCACACCTCTCGGAACCAGATCCTAAGTCTGGCGTGTCTACCAATTTCACCACATCCGCAAATAGATCAACCAAGGTTCTTTCTTTTAAGAACTGCAACCTAAAGAAATTTGAATCTTTAAAATTGGGATACAAAGATAATTATATTTTTGAAAAATACTTTTTTTAAAAATAATTATCTTCTTTTTTCTTGCATGGAAGTACGAATATCTTTCATGAATTGTGAAGCATAAACAAATTTTCCAATTTCTGGATTGTCGGTTGTGATGATTGTTTCACGATTACCTTGCCACCAATTTTGTCCTTTGTAAATAAAAATAATATTGTCTCCAATTTCAATTACAGAGTTCATATCATGGGTGATTACAATTGTAGTCATTTGATATTCTGCTGTTATATCTTTAATCAATTCGTCAATTAAAATCGATGTTTGTGGATCTAAACCAGAATTTGGTTCATCACAATATAAATATTTTGGATTCATTGAAATTGCCCTCGCGATACCAGTTCTTTTTTGCATTCCACCACTACATTCTGAAGGAAATAGTTTATTTCTTCCTGATAAATTTACGCGTTCTAGACAAAAATCAACCCTTTTTTGCATCTCACCTTTTGTCATTTTTGTAAACATAATCAGTGGAAACATAATATTTCCTTCGACAGTCATTGAGTCAAAAAGAGCCGCACCTTGAAAAAGCATTCCAATTTCTTGACGTATTAAGCTTCTTTCCTTACGATCTAAATGTGTGAAATCTCTACCGTCGTATAGGATTTCCCCAGAATCAACTTCGTGTAACCCCACCATGCATTTAGCCAAAACGGATTTTCCTTGACCAGATTGACCAATGATAAGATTAACTTTTCCTTTTTCAAACTTTGCGCATACATCCTTTAAAACTTGATTTTCGCCAAAAGCCTTATTTACTTTGATAACTTCAATCATTACAACAAAATCATTTGTGTTAATAAAAAGTTTGCTATCAAAATAGTTACGCTGCTGCTCACAACCGCCTGTGTTGAAGCTCGGCCAACATCTAATGACCCCCCTTTAACATAGTAGCCATAAAAAGAAGAAACGGACACTATCAGGAATCCAAAAATGATAGTTTTAGAAAGAGCATACTTAATATGAAAGGGATTAAAAAATGCTCTTAGTCCCATGACATACTCTTCTGTTGTCGAGAGATTTGAAACAATTAAAGAAATCCAACCGCCCAACATACTCAAAGCCATTGAGAAAATAACTAAAATCGGAAAAAAAATAATAGCAGCTGTGATTTTGGGTAAAACTAGAAAATTCAATGAATTAACTCCCATAATTTCAAGTGCGTCAATTTGTTCAGTAACGCGCATTGTTCCAATTTCAGAAGCGATATTTGACCCAATTTTACCTGCTAAAATGAGTGAAATAATAGTAGGTGAAAATTCCAAAATAGTACTAGACTGAGTAATGTATCCAACCGTATATGCTGGCAATAAAGGACTTGACATATTAGAAGCTGTTTGAAGTGCAATTACTCCACCAATAAAAGTGGACATCAACGCAACAATTGGAAGAGAATTAATTCCTATTCCGATAAACTCTTCCAAAAGTCGTTTAAAAAAGACACGCCATTTATTCGGTCTTGTAAAAACGTCTTTCAACATCAATATGTATTTACCTATATTTTTCATCGATCTAACGCGCTAAATTAAACAATATTTTCACGTTAGGATACACTCTATTTTGAAACTTAATCTTTCGTACTTTTGTAAATCTTCAAATAATGGATAAAAGAACGCGCTATTCTGAAACTTTAAAACGATTTGCTCCAGAGGTTTACGTTCCTTATTTAGTGGATACAATTCTTCAAAGTAAGGTTGTTTTTAAAATTGTACCTGGAAGAAAATCAAAATTAGGCGATTTTAGAGCAAATTTGGCAGGAGAACTTCCCACAATTACTGTTAACGGTGATTTAAATCCATATAGTTTTTTGGTAACAACTTTACACGAAATTGCTCATTTACGAACATTTAATAATTATGGACATCGGGTAAATCCACACGGCGAAGAATGGAAAAATGCATTTAGAAAATTATTGATCCCAGTTTTAGATAGTAAAAACCTCCCAGAAGACTTGGAAAAAGCGCTTTGGAAGAGTTTTACAAATACAAAAGCTTCATCTTGTTCAGACTTAAATTTATCACGCGCATTAAAGAAATATGATAAGCCAACACTTCATCAAAGCCATACATTAGAAGAGATTCCGATGTATTCACACTTTTCATTGAATGGAAAAGTATTTAAAAAAGGAAATTTGAGACGGAGTAGGTATCTTTGTACTGATTTAAACGGAAAACAATATTTAGTTCACGCATTAGCATCAATAGAAATCATTGAAAGTCATGAAAAATAACAACTACGGATTAATTATGGCAGGTGGTGTTGGAAGTCGCTTTTGGCCTATGTCAACACCTCAAAAACCAAAGCAATTTTTAGATGTACTTGGAATCGGTAAATCACTTTTGCGTTTAACTTTCGAACGTCTTCAAGATTTAATGCCAGACGAACAAATTTATATTTTAACAAATACAATATACAAAGATTTAGTACTTGAGCAATTACCTGAATTAAAGGAAAATCAAGTATTGTGTGAGCCATTGCGTAAAAACACGGCACCTTGTATTGCTTATGCAGCAGCGAAAATTTATCATGAAAATGAGGATGCTACTTTGATTATTACGCCTTCTGATCATTTGATTTTGGATAGTCAACGCTTTTGTGAAATCATTAATACAGCTGTTGAAACTTCTAGTTCCAAAAATCACTTGGTAACATTGGGAATTGCACCGACCCGACCTGACACAGGTTATGGCTATATTGAGTTTGATAATTCGCAAGGAGTTGAAGCAAACCAAGCTTATGAAGTAACTAATTTTAGAGAAAAACCAGATTTGGAAACTGCTAAATCTTTTGTGAATGCAGGAAATTTCTATTGGAATGCTGGGATTTTTGTTTGGAAAGCGAAAGTGATTTTAGATGCATTAGAAGCCTTCCAACCACGTTTATTCAACCTTTTTGCTGATAATTTAACTGTTTACGACAACGGTTTGAAAGAAGAAGCTGCTGTTTTCCATGCTTTTGATAAATGCGAAGATATTTCAATCGACTTTGCAGTAATGGAACATGCCAAAAATGTTTCTGTTGTTTTATCTGATTTTGATTGGAGCGACCTTGGTACGTGGGGAAGTTTGAATCAACATTTGCACAAAGACGAAAGAAACAATTCAATTATTGGCGATAATGTTTACACGTTCAATTCTGAAAATTGTTTGATAAATGTACCCAATAATAAATTGGTGCTTTTAGATGGTTTGAAAGATTACATCGTAGTAGAATCCGATGAAATGTTGATGGTTTTGAAATCAGAAAACGAGCAAGAATTAAAAAATTACTTGAAAGTAATAGAACAAGCAAAAAAATAAGAAAATAGAATGGTAAAAATTCGAAACATTGAATTAGGTGATTTTCCGCTTTTGTTGGCACCAATGGAAGACGTGAGTGATCCTCCGTTTAGAGCGCTGTGTAAAAAGTATGGTGCCGATTTAATGTATACTGAATTTATTTCTTCTGAAGGATTAATTCGCGACGCAGCCAAAAGCATACAGAAATTGGATATTTATGAATATGAACGTCCGATTGGAATTCAAATTTTCGGTTCTGAAATCGAAAGTATGAAGCAAGCGGCTATTATGATTGAAAAAACAAATCCAGATATAATTGATATAAATTATGGTTGCCCAGTGAAAAAAGTGGCGTGCAAAGGCGCTGGTGCTGGAATTCTACAAGATATTCCAAAAATGGTGCGCATGACTGAAGCGATAGTTAAATCAACCAATTTACCTGTTACAGTTAAAACAAGATTAGGTTGGGATGACGATACAAAATTCGTAGTTGACACCGCTGAACGCTTGCAAGATATTGGTATTGAGGCTATTTCTATTCACGGTCGTACGCGTAAGCAAATGTACAAAGGCGAAGCAGATTGGACTTTAATTGGTGAAGTAAAAAATAACCCTCGTATGAAAATTCCAGTTTTCGGAAATGGTGATATTGATACGCCTGAAAAAGCATTGGAATATAAGAATCGTTATGGTGTTGATGGAATTATGATTGGTCGTGCAAGTATTGGTTATCCATGGGTTTTTAACGAAATCAAGCATTATCTAAAAACAGGAACACACTTAGAAAAACCAAGTCTAAAAGATAGAGTAGGAGCAACCATCGATCATTTGAATATGAGTATTCGGTGGAAAGGTGAAGTGCTCGGAATCAATGAAATGAAAAGACATTATACCAATTATTTCAAAGGAATTTCTCACTTCAAGGAATACAGAATGAAGTTAGTTTCATCCCAAGATTTGACGGAAATAATGGAAACGCTTGCTTTCATTAAAGAAAATACTGAACTTTTTCAGTTTGTGCATGAGGAGGTACAACTCTAATTGGATTAATACATCAATAGTATCTTATTTATCCTAATAAACTTAAATTATTGATTTTTAAAGACGAAGTATTGCGTGAACATGAAATTTTTAATTTAAGGGTAAATTTCCGAAACTAATTCAACGCTCAATCGTATTAGCAGTATAAAAAGCAGTAATCGACAACTCAACTAAGAATTTAATAGAATAATTAAAACTTATTGAATAACCTAAAGGAGCATTTAGCTTCATTTTTATTGAAATGAGAACAAAATACATTGATTTAATTGACCAAACATTTGATTTTCCACAGAACGAGTTTAACCTTCGAGAAGATAAATTATTTTTCCATGGAATTGACTTAATGCGATTGATTAATGAGTACGGAACGCCAATTAAATTCAATTATATTCCTCAAATCTCCAATAATATTCAACGTGCTAAAGGTTGGTTTCGTGAGGCGATTAATAATTTAGGTTACACTGGAAAATATTATTACTCTTATTGTACCAAATCAAGTCACTTTGCTTTTGTGTTAGATGAGGTACTCAAAAATGATGTTCACATTGAAACTTCATCAACTTTTGATATTGATATCGTTCGAAAATTAGTCGAAACAGGAAAGCTCGAACAAGGTAAATATGTCATTTGTAATGGTTACAAACCAGTTCAATATTTGAATAAAGTCGCTGAATTAATAGAGGAAGATTTTTTAAAAGTAATACCTGTTGTTGATAATACAGATGAATTAAAACGTTTAATTAATCTCACTACCAAAGAATTAAATATTGGAATTAGAATCGCTTCAGAGGAAGAGCCGAAGTTTGAGTTTTATACATCTCGTTTAGGAATTCGATACCGTGAAATTGTCCCATTTTACAAAACTATTTTAAAGGACAATCCGAGAGTTCGCGTTAAAATGTTGCATTTTTTCATAAACACAGGAATAAATGATACTTCTTACTATTGGAATGAGTTGACGAAATGTTTACGTGTTTACTCTGATCTTAAAAAATTATGTCCAGAACTTGATTCTTTAAACATTGGTGGCGGTTTCCCAATAAAAAAATCATTGGCTTTTGATTTTGACTATGCCTATATGGTTCGTGAAATTTTGACACAAGTTAAGCGTGTTTGTACTGATAATGACATTCCAGAACCAAATATTTTTACAGAATTTGGATCATTTACAGTTGGGGAGAGTGGTGGTGCTATTTTCAGTATCATTCATCAAAAACAGCAAAATGACCGAGAAAAATGGAACATGATTGATTCTTCCTTTATGACCAATTTACCAGATACTTGGGCAATCAATCAACGCTATATTATGTTGCCAATAAATCGTTGGAATGATGATTACGAGCGTGTTCTATTAGGAGGTTTGACTTGCGATAGCGATGATTATTACAATTCAGAGCAACATTCAAACGCAATTTATTTACCGAAGTTTGATACCGAAAACATATTATATATTGGGTTTTTCAATACCGGCGCGTATCAAGAAACAATTGGTGGTTTTGGAGGCCTGAAACATTGTTTGATTCCAGAGCCGAAACACATCTTGATTTCGAGAGATGAAAATGGAAAAATTCAAACTGAAATTTTCAGTGAAGAACAAACTGCAGCAGATTATCTCAAAATTTTAGGTTATTAATTGGTTTTATTTAGCAGTTACCATAATAAAATCTTATATTTGTGCTGAAAGCGATTAGGGACATGAAGATTGAAAAAATTTATTTAAAAGCAAACAGTAAGTTTTCTGAAAGGATTGCCGAATGGGCATCTGAAAGAACGAAAGAGTTAGTTACAGTTTCTGAAAAACTTCACGAGTCATTCGATTTGTTCGATAGTATGTTAATTTTCAATGAAAATCAAACCTTAACAAAAGAAGTTGCTGAAATAAAAGTTCTTTTTGATAAACAACAAAAAGCAGTTCATAAAATAGATATTAATGGTACGCTTATGGTTGGGATGTCAAATCTAGATTTATGGGCCGAACAGTCTAAATGCAAAAATCTACTAATTATCGGTGGTGATGAATTAGCTAAAAATCATAACCTAGATCGTTACATAACCGCTTCGAAGTAATATCACTCTTGAAAACATCGTTTACTTTTGTTATTTTTTTTAAAAAATAATAAATCAATAATATACTTTGACTTTAGCGAGTTTACATTAAATAAGATATTCCTGAACCTCTGCTCATTGAAAAACAGAAAATTTAAAACAGGTATTGAATAATTCAACTTTTTTTTGCAAAAAAAAATTATTTTAACTCAATCAGACCCATTGCAATTTTCATTCGAATGATTCTCTTAACTGATGCGTCAACTTTCATTTTGAAATTTTTATCTTTCTTGTAAGCTGCAAGTAGCTCGTCATGAGATTTTTTAACGTCCAAAGGCATTAACAAGATGTCGCAACCAGCATTTATCGCTTTAAAGGAAGCTTGTGGCACACTTGAAACTCCACCCATATTCATTGCGTCAGTTACAATTAGTCCTTTGAAATTCAAGCTATCTCGCAATAAATTACTTACTATTTTTTCAGAACATGTAGCTGGTAATCCTTCAGTATCAAATTTTGGATTATTGATAACCGCTATATGTGCAACCATAATTGAAAGCACTCCGTTTTTGATTAATTCAGGATAGTTTTTAACTTCTTTCATCTCTCCATCAATTGATTGCAAGGATAGATGTGTATCGCCTGAAACCAATCCATGACCGGGAAAATGCTTGGCAGTTGCAATTATATTATTTTTTTGAGTCACTTGAATAAATTCGTCAGACCAAGGGATTAAATTGGCAGTAATAGCACCAAATCCTCTATAACCAACTGTTTTATTTGCCGACATATCCACAACAGGTGCAAAATTATAATTGATGCCAATAGCATTTAAATCGGTTGAAATAGTTTGTGCAACAGAAGTAACTTCAGCTATTGAATTGATTTCGTTTGCTTTTTTCACTTGTGTTGAACCAGTTATTTTGCGATTAACTAAACTTGGTTCCGCATCTGCGCTATATAAAAAAGGAAGATTTCCAACTTTTTTGTTTGTTCCTTCAAAATCTTTAATCCAAGTTGAGAATTCTTCTTTTGTTCCATTTAACATCAAAACACCACCAATAATTCGCTCCTTAATGTATTGATCAATTTCCTCTTTTGTTTTCCCTAAACGACCAGCAGCGGGCATAATTAATTGAGCAATTCGCGAAGTATCGTCCATTTCATTAAAAATGCGCTCTACTTCATTATATAAATCTTTATTGTTTGCTAAATAATCAGTTAATTGAAAACGAAATCTTGTAAAAGGTTGTTTAATCTCTTTTTTGATTTCCCTACTAGGACTTTGTGCACAACTCTGAAACAATAGAGAACTCAAAGCGATAACGGTAAATAATTTAGACATATTTTTTTTACCCAAATTTAATCATTCTTGTAATTGAACAATATTACTGCACAACTATTAACTAAGATTGAAAAGTTGAAAACAAATTCCAACGCTGATGTATTGACTTAAATCGAAGTTGTAATCATTAGTCCATAGCGAAGTCGTATAAAATAATCATTGAAAGCCAACTCGACATTATACCAGATGGATTTTCAATTGCATCATTTAATATGTAAATTGGTATAATATAAGACCGTTGCAAAACCCATTTCTCATCGTTACTTCAAAAATTTATTGTCCTCATTAACAAGGGCTAACTCCGGTATTTAATTTTTGCAAAGCCTCGATTAATGACTTTTGAAATAGTCTTAAAATACTGATTTTTCAAATATAAGTACAAATCTTTGTTAAAATTCTGAATTTCATATTTCAACATTCAAATTTCATATTTTGAGGTAATTCAATCGTGAAAGTTCATCGATTTGAAAACTTTCGAATTCTACATTATTTAATTTTTAAATTTTTATTTAGATTTACAAAATTACCTTTAGGACATTTTATTTTAGTTAAAATAAATCAGTAATGAAAACATTGTTTGATGATTTCGAAGATTTTCAGCCGGTTCCAAAAGTTGAATTAAAGATTACTACAAAGCAAAAGGATAAATTAACGAAGGAACAAACCGCATTTAATCGCTTGTTGAGTAGAATTCAAAGTTTGGAAAACAGTATTAATAACGATACGGAAAAGCAGACTTGTTATTTGCTTATTTTGAAAAAGAGGTGAGACCACAAATTTTTTTACTGGCAGAAAAACAAATTCAATTTGCTAAAGCTTTAAGTGAATTAAGCAATCGTATTGAACTCACAAAAAAGTCAATGGATCAACTCTCAGATATGATAGTTTATTCTTGTGAGATGAAGCTAATGAACAGTTTAGCGATTTTTTCGAGGAAATGTATGGAAAAAAAGTAAACCTCGATGATGTGGATGTTAATGACCCCGAGAGTGTGGCTCGTTTTCAAGCTCGAATGAAAGAACTTTTTGAAGAGTTTAAACATGAGAATTCAAAAGACAAATCACGTAAAAAGTCTAAAAAACAGATAAAACTTGAAGAACAAGAAAAAGTATCTGATTTGATTAAAAACAAAAGTTTGCGTTCGATTTATATTACACTTTCGAAAGCATTACATCCTGATACAGAAACAGATGAAGCGCTTAAAAATCACAAGTTAGAATTGATGAAATCTGTCACAATTGCCTATGAACAGAAGGATTTAAAAACTTTATTGCGCCTAGAAATGGAATGGGTTTATAAAACAAGCGAGCATTTGGAGCAATTAGCTGAGGATAAATTGAAAGTTTACATATCAGTTTTGAAAGAACGTGTTTCAGAATTAGAAGTCGAACGACAAATGATAAAACAAAACCCAAGATTCATGAATATTACAGATTATATAGGTTATCCTCATCCAGTTTCAATGAATTATATCAAAAAAGAGCGTTTAGAAAAAATCAATGAAATTAAGTATTACGAGGTTGTATCAAAAAATACTGAAACTGTAATGAATAAAAAACAAGCAAAAGTGTATTTAAGTGAATTACACGAGGTTGTTTTTAGAAATTATTTTGATGATTTTCTTTATTGATAATTTTATTGAACACCCAATATTTCAGTTGTTTTTCCATTGAAATGAATTTTATCACCCTTTATTTTTCCCGTTAATAACTCACCAATTGGTGATTTAGGGTTTAAGGCAAAAATCGTTTGGTTTTCAATAATTAAATTTCCAATTCCAATGGAAAAGTAGTAAAAGCCATTATTTGTTTCAACCAAACTTCCTAATCCGATTTTAGACTGCTTAATAGTCGGATTAATTTTTTGTAAATTTTCTTGTAATTTTAGAAGTTCATTTATTTGTTTAGTGAGTTTCTCTTGTTCTAATTGAGCCATCGCAACTCCTGTTTCATGTTTATCACCAGCTGAACTTTTAGCATCCGTTCCTCCTGCCGCTTCAAACATTTCAATTAAAATTATTTTTAGATTTTTAATGCGATTTTCTACCTCGATAAGAAGTTGTTGATGAATTATTTCTTTGTTGTGCATTTGGTTTATTTGGGTTTTATTAAATTTCGCTAATACGAAGATAAACGGGGAAAATGTTTTGGAACTTTAAGACTTTAAGGTTATATTTTCCATTCATTGCTTTATCAAAAGTTTACCGAGTTTATTGAAAGCAACTTTTTATTTCATTGAATTATTTTTTGAGTTGTTTCACAAATTCTTTTACAATCAATAAATTCTCGGGTTGTTCGTCGTAATATCTTTCGGGGTGCCATTGAACCCCAAGAATCCACCGTTTATCTAGTCCCTCTCTCCATTCTATAGCTTCTACGATTCCATCTGGACTTATTGCACCGATTCGCATTTTTTTGCTTAATTCAGAAACAGATTGATGATGCCAACTATTAACTTTTGTTTGTTCAGTAGCTAAAATTTTAAATAAATCAGAATTGGTGTAAATTTCCACAGGATGTATTACGTCATTAAGTTTATTAGGATCGCGATGCGAAACAAAAACACTGTCATTTGTATAAAAAGTAGGAATATCAACGCATAATTGTCCACCAAAAAAAACATTAAGTAATTGCATTCCGCGGCAAATTCCTAAAATTGGAAGTGAATCATTCATTGCATTGTTGAGCAATAATAATTCAATTTTATCGCGTTCGATGTCAGTTTGACAATATAGTTCAAGAGAATCAAGACCATAATTTTTTGGATGGACATCTAAACCTCCACTGAGCAACAGACCCGAACATTTATTTAAAGTAGTATTCCATTCATTTTTATCGACCGTCATAAAATCGATTAGTTCAATCGACGGATCAACTTCTTTCAAGTATTTCTCAATGTTTTTATTTGTTTTTGCGGTTGCAATATAGACTCTTTCTTTTTGTGCGAAAATTACAAAAGCGCTTGATAGGAATAGCGAAATAAGCATAAGTTTATTCATTTAATGTCAAGTTGAAAAGGTTGACGATGTTGCATGGAGCGACCTAGCGTTACTTCGTCGGCATATTGTAATTCTGAGCCGACAGAAATTCCTCTAGAAAGTGTTGTGATCAGTATTTCGAATGCTTGAAGTTTTTTGAATAAATAAAAATTGGTAGTTTCACCTTCCATTGTTGAACTTAGGGCAAAAATAACTTCAATTAATTTGGATGAGGCAGCTTTTAGCACAAGATTGTCAATATTCAAATCAGATGGGCCAATTCCATCCATTGGAGAAATAAGCCCACCTAGAACATGATAAACTCCTTTGAATGTTGAAGTTGATTCAATGGCCATGACATCTCTAATATCTTCAACTACACAAACAATCGAATGATCGCGTGAAGGATTGATACAGATCGAACAGACTGGATCGTCTGAGATATTTCCACAGCTTTTACAATTTACCAAATTACTTTTTAATTCGAGTATTGCCTTCGTGAAGTCAGAAATTTCAATTTCTGAGCGCTGCAATAAATTCAAAGCCAAGCGTAAAGCTGTTTTTTTACCAATGCCAGGCAGAGAAGCAATTTGCTCTGTTGCGTTTTCAAGATATTTGGAAGGAATTTGCATATTTTACGATTCAAAGTTAAGTAATTCTTGCGATTTATTCATTTGCAATGAATCTTGATTGAACAATTAAAAAACGATTGCAAAAAACTGAAAAGTAATGCTTTCGATGTTTTTCTTAAATTTGTAATATGTCAGTGAAAGAATTAAATATTCGCAATAAAAAAGCCAAGTTTGAATACCACTTAGAAGATCAATTTACTGCTGGTATTCAATTGTCAGGTACCGAAATCAAAAGTATCCGAAGTGGAAAAGCAAGTATTTTAGAAGCTTATTGTATATGTGAAAATCGTGAAGTTTGGATTCGAAACATGCATATAAATGAATACGCAAATGGATCATTTTACAATCATAAACCGAAAGCTGATCGTAAATTATTACTCAATAAAAAAGAAATAATTTCAATTGAGAAATTTCTGAAAATTAAAGGAAATACACTAGTACCACTTAAATTGTTTTTATCAGAAAAAGGTTGGGTTAAAGTTAATTTTGCCTGTGCAATAGGTAAAAAGCTCCACGATAAAAGACAAGATCTAAAAGAGAAAGACGATAGAAGAGAAATGGATCGAGCAATGAAGAAGTAACGAGTAAATTTTTCTTTATCATTTTATCGTTTTTTATATGCTTTAAAATTACAGTTATGAGTCTTTTTTAAATAGACATTGCATATTTCATTACATTTTTTGGTCAAGTGTTTTTCCTGTTTCAATATGATGAAAATCAGGAATATATTTTTGTAGTAATGTAACGATTGAAGATTTATCGTAATTTCCAGATCTCATAAGAGCTTTAAGGTCAATTATTGTTGCTTCAATTTCAGTTTTAGGTAATTTTCGTGCGTTTTTGATTACTCCTAAACTTAAAAATGTATCCTTATCAACTTCGTCTGAAGCAGTAAAAAATTCTTCGTATAATTTTTCTCCTGACGTAACTGATTCAAAGAAATAAACTGGATAGGGATCTGACGGTTTTATGTTTTCAGACTTTTCGCGCGCTTCTTCATCTGATTTACACAAAACGATTTCTCGATTTAATTGCTTAAAAAAGTCCGTAGTAATTTCTTTAAAATAAGTCATTTCCTCTTTATCCAACTTAGGAAAGAAAATTTCTCCTGAATTTCCTAACATGCAAGCTAACATACAAATTTGTCCGCTTTCTTCTGGTGAAACGAAATAACGTTTTACGTTCGAAGGGCAGGAAATCGGTTGATTTTTGTACAATCTTTCGATATAACCAGCAAGTAAAGAACCATTTGAGAAAGCAACATTTGCAAATCGAGCTGTCGTAATTTGAAGTTCAGAACTGTATGCCATTATCACTTCTTCCATTAGTTTTTTACTTGCACCCATAACATTTACCGGGTTTGCTGCTTTATCTGTTGAAACGCAAAAGAAATATTCAGGCTTGTGTTTTACTAATAAATCTAAAAATTCTTTTGCTTTAAAGACATTATTTTCAATCATAGCCTCGATGGAGTATTTATCTTTTTCGCTACGCACATGTTTGTGCGCAGCAAAATTGGCAACTATGTGAAATGGCCCCTCTTCTACAAACATTTTACTAAAAACAGCATCACCAAAACTCATTGGGTATGTTTTGTATTCTTCAGGAATAAATTGCCCTGGGCTACTTCTTAAATCACGCGTTAACTCTGTTAAACCATTTTCGTTGGTATCAACAACATACAATTTTGCAGGTTCAAATTTTAAGATGGCTTTGATGTAACTAGTTCCAATTGTTCCAGCTCCACCAATAACCATAACTGATTTCCCTTTGATTTTTTGAGAAAGAATGGTCGAATTCTGAGCTATATCGCTGTCAAAAAAACTATTTTGTCTTTTTATAATAAATTTTCCAATAAAACTTGGAATGTCGATTAGGTTCATTTTTTTTCTTTTTTTATCGCAACGTTCTAAGTAGTTAGTCCAGAAAGGAATGTCTCGATTTAAATCGGAAAATATAATTTAATTGTTTTTTAATCTTTAGTTCACTAGGGTGAATATTGACAGCTATTTTATTGACTTAAAGAGTGCGATATCTTAAATATAAAATGGTATTAGCACAAATTTTAAGTAAGCATTTTATTTAACAAACATAACTCTTAACTTTTAACTCTTAACTCTTAACTTTTAACTCTTAACTTTTAACTTTTAACTCTTTATTCTTCACTTTTAAAAAATTCTTTAATTCTACTGACCACTTCTTCCAACTGTTCTTGGGTAATTCCAGCTGAACTAGGTATACTTAAACACGTTTCATAAATTTTTGATGAATGGTCTTCATTTTGGACATAAATCTCTTTTTCAAACATATCTAATTGGTTCATTGGCATCCAAAATGGGCGTGCTTGAACACCATTTTCATTTAGAAATTCTAAAAGTTCACGCATTTTATGGGTTTTGAACGTAAAAAGCCAACAATTAACTTCAACATCTGAAGAAACATCTTGAAATTCAATATCACCTAATCCAGCCAATTCACTTCTGTAAAAAGCGTCAATTTTACGTTTTTTAATTAGTAAGGATGTAAATTGTTCCATCTGAGCAACCCCGATTGCTGCTAAAATATTCACTAAGCGGTAGTTGTAACCGATTTCATCGTGAATATATTCTAATTGACTTATTTTGGCTTGCGTTGTGAGATGTTTTGCTTTCTTCGCTAGTTCTTCATTGTCGGTAACAATTACACCACCTCCACCCGTTGAAATTATTTTATTTCCATTAAAGCTAAAAACACCAAATTTACCAAATGACCCAGCATGTTTTCCTTTATAAAAAGAACCAAGAGCTTCTGTGCTATCCTCAATTATTTCTAAATGATACTTTGTCGCAATCTCCGATAGTCGCTCTAAATTTCCAATATTTCCAAGAACGTGAACTGGTACGATTGCTTTAATTCTTTTCAATGTTGAATTTAAGTAGATATTTATACCTCTTTCATCTTCTTTTGTAATTGTATTTTCAGCAAGATATTTTTCTAATAAATCTAAATCCATCTGCCAATTATTTGGATCAATATCAATTAAAATGGGTCTTGCACCTGTATATTTAACAGCATTTAATGTTGCAATAAAAGTAATATTGGGCACAATAACATAGTCGTCCGCCTCAATGCCAGCAAGTAGTTGAGCAATATGTAATCCAGCAGTCCCATTCATGCAAGCAACGCCGTATTTAACACCAGCATAATCTGCAACCATTTGTTCAAATTGATTCACATAAGTTCCTGCGGAAGAAATCCATCCGGTATCTAAACAATTTTTTACATATTTCCATTCATTGCCATTGATGTGCGGAACTGAAAGAGGTATCATTTAACTTCAATTATTTTTTTGGTCTGTGCAAAATAGGAAAAAATTAAGTATTTAACTAATTTTACTTTTTAAAATTTTGAGAATGTGCGTATCGTTTCAAAATTCAATGATAAGTACTTCTTTTATTATTGCAGTTTCAAGGATTGATTTCGGAACTTTGAAAAAAATAATGGCTAAAAGTTGTATTTGTAGCTTGAATTCAGCAGCTTGAAATTAATGGTGTTTTCATTTCACCTCTCCAGCAATTCTCACAAAATTTTTAATCAGTAAACTACCGTTATTCCCTGAAACTTCAGGGTGAAATTGAACTCCGAAAAAAGGTTTACTCTGGTGTATCATCATTTCGTTAACACACGCATCTGAAGATGCAACTAATACAAATCCTGGTGGAACAGAAATACTTTCACAGTGATCTTCCATCATTTCAAAAACGGTTGGAAATTTATCTAGTAAAGGTGAATCAATGTAGTTTTCAATTTCTTGCCAATCTCGGTCTTCTTTCATTCGTGAACCAAAAGCGCCATGAACCAAACCAAGTAATTGATGTCCAAAGCAAATTCCCAATATGGGTTTTTCGTATTCCTTTATCCAACTAACGTGATTCGTGAATTTGGCCATTTCGATTTCTGTAATCAACAAAGGTGCTCCAGAGAAAATTATTCCACTTGCTTCTTGGGTGATTTGAAAAGTTAAATCAAAAAAATGCACCGTTTTAAAATCACAATATTCGTCCACCATTTGCTCTATGTAGGGCACTTTTGAACTTCCACAATCAACAATTAAAATCATA
This sequence comes from Crocinitomicaceae bacterium, assembly GCA_044374225.1. GTDB lineage: Bacteria > Bacteroidota > Bacteroidia > Flavobacteriales_D > Crocinitomicaceae > UBA952. The sequence continues at coordinate 45,287 of JBILOX010000012.1, read as the reverse complement.
TCAAATTTCTAAAATTCCCAATCCTTGTCGTACAATTTCAGGTGCTCCTGATGTACAATCAACAATCGTGGTAACATCTAATTTCCCATAACCACCATCAATAATCAGTGCAACATCGTCATCGTAATTCTGATAAATTTCATAGGGGTCAGAGAAATATTCTTGAATGTTATCTTCTTTATTGTGTAAAGATGTTGTTGCGATTGGATTTCCTAATTGGCGAACAATTTCCAAAACGATTTCATTGTTAGGAACACGAATTCCAATTTCCTTTTTGTTGGTATCAAAAATTTTAGGAATTTCATTATTGGCTGGTAAAATAAATGTAAATGGTCCAGGCAAATGATGTTTTAATAATTTAAATGTCGCTCTATCAATCTGTTTTGAATACAAAGATAAATTTGATAAATCGTGACAAATTATTGCAAAATTGATTTTATTGAGTTTGTTTCCTTTCAATCTTGCTAATTCTTGCAATGCTTTTTTATTCATTAAATCGCAGCCAATTGCATAAACCGAATCTGTTGGAAATATTACTACCCCTCCTTTATGTAAACAATCAACAGCTTGCTGTATAAGGCGTTTATCAATATTATATGGATTTATTTCTATGAACATTATTTGGAAATTATACATGAAATGGCGCGATGATCGCTGTATTCTTCCTTTTGAATTTTAAATTCATACGAGGCCAATTCAGGTGAATGAAAAATGTAATCTATTCTTCCTGCAGGTAATTTTCCGATGTAAGTGGAACCAATACCGATTGATGTATTTCTAAAAGCGTCGGTTAATGTGCGATTAAATTGATTGTAAGTGTAAGAAAGTGGTGTATCGTTAAAATCTCCGCAAATGATTGTTGGATAAGGAGATGTTCTTGCATGTATAGAAACACGTCTGGCTTGATCAGCTCTTTTTTGATAGGCAATATGTAATTTTTTGAGCATGTATTTTATGGTCGATTCATCTGTCAAATTATCAATTGGATTTCCTGGTTTTATTTGGTAATAATCTGAATTAAACTTAATTGATTGAAGATGAATATTATAAAAACGAAATGTATCTTCGTCTTTCACTATATCTGCGTAGATACAATAATTAAAATCTTCATTACCTTGGGTGTCAAACATAACGTCACCTTTCGCTATCATTGGGTATTTTGAGAATAAGGCAATACCAAAATTTTGATGTGCATGTCGTTTGTATGCACTTCTTTCGTGATAAATCTTTGTTCCCATGATACCATATAGAGAATCAATTGTTGGGAAATTGGTTGGATGATCTTGTCGATAAAATTCTTGAAGACATAATACATCGGGATTTTCACTTCTGATAAAGCTAAAAATCTTATTTCGTGTTGCCTCAGCACCTTCTCTCGATGGATTATAGACATCAAAAAGCCGCACATTATAAGATAGCACTTTTAGCTCATTTTGTTTTTTAGAGTCTTTGAAAAGTGTAAAAGCAAAAGCTCTGAAATGTAGTTTTCCACCAATTAAGATTACTACTAAAGAAACAAGTGCCCATTTGGAACGAAAAATTAACCAAACGATGAAAACCAACATATTAACAACTAAAATAATAGGGTAAGCTAGACCTAAAAAGGGCAGAATAAAAATCGTGTTCGGGTGAATAAGAGGTGAAAGGTAACACGTCAATAAAGTTAAAAAACTAATTACTGACCCAATTTTGAAAAGTAATGGAATTCCGAAATAGTGAATTTTACCCATTTTTACTTTGATTGAAAAGAAAATCTTTTTCCTCTTTGGTTAGTGATTCATACCCTGCTTTCGATATTTTATCAAGAATTTCATCTGTTTTTCCCTGACGTTTTTTCTTTTCTAAATTATAATCTTCATCCTTCTTAATTCCACCTCTCGTTGTTGTGAATTTCGGTGTTTTAGGTTTATTAAATGTAAAAACGTTTTTAATATTTCCAAAAACACGATATAAAACGTTAATAATATTGTTTTTTGAATACATATTTTGAATTGAAATTAAACCAAATATTGCTCCTCCTAAGTGTGCGAAATGCGCTATGTTGTCATTACTTCCAAGTCCAATTAAATCTTTCAATAAAAAGAAAATTGCAATGAAATAAATACGAATTGGAAAAACGCCAAACAAAAGGACTGTTGTATTTGGACTGTAAAATGCAAGTGCTGTGAAAATCGCCATAACAGAACCAGAGGCACCAACAACGATATTATGACTTTCTTGCATTGCTGGAAAAACAAAATGAGAAAGAATTTCTAACAATCCACCAGTAATTCCTCCGAAAATATACGTGTAAAGTAATCGTTTACCATTGAAAATTGATTCAAAAAATTGTCCTGCGAAATAAAGGAACAGCATATTGAACAAGATATGAAAAAGACCAAAATGCGAAAAAATACTGGTAATAATCCCCCAAGGTTTTAGTATAAATCCAAGGAAATTTGTGTCTAATGTGAAAATAACTTCAGCAATAGACAAGTTCGTATCTAAGAGCAAAAGTCGATAAGTGACAATTATTAGTTGAATAAAGATAAAAACGAAAACATTTGCAAATATCAATTTCGTGGTTACGCTTCCATGACGCAATTGAAACTGTAATTCTTCAACAAGATTTCTTGAATTATTCATGGTTTACCAGAAGTTAGATTTATCAGTTTTTCTCCAAATTAGCACTATAATTCCACCTACAATTGCACCACCTACATGGGCTAGATGGGCTGTACTATCACCGGCATTATTTTGATAGGCTTGATAAATTTCATATAAAAAATAGCCTCCAACTAAAAATTTCGCCTTAATCGGAAACATAAAATAAATCATGAATTCGGTGTTCGGAAAGAGGATTGCGAAAGCTGCTAAGATACCAAAAACAGCACCGGAAGCACCAACCATAGGAGTGTAGGAGTTTACAACATAGTCATGGTAAACTTTATTACTTTCAAAATTGACTTGATTATATTCGCCATTTTGAATCATATAATTAAGTTCTGTTAAATTAAAACCTTCATTAATTAGTTGATTTTTAAGATTTTCTAATTCATATACTCCAATAATGTTATACAGTCCAAAAGCACCAAGTGCAGTTGCAATGTAGAAAATAAAAAATCGTTTTGGCCCCCAAATTTTTTCCAAGTAAGCACCAAGCATTATAAACAACCACATATTGAAGAAAATATGAAAAAAGTTTCCATGCATGAAAAAATGCGTAATTATTTGAAAAGGTTGGAACAAAGTAGAATTGACGTAATGTGCGCCAAACTGAGAAATAAGATCTATTCCTTGCGTTTTTAAAATATAAGTAGCAACAAAAAACATAATGTTTAAAATCAAGATGTTCTTGGTTACTTGAGGTATATTATTTAGCATATTAAAATTTTTGTGCTATTTCTTCAATTGTTAAAGTGCTTAATATCTTCTTTCCTGTTGGTGAAAAGCTATGATTTTCACATTGGAATAATTGGACTATCATTCTTTTTGCCTCTTCATTATGAGTTAAAGCAATTGATTTACTTGCTGATTTAGCTATTGAAGCAATTAGTTGGTGTGCTAAATCCGATTTATCAATTTCCCGATGCATCAATGTTTCAAACATATTGTCAAGAACTGAAATAATTTGATCATCTGCCAAAAATGCTGGAATAGCATTAATTAGTAAAGTTTGCTCTTGAATTGCACCAATAAATCCCAATTGATGAAAAAGTGAGTTATTCATACTCCATTGAATCGCTTCTTGTTTACTTATGCTTTTTTCATAAGGAAACAATAATTGTTGTGCAGCTATCGGCGAATGAATAAAATTTGTTTGTAATTCATCATAAATAATACGTTCGTTTGCTCGTTTAGAGTCGATAATTAATAATCCTGATTTACAATTTGTTACAAGGTATTTTCCTCTAATTAGTAAATTGTCTGTTTGTTCAACTACTGTTTCTTCATTTGCTTCTTCAAAATCAATTTTTTGAGTTTCAACAGGCGTTTCATCTTCTTTAATTTTATAGAAATTTTCCCAATCTAAAGTACTTGGTGCATCGTTTCCGAATCCTACATTTTTCATTGCTGAAGAAAATCCACTTGATCCACCTTTAGAATTGGAATTTGGACTTGAACTTGTCGATTGAAAAGGATTGAAATTTGGATTTACTTCAATATAAGGTGCAACAGGATCTGATTTTCTAACCGAAGATGGAACTTCAAAACTTGTTTCTTGCTCAAAATCGAGAGTAGGGTAGATGTTATATTTTCCGAGGGCTTGTTTTACCGCACTTAGTAAAATTGAATAGATAAAACGATCTTCTTCAAATTTAATTTCTGTCTTTGTAGGGTGAATATTGACATCAATTTTTGAGGGATCTATTTCGAAAAAAATAAAGTAAGTAGGAAAAGTTCGTTCGGCAATTAGTCCTTCATAAGCTTTCGTAATTGCGTGGTGAAAATAACTATCTTTAAAAAAACGATTATTTACAAAAAGGTATTGTTCTCCTCTTGATTTCCTTGCAGCGTCAGGTTTTCCGATGTATCCGTGAATTTTAACAATATTCGTTTCTTCTTGAATTGGAACTAATTTTTCTTGAATTGATTTTCCAAAAACATCAACAATTCTTTTTCTTAAAATCGCAATTTGAAGTTCATAAATCGCCTGTCCATTGTGGAATAGGGAAAATTGTACGTTAGGATGTGCAAAAATAATTCGTTCCATTTCTTCACGAATATGGTTGAATTCAACAGCGTCTGATTTCAAGAAATTTCTTCTCGCAGGAACATTGTAAAACAAATTCTTTACTTCAAACGAACTTCCTTTTGAACAAACAGCACGTTCATTAATTTTGATTGTACCTCCCTCAACTTCGATTTTAACACCAAGTTCAGCTTCGTCTTTGTGCTTTGTTTTTAGAGTAACATGCGCAATTGCAGCGATTGAAGCCAACGCTTCTCCTCTAAACCCTTTTGTTTGTAATTGAAATAAATCGTCAGCTGTTTTTAACTTACTTGTAGCATGTCTTTCAAAACAGAGAATAGCATCTTTTTCATTCATTCCATCTCCATCGTCAATGATTTGAATGAGTGTTCTTCCTGCATCTTTTATAATAACTTTTATACTTGTTGCTCCTGCATCAATAGCATTTTCAACCATTTCTTTAATGACGGAAGCTGGACGTTGAATAACTTCTCCAGCAGCTATTTGGTTGGCAATATGATCAGGTAATAATTGTATGATACTCATTACTTCATGATTTTTTGAATCACTTGTTCGATATCGTCTAATCCATTGAAAATGAAATAACCAAGAACAACAATAACACCAATTAAGATTAGAATTCTAAAATTCGCTTGATAGTTTGCTTGTTGTCTGACCCTTCCATGTGACCAATTATCTTTTAATTGTTCGCGCATAGCAACGGTGCGTTCTGAATCGCTAAGGTTTTCATTTTCTTGATATTGTTTTCTTTTTAATTCCAAACGTTCTTTTCGCTCATCGTAATAACGAGGTATAAAGTCGAAACGTTTGTGATGTATTTTAGTATTAAATAGTTTTAGTGCCATTTTGTGCTGAATAAACAAAAATAGGGATTAATATTTTAACATTAATCCCTATTAACAAAACTTATAAAAGCTACTAATGATAAGAAATTAGATTCTGGTAATTGTTCCTTTGTATTCTGATTTTTCGCCAGCTTCTGGAGATTTGATAGTTACTTTCCAAATATAGACTTTTTGAGTATTTATTAATTTCCCATCTCTTCTATCAATGCCATCCCAAGGTTGAGAGGCATCCGAAGTTTCAAAAACTACTCCACCATCAGTTGGATCTAGAATTACCATATCAAAAGGTGATGTTCTACTGTGAAGTGCAACAGGTAAGAATGTAGTTTTGCGAATGTCATTTGAAAATGGGTCAAAACTATTGTAGGCAAGTAAGTTATATTCATCTTTAACTTGAATTAATTTGCTTTCAGTGGACTTACACCCTAGTTCATTTGTTGCGGTAACACTAAGTTCATAAGCTCCTTTTTTGAAAGCGTGAATTAAAGCGTTTTTACCAGCAACATCGAGTGTTTTGTTATTCAATGTCCACTTAACTTTATTTTCTTCACTTTCTAAATTAGCTTTTAAGACAGGTAATCCATTTTCATAAGTTAATTCTGAGTCAAAATTCAAAGAAACTGAGGGTGAGTTAATTACATTAAATGTTCTTAGTTCGATTAAATCTCCTTTTTCATCAATGGAGCTAATCGAGTAAGTTCCTGTTTGATTTAAATTGGTTTTCAATTGATTTTTAGCACGAATTACTTCTAGTTTTCCTGAAGGTGATTTTAATACAATTGATTTTGAATTTTCATTATCTAAATCAAGTGTTTCTCCTTGACATTTCGTGGGAACAGCAGGTATTTTGGTGTTATAATTCGATTGTTGATTTTCAGTCGTCGATTGAACTATAGTTGGCTGGTGGTTTGTTTTGCCAGTAATCACAGCATTCTCCAATCCTTTTGTTAATTGGTTACTAGTATTTTTAGATTCACCATCTACCTGGTTTTGTTCAATATTTACGGTAGAATTAGTTGTGTTATCAGTTAAAGTCTTTTGAGTTGATTTTGTTAAAGTTATCAGTTCCTCAGTAGTTAAAGCTGGATTTGTGGAAGTAGAATTTTTAGTTGAAGCTGGTCGCTTTTCAACTTGTTTTACTTCTTTTTTATCGATTAGATTAGTTTGTTTTTCATCAGAATTTGAAACGATAAATACAGAAACAGCAAAAGCAGCTGCTGCAAATCCAATTAATCCCCATTTCGTAAAATTGATAGGTTTAACAATTCTAGCGAGAGGTAGTTTAGACTCTAGACTTTTCCAAGCAGAAGCATCATAAGTTAACTCATGATTTTCTAAAGAATCTTTAAATAGTTTTTCAATATCTTTCATCTAATCGATGTTTTTATATTTTTCTTTTAATATGCGTTGCAAATTCATTTTTGCTTTTGATAAATTGGATTTTGATGTTCCTTCGTTTATTCCTAAAATCTCTGCAATTTCTTTGTGTGAATAATCCTCCATTACATAAAGATTGAATACAGTACGGTATGCTGGTGAAAGTTTAGAAACTGCTTCAAGTGCAACTTCAGCTTTTAGACTTATGGTGTCAAAAATTTCTTTATTAACCATTTCATCTACTGCTTCTTGCTTGAAATCAGTGTCTTTATCACTTAAAAATGGGCTTCGTTTGTTTTTGCGAATGGTATCGATTGCTGTGTTTGCAATAATTCTGCGAATCCAACCATCGAACGAACCTTTAAAATCAAAATGTTCCAATTTGTCAAAGACCTTAATGAATCCTTCTTGAAGAACTTCTTGAGCTGTATCTCTATCTGAAATATATCTCAAGCAAACAGCAAACATTTTTCCATAGAATTGTTTAAACAAAGCCTCTTGCGAACGTCTTTCACCTTTGAGGCAGCCCTCTACAATTTCTTTTAAATGATCCTTTTTCTCCAATTTTTCAACAACTTGTTAACGACCGTCAAAGTTAATAGTTGCCTTGAATTAGAAACAATTTTTATTTTATTGATTAAAAAGACAATTTTTTGGTCAAATTACTTAAATTCGTGCCACTATAAATAGTAATAATTTAATAAGGTTCAAATATGAAAGTAACAGTAGTAGGCGCTGGAAATGTTGGCGCAACGTGTGCGGATGTTTTAGCTTCGCGCGAAATTGCTAACGAAATCGTTTTGTTAGACATTAAAGAAGGATTTGCAGAAGGTAAAGCTTTAGACATTTGGCAAACAGCTCCAATCAATTTGTATGACTCAAGAACAATTGGTTCAACAAATGATTATTCAAAGACAGCTGATTCTGACGTAGTTGTAATTACATCGGGTTTACCAAGAAAACCAGGAATGTCTCGTGACGATCTTATTGCTACCAATGCTGGTATCGTTAAGACAGTGACAGAGAACGTTGTGAAGTATTCTCCGAATGCAATAATAATCATCGTTTCGAATCCATTAGATGTTATGACTTATTGTGCTTACTTAAGTGCAAAAACAGATTCTAGCAAAGTATTTGGTATGGCAGGTGTTTTAGATACAGCTCGTTACCGTGCGTTTTTAGCAACTGAGTTAAATGTTTCTCCAAAAGATATTCAAGCAGTATTGATGGGTGGACATGGAGACACAATGGTTCCACTTCCTCGTTACACAACTGTTGCAGGTATTCCAGTTACTGAGTTAATTGAAGAATCTAAATTGAACGAAATCATCGAAAGAACGAAATTTGGTGGTGGAGAAATCGTTAAATTATTAGGAACTTCTGCTTGGTATGCTCCAGGTGCAGCTGCTGCTCAAATGGTTGAAGCTATTGTTCGCGACCAAAAACGCATCTTCCCAGTTTGCGCTTGGTTGAATGGCGAATACGGATTGAAAGATATCTATTTAGGTGTTCCAGTAGTTCTAGGTAAAAACGGAATTGAAAAAATTATCGAATTACAGTTAAACGATGACGAAAAAGCACTTTTAGCAGAATCCGCTGAGGCTGTTAAAAGCGTAATGGATGTTTTAGATACTATGAATGCAAATGCTTAATTAAATAAAATTAAAAAAAAGAAAAGCGGATATTTATCCGCTTTTTTTATGCTTTTTTTTTAAAGAATTCCTCAATCTGATTCGTTACATGAAAAAAATAACGTGGGTTTTATATTGACTTTTAAATAGGTATTTCTTTTTCTCAATGAGTTAAAAAACTCAATTTAATGGAGAACATTATCCTTTTTTGAGTCAATTTAAGGTATTTATCTAAAACGTATAAAACTACGTGTTAATTTCAATACTTATTGAGGTCTTACTTTTTTATCTTTTGTCAATAGCAACGTAATCTCGTGAAGTTTTACCAATGTATATTTGACGAGGACGACCAATTGGCTCTTTATTCTCAGTCATTTCTTTCCATTGTGCAATCCATCCGGGAAGTCGACCTAACGCAAACATCACGGTAAACATTTCAGTTGGAATTCCTAATGCTTTGTAGATTATTCCTGAATAGAAATCAACATTTGGATATAAATTTCTTGCTTTGAAATATTCATCTTCTAAAGCGTATTTTTCTAATTTCTTAGCGATTTCTAATAATGGGTCATTAACACCTAATTTTTCTAATACATCGTCACAAGCTACTTTAATGATTTTAGCACGTGGATCGAAGTTTTTGTAAACTCTGTGTCCGAATCCCATTAAACGGAAAGGATCTTCTTTATCTTTTGCTTTAGCAACCCATTTATCAACGTTTCCGCCATCGTTATGAATTTGCTCTAACATTTCAATTACCTCTTGGTTTGCACCGCCGTGAAGTGGACCCCAAAGTGCAGATATACCTGCAGAAACAGTCGAATATAAGTTTGCTTGAGATGACCCTACGATACGAACTGTAGAAGTAGAACAGTTTTGCTCGTGGTCAGCATGTAAAATCAATAATTTGTTCAATGCGCTTACAACAACTGGATCAATTTTATAATCTTCAGTTGGCATAGCAAACATCATATACATGAAATTCTTACAATAATCGAATTCATTTCTTGGATACATAAATGGATGCCTCATTGAGTTTTTGTATGCCCAAGCTGCCAATGTTGGTAATTTCGCAATCAATCTATGAATTGTCAAGTCTTTTGCCTCAGCACTTCTATTTGGATCTAAGGATTCAGGATAAAATGTTGAAAGTGAAGAAATCATAGATGATAAAACTCCCATTGGGTGAGCTTTTGCTGGATAAGCTTCAAAAAATTGTTTCATATCCTCGTGAACAAGTGTATGTTTTTTGATGCTAGTCTCAAATGATTTCAATTGTTCAGACGTTGGTAACTCTCCGTATATGAGAAGATATGCAACTTCAATGAACGAAGCTTTCTCCGCTAATTGTTCAATTGGATAACCTCTGTAATGTAGAATCCCTTCCTCGCCATCTAAAAAAGTAATTGCACTTTTTGTCGCACCAGTATTTTTGTAACCTGTATCTAAAGTTACATATCCAGATAAATCTCTTAATTTAGAAATATCAATTGCTTTTTCGTTCTCAGTTCCGGTGATAACTGGTAGTTCATATACCTTACCGTCTAACTCTATCTTTGCTATTTCACCCATTTGTGGTATTTAATTAGTTGTTTAAAAATGTTGACCCTAAAATTAACCAAAGAATTTGAATTTCAAACTAAACCTTAAGATATTTTGTTTTGACTAACTTTTTCAATGATCTAAAATAATAATGATCTCTAATTATTGATGATTAAAATTGAACTGATTTCCATTTAATATGCAATAAAGACATAATCCTTTCAAGATTTTTTTAAACTACTTCTAATATTTTGGATTATTCGCGATCTTAAATAAAGTCGTAAATTTGTTAATTAAAACATTTTTAGATTATGCGCAAACTATTTATTACTCTTTCCTTACTTCTGAGTACAGGTATTTCACTAGCACAAAAAACAACAGAGGTTAAACCAAATGCTCCAATTAACTGGTATTTAAAAGATCCGAAAAAAGATAAAGTTTACGGTGTTGGTGCTGAAAAAGCTTATGAATTATTGAAAGGTAAAACAGCTAAAGAAATAATTGTTGCTGTTATTGATAGCGGTGTTGAAACAGATCATCCTGATTTAAAAGATGTTATTTGGGTGAACAAAGGTGAAGTCCCGAACAATGGAATTGATGATGATAAAAATGGATATATTGACGATGAACATGGTTGGTCATTTTTAGGAGGTGCTGGAGGCGATATTGATAGTGAAGCTTTAGAATTGGCAAGAATGGTTCGTGCTGAAAAGAACTATTTCGCAGGTAAAACGGCAAGTGATGTTCCTGCTTCGGATAAAGAACGTTACGATAAGTATGTTAAAATGAAAGCTGAATTAGAGCAAGAAAACGCTAAAAATCAACAACAATATCAAGGGGTTATGATGATGGCTGGTTACATTAATAATGTAAAGGCTGCTTCAAATGGCGTTTTTGACAAAAAAACAAATAAAGCTTATGTTCCAAAGGATGAAATGGAAACAAAAATAAAGAAGAGAATTGGAGCTGTAATGTTAGTTTATCCCCCAGCCACATTAGATAAAGAGATTAACAGCGCAACTGAAACTTTTGGAAATTTAATTAAAATGAATAGTTTGGATGTGGATAGTGTTCGTCGCGTTTTAGTAGGTGACAATCCGCAAGATATGACTGAACGTTACTATGGTTGTAATCGTTATGAAGGCCCTGATGCATTTCATGGAACACACGTTGCTGGAATTATCGCTGCAACTAGAGGAAATGGAATCGGAATTGAAGGAATTGCTTCTAACGTTAAAATAATGGTCGTTAGAGCTGTTCCAAATGGTGATGAGCGTGATAAAGATGTTGCTAATGCAATTCGTTACGCTGTGGATAATGGTGCTAAAGTAATTAATATGTCATTTGGAAAATATTACACACCTAACAAACAAGTGGTTGATGAAGCAATATTGTATGCGAAAAGCAAAGATGTTTTATTGGTTCACGCAGCTGGAAACGATGCAAAAGATAAAGACATTGAAGATTCATATCCGACTAGAATTTTAAGTGATGGTTCCATTGCTTCGAATTGGATTGAAGTAGGAGCGAGTAGTTCTTCTAAAAAAGGAAAAAAACTTTTGGCAAGTTTCTCGAATTATGGTTCCAAGACTGTGGATGTATTTGCTCCGGGAGTTGATATTTATTCTACAATTCCAGATGCAAAATACGGTGATGCTTCAGGTACTAGTATGGCTTGTCCAGCAACTGCAGGTGTAGCCGCAATGATTCGTGGTTACTTTCCTGATTTAACAGCAGCTGAGGTTAAAGAAGTGTTGATGAAAACTTCAGTGCCTTACTCAAAAACAATCTCAATTCCAGGTGCGGAAAAAGGAAAAGAACAGGGAACAATGAAAAATGTTTCTATCTCTGGTGGAATGGTAAATGCAGCAAGAGCTGTGGAGTATTTGATGAATAGATAGTAAAATACGAAATGTCCAGTGAATAATTATGATTTTCAAGATTGCCTTAAAAATTATTAAATTCTACTAACCTCTTACTTAGATGTTAGGTTTATTATCAAAGGATTGTTTAATTTCAGTGAAATTTATTTATTTTAGATAGTAAGTTTTTGTTAATACTTTAAATGAAAGTTAATTACCATATATGCGTAATGTTGATGTGAAGTACATTCATAAATTAAAAAAGTTGGTATACTTTGTTTCCCATGCGCTTCCTTACCAGCCCAATGTATCAAAACTGTCGGGAGATTTGGAGGTTTCACGCAACACAATTATGCTCTATCTAACTTATTTAGAAGAAGCTAAATTGTTTAATTTATTGCAAAGTAAAGCTTCTAGCGAAGCGATTTTAGCCAAGCCCGAAAAAGTGTATCTACATCACCCAAATTTGATGCACGCCATTGGTAAAAACACGATTTTGGATGGAACTGTGCGAGAAATTTTTTTCTAAAACCAAGTAGCTAATGTGCACAAAGTATCTGCCTCTCAAAGCATGCAGATTTCTTAGTGAACGACGAATACACGTTTGAAATTGGCGGCAAAAACAAGACTCGGAAACAATTAAAAGACATACCTAACAGCTACATAGCCGCTGATAACTTGGAAATAGGTTCCGGCAAAACCATTCCCTTGTGGTTGTTTGGGTTTTTGTATTTATCGCAGGTGTTAGTCTAAAAAGTTTTTAATGGTTAAACACAATCCTTCAGCCATAAATTTTTCATGGGAATAAAAGAATTATATTTACTTTTGCAAACATTTTAAATTCATAAACATTAACCTAAAATAAGCATGGGATTAGAACATAAAATCGAGGTAATTAGATCAATTGAAAAGCATGTTGGACAGTTTATAAATGATAAAATGAAAACACCAGAAGAAAGTTGGCAACCTACGGATTTTATTCCAAATGCTTCAGATGTTGATTTTGCGGATAAAGTCCGAGAACTACAAGAAGGAATAGCGCATGTTCCTGATACTGTCATGGTTTCTTTAGTTGGAAATATGATTACCGAAGAGGCACTTCCGAGTTATCAAACTTTTTTTAATTTAATTGAGGGAATTAACGAAGATCGCTTGGTGTCGAGTCCAAATTCTTGGGTTAGGTGGTCGCGTTTATGGACAGCAGAGGAAAATCGTCATGGTGACCTATTGAACAAATATTTGTATCTAAGTGGTCGTGTTGACATGCGTGAAGTTGAGATTACCATTCAACGCTTGCTTTACAATGGTATTGACCTACAAACAACAGCAGACCCGTACAATGGTTTAGTTTACACATCTTTTCAAGAGCGCGCCACAAAAATATCACATGTAAACACTGGAAAGATAGCTTTTAAGTCCGGTGATAAACTGCTTGGAAAAATTTGCAATACTATCGCTGGTGAAGAAGCATTACATGAAAAAGCTTATAAGTTTTTTATGAGTAAAGTGTTTGAATCTGATCCAAATGGTGGTCTTGCCGCGTTTGTTCAAATGATGAAAAAGAAAATCGTTATGCCAGCATCACTCATGGATTTTGGAACGAATAAAAAACAATATGTGAATTATGCATATATCACTCAAAAAATAGGTGTTTATACAAGTCATGACTATGCAGGTATTATTGATCACCTCGTAAAATACTGGGGCATTGATAAGCTAAAAGGTTTAAGTGACGAAGGAAATAAAGCACAAGATTTTTTGTCATCCTTATCAGAACGCTATTTTAAACTTGCTGAACGTCTACAAGAAACAACGGATGTACAAATGATTTGGCTAAATAAATCAAAATATTCAACTCTCTAGAAAAAAATATTTTTAACTGCTTTAGATTTAAGGTAATGTTGAGTGTGTTTTTAACTACCTAGGTGCTTGTTTAGCAAAACAGAAATCTTTTTTCCGCTACAATTTTAAATTTTTTTTTTTGTGTTAAGAAGCGAATCGTATATGGAAATCTCATAAATTCTGATACGTTTTTTAACTTTAATGACATTTGTGCCTATTATAATTTATGGAACGTCGCAAAGTTTTACGCTTATTTTTAGTTTCTTCGGTCGCTGTAGTGGTCGCACCAAAATTATCCTTTGGTCATACACACTTTCATCAAAATTTAGATTTTTCAAGTTTAGATTTTGGTGCTGATTTTAAATGGGGTGTTGCAACCGCTGCTTATCAAATTGAAGGAGCGCATAATATAGACGGAAAATCGGCTTCAATTTGGGACACCTTTTCACACAAAAAGGGAACAATTAAAACGGGTGAAAACGGAGATGTAGCATGCGATTTTTACCACAGCTATGAACAAGATTTGGATTTATTGAAGTCATTAAACATGCGTGTTTTTCGATTCAGTATTGCTTGGAGTAGAATTTTGCCAGATGGGGTAGGAGCACCCAATCAAAAAGGTATTGATTTTTATAATCGTGTGATTGATGCTTGTTTGGCTCGAGGAATTGAACCTTGGGTTACCTTATATCATTGGGATTTACCTCAAGTATTACAAGATCAAGACGGTTGGATGAATCGAGCTTCTGTTTCTTGGTTTTCGGAATATGCGGAATTAGTTACCAAAACGTTTGGCGATAAAGTGAAAAACTGGATGGTTTTCAATGAACCGTCTGCTTTCACTGCTTTAGGATATTTGATTGGTTATCATGCGCCAGGATTGAAAGGTTTTAAAAACTACTTACCAACTGTTCACCATGTTTGTTTGTGTCAAGCAGAAGGCGGTAGAATTATCCGTAAAAATGTAGCAAATGCCAACATCGGAACCACGTTTTCCTGCTCGCATGTTGATGTTTATAAAAGCGAAAAACGAGATGGTAAATCTGCTGAACGTTGGGATGTGCTCTTGAATCGTTTGTTCATTGAACCTTCTTTAGGAATGGGTTATCCGATGGAAAGTTTTCCGATTTTACATAAATTGAACAAGTATATTCAGCCAGGTGATATGGACAAATTAAAGTTTGATTTTGATTTCATTGGCGTTCAAAATTATACGCGAGAAGTTGTCAAAAAAGTTGGATTAATTCCTGTAATGAAAGGCTTAGAAATCAAACCTGTAAAACGTGATGTTAAAGAAGTTACTGAAATGGGTTGGGAGGTTTATCCAGAAGGAATTTACCAAATAATTAAACAATTTGCAGCTTATTCAGGTGTAAAGAAAATCTTTGTAACTGAGAATGGATGCGCTTTTCCAGATGAATTAGTGGATGGCAAAGTAAATGACGTTAAACGAATTGATTACTACCAACGTTATTTAAATCAAGTGCTGCGTGCGAAAAAAGAAGGTGTAAATATTGGAGGCTATTTCAGTTGGACTTTGTTGGATAATTTTGAATGGAGTGAAGGATTCAAGCCACGATTTGGTCTTGTTTATGTTGATTTTAAAACACAAAAAAGATATGTGAAAAATAGTGGTTTTTGGTTTAAAGAGTTTTTAGCTGATAAAAAGTAAGGAAATCACTTGGCTTTTATTATTTTTAACAACCTAATTTTTTTTCTAACTGAATTAGATAATTCTCTAGTTTTTAATAATTTGGAGCTAGTCATTTATCTAACATTGTTTTAACTTTTTTTGAGCTTATACCAATTTACTTGTTTAATGACGCAATTGAAAATCTATCTGGTATAATGCCGAGTTAGTTTTCAACAAGTATTTTATACGACAATTTAAAACAACTTCGGTATTATTGTTGTAAAAATTAGTTTGTCATTTACTAGAATTAAAAAAAAAATGAATTTGATTAGTATGAAACAATTATTGATCTAGGGAATGGGATTTTAGCGATTTTATAATCCAACAAAATCTTTGTTGGATTCCTTATTAAATAAATCCTTTTTCCATTTTTTTGGATTATCAGTGATGTATTGATCAATTTTCGAATAAGCTATTTGATTCCTTACTATATTATCATAGAAAGAGCGATGCCATTCAAAATGCGGATTCCCAGCAAGATGGATGAGCTTTGATGTGGTGGTTTTATATGCTCCCATGAGGGAAGAGATTGATTTTATTTTAAGGGATTTTGGGGATGAATCGGGCGATTGAGAGGATGATTCTCGCAATTGAGAGGATGATTCTGGCAATTGAGAGGATGATTCTGGCAATTGAGAGGATGATTCGGGCAATTGTACGGACAAGTCGCGACTTGTCCGTACTGATTGCCTTTCATCTATTCGCCCTTTATCAATTTCCATCAAAATATGAATATGATTAGGCATAATAATCGAATTATGAATTATCAAATAAGGGTATTGCTCGGCAAGCCATTCGATTTGATTTTTGGCAATTTCGCCGAATTTATTCAATATCATTTTCCCATTTTCGACCTCTCCAAAATGATGCAATCTGTCTTTGCAATTAGAGGTAATAAAGTAAATGGCTTCCGTTGAATAATCAAAGCCCAGCATGCGGTTGCGTTTTCGTTGTGGTAGATTCATACTACCTAAGATACAAAAAAGTATGGTTTTGTCGCGAATTCCAAAAAAAATATTATACACTAGGGTAAGGTCGCGACCTTACCCTAGTGTATAATTATTTAAAACAATTTCATCTGATCCTCGTCGTTTTCGTCGTCCTCTGGTTTTTTGGTTAAATCCCATTCAACTGTTGGAGCATCGCCATCTTCTGAATCAATTTCTGTTTCGATTTCGTCCGTTGTAGCTGGTTTTTCTTCTTGTGGCCACGGTTCTTTCCCTTCGTCGATTGGATGCGTCAACACGATTTCTTTGACTTTCAATTTCGTTATTTGATTGCCTTGTGCTTTCATTCCTTTCACGTCAATCATATCTGCCAAGTTCATCATATTGTCAGGTAGATTTTTCGTTTCTTTCAGCAATTTGTTGTAAACGATTTTAACCTCTGGACGATAAGCAGTAGAAACCGCATCCATATATGAACCTGCACTTTCACTGATAAATGAAACTCGTTTGTCGCTTTGAACTTCGCACAAGAATCGTTTTACATAATGCAATTCTTTTTCTCCGTCAAAATAAACTGTCGAAATTGGTCTATCTTGAATCCATTTTTCAATGTGAATCATGTCTTCATCGAAATGTGCTGCTAAATCAAACGAAATCAAGCGGTATTCACCTGTTTTGTAAAGCGTTAGGATTTTATTTTCACCTTTAAATGAACCTAAGAATTTACCTCGTCCTTCATCGTTCAATCGTCCAACGATGTTATCGTACCAAATTTTACGAGCTGCCAAAGTAGAACCACCCACTTCTTTTTGTACAATTTTCTGAATGATTTCTTTCGTTGCTCTATTTCCAGCTGAATTTCTTCCTTTGATCAGCATTTCTCCCATGTCGATGTCAAAACGCAAACGTTTTAAGTGCGGACGTGGACGTAACAATACAGTCACCACTTCGCGTTCACCATTCGGATGCACGGAGAAATACAACATTTTAGAACCTTTCGTTCCACGTGTTAAATCGTATTCTGTGTCGCGCGTAATGGAATTTACATAGAAGCGTTTCATCATTGTCGCACCGCCAACTCCGTCTTGATAGAATAAGTGATAAATAGTACGCGTGTCGCCTTTTTTCCAAACGCTTGCAAAAATCAAGTCTTTACCAACAAATTTCTTATCCGTCACTTTCGTAACCATCATTTTTCCTGAAGCAAAGAAACAAATGATATCGTCGATTTCAGAACAATCGGAAACGGCTTCGTTTTTCTTCAAACCGTAACCAATGAATCCTTCTTCGTAATCGACGTATAATTTTTTGTTCGCTATGATTACTTTACTTGCAGTAATGTTATCGAATACTTTGATTTCAGTTTTACGTTCTTTTCCAACACCAAAACGTTTCTTCAAATCTTTGTAATAATCAATCGCGTATTCCACCAAATTTGCCAAATGACCTTTTACTTCTTCCATTTCTGCCTCGATTTTCAACAAAGCATCATCAGCTTTTGAAGAGTCGAAACGCGTAATACGAATCATTGGAATTTGCGTTAATTTCTGTAAATCTTCATCTGTAATCGGACGCAATAATTGACCTAAAAAAGGTTCGAAACGTTTGTATAGATATTTGTATAATTCTTCTCTGTCTGAATAATGCTTGAAATCGATGTACATTTCATTGTTGATGAACAATTTCTCCAATGTTGAGAAATGCCACATGCGTTCCAATTCATCCAAACGTATTTCCAATTCCAATTTCAACAAGCGAACCGTACTGTCCGTCGTCACTTTCAAAATCTCAGAAACGCCCATAAATCGCGGACGATCGCCGTCGATTATCGTTGAATTAGGAGAAATCGAAACTTCACAATCCGTGAATGCATACAAGGCATCAATTGTTTTGTCAGGAGAAACTCCAGGGAACAAATGCACGATGATTTCGGCTTCCATCGAAGTATTGTCCTCGATTTTCTTGATTTTTATTTTCCCTTTATCGTTGGCTTTAATCACCGATTCAATCAAAGAACCTGTCGTTGTTCCAAAAGGAATTTCGTTGATGATTAAAGTTTTGTTATCTACTTTTCTAATTTTCGCTCTAACACGAACGCGAGCGCCACGCAAACCATCGTTGTAACCTGTAAAATCTGCCATTCCACCATTTGGGAAATCGGGTAAAAATTCCACTTTCTTACCACGCAAATGGTTGATAGCTTGGTCAATTAATTCAATAAAATTATGAGGTAAAAACTTACAAGCCATACCAACTGCAATTCCTTCTGCTCCTTGTGCTAACAACAACGGAAACTTCATCGGTAATTGCTCCGGTTCTTTATTTCTTCCGTCGTAGCTAGATAACCAATTTGTTGTTTTACCATTGAAGGCAACGTGTAATGCAAATTTTGAAAGACGCGCCTCAATATAACGTGGAGCAGCTGCGCCGTCACCAGTCAAAGTATTCCCCCAGTTTCCTTGGCAGTCAATCATCAATTCTTTTTGACCCAATTGCACCAAAGCATCCCCAATCGAAGCGTCACCGTGTGGGTGATATTTCATGGTGTTACCAATAATGTTTGCTACTTTGTTGTAACGTCCATCTTCCATTTCTTTCATGGAATGCAAGATGCGTCGTTGTACCGGTTTCAAACCATCGTACAAGGAAGGAACGGCGCGTTCAAGAATTACATAACTGGCATAATCCAAAAACCAATTTTCGTACAAGCCACCCACAGGAATGACTTTTTCATCTACTTTTTTATGCTCGAAAGGATTGTGTTCGTCACCCTTTTCCAAGTTTGCATCTTCAATTTCGTCCTCTGCCATAATTAAGAAGCTTGTTCAAGATCGTCTGGATGCGTGTCTGCAAGAATTTCTTCTGCAATGTCTTTCTCCACACGAAGGTTATCAATAATAAAATCTTGTCGTTCTGGTGTGTTTTTACCCATAAAATACGATAGAATCGAATCAATCGAATTGTCTTTGGATAATAGAACTGGTTCCAAACGAATGTCTGCACCAATAAAATGTATGAACTCGTCCGGTGAAATTTCTCCCAATCCTTTGAATCGCGTTATTTCAGCTGCTTTTCCAATTTCTGCAATCGCATTTCTGCGCTCTTCTTCGGAATAGCAATAAATCGTTTTTTTCTTGTTACGCACACGGAACAAAGGAGTTTGCAAGACATACACGTGGTTTCTTTTCACTAAATCTGGGAAAAACTGCAAGAAAAACGTCAACAACAACATACGAATGTGCATTCCATCGACGTCGGCATCGGTTGCAATGACGATTTTGTTGTAACGCAAATTGTCCATATCGTCTTCGATGTCCAAGGCCGCTTGAATTAGGTTGAACTCTTCGTTTTCGTACACCACTTTTTTTGTCAGTCCGTAGCAATTCAAAGGCTTACCACGCAAAGAGAAAACAGCTTGTGTGTTCACGTCTCTTGATTTTGTAATCGAACCACTCGCAGAATCTCCCTCGGTAATAAACAAGGTTGTATTCTCACGGTTTTCGTCTTTCAAATCGGTTAAATGTGCACGGCAATCACGTAATTTTTTATTGTGAAGACTTGATTTTTTAGATCGTTCACGTGCAATTTTACGAATACCAGCCAATTCTTTACGCTCGCGTTCGGATTGTTTGATTTTCTTTTCAATCGTTTCTGCAACATCAGGATGACGGTGCAAATAATTATCTAATTTGTCTTTCAAGAAATCGTTGATGAACGCACGCATGGATTTTCCACCCGGTTCAATTTCTTGCGACCCTAATTTTGTTTTAGTTTGTGATTCGAAAACAGGTTCAATCACTTTAATCGCAATCGCAGCCACAATTGACTGACGAATATCGGAAGCTTCGTAATTCTTATTGTAAAAATCGCGAATCACTTTTGCAACCGACTCACGAAAAGCACTTTGATGTGTTCCACCTTGCGTTGTGTGTTGCCCGTTGACGAAAGAATAATAATCTTCACCGTACGTTCTACCGTGTGTGAAAACCACTTCAATATCTTCATCTTCAATGTGTATAATAGGGTAAAGAGGGTCGCCGTCCATGTTGTTTTCCAACAAGTCTTTCAAACCGTCTTTCGATTGGAATTTTTCACCGTTGCAATAAATCGCCAATCCGCGGTTCAAATAACAGTAATTCCACATCATTTTATCCAAGTACACCGTTTTGAAAGCATACTTTTTGAAAATCGTTTCGTCGGGAATAAATTCTACGTAAGTTCCATTTTGCTCGTCCGTCTTCTCAATTGGATATTCTTTTACCAATTCTCCTTGGCTAAAATCTGCACGTTTTAATTCACCTTCACGAACCGAGTAAACCGAGAAATAGGAGGAAAGGGCATTCACCGCTTTCGTACCGACTCCATTCAAACCAACCGATTTCTTGAAGGCTTTGGAATCGTATTTTCCACCGGTATTCATGCGTGAAACAACTTCCACCACTTTACCTAACGGAATTCCACGACCGTAATCGCGCACGCTTACTTTTCCGTCTTTCACTTTGATATCGACGCGTTTGCCATTCCCCATCACAAATTCATCGATACAGTTATCGACTACTTCTTTTACGAGGATATAAATTCCATCATCTGCTGCGGCGCCATCACCGAGTTTTCCGATGTACATCCCAGGACGCAAGCGAATGTGTTCTTTCCAGTCGAGGGAGCGTATGTTATCTTCTGTATATTGATTTTCAGCCATTTTTATGTAGAATTCTTCAATTTAACAAAAATAACTGATAAACAAAGAAATGATTAGTAACTAAACGTATTTTATGAACGCGGATTAGTTGATAACAGGCAGGGGAATTAAAGTTGCATCCAAAAAAATAATTATCTCGCTTTTTCCAAAAGTTGCATTTATTGCTTGAATTTAAGCTTTATAACAAGCTATTTTTGATTTTATTGGTCTCACAATCATTATTTATTTTTGTGAGTAGTTAATTTTTGGAATTTAAACTCTTGACTCGGCGTTTATTCGCTTTATATTTGTGAATGCAAACTAAGCTACTCCTCATAACGCCGCCATTTACACAGCTGAACACGGCCTATCCTGCAACCGCTTATTTGAAAGGTTTTTTGGATGAACATGACGTTTTAGTTTCACATTGTGACTTGAGTATTGAGCTGTTTACTTCGGTTTTTACGAGTAATTTTTTGGTGAAGGTTTTTAAGGAAACAAACGCTATCGGAAGTAATCTCTTTCCGGGTGTCAAAAAAATGAAGCAGTTATACATCGCAAGGGTTGACTTAGTGATCCGATTTTTACAAAAACACGATTTAGAAACGGCACTTAAAATTGCAGAGCCAGGATTTTTACCCAATGGACACCGATTAGCGAAGGTAAACACAGCGATTAAATGGGAAGAAGGTGAGGCTGGAATCATTGACAAAGCAAAACATTACGCGACCCTTTTTATTGAAGAAATTGGAGATTTTATTCAAGCCAATGTTGATGAGTTTTTTGCTTTTACAAAATATGCAGAACAAATTGCACGATCAGCGAGTAGTTTTGATCAAATTGATGAATTTTTACATTACGAACCGACGCTCATTGAAGAGGAAATGCTACGGATTTTAGAGGGTAAAATTCTTTTGTATGAACCTAATTTAGTGGGGTTTACCATTCCATTTCCTGGTAATTTATTCGCTGCTTTGAGATGTTCACAATTCATAAAAGATTTTTATCCAGCCATTTACATTGCTTTTGGTGGTGGTTATTGCAATACTGAACTTCGAAGCCTTAAAGACCCACGGATTTTTGATTACCTTGACTTTATTTCCTTAGACGACGGCGAAGGACCGATTTTAAAAATGGTACATTTTATTGAAGGAAAAATTAGTATTAATGAACTTGAAAGAACCTTTGTCTTAGAAAACAATAGGGTAGTTTATAAAAATCATATCCCAAATAAAATTTTTCACCACGAACAGTTACCTGCACCCAGTTACGTTGATTTGCCACACGAAAAGTACATTTCTTTTTTAGATGTGGTGAACCCAATGCACCGCATGTGGACCGACAAAAGATGGAATAAACTAACGATTTCCCACGGTTGCTATTGGAAACAATGTTCCTTTTGTGATGTAAGTCTCGATTATATTGGGAATTACCAAAATACTACTGCTGAAAAGTTGGTGGATAAAATCGAAAAAATAATTACTGATACAGGTTTAACAGGTTTTCATTTTGTGGACGAAGCTGCCCCGCCGAAAATGTTAAGGTCACTTTCTTTAGAATTGATAAAACGCAATCTTTCAATTACTTGGTGGACCAATATTCGATTTGAAAAAACGTTTACAGCCGAGTTGTGCGAACTCATGGCAAAGGCAGGTTGTGTAGCCGTTACAGGTGGTTTAGAAGTTGCTTCCGATCGGCTTTTAGTAAAAATGAAAAAAGGGGTGGACATTGCCCAAGTTACAAGAGTGACACATAATTTTTCAAGCTATGGAATTTTTGTACATGCTTATTTAATGTACGGTTTTCCAACGGAAACGGATCAAGAAACCATTGATTCCTTAGAAGTGGTAAGGCAGTTGTTTGAGAAAAATTGCATTCAATCGGCTTTTTGGCATTTGTTTACAGCAACCGCACACAGCCCAATCGGTTTAAATCCGGAGGAATTTGAGATTGAAATTACAGGTCCTATTTTTGAAGGTTTTGCACAAAATGATTTAATTCACCTAGACAAGAAGGGGGCAGACCACGAAAAGTTTACCAATGGATTGAACGCAGCCTTGAACAGTTATTTGAATAAAACAGGTTTTGATAAGCAGTTATCTTCTTGGTTTGATTTTCCTGTCGTAGCTACATCACATCCAGTAGATTTGATTGAAGCTTTTCTTGAACAATAGTTTGATATTCATTAGTAGTTCTATTAAAATAATAAATCAATGTTTTTCTTAAGCAGCTTTGATGTTGTAATAAAATGCAAACAATAAAATCGAGGTATTCAAGCATCTAATCCTTTGAAAAATGGGCACTAATCAAATTTAAACGCATTAATTCATGGTTTAAATTCTTTGGTAGATCAACATTTTTTAAATCATTAAAATTAAGAACATTACCCTTCTTCAATTCTTTCAATGCTTGATAAAATTCCATTGATTCTAACTCTTTCGAAAGTAAGATTTTTTCACCTTCCAAAATAGTTGTTTTAGGCCATAGATTTGACCATACTTTTAGATTTTCGATCAGTAAATTAATAGAAACTTCCAACAAATTAATTGATAAATTAGAGGAAAGTCGAGCTAAAATAAGGTTCTTGTTTTTTTGATAAGAATTAAAACAATCAATTAAACTAGAATAATCTAATTCATTGATTTCTAGTTTTAAATTTACATTTTCATTTTTTAATTCTATTACACGACAAGCTTCTTTTAATTGTTTCAATCTTAAAAGTCTAGCTTGTAATAATTGAGGAACACAAGGCTTTGAAATCAACTGCTGTTTCAGTTCAAATAATTGATATTCGAGTGCTTCTTCATAAGATTCAAAATCTTCAATTCCGAGAAAAATACTAGCTTCCTGCTTTGTCACCGCCTCTATTTTTTCGCATTCGGATATTTAAGAATTCAACAGCAAGTGCGTAAACCATTGCGAAGTAAATGTATCCTTTAGGAATATGTTGCCCGAAAGATTCTGCAATTAAAAGCACGCCGATTGTTACTAAAAATCCTAAAGCGAGCATCTTAATGGTTGGACGTTCATTGATGAAATCACTTATTGGTTTTGAGAATAACAACATTACAAGCATCGAAAGAATTACAGCGATAACGATTATTACCATTGGGTTACCATGTGTTTCGTGCGAAATGTCATTTGTCATACCAACCGCTGAAATAACAGAGTCAAAACTGAAAATAAAGTCAACCATTACAATTTGAAATATAACTGACCTCAATTTTCTTTTCTTTTTATTATCAGAGCTATGATGTTCTTCTTCGCCTTTTACACTTGAATGCATTTCAGTTACCGATTTATAAATCAAGAATAAACCTCCAATCAACAAAACCAAACTATGACCTGTGAATTTGACGTCGGCAATTGTAAATAAGGCTGTTCTATCCAATGTCATAATCCAAGTAATCACACTTAAAAGTAGAATTCGGATAATTAAAGCCAAGCTTAGTCCTAATATTCGTGCTTTTTTCTGGTCTTCTCGCACTAACTTGTCGGTAATAATAGAAATGAAAATAATGTTATCAATACCTAAAACGATTTCTAGTAAGGTTAAAATAATCAAATACATCCATCCTTGAAAGGTCAGTAAAATATCAAAAACTTCCATTTTTATTGTTTAATTAATTTAAAAAATTGAGTTAAATTTTCTGCGTTTTGTTCCGCATCCATAAATACTTCTAACAACTGAATCTCATTTTCGTGATTTAAAAATTCAGGTAGCAAGTTTAGAAAATCTTCCATTACATCTACTGATAAAGTTTTCAAACCAAAAGCATTTGCAACTGAAGCCACATTTTGAATATGTTTGGCTTCGAAATATTCATCACGCTGCTTTGAAGTTGCTGGACCGGGGATAATCCTAAAGATTCCACCTCCAAAATTATTGATAACAATCACTTTTAAATTTTTAGGGAAATTTGATACCCAAAAAGCATTGCTATCATAAAGTGCTGAAATATCGCCAGTTATGAAATAATGCATTTTGTTTGGATTGGCAACTGCTGCACCAATTGCTGTGCTTGTTGAACCATCAATACCGCTTGTTCCTCGATTGGATTCGAAGCGAACAGAACGAATTGGATCAAATAATTGAGTATATCTCACCACTGAACTATTGGCAACATGTAAAATGGAATCCTCGGGTAAACAATCAAACAAATGATAAAAAACATGTATATCTGTGAAGGAAGGTAAACTATTAACGGCTATTTCTATGCTGTCTTTCGCCTGAATATCAATACTTTTCCACTTACCGAAATAGTTTAATTGACTTCTTTTGAAATCCAATTGATTTAATGTGTCAAAAAATTGATTTTCAGCTAATTCAATCGAGTCACTTAAACATTGATATGTATCCATTTGTGGGAAATCAAAGCCAACTTTCCAGTGATTTTTTGGTTTCGATTGGCGTAAAAAAGCTTTAATCTTTTTGGAAACTACGGCACCACCGATGGTAATTAATAAATCAGGATAATAGTCCTCTTCTTTCTCAATTCCGTTCAAAGTACGATCGATGCAATGAATGAATTTTTCACTTTGAATATTGGAAGTATTTTCCACCAATACAATAACGTTGGAGTGGTTACTGAACTTTTCTAGCGTTTGTTGCAATTGGTTGCTTTCAGGTAGTTGACCACACAAAACCATGATTTTACTTGACTCCAAAAGAGAAATAGCACGTTCACAAAATTCAATACTCAATTGACTTGAAACTTGATTTTGATAGAATTTACGAGCTAAATTTGTTGATTTTTCAATCGAATTATAAAGTGGTTCGTTTAAGCCAACATTGAAATGAACAGGACCTTTCCATTTTCCAGTCAATATCGACATTCCAATCGCCGTCTCGCGTTGAGCATACCAAACATCGGTTTCAGATTCCTTGCCATCTGTTAAATTCACAGCATATCGAATGTGATTTTGGAAAACATTTCGCTGTACAATTGTTTGTCCGTCTCCTTGATTGATCCAACTTTCAGGACGGTCGGCTGTAATCACCAACAAAGGAATCGAGCGATAATAAGCTTCTGCAATTGCTGGATAATAATTCAACGCCGCAGTTCCCGATGTACAACAAAGCGCAATAGGTTCTTGTAATTCTTGCGACATTCCCAATGCGAAAAAAGCGGCACTTCGCTCATCGTGAATGACATACGTTTCAAAAAATGGATTTTCGTCGAAGCTAATAGCAAATGGAGAATTACGCGAACCTGGTGAAAAAACGATTTTACGAATTCCATGTTCTTCACATTGATCCACCACCAATTGCACCATTAATTTATCGCTAGTTAGCATGTCGTAAAATTACAATTTTTGCACAAGGTCGAGGATGGTTTTACTTTTATTTACAGTTTCTTCCCATTCGTATTGAGGATCAGAATCTTTGGTATAACCTCCGCCCAAATACAAATGTATTTTTCCTTGCGAAAGTTGACAACAACGAAGATTTACGTAAACCGAAGCTTGATTTTCTTCCACCAAGCCAATGAAGCCTGCGTATAATTCGCGTTGATGTTTTTCTAAAGAATCAATAAGCTCCAATGAAATAGACTGGGGCAAACCACTGACAGCAGGAGTAGGGTGCAGGGCTTCCATTATTTCAAAGGATGAATACGAATCAATGGAAAAACTAAAGTCTGTTTTTAGATGTTTTACTGGACCAGCTTGATGTTCGAAAGGTCCCGTTTGTTCTACATCCGAAATTTCAATTTGGTTCAAACGTTCCAAAATAAAATCACTTACAAAAGCTTGTTCAAGGGTTTCTTTTTGG
The DNA here is from genome assembly GCA_044374225.1 of Crocinitomicaceae bacterium. Lineage (GTDB taxonomy): Bacteria > Bacteroidota > Bacteroidia > Flavobacteriales_D > Crocinitomicaceae > UBA952. The sequence continues at coordinate 18,404 of JBILOX010000012.1, read as the reverse complement.
TTCCAAGAACTTGAATCCGTTACTTTTTTAGTAGCAGCAAGCGCAACAGTAAAGCCATAATTTCCGAATTTTTGGAATAAAATCTCAGGACTTGCACCTAACCAAGTTCCTAACGTTTCGTCAAAAAAGCAATAGACGAAAGCTGTAGGATATTGTTTTTCAAGTAAATAAAATAAATCCAATGCTTTCTCTGAATCAAAGTCTTGTGTTTCAATACGAGACAGAACCGTTTTTTGAATTCCCAAATTTCGAATCGCAGCAACAAGTTTTTCTCCTTGCTTTAGATATTCTTCTTTATTTACTGAAACAATCGTTTTGTTAGGAATTCCGCTTGCTTGTTGCTCTTTTTCGACGAATAGATATTTTTCTTCGCCATTAAAACTACTCACAATAAAACCAGAGGATGAAAACGAAACTTGTTTTTCAAACGAGCCCATTTTTTGGACTATTTCTTTACCTGGAAAACGATAGAGTAGCATTAGTTTATTTTCTATCGATAATCATAACGGTCAATCGACCAGTACAAATCAATCGACCTGTTCCTTCTTCGTGGATGTCTACTTGCCACAAATGCGTGCGTTTTCCAGCGTGGACAATTTTTCCAACAGCTCTCACAAAACCTTCTTTGATTCCATTAACATGGTTACAATTAATTTCAATTCCAACTGGCGCTTGTTTTTGAATATCAATGAGTAGGGTAGAACCCATTGAACCAATACTTTCAATTAATGCAGCACTTGCGCCACCGTGCAATAATCCCATTGGTTGGTGCGTACGGTAATCGACAGGCATTCTAGAAATTACATAATCTTTTCCAATTTCGACACATTCAATACCCAATTGTTCCATGAGTGTGTTCTTGTTCATTGAGTTGACCAAAGCAATTGGTACTTGTTTTAATTCCATGTGACAAAATTAGTTTTTATATCAAACAAGTGATTCAAAGATTTGTTAATGGTTTGGAAAAGAATAAAAAAACTTGAAGATAGTATTAAACTCATTTTTTTGTATTTTTCCCTGTGGTTGAATTCAACAATTAAAATAATGAAATAGTTTGGATGAAAACAACTTCGGCATTATTTAAGTTAAAAAAAAACACCTGCTGAATCTTCAACAGGTGCTTTCCACTTATTATGAAAAAACTTATTTGTCTTTTACCTCTTCGAAATCTACATCCGTAACTTCGTCTTGTGGGTTTCCAGCTTGTTCGTTTTCTTGAGATCCACCTTGTGCTCCACCGTCAGCGTTAGCAGCGTTATACATTTCTTGAGAAGCAGCTTGGAATACGTTGTTTAATTTTTCCATTGCAGGCTCTAAGTTTGCAGTATTGCGCGCTTCGTACTCTCTTTTCAATTCTGCCAAAGCATCTTCGATTGGTTGTTTTTTGTCTGCTGGAATTTTATCTCCGTATTCTTTCAATTGACGCTCCGTTTGGAAGATTGTTGAATCCGCTTTGTTGATTAACTCTACTTCTTCTTTTTTCTTCTTGTCAGATTCAGCATTTGCTTCTGCTTCCGCTTTCATTCGTTGGATTTCTTCATCAGATAAACCTGAAGACGCTTCAATTTTAATTGATTGTTGTTTTCCAGTTCCTTTATCTTTCGCAGAAATATTCATGATTCCGTTTGCATCGATATCGAAAGTAACTTCGATTTGAGGAACTCCTCTTGGTGCAGGTGGAATGTCTGTCAATTGGAATCTTCCTAGTGCTTTATTATCAGCAGCCATTGAACGCTCACCTTGAATCACGTGGATGTCCACAGATGGTTGGTTGTCAGAAGCTGTTGAGAATGTTTCCGATTTTTTAGTTGGAATAGTTGTGTTTGCATCGATTAATTTCGTCATAACACCCCCCATAGTTTCGATACCAACTGATAAAGGAATAACGTCTAATAACAACACGTCTTTAACTTCACCTGTTAAAACCCCACCTTGAATTGCAGCTCCGACAGCTACTACTTCGTCAGGATTTACTCCTTTTGAAGGTGCTTTTCCGAAGAAACGCTCTACAGCATCTTGAATGATTGGAATACGTGTTGAACCTCCTACTAAAATCACTTCGTTAATGTCTGAAGGTGTTAATCCTGCATTTTTCAACGCTGAACGACAAGGAGCGATAGTTCTTTCAACGATTTCAGAAATCAATTGTTCGAATTTTGCACGTGTCAAAGTTCTAACTAAGTGTTTTGGAATACCATTAACCGGCATGATGTATGGCAAGTTGATCTCAGAAGAAGTTGTTGAAGACAATTCAATTTTTGCTTTCTCTGCTGCTTCTTTCAAACGTTGTAATGCCATTGGATCTTGACGTAAATCTAAACCTTCGTCGTTTTTGAATTCGTCAGCCAACCATTTGATGATTGTTTCATCCACGTCGTCACCACCTAAGTGCGTGTCACCGTCTGTTGACAATACTTCAAATACTCCGTCACCTAATTCTAGTACAGAAACGTCATGAGTACCACCACCGAAGTCAAATACTACGATTTTTTGGTCGATACCTTTTTTATCTAAACCGTAAGCTAAGGCTGCAGCAGTTGGTTCGTTGATGATTCTTTTGATTGTTAAACCAGCGATTTCTCCAGCTTCTTTTGTAGCTTGACGTTGAGAATCGTTGAAATAAGCAGGAACAGTTACAACAGCTTCAGTAATTTCTTGACCTAAATAATCTTCAGCAGTTTTTTTCATTTTTTGAAGAATCATTGCTGAAATTTCTTGTGGCGAATATTGACGGTCGTCGATTTGCACACGAGGAGTATTGTTGTCGCCTTTAACAACTTTGTAAGGCATACGAGCGATTTCTTTGCTAGACTCATCAAAGCTTGTTCCCATGAAACGTTTGATAGAGCTAATCGTTTTTGTTGGATTCGTGATTGCTTGACGTTTTGCAGGATCACCTACTTTACGTTCTCCGCCTTCCACAAATGCAACTACGGATGGAGTTGTTCTTTTACCTTCTGCATTTTCAATTACAACCGGTTGATTTCCTTCCATGACAGAAACACAAGAGTTTGTTGTTCCTAAGTCGATTCCAATTATTTTTCCCATTTTTTAATTATATTTTCAATTTGATAAAAGCGGAAAGTCAATTTATATGCCACTGAATATTAACGTAAAAACTGTGACATTTTGATTGAATTGACCATCAACTCGCTGTCATATTGTCGGAAATAGTGACAAGAAATTGTAGATGGAAGAGATTAATTTGTAAACTACACCTTTTTCTTTCGACCAACATTTACTTTAAAGTCATCAATTCCACCTTTTACTGTCACGTAAACAAATTTCGATTTTTCTTGACGGTATTGAATTTCGTCCTCGTTTTCATCAGTTGATTTTTTATTGCGTTTAAAAAGTTTGTTAGCTGCAACATTTCCAATCATTTTCCATGGAACACCAATTTCGTAGTCCATGTCCATCGTTTCATTCATTTTTTGATTCCCACTTAATTCCATAAATCCTAAGCTTGAATTGATGGTCATTTTAGGGATGATAATTGTTCCTTTGTCAAAAGTGATTTGATTTTTTAGGGTGTCGAACTTTACTTTGCTTACGTTTTTGTCTTCAAAATAAGCCTCTAAAGCTTTCAAAGGAGCGAAGTTTTCAAGTTTACCTTCCGTCACAAGCATGTCGATAACTACTTTAGAATCATCTAGTTTCGGAACTAAGTCAGCATGTAAATGGATTTTTCCAGTTATTGTTCCATTAAAGTAACCGTGGAGATTTTCCGAGATTAAATGATCCTGTCCGAAATTATCAAACTTCAACATAAACTTATCTAATTGCACATGCGTCGCCGTAATATTAGGGCTGAAATAAATATGATTTTTGTCTTTTCCACTGAGATAGCCCTTTATTTTTAAATTTCCTTCTGCAGTATTGAAATCCATTCGGTCGATATGTAAAACGTGATATTTTGTGGTGTGAAATTTCGACTTTAGGTCTACCAAAGAATGCTTGTGATAATTTAATACATTTACATTCATTGAGAAATCCATATCAGTAAACGGTAAATCATATAAGCTAAAACCTTTATCATGGTTTACAGTTGCAACTTTCGTATTATTAATTGGCGGTGGATTGTAATTTGTTAATTCATCAATGTCAAGTCGATTGGATTTAATGTGAAGGCTATTTTTAGCTTTACTTTGTTTTTCAGTGAAGTTGTAATGTAAATCTACATTGAAATCAGAATGCCCCATTTTCCCTTTGAAACCTTTTACGTCGATATAATCATCATTTAAAAATAGGTGCGCTTTAAAGTTTTCAAATTTTAATGAATGAACTTTCATTTTTCCTGAGAAATTCGATAAGTCAAAATCGATGGATTTGAATTTTCCATTTGCAAGATGAATATACGTTTTACCATGAAACTTTAAGTTGTCGATTTCTTCATGGCGATAATCCTCAGGAACATAGTTTTCCCCACCGTAGGAAAATAAATTTTCAAGTTTAATTTTCTTTGAATCAACATCAAATTCAACAAAAGTGTCACCATTAACTCCATCTTCAAACCAAAGATTATAGTTGCGAAGATAGCCGTTGAAATGCAAATCCGAATCATCTAATACTCCTTTGAAGTCAATTACTTTTAAGTCTTTTTCTCCAACAATTAAATCGACATTAAAATCATGCAAAGTGTGTGGGTAGTGCTTGAACTTAGCATAAAAATTCTTGACAAAAAATTCTCCTTCAGGTAAGTATTTGGATTCTAAAATCTTTTTCGCTGAGCTAGTAAACTTTAGATTTAAACTGAATTTATCGATTCGTTCGTCAATTCCTTCTTCTGTTTTAGTTTTTGTTAGTTCCTTAATGTCAATCTTATCTGAGCGAATATCTAAATCGCAGGTCACTGGAATATCTGTATGGTGAATTATTGCGGGTAAATCACTGACCAATCCTTTAAGATGAAAATCAGAATGACCAATTTTTGCATTAAAATATTCGATTTTTGCTTTATGCCCAACAAGTGTAGCTTTCATATCCACCTCATTAATTGGGGCAGGTAAATCAGGACTATTGAACTTGAGATTTTCGATTAACAACTCAGTGAAGTATGATTCGTTAAGTTTTTCAATTGCTTTTTCAGGTTGTTGAAGGTCGATAATATCATGAAAGTTCATTGTCATTTTAACCTTTCCAGCAAGGCCTTTAAGTTCTTTTGCATTCACAAATTTTGCGAGAAAATCTAGATCAAAATCAGAAACTAAACGAATATCAATATCGGGTGACTCGAAATTTTTTACTGCTATTCTGCCAGAGAAAACACCGGCTTCAGGTCGAGCTGAAAACTTGTTTATTTTTAATTCCATTGTACTAAAGTCTCTTTTGGAGCCATTGGTAAAGGATCCGCTAAAACCAATTTTATTTAATAACTTTTTGGTTTCAAGATTATTGAAATAACCGTTTTCACACCCAAAATTTGCATTTATAGCAGGCATATTTCCATTTGCAGATTTTCCTTTGACAGTTGCATTGAAGTAAACCTTTCCTTCATTGTCAAACTGACGAAAAGTTTCTGCAATTTCCTCAGGAGCGATTGCAATTATTAAATCAAAATTTGGCTTTTCACCATTGAATTTTAAGTCTAATTCAGCATCTTTTGTTAAACCAACTACACCGCTAAAACCAAAACTCGAATTTTCAAAATTCACCTCTGTTTGTTGAATAGTAAGCGTATTTTTTGTTTCACTCACATCTAATTCAGTATCGACCTCAAAGTGTTTGTTTTTTACAAAAGTAGTATCTCCATTTTCAACTACAGTTAGTTTAAATTTTGTTTCTAAGTCTAAATAAAAATGCTCATCACTACTTATTACTTTTGTTTTAGCTTTATCAATAAAGGCATCAACTAGTAAATTATTTGCTTCATTTAATTTAGAAACATCAATATTTTTTATATCAATTGACCTTAAATCGATTTTAAAATCGCTTTTCACTTCTTCAACGGTTTTTTTACTCTTTAAGGCATTTGCAATATTGAAAGTTCCATCTTTGTGTTGAATTATTCGAATAGAACCATTTGCAATTTTCACAGCTTTAATTGTGTAATTTCCTTTTAAAATATCCCATAAATTAAAGCCAACATAGCAATCTCCAATATGAAGTAACTCCCCTCTTTTAGTGTGTGTTTTTCCTTCGTAAATATGTAAATCTTCTAAGTCAATAGAAATATAGGGAAATTCAGCAAATGGACTAACGTGACTTCCTTTAAGTTGAACACTTCCTTCAAAGTCTTCATTTACATGAACAAGTAATTCTTGTACGATTTCTTTTTGTTTGAAATAGACAATAGATGTAACGATGGTAAAAAGAAGAACTGGAATAAGAATAATAGACAAACTAAGTCGAATCCAAAATTTCTTTGTAAATCTTTTTCTATGTTGAGGTTCAATTTTTTCTGTCATTGGTTTTTGTTAGATTTACAAAAATACAAACCAATGCTGTGATTAGTCTAAAATATTTTTATGCGAGGAAAATAAATTCAATCAATAAATGAGTAATACCGGAGTTTTTTTCAATTGTCGCATAAAAAACTCGTTGAAAACTATCTCGGCATTATACGAAATGATTATTCAAACACGACATTCTACAAGTAAAATGATATTAGTAAGCATAAATATGTTAATTGAAATGAGCTGATAATTTAAAATAAATTCTATTGTTGGCTTTAAATTCTATACTTCCAATTAGGAATTCTAATATTTTAAAACACTTTTTGAGAACTACATTTTGAAAAAGAAAAAGATTATTTACTGTTCTCGTCGCAAAGCTTCACACCGATTTTGGAGAGAAAAATATTTTTTACTATCAAATCTCTGCGTCATTTTCGTCTTCTTCAGCATAATTTTATTCAAAAAATAAAGTGACATTATTCTTTTATTAACTTAGGACTAATCCACATTATAACTTCTTATTTCCTACTTTTGTATGTGCGTTATTTACTCTCAATTCTTCTGCTTTCCATTTTTTTGAACTTTACAGCTCAGAAACAGTATTCATTTTCAGGGGAGTTGACTTACAAAATTGAAAGAGTTGATGTTAAAGATTCTTCCAGGTCAGTTCAGATAATTTATGCGAAAGACTCGTTAATTAAAATAGTGAATTTAAATTCTGATAAAGGAAAACAAGAGTTAATCAAGCATCTTAGATTAAATAAATCATATCTTTTGATGGAAACGCCACTTCAAAATTTTGCTATTAAAACGAATGAACATCTAGTGAAAGATTCATTAGTTAATTATTCATTCAAATCACAATTTGGTTCAAAAAAAATAGCTGGATTGCGCGCAAAAAAAGTAAAAGTAAAATTAGTAAGTGTTCAAAATGAATTGACTTTTCTCTATTTAAAAAAGATTCCAGCAAAGTACGCTAATATTTATAGCGATTTTCCGGGATTACCCGTTTTGTTTTATGTTTCAACTCCTGATGGTTTGTTCAGATACACCTTGCAAGAATTCAAGGAAGTCAATCCACCTCTAGAATTATTTATGATTCCAAAGGATTATAAAAAAGTAACTTTCGAAGAATTTGCAGAAGAATTTTCAAAGTTGTATGAATCGAAAGAGTGAGAATGGTTTCATTTTTCATTACAAATACACAGTATTGGTAAAAAAGACTTTTCTATACTTTTTAATGCCTTCCATTTTGTTAATCACATTATTTACGTGATATTTGAACTGGGATAATTTTTGAAAACTCATATTTTTGGGTACCTGATAAATATATATAAGATACTGATAATCAATAAATTATCCTATTTTTTAACTGTTAAATTTTCATTTATTTTACTGATAATCAATTGTTTAAATCATAATTTAACGAAGTGTTGTTCAAATAAAAAGCTACTGTAAAATAGGCTTATGGAAAATATGGGCTCAAGGTCAGCTCTATCGAACTAATTGAGGAGGATGTTGAAAAAATTGCCAATACAACGTTGAAGTTATAAAACCGGTTATTTGTTTAGTGAATTTAGATTGAGCACTTTTTCAACTTGGGTATATTTGGACTTTTTTCTAAGTTTAATAAGTCATTTGTTTCACTAATCAAGTCCTCCACATTTTTCCATTCTGTATCAGACAATTCCAAAAAACCCATACATTTATTAAACGATAAACAGCGGTCACAAAAACCTCTTGTCATCCAAATACCTGGTATGCCTTCGGGTTGATTCCAAAATTCTTCTCTTCCAGTTTTGGGATTAATTCTTGTTTTCATTTTTTAGATTGTTTAGACTATATATTATCTTCTTTACCAATAAAGAAACTCCCCAAAAAAGTGTTGCGACAATAAGTCCCAAAATATTATAAAAAACATCTACAGGATCAAAATTCCCATGAATTTTCTTTGTTGTAATATGATTTGACAATTCTTGCAAAACCTCGATTCCTATACCAAAAAACAATAATGAAAAGAAAATTATTATGAGATTAGTTAATTTTTCCTTTCCAAAAATCAAATTGAAAAAAATGGCAGTTAGTAAGTAAAAGAGAAAATGTAATTCACGGTCATGATGTCTAAAGATAGATGGTAGCTTTAACATGAAACCAAAAAAAGACAGTATTAAAAGTGTTAATAATAATCCAATTTCCGACTTTGTTAATTTCATGTGAAAACTCTTTCCTTTATTAATTATTTTCAAATGTAAAATATTTTTCTGTTTTTCGTCGTTTTTCGGGTTTTAGAGATGTTCAACATTCTATTACAGTGTTTCATATTTAATTCGTCTTTTTTTTAATACCTTTTTTTGATTGTCACATTCGCTAGGAAACTGTGATCAAAATTCCTTAATTTACTTTTTCTTAACGAACAGTATTATTTGTCTTATTACTCATTTAAGGTAATACATTAATTATGAATACATTACCTAGAAATTAAGAAAAGTAAGGTGGGGAAAGATATAATTAAATAAAAGTAGGACAGTAAAAAGCCAAACTATTGATATTTAATGTATTGGCTTACAAAAATGTGGGCTCAATTGGACCACTAATTATGTTTTATGCTGTTCAATGTTAAAAGATTAGTTTTTAAGTTACATTTGTAATTGTTGGTTAAATGCTTCTATCGCGGTTAGCCACAAGTTACAAGCAAGCCTAAGAAAAAAGACAGCGACATGAAAATTGACAAGACGACATACAAAGACAGAAAAGAAAATCAAACCGGAATGACAGCCGACCACACCAGCCGACCCGATAAAGTTTTATTTTTTTCCGACACACATTTTTTGTTTTTTAAGAGCCGTCCCCACATTGCACACATTGGCAAGTCGCAGAAGCCGACACACAAACCAAAACTTGCCAAAGAGTGCAATTTTGCCGACCCACGAATCCAAATTTGATAGAATAATTAATTATCTTGCGCTAAAATAAATTTTATATGAATCTAATTGCAAATTCTGGCATTCAATTATTTACAGTTCCAATGGAAATAAATATGAATGACAATTTCAAAATGTATTTTCACGAATGGTTCGATGTAGAAGATGAACAACTAAAACTTGAAATTGCACACAATTTTACTGAGGATGAAATCTGGGTAAGTAAAAAGGATATTTTTAATCTTCTTGGTTTAGGTTTAACTGATGGAAAGGTAGGAAGAAATGAAGATGGCGTATTTAAACCTTATAAATGGGAGGATATTAAAAGCGACTTCCTTTCAGATGGTAATAATCCTATTACACCAATGGAGACTGAGAGCGGAGAATCAGACTGTTTTCAGATGACACCTAGCCGTTGCAGATGGGAGAAGTTTGAAAATCAATGGTTACCTTTTCCATTTTTCACCGTGGGTAGTAATGGCAAAACTGAATTTGCACCAACAAATTGGTGCCGTTGTAAATTGGTTCCTGAATCTTCAAATGGTAACATTAAGAGATACAATATATTACTTGCTTTTGATACCCGAACTAAATACGAAAGCGAAGATTTTGAAGAACAAGATTTGATGGAAACTCCTGTTTTTGCAAGTGATTATGATAGGTCTAAAGATTTTGCATTGTGCAATAACGAATTCTCTTTAGTTGATTTTTGCTCTAAAGTTCCATACAACTGCGATTGGGTAGATGAATATCTTTTGAAATTGTTCCATGATGTAAAAAGTGTTGATGAATTAAATATCAAAAAACCAAAATTGAATTATTTAGCTCAATATATTTTCATTATAAAATATATTCAACAATTGAATTTATTACCAAAAATTACATTATTCTCAGACAAAAATGTTGTTTTTGGAGATGTTGATTTACTTGTTGATATGGGGAATTCTCGTACTTGTGCTGTATTGTTTGATAATCATGATTTTACAAAAGTTCAACCTTTAGGTTTGCATAATTTATCCAATCCAATTGAAAAGGACAAAATTAATCTCTACAATGAACCTTTTGATATGCGTATGGCATTTCGAGAAGCTGATTTTGGAGTAGAAACATTAAAAGGTAGTAAACAATTTGTTTTTCCTAGTTTAATTCGGTTAGGAGTTGAGGCGAATGAACTTATTCATAAAGCCGTTAACCTAAATACTGGTGTTGAAAAAATCACAACTTTTTCAAGTCCTAAGCGATATTTATGGGACAATAAACCCCAACAAAAGGATTGGGAATTCTTAACCCTAAGTGGCGAAACAAATAAAAAGAATTTAGTACAGATAAAAGGCATATCTGAACAATTAAATTCAGATGGTTCATTAAATACAACAGGAGAAGGGGTAATTGACAAATTTTACTCCCGAAAAGCATTAATGACTTTTGCTTTCCTCGAAATATTGGCACAAGCGAAAATGCAAATTAATAGTTATGAATTTAGACATAAATGGGGTGAGGAAAACAAACCTCGTCGCATTGGTCGAATAATTGTAACTTGTCCAACGGCAATGTCAAGAATTGAGCAAATTGCTTTGCGTAAATGTGCTGAAGATGCAGCCATTATTTTAGAACGGTTCTACTCAGGGACATCATCTCTGGAAATTGATGAAATAGAATTACGCAATAGCATACAAGTTATACCTTCTTTTAGGAATTTATCGAATAACGATGAAAGAAGAGAGTGGATATATGACGAAGCAACTTGTTCTCAGTTTGTATTTCTATATGCAGAACTCACCCAACGATATAAAAATAATTGTATGGAATATTTTGATTTTTATGGTAAAGTGAGATTGGATTTGGGTAATTACGATAAAAAATCAATTACGATTGGGAGTGTTGATATTGGAGCCGGCACAACTGATTTAATGATTGCTGCATACAAATACGATGATGCAGGGCAATGCACATTAACCCCGTCCCCATTATTTTGGGAAAGTTTTTATATGGCAGGTGATGATTTGTTGAAAAACTTGATACGTAGGCTTGTAATTGAAGGAGAGCATGCAGTTATACCCAATCAATTGAAAAAAACATCTCAAGCTGATATTGCAAAATTAATCCTTGATTATTTTGACAAAGACAATGCCCGTCAATCAGTTACTGCTCGTCAAATAAGAAGTGAATTTAATTTACAAGTATCTGTTCCTGTGGTTACTCATTATCTTGAATTATTGAGAGATAATAAAGTAGAAAAAGCGACTTTGAATTTTGATGATATGTTTTCTGATAACAGGCCAACAGAACGTGTTATGGAACACTTCTCAACGCATTTTGGCTTTTCAATAACAGATTTGCAATGGCATTATAATAAAGAGATTATTTCAAAAATTGTGGAAAGCACTTTCGATACTTTAGTAGGCAAAATTTCTACAGTACTTTCGTATTACGGATGTGATATTGTATTGTTAACAGGAAGACCAACTTCGCTAAAACCATTATCCGATTTATTCTTTAAATATTATGCTGTTTCACCTAATAGATTGATAACATTGAATAATTATAGAATTGGGACATGGTATCCTTTTCATGATGGCAAGGGGTATTTTAACGATTCAAAATCTATTGTTGCTGTTGGTGCAATGATTGGTAATTACGCTGCGACAAGAGGTGGTTTAAACGGATTCTCTTTAGATTTAAGTGAGTTGATAAAAGAAATGAAGCCCACTACAGAATATTTTGCAAAGGCAGAAAATGATAGTTCATTTATTACACCTGAAACAAACAACGCAATTATTGAAGTATCTCAGCTACCTATTCGTTTTTGGACACGCCAGTTAGATTCAATAAAGTATCCTACAAGACCATTCTATCTTTTAGATTTTAATGAAGACAAAATCAAAGAAAAAATCAAAGAAAAATTAAGTCTAAACTCCGCTGATAAAAAGCAAATAAATGATGCAGCAGTTAGCGAAATTGAAAAAGTACGCACCTTAAGTCCTTTTAAAGTTAGGATTGTGCGTGAAAACTACAACGAAGATAAGGAAAGTTTGAAGATTGAGTCAGTTGAAGACCGTAATCAAAATGAATTACCAGTATCATATTTTTCATTGCAAGTTCAGAGCATGAGCGAGAGTGATAATTATTGGCTGGATTCTGGCGAGTTTAGCAACATAAGTATTAATCAGATTTAACGCAATTTGTAATGGAAAAAAATATAAACATACAACTCAATATAATTGAGAAAGCCATTAAATGGGTTAAGGAAACCGATTCAATGAAAGGTGCTAAAGGTGAAAACGCTTATCGAAATTTGGTAGATTACCGCCGTAAGTTGAAAAAGAAGAAATTTGCTTTAGAAGGCAATCCTGCTGCTGCAGTCTACGGTGAAAGTCAAGTTGGTAAATCTTACCTGATAAGCAGTTTGTTGACAGAGGAAGGTAATCCCTTTGTGATTATGGACGAAAAGAACATTTCTCATAATTTTATTGAAGAAATAAATCCTCCAGGCGGTGGGTCCGAATCTACGAGTTTGGTTTCAAGATTTTCAATTAATTATAAGCCAATAAATCCAGAATTCCCTATAAAAGCAGTTTTATTATCTCCATCTGACATTATTTTAGTGCTTTGTGACAGTTTTTACAGCGATATTAAAGCTAATCACGATTTACTTCTTAAATCAGAAGATATTAACGCAGAATTAAATGATTTAAAAGAGAAATTAAAAGAGAAACCAACAATTCAAAGAGTATTCGAGGAGGACGATGTTTTAGATATTAAAGAATACTTTAATAACAATTTGTCAAAAGCTGGAGAAGTTCTTTCTTCCATGTTCTTTGAAGAAGTATCTCTGTTTATTTCCAAGGTAGAACCAAATGATTGGAAAAATGTTTTTTCGCTATTATGGAATAAAAATGAAAAAATCACAGCACTCTTTTCATTATTAATCAATGAATACGAAAAATTGAGTTTTTCAGGCAGTGTTTATTTGCCATTAAAATCAGTACTATACAAACATGGCACTTTGCTTGATGTGAAGAGATTAAAAGAAATTTATTTTGCACCGGACGAGATAGAGGAGGATTATATGCCAGAAACAGAAGTGTTTTTTCTCTTCAACGGACAAGAGAAAAAAATAACTTTTAAAAAATCAATTCTATGCGCCTTATCTGCTGAATTGATTTTCAATCAACCTGAGTCTTTAGTAAAAAGCAAGTTATTTCTGAAAGAAACAGATTTACTAGATTTTCCGGGTGCAAGATCACGTTTGAATCATCCTGAAAATTTGATTGAGACCGAAATGATTCCCGAACTTCTTTTGAGAGGAAAGGTTGCATATCTGTTTAATAAATACTCTGACAGTGAAAAAATTAATATTTTGCTTTTCTGTGCCAAACATGAACAAGCGGCACAGAGAGCAATGCCTGAAATGTTAAACAACTGGATAACTAAAATTGTCGGAGAAACACCTGAAAAAAGAACTGAATTTAACAACAGATCCAAAGTTCCACCTTTGTTTATCATCGGCACTTTTTTTAATGTAAATTTGCAGTTCAATCCCCAGTTGGATAAGACCAACAATAATTCGTCCTTTAAATATCGTTGGCATCAAAGATTTATAAAAACTTTGACAGAACAATTATTAAATACAGAAATATACACTTGGTTTGTTAATTGGACAAATGCTGAGCCCCACTTTCAAAACATTTTTCTTTTGCGCGACTTTGAAAAATCTGACAGTATAAGTCATATTTTCACTGGATATAATGAAAACAAGCGTGAACTGGAAGAAATATCACATGACACCTTTCCTGATTTTAAGAAAAAACTTCGTCAATCATTTATTGAAGACGATTTTGTGATAAAACATTTTGAAAACCCGGAAAATTCTTGGGACAGAGCAGCAAGTATTAACGAGGATGGTACGCAATTGATTCTTGATAAATTGACTTTTGCAGCAAACAACATTAACCTCGCTCGGCATGAAAAAACACTTAATGAATTAAAAACAATTTTTGAATCAAACATTACATTTTTAAAAGAATATTATAATAGCTCGGATAAGGCTGAAAGTTTGTTGAGAGCGATAGCAACAGCAGGTAGTATTCAAGCTAATTTAGATATTGCCTTTGGTCGGGATCCATATTTCTTTGGTTCAATGATGAGGGAATTGATGTTAAACAATAACGATGTTTACAATCTTTATCTAGGAAAAATTCGAGATATTGAACGAAGGGATGTAGTAAGTATGGATAAATACAGTGCAATTAGAATGAATGTGCCTGAACTTAATCCCAATGTAAATTTTGATATGAATCTCGAATGTTTAAGAAAACATTACGAAAAGAGAACAATAAAAGAGTGTCAAGATTTTTTTGAGAACGAACAAGGTATTGATTTAAATGAGTTGTTTTATGGCAACAACGAACGCGTAAAAAGTTTTTCGCAAGTGTTAGCCAAAGAATTAGAGACGTTTTGGTTCGAAGATTATATGTATAGGAATCAACAAAACCTTTCTGAAATAGTATCGAAAGATGGTTTGCAAGATATCCAAGATATGTTACGTCGCTTATACGAAAAACTAAATATTACAGAAATTATTGCTGAAAAAATTCGGTGTTACGTTGATGGTTATCGCAATATCGAAGATGTTTATGAAATGATTGCTGATATTAGTGCAGAGATGATTAATAAATTTATAAATACTGTTGGGCTTGAGTATTATAATGAATCTAATTACAATGATTTAAAGAAAGCTAGCGAAAATATAAATGGATTATCATGGGAACATAATGAACTCCAATTTGAGAAAAATACTAAAAGTGAGGTAGCAGAATTAATTACTCAAATGGGCAATTTACCCGAATTACTTAATCAAAATCCTTTGCCAAAGGAAAAACTTAAATTTTTGCCAAATTATCGCAATTACATAATGTGGTACGATTTACTTAAAGCAGGTTTTGTAACAGCCAGTGGTGTTCCAAATTATGACCCAATTGCAAACGATAAATTGGGTACAATTATAAAAGAGTTTGAAACTATTGAATACGAGCTATTATGCCAAGAGTAAAAGGTAAAGAGCAACTATGCAGTTGCGAACAAAAGTATTTTAAGTCAATACAAGGTTTTGGTGAGCATACCTTATTTGAACGCTATACTGATATTGAAAATGTTGTAAATAAAAAAGTGGACGAAAAATACCGACACTTTTTAGCGCAACCTATTATAGAGGGCGATACGATGACATGGTTTGCAAAACCTTACAACGAAACTCCAAGACGTTTTTCTGAGTTACAAGGCGAAGAGAAAATTAGTTATGATATAATAAAAAATGACACAATTGCTCATTATCAAAAAAACATTGAGATTCTAAAAAATGAAGGACAAAACAGCGAAGCTGAAACTCTTGAAAATTCTTTAAAATTCATTAATGATGATTTTCTTTATTGCTATGATGGTATCATGGTATTGGGAATTTGGGGTATGCAGTTAAAAGAAAATATCAGAGAATCAATCGGAACTATTAGTAAGAATTTGTTTAAAG
Source organism: Crocinitomicaceae bacterium (assembly GCA_044374225.1). Lineage (GTDB taxonomy): Bacteria > Bacteroidota > Bacteroidia > Flavobacteriales_D > Crocinitomicaceae > UBA952. The sequence goes on along the minus strand of JBILOX010000012.1, from coordinate 2,562 downwards.
ACAAAAAGAAACCTCAAATAGTTCCTCCAATTGTTGATGAATTACCACAACCCGAAATCGAAACACCAGAAGTGCCGCTAGAAAATCCATTCACAATTCGATTTAATGCTGGAGATGGAGGTAATATAACAGGAACAACAGAAGTACAAAAGCATTCAGGTGAAACTATTTCTGAAAATGAAGTTCCTTTAGTTGAACCCAAATCGGGTTATGAATTTACAGGGTGGGACAAGAATCCAAATGATTACGGTGTTACTGGAGATACAGATTTTACTGCACAATACAATCCAATAGTAACACCAATTACTCGACTTCCTTGGTATAAGCGTTTTTGGAATTGGTTGAGAATTTTGTTTTTAGGCAACGGTTGTCTTAAATGGCTACTTTGGTTGTTATTATTGTTGCTTTTGATTTGGTTATTAATTTGGTTATTAAGAGGTTGTGAGGAAGAAAGAGTTCGACCTATTCCAAGTCCGATAGATGACAAGCCATGGATACATGACGACCCAAGGGTTGGTGATGGTGGTGGTATATATGACCCTGGTAATCCTTATGAAAAAGTACCTACTCCACCAGATTACAGAGATGTGTTGCCACCTAATCAAGGTGAAATGCCTCCCATTGATACTACTAAAATAATACGTGAGCCAGGTAAACCTGTTATTATAAGTAATCGCCTGAATGTACTAATGGAAAATGAAGACAAATCTATTATGGATTTGGCTAAGGAATTTAAGGCAAAATATCCTGACGACAAGTATAAAGTTGTGTATTACGACGATGTTGTAAAGCGTATGCAAATAGAAGTTCCACTAGAAGAAAGAGTGAAACTTAAAACAGAGATTCCCGAAAAATTTGCTCCTAAATACGAATTGTTTGTTTTTGATGAGTCTTTATTTGAAGGTGGTTACACTCCAAATGATCCTGCATTTTCATCTACAGATAAATCTTGGTATTTGAAAGCTATAAATGCACCAAGTGCTTGGGACATTACCCAAGGCTCTCCAAAACTTACAATTGCCATTATTGACAATGGTTTTAGTTTAAAGCATCCTGAACTGCAAAGTAAAGTTGTAATGCCTTATAACGTATGGCTACATTCAAAGGAAATATTTTCTCAAAGTGTTGACCATGGAACACACGTAGCTGGCACAGCATTGGCGGTTATTAATAATAAAAATGGATTATGTGGAATAGCTCCAAATTGTGCTTTTATGCCTGTTCAAGTTGCTAATAAACAAGGATTAATGACAACTACTTCAATATTAGATGGTATTTTGTATGCTCTCTATCAAGGTGCTGATTTAATAAATGTTTCTCTAGGAATGCAATTTACAGGAACACTACCTGAAAGTGAACAACGAAATCTACAAAACGATCATTTTAAAGAAGAAGAACGGCTTTGGAATAAAATAATGGAGATTGCGGATAAGCACAAAACTATTATAGTTGTTGCTGCAGGAAATGACAATATGCTCGCAGGAGTTAACCCAATGAGTAGACCAAAGAATTTCATTGTCGTTTCTGCGGTAGATAAAACTAATCGGGAATATCACAAGGCAGGTTTTAGTAATTACGGAGACTATTCAACCGTTTCTGCACCCGGTGTTGATATTTACAGTACTATTGGTAATAACGACTATCAAGTTATGGATGGCACGAGCATGGCAGCACCCATCGTTACTGGAACTGTAGCTCTTATGAAAAGTTTAAATAAAAACCTAACAGCCGAACAAATTGTATGTGTTTTACAAGGAACAGGTAAGACTGCTGATGGGAAAGTTGGCAATTTGATTCAAATAGACAAAGCATTACTTAAAGTAAAATCGGGCGAATTTACAGATTGTGATAGTCGACCGGAAACGCCTTCAACTGGTGACGTTCAAATACTATTAAATTGGGATAATTACAACGATTTGGATATAGTTTGTACCGACCCAAATAATGAAACAGTTTGGTTTAAAAATAAAAGTATTGCAAGCGGAGGAAAGTTAGAAATAGATATGAATGTCAATTACCCGGATAGTAAAACACCTATTGAAAACATTTACTGGCCAACGGGTGGGGCATCAAACGGTACTTATAATGTTTATCTGGTGTATTACAAAAAGCACATAGAAATAAATGAAACTCCTTATAAAATAACGGTGAAATACGGTGATAAGACAGAAGTATTTACTGGAAAAATCAAACGTGAAAATAATTCTATACCTATTTGTTCTTTCACTCTTGGTAATGCTGAAAATCCACCTCCATCAGCGGGAAGAAATAAAGACGACTTGTTACGAGAACGTGAAAAGTTACAAAAGCAATTAGACCAAATTGACAGTGAATTGCGAAACATTAGAAACAATGTGAATTTTAAAAATAAATTTTAAGTATATGATTCAATCAAAATTTTCATTAGCAGATCTGCTAACAGTATTAGGAACATTGGGCTTTGGGTTCTTTTGCTTCCTTAGTATAAATTTTTTAACATTAGGTGATACAACCACAAGCATAATTAGTGCGGTATTAATATCTTGTATTATAGGCGGTTTAGCCTTTGGAGTGAAGTTATTA
>JBILOX010000081.1:0-2982 GCA_044374225.1 Crocinitomicaceae bacterium | reverse complement strand
TGAGTGGTAACATTAATATCGATATGAACGGTATGCCAATTTCAAACTCCACCTCTACTTCCACTTCCACAGTTACAACTTCTTCTTCTCAGACGATTAATGGCCAAACTACTTTCCAAGCTGGATCTACAACGACACAAAATAACAATGGGAACGTTACGGTGACGACAACTGGAAATCCTAATATGAATGGAAATATAAATATGAATTCAAACGTTAATGGAAATACGAATGTTAATTCAACTAATATTGTCAGTACAAATCAAAACACAAATACAAGCTCAACAGTTGTCACAAATGGTAATTTTATCAATTGTACAAGAATGTTGCTTGATACCGATGAATTTATTGCTGACTTAAAAACGCAAACATTCGAAGATGATCGCGTCGAAATAATTTACAAAGATTTAGTAAATACATGTGTTACTTCAGCTCAAGTATACAAGATTTTGGAGACAATCACCTTTGAAGCAACCAAATATGAAGTAGCTCAATTTTTATATTTTAGAACAAGTGATAGACAACTATTAGACAAAGGTATGTTGCCTCTTTTTACGTTTGATAGCACTAAAATGGATTGGAGAGAATTCGTTCGTAAGAATCAATAAAGAAACGTTAAGGTTGAAGTAATTATCGCTTCAGTCAGTATAAATAATTAGAATCTGATTTCCCCTTTTCCTACATTTATAAAAACTAAAAATGAAACGTTTCGGCTTGATTGGTAAATCTCTTGCACATTCTTTTTCTCCAGCATTTTTTAAAAAATATTTTGAGCAAAATGAAATAGATGCCAACTATGAATTATTTGAATTAGAAACGATTGAAAAAGTCAAAGTTATTTTAAATGATGAAAGTATTTCTGGTTTAAATGTAACTGTTCCGTATAAAATAGAAATCATTCCTTTTTTGGATGAAATTGATCCAATAGCAAAAACTATTGGTGCTGTAAATGTTGTTGCTTTTAAAGAAGGGCAAACAGTTGGATTTAACACAGATGCCTACGGTTTTCAGCAGAGTATCAAGCCTTTTTTAACGTTTAAGCATGAACGCGCTTTGATTTTAGGAACGGGTGGAGCATCAAAAGCGATTGAATATGTGTTTAAGCAAATTGGTATTGATGTACTTTTTATTTCACAAAATCCAGAGGGAAAACCGAAGCATTTTTCTTACGAAGAAATAAATAATCACATGCTTAATGCTTGTAAGGTTGTTGTAAATTGCACGCCTGTGGGCACTTATCCTAAAGTCGATGAATGTGTTGAATTTCCATTTCAGTATTTGACGGAAGATCATTTAGTAATCGACTTAATTTACAATCCTGCTAAAACAAAATTTCTAATTGAAGCCGAAAAAAATGGCGCAACAATCCTCAATGGTGAAAGTATGCTAAAAGAACAAGCACTTAAAAGTTGGGAGATTTGGACATCACCAAACTAACTTCAAATACTAACCAATCACTCCCGCAGCAACTGTATTATTGGTGTTTTCATTGATTAAAATGAATGCTCCTGTTTTGTGGTTTTTCATGTAAGAATCAAAACTTACCAATTCAGCTGTTTTTATTTTTACTTTGCAAAATTCGTTCAAGTGGATTTCGTCTGTTTCTTCCGTTGAATCTAAAGTATGAATATCAATTTTTCCTTCAATAGATTTAATGGCAGCTTTGGCTCTAAAACTATTTTGTTGAAACAATAATTTTTGTCCTTTTTGGAAAGGTTTATTGTCCATCCAACAAATAGTTGCATCCAATTCATTTGACACTTCAGGTAGTTCATTTTCTAACACAAAAGTGCTCCCACGGCTAATATCTAAATCATCCGATAAATGCAAAATAATTGGTTCACCTGCATGTGCCACTTCCACCTCAGCTTCAAATTTTTCGATTTTTTCAATTGTCGTCAACGCATCTATTGGGAATACACGCACTTTTTCGCCCTTTTGAATTTTACCACTTAACAATGCGCCTGCGTATCCTCTGTAATCATGTAATTCTTGAGTTTGCGGTCGAATCACATACTGCACTTGGAAACGCGTTTCATTATTCGCTTCCTCTTGTGGAATTTCAACATTTTCTAAGAAATCGAATAACGTTTCTTCCGTGTACCAAGAGAAATTATCGGATTTATTAACGACATTTTCACCTGTTAGTGCGCTAACTGGAATAAAGGAAATTTTCTTCAAACCTAATGGTTGGGCAAAAGCTAAATAATCTTTTCTAATTAATTCAAAAGCTGCTTGATCGTAGTTTTTTAAATCCATTTTATTGACACAAATCAACACATGAGGAATTCCTAAAATACTTGAAATGATACTGTGACGTTTTGTTTGATCTGTGATTCCGTTTCTTGCATCAATTAAAATGATAGCCAAATCGGTATTCGACGCACCTGTAAACATATTGCGTGTATATTGTGCATGTCCCGGTGTGTCCGCAATGATGTACTTGCGTTTTTCAGTTACGAAATATTTGTATGCAACATCAATAGTGATTCCCTGTTCACGTTCAGCACGCAATCCATCGGTCAACAATGCTAAATCTATGTCGGCATTTTCAGCTTTTGCTTTGCTTTGTTTCGTTAGCGTATCAATTATATCCGTTGAAATCGAATTACTATCATATAACAAACGCCCAATCAATGTGCTTTTGCCATCGTCAACGTTTCCTGCTGTAAAAAATCTTAGTAGTTCCATATATTTTTAGTTGAGAACTGAGAGTTGAAAACTGAAAGTTTTATTCCACTTTCAACTTTCCACTTTCAGTTTTCAGTTGTTTAAAAGTACCCCCCTTTTTTTCGGTCTTCCATCGCTGCTTCGCTGAGTGTATCGTCCATTCGGGTGGCGCCTCGTTCAGAGATTTTTGACTCTTTAATTTCTTTGATTATATCGTCGACTGTGCAAGCTGTAGATTCAACCGCTGCGGTGCAAGTCATATCGCCAACTGTGCGGTAGCGAACGTTTCTTTTAACTACCACATCTTCAGGC
>JBILOX010000080.1:0-3089 GCA_044374225.1 Crocinitomicaceae bacterium | reverse complement strand
ATAAGACTAAATTTGTAAATATTCTGTTGGACTGTTCTCATTTAAAATGGTTTAATCTTCTCGGACAAACTTACCGCTAACGGTTTGCAGCTACAATAAGTTGGCATATTCGAGGCACTAAACTGTATGCCACTACTGAATTTGATACGATGCACAAAGTTTCATTTAACCACTGACCGCCAATTTATTGTAGGTGCTGTTATGGGCTGGTTTTATGATTAACTGTATTTATTTGAATATATAAATGTATAATTATTGAGCAATCTCCTTTATCTTCTTCCAATGAAACCCAAAATCTGGCTGCTCCGGGACACCGTCCTCTTGCCAACCTTGATAAACGGTTATGCCGCTTTTCGATTGTCCAGTATAGAAATAATCGCCGCCTCCAGCCCACCATCCTCCATAGGCTGATAAAGCATTCTTAGGTATATCATATGTTGGAAAATCGCTTTTTTCAATTATTCCCGCGGCAACTTGTATTGATGCAATATAAATTTCTTTACCACTTATTGATAAGTATATTTTTGAGGAAGGAGTTTCATTATTATCCATTCCAGCATCTTTAATTTTGAATTTAACATCCAATTTCGTATTGCTTTCTTGTTTAGGGACTTGCGAGATTGTAACTTTACCGATGCCATTGATTTGAACCCTTTTGTTGTCTTGCGAAACAAGTAAGCCGTATGCTTCTGTGTGTTTTTTTCTGTATTCTTCTGTGGCAACTTCACAATCATACTGTGTTGAATATGGTCCGATGTAAACCGAATAGAATAAAGCTCCGCTCAGTGAGGCATAATCTGGTATCCATAAGTAATCTGATTTATAACCCTTTTTTTTAAGTTCCTGAACTTTTGTCTTTGCATCACTTTCTGTTTTCATTGCGGCAACATTAATAATATAAAACACTTCATTTTTATCTTGATTAATTGTCTTTGTTGCGTTTGTTGATTGAGTATTAGAATCTTGATGAGATAGTTCTTTCTTTTGAAGTTCTAATTCTTTTTCTGATGTAATGTTTTTACCAGAGTTGTTGCAACTTGTCAATATAAATATTAAAAGTCCAACTGTGATAAATCCGATGAAGTTTTTAGTTTTCATTTTTATAATTTTAAGTTTTAAATTCATTTATTGTTTTGTTACTCGTAAATAATTGTCACGAATTGTCGGTGTACTAGTCTGTCCGTGTCTGCCTTGTCTTTTCATAAACTTGCCCATAACGTTTCCTTGCTAGAGCTTGTGGCGGCTTATGGAAAGCTTTTTTTCCATAACCGTCCAAGCGAAGTTATGAAAAGTTAGCGAACAATTTACCGAAAAACTAGCCATAAGTTTTAGCAAGTGTTAGTGGCTGGCACTTTTGATTTTCATATAATTGTCCGGTGTCATCACAGCCAATTTACTATTTTTAAAATCTTTTATGTTTCTAGTTATTATTAGATCAATTTCTTTATCTAACTCTGCTGAATAATTTTGTAATGCATCTTCAAAATCTTTAAAATCTGAGTTCAAAGCTTGAAGTATGACATCTTTATCCATTACTAAAATTTCAGTAATTGAAACTAACAATTTTAATTTTTCAATTACTTTTTCATGCTTAGCAGTTTGTCTAAGCAAATAGTAAACATTGCTTATAATTACGGGAGTTACAAAACCTTTTATTTCCTTTGATTCACAAAGAGAAAAAATTTTCGAAGCGTTTTCCGCAAAAGGTTGTCTGTCAAAAAAGAAATCAAGAATTACATCTGTATCGATTAATATTCGTGTCATGGATTATAAATATTTTTCAGACAAACGATTAGTTAATTCTTTTTTATAATCAAAGTTTTTTGGAGCAGTAAAAGAACCTTTTAAAGATTTTACAATAGGAGTTAATTCAATTTCATTTGAATCACTTTCTTTCGTAAGCGCCTTTAAATAATTCTCTATTAAGTTTGACAAACTACGCTCTTTATCTTTCGCATATTTTTTTGCTTTCTCAATAACTGTTTGCTCAATTGTCAATGTTAACTTCGTGTTCATGATATTTAATTTTAAATATTATGAAGCAAATATAGAGAGATAATAATTCACGTGCAAATATTTATTTAATAACACGTGTTATTTATTTTCGCGAGCCGCTTGACACTAACGTTTTCGGGCTTGGCGAAGGTGGCGATTTTCACCACAAATGTTGATGCGGAGAACCAAACTTTGCTTAACCAAAAATCTGTCTGCGGAGCACTGAAACGCCACTTTTGCCAAACCCGTGTTAAGGGCTGGCTTATTCCTTGATTACTTTAAATGTCTGTTTCACATTTTCTCCTACACTGAACAAATAAATACCTGCCGATAAATTCCCCAACTCAACGCTAGTGTTTTCAGCATTTATTGTTCCTGATAAAACTGCTTTACCTTTGTTGTCATAAATAGTGAAAACAGTGCCAATAAGTTTGGCATCAGCTTTTACATTGACTAAACTTTCGGCAGGATTTGGATAAATAATTATATTTTGATTTGTTACTATTTGTTCAGAGATACTTAAAACAGTAGAAGTATTCCAATATACATTTGTATTATTTGCAAATCCTTGTATAATTATATCTTTTAGTCCATCTCCATTAAAATCATCCAATATACAATCGGCTATATATGTACCCCCTAAAACTTGGGTTTGAACAAAAGTATTATTACCATCATTTCTATAAAGAATATTGAAAATATTAGGCAAACCCCCAGCTTGACTGCCTACAGTTAGCAAATCTTCATCACCATCGTTATCCAAATCTGCAAAGGCATTATTTCCTGCAAAAGTTTGTTGAATATTGGTCGAAATAGCTGTAAATACTCCTGTTCCATTATTGATGTATAATAAATTTTGAATATTACCATTTATAAGTAAATCAAAATCACCGTCATTGTCTGTATCAGCAACAGCAATACTTTCAGCAGAAATTTGTGGGAATGTTGCATTTGCATTTAAAGTATAAATGCCTGAACCATTGTTTTGATATAATTTAATAGTATTTGAACCAGAAATAATAACATCTTGGTCCCCATCATTTTCTATATCAATAATTTGTACAATTCCATCTACTGGAGTAAAAACCGAATTT
>JBILOX010000033.1:0-39242 GCA_044374225.1 Crocinitomicaceae bacterium | reverse complement strand
ATTTGCCAAAGAAGTAATTTCTTTTGGCATCGTAGCTGAGAAAAACAAAGTCTGACGTTTTTCAGGAATAATTTTGATAATTTTCTTTACGTCGTGAATGAATCCCATATCCAACATGCGATCTGCTTCGTCTAAGACAAAAATCTCCACCGTTTTCAAATTGATAAATCCTTGTTGAATCAAATCCAATAAACGACCTGGAGTAGCAATTAAAATATCAACGCCAGCTTTCAAACGATTTACTTGTGAATGTTGACTTACACCACCAAATATTACAGCGCTTTGTTGTTTCAAATTCTGACCGTAGTCTTTAAAACTTTCGTGAATTTGAATCGCTAATTCTCTTGTTGGAGTTACGATTAAAGCACGAATTACTCTTCTACCGTTTGTTGGTTTTGTGTTTTCTAAACGTTGTAAAATTGGAATAGCAAAAGCTGCTGTTTTTCCAGTTCCCGTTTGGGCGCATCCCATGATGTCTTTTCCTGCTAATACAATTGGAATTGCTTGTTCTTGGATTGGAGTAGGTTGTGTATAACCTTGGGTGTCAAGAGCGTTTAAAATCGGCTCTAAAAGATTTAGTTCTTTAAATGTCATAAAATAGATTCCACTCTAAGCTTGACATGATAAATTAAATGAAAGACCTAGAATTTGTGTAAAGGTACACTATTTAAATTGGTTTTCTCGGATGTTGTTCATATTTTGTGTTTTTCGAGGCTTTTAAAAAATTTAATACAAGAGTTAACCCTTGTTAATGAGGGTATTAAATTTTTGAAGTAACGATGAGAAATGGGTTTTGCAACGGTCTTATACCAATTTACTTGTTAAATGACGCAATTGAAAATCTATCTGGTATAATGCCGAGTTAGTTTTCAACGAGTATTTTATACGACAATTGAAAACAACTTCGGTATTAGAAGGTAATTCGAAGTAGTTTGGTTTGAAATATTCAGTTCCCATTCAGAACATTATTTTGTCTATTGAAAACAACTTCGGTATATTTAGATAAAGTTTCAAAACTACTCCACTAAAGCAATCAAAATATCCTTAAACTCTTGATAGAACGCATCAAATTCCACTAAACGTATCTTGAAAAAAGCATAGATTTTATCCCAATCTTCATCATTGTAGAAATTGAGATTTTCAATGGTCCACGAAATTCGTCCAATTGAAAGTCCTTCTTTGGTGGTAAAGTTTTCTTCCCAACTAGTTTCTTGTTGCATCGAAGCTTCTAATACTTTCTTCAGCTCTCCAAGTTGCTCCCAGAAAATCGCTTTGATGCCAGCATCTTTGAATTGAATGTCGTAACAAACCGCTGTGGTTTTTCCGTCACAAATCAAACGCAAGTAGGTATCTTGAACTTCTGTTTTATAGTTCAACCAATTGACTCTTTTTCCAGTCGAAGAAAGTGTTCCTCGCATGTATTCTTTGAAACCTGACCAGAACTTTTCGTTGCGTTCTTTTCGCGCTTCTTTGGATAACATACTTATTTATTACCTTTCGCGTGGTCCGCTAAAAACTGCTGTAATCCTAAATCTGTCAATGGATGTTTCGCCAACGCTTTGATTGCACTCAAAGGACCAGTCATTACGTCTGAACCAATTTCAGCACAATGAATTATATGCATTGGATGACGAACTGAAGCAGCAAGAATTTGAGTGTCAAAAGCGTAATTATCGTAAATCAAACGGATTTGCTCAATCAAAGCTAAACCATCTGTTGAAACATCGTCTAATCTTCCTAAAAATGGAGAAATGTAAGTTGCGCCCGCTTTTGCCGCTAAAAGTGCTTGTCCAGCTGAGAAAATCAATGTACAATTGGTTTTGATTCCTTTTTGGTCGAAGTATTTAATCGCTTTAATTCCTTCTGGAATCATTGGTATCTTAACAACAATGTTTTTGTGCAATTCAGCCAATTGTTCTCCTTCTCGGATCATTCCTTCTAAATCCGTTGCAATCACTTCTGCACTAACAGGTCCATCAACAATGTTGCAAATGTCCACGTAATGTTTTAAAATATTATTTGTTCCAGTGATTCCTTCTTTTGCCATCAAAGATGGATTCGTTGTAACACCGTCTAAAATCCCTAGTTCGTTTGCTTCACGAATTTCAGCCAAGTTTGCTGTATCTATAAAAAACTTCATAACTACTTATTTTTTGTTTTTCATTTCTAATTGTTTTTTCTGCATTTCCTCTAATTTCTCTTGGAAACGTGATTTCTTTTTCTCTTTAGGATTTGCAACTGCTTTTGCTTTACGCTCAGCCATTTTAGCTCTTAATTTGTCTTCATCAGCAAAGAACTGTTTGATAATTACCATTATTAAAATCGAAATCAAAGTCGAGATAAAGTAATAATAACTCAAACCTGCTGAATAATTATTGAAGAAGAAAATCATCATTATTGGGAAAATATACATGATTACTTTCATGTTTGGCATTCCTGGTTGTTGTGGTTGTTGCATGTTTCCACTATTCATCCACGTGTACAATAAAGTAGTCACAGACATCAATAAAGTAAACAAACTCACGTGGTCACCATACGGCCAAATGTTGATACCAAAATCCCAAATTGAATCGTAAGAAGATAAATCTTCAGCCCATAAGAAAGGTTGTTGACGCAATTCGAAAGCAGCAGGGAAAAAGCGGAACACAGCTAATAAAATCGGCATTTGAATCAGCATTGGAACACAACCTGCAAGCGGACTTGCACCCGATTCGCGGTATAAGCTCATCATTTCCATTTGTTTTTTCATCGCATCCTCTTGTTTTGGATACTTTGCAGTCAACTCGTCAACTTCTGGTTTCAAGATCCGCATTTTAACAGAAGACAAAAACATTTTCCATTGAACGGGCATTAATAACAATTTCAAAATGATGGTAAGAATTAAAATGGCAATTCCAATTCCCATTCCACTACTTACCAAAAAGTTAAAAATTGGTTGAACGGCATATAAATTAATCCATCTAAACAATCCCCAACCAAAATTCAAGATGTCATCGTAATTGGAGTCATACGTTTTCAATAATTCGTAATCATTTGGACCAAAATACCAGTTGAAACTTGCTTTATCGTTTTTAAAATTCAATGAAAGTGTTGAGCTAAAGTCTTTTAAGTGCGAGCCATTTTTTGCTTCACCTTCTTTGTAAGCTTTCACCATCATTTTAGAACCTTCTTTCGAAAACCCTTCTTTTGGTTTTAGAAAAGAAGAGAAATAGCTTTGTTTGTAAGCCACCCAATTCAAATCGTCTTCGTGTTCTAAATAATCAGATGCTGTTTCGCTCAAATAAGAAAATCCTTCATTTTTTTGCTCGTAACAAATAGTTGTAACTCTTCTTTGCTCGCTGAATAAACGCTCTGATTTTCTAAACGCCGCTTGCCAGTTGAATTGAATATTATTTCTTGTAACGTTCTCAAAACCGTCTAAATCGATATCGTAGTCTAAATCAAATTTTCCTTTGTTCAAGTAATAACTCTGAGAGATTTTCCCATCTGCCAACTCTAACTCAAAAGTGATTGCATTTTTCGATTTTGATTTAACGTCAAATAAGTATTTACTCGTGTAAATTTTTCCTTTTTTGGAAGGTAAAACCAATTGATTAACAGCATCTCCATTTTTGAAAAGGCACAAAGGTTTATCATTTTTCTTGGCGAAATCAAAGTACGATTTATAGTTTTTCAAGTAAACAGCAGCAACCAAACCACCTTTTGTATTGAATTCAATGATTAATTTGTCGTTTTCTAACGTTACAATTTCACCTTTAACATTTTCGTCTACGTACTCTTTAACTTGTTTTTTCTCTTTTGCATCACTTTTAATATCGGCTGCTTTTGCTGATTCTTTTTTAGAGTCTGCTTTTTCTTTTGCATTTACTTGTTCTGTTTTCGCTTTTTTCTTGATGTCTTCATCAGACGGCTGGTTGAAAATTGAAAAAACAGTTAGAATTAAACCGATTAAAACCAAACCGGTGAGGGTGTTACGATCCATTATTTTGTAGAATTAAATGTTAGTGCTGCATCCACAAATGCAACGAATAAAGGGTGAGGGTTGGCAACTGTACTTTTGTATTCAGGGTGAAATTGAACACCAACAAACCAAGGATGTGTTGGAATTTCGACCACTTCAACCAATCCTGTTTCTGGATTTCGGCCTGTTGCAATCATTCCTTCTTTTTCAAATTGATCTAAATAAGCAGAGTTAAATTCATAACGGTGACGGTGACGTTCTGAAATATTTTCTGTTTTGTATGCTTGAGCAATTTTTGATTTTGGTTTCAATTGACATTTGTAAGCTCCCAAACGCATTGTTCCTCCATAATTAGAAATACTTTTTTGCTCTTCCATCATTGAAATCACTGGGAATTTAGTGTCTTCTGAAATTTCAGTCGTGTGTGCGTCTTCCATTCCAAGAACATTGCGTGCAAATTCAATTACCGCACATTGCATTCCTAAACAAATTCCAAGGAAAGGAATGTTATTTTCTCTAGCGTATTGAACGGCTTCGATTTTTCCAGAAATTCCACGTGAACCAAAACCTGGCGCAACTAAAATTCCATCCAATTCGCTCAATTCTTCAACGATATTTTCTTTGCTTAATTTATCTGAATGAATCCATTTAACGTTCACTTTGGTGTTGTTCGCAACGCCAGCATGAATAAACGATTCACTGATTGATTTGTACGAATCTTTCAATTCAACGTATTTTCCAATCAACCCGATATTTACTTGTTTTTCAGGATTTTTTAAGCGTTCCAAAAAAGATTTCCATTGCTTTAAATCAGGTGTTGATTTTTTTGGTAAACCTAATTTATCAAGTACCACTTTATCTAATTCTTCTGCTTGCATCAATAAAGGAACGTCGTAAATTGATTCTGCATCACGTGATTCAATTACCGCATTCATCGAAACATTACAGAATTTCGCAATTTTTCTACGTAAGTTTAAATCCAATTCGTGTTCCGTTCTACAACAAAGGATATCAGGTTGAACTCCTAATTCCATCATTTGTTTAACAGAATGTTGCGTTGGTTTTGTTTTTAATTCACCAGCTGCAGCTAAGTAAGGAACAAGAGTCAAGTGAATTACGATGCAATCATTTTCATATTCCCATAACATTTGACGAACTGCCTCCACGTAAGGTAAAGACTCAATATCGCCAACCGTTCCACCAATTTCAGTAATCACAATGTCGTATTGCCCTTTTTGAGCCACTAATTGAATTCGAGTTTTAATTTCATCAGTAATGTGCGGAATTACTTGAACGGTTTTCCCAAGGTATTCACCGCGTCTTTCTTTCTCAATAACGGCTTGATAAATTTTACCAGTCGTAACGTTATTTGCTTGTGAAGTTGGAACATTTAAAAAACGTTCGTAGTGACCTAAATCCAAGTCAGTTTCAGCGCCATCGTCTGTTACGAAACACTCACCGTGTTCATACGGATTTAAAGTTCCTGGATCGATATTGATATACGGATCTAGTTTTTGAATGGTCGTTGTGTACCCTCTTGCTTGAAGAAGTGTTGCTAACGATGCTGAAATGATTCCTTTTCCCAGAGAAGATGTTACACCCCCGGTTACAAAAACATACTTAGTTGAATTGGACATAAAAAATTTTGTAACTACGGGGGGCAAAGTTAATACATCCAAAGCAAGAATTGTAGTTTAATTTTCAAAATTTGTAAGATTTTGGGAGAAGTGGGTTTAAAATGGTGATTGGAAAATTAGATTAAAACCCTCAAACAACTTATTTCTCAATCCTTTTATTCCTTGCAATTCGTTCCTTGGTTTCAATGAGAGGATGATAAACAAGATTGAAAAATGGTTAAAACCATTGTTTGGTTGGGTGTGCATTTACAAAGGTGCGGGTTTAAACCCGCACCTTTGTAAATTCCCGCAAAATGGCGCTTTCTAAATCGTCTTCTAAATAAGTGTTCTTAAGATTAAGGAAATCCAAAATAAACGGATCTTTGAATGTGTTTAGTAATTCGGGCTGTTCGATAGCTACTTGTATGCTTGCGATTTCATTTCGCTCAAAAGCTTTTCGTACAATCTGATTTCTCAGTTCCCGTTTTCCCCAATTTTGGGCAATCGCATTTTGCGCATAATACATTTTTGATTCAATTGATTTTAATGGAAATAACTCAATGAAATGTGACCATGTCAATTGTGTCGCCACTTGCGACACAATTGTAAAATCTTTAAAATCAGTTTAAAAATACATCATCTGTCGAGTATTTTTCAATGAAATTTCTGTGAATTATTTTCAAAAATTACCTATTTTCAGTAGAAGTGAGATTTGGAATATTATTAAAAATGATCAACCGAAAATAAAAAGATTAATGTTTTAAACTGCAACATTATTTTCTCGTAGTGCATCATTTAAGGAAGTTTTTAAATCTGTTGAAGCTTTTCGTTTTCCAATAATTAGTGCACATGGAACTTGGTATTCTCCCGCCGGAAAGTGTTTGGCGTAGGTGCCAGGAATCACTACACTTCTTTCTGGAACATAACCTTTAATTTCAACAGGTTCATTGCCCGTTACATCGATTATTTTAGTTGATTTCGTTAAAACTACATTAGCTCCAAGAACGGCCTCTTTTCCAATGCGAACACCTTCAACAACAATACAACGTGAACCAATAAATGCATCATCTTCAATAACGACAGGTGCAGCTTGAAGTGGTTCTAAAACGCCACCAATTCCAACACCACCGCTGAGGTGAACATTTTTACCAATTTGTGCACAGCTTCCAACCGTTGCCCATGTGTCAACCATTGTTCCTGAGTCAACATAAGCACCAATATTTACATAAGAAGGCATCATAATCACACCAGGTGCAACATACGCACCATAACGTGCAATTGCATGAGGAACAACACGAACACCCAATTCTTTGTAGTTGCGTTTCAGTGCCATTTTATCATGAAATTCAAAGGGACCCACTTCAATGGTTTCCATTTTTCGAATAGGAAAATACATTACAACCGCTTTTTTTACCCATTCGTTTACTTGCCAGTCGCCATTATCCAATGGTTCTGCAACGCGCAAAAGACCTTTATCTAAATCTTCAATTACGGTTTCTATAGCTTTGATAGTTTCTGGATTTTGCAATAAGGAACGATCCTCCCAAGCAGCCTCAATAATTGCTCTCATAATTTGATTAATGTGTAGTTTCTAATTCAATTTCTTTTTTAGGAACGAAGAATAAAAGTATAAATCCGATGACAAAAAAAGCAGTAACTGACATCACTGACGCTCTTAAAGACTCGGTTATATATTCCATAAAACCAAAGAAAAAAGTTCCGAAAACGATTCCTATTTTTTCGGTTACATCGTAGAAAGAAAAGTAACTTGCACTGTCAGTTGTTGGGGGTAAAAACTTCGAATAAGTTGAACGAGCGATTGCCTGAACACCTCCCATTACTAAGCCCACACCAGCAGCCATTGTGTAAAATTCGTTTGGTGTTTTGATGAAAAAAGCGTAGATACACAAACAAATCCATATTGAAACAGAAACCATTAACGTGTTGATATTTCCGATTTTATTTGATAAGCGGGACATTAAAAACGCACCAACTGCTCCTAAAATTTGAATTAATAAAATAGCAATAATTAATCCTGAAGTGTCCGCACCTTCTGGCCATTGAATTTCTTTATTTGCAAAAATAGTTGCCATGAGCATAACAGTTTGTACACCCGTATTAAAAAAGAAAAAGGCATACAAATAGCGTCTCAATCTTTTGGTTTGTTTGAATTCTTTAAAAATCATCTTTAATTCCCGAAAACCCCTCCAGATATATCCCGGTTCTGGTTTTTTACCGTGGACATTCATTGGTAAAACGCGGTAAGTGAATTGCGAAAAACCAATCCACCAAATACCTACAAATACAAAACACCAACGTGCATCGAAGTGTAAAACTTGAATCCAAACTAAGCAAATGACAAGTAACAACATCGAACCAAAATATCCCATCGAAAAGCCTCTTGCTGAGATTTTGTCGTGGTCTTCAGGCTTGGCGATTTCGGGAAGAAAAGCATTATAAAAAACAAGGGAGTTCCAAAACCCAATTGATGCGATGAAAATCGAAAGCATACTTATTTCCGCATAATGAGCATCGAAAAAGTAGAGCGACATCGCCGCAAACGAACCTAAATAACAGAAAAATTGTAAGAATCGTTTTTTACTTCCTGTATAATCTGCAATTCCAGATAAAAGAGGGGAGAGGAAGGAAACTACAAGAAATGAAGCACAAAGTACAAATGAATAAATAACTGAATTAGAGAGTTGATGTCCAAAAAAATCAATAGTTATTTTAGTCCCTTCTGGAATTTTTTCCCAATCGGCAATTTTATTGTTTTCTGCATAAACTATTTTAGATTGCGTGTCATAAAATATGGGAAAAATCGCCGATGAAATAACAAGATTGTAAACCGAATTCGCCCAATCGTACATCACCCAACCGCGAATTATCTTTTTGTCGCCTTTTTGAATCATAGATTAAAAGTAAATATTATTCGCTAAAAAGTGGATTTTTAATTTTTTCTACTGACATTATTTACGACAGCTAAAAGTTTATCTTTTTTCCAAAGACTTACCATCGATTTAGAGACGTTCACATTTGATGGTAAAACAAAATTTATTTTTGCTTCTGCTTTGTTATTCTTGTTGAAATGATATTAACAATGACCTAAGTTGTTAACAATTTTGTTTGTTAAAAAACTTTAAAATGTATTTTCGCTTGCTTGTAATATCGAGCAATTAAATCTAAATGAAAATTATGGTTAAAAAAAATACTTATAAAGCCAAATTAGTAGCAGTACTTCTTTCGTTTTCTTGCTTAAACGCATTTTCTCAGGCTAATATTAAGGTTAAAGTTCTGTCGGTCGCAGTGACAGGTTCGGTTGATTGTGATGGTTTTTTAAGCGGAAATTCTGATTTTGTGTTCGAATATAGTGCTATTGACAACACTTTAGAACTTGGAAATAATAACCCAGCAGCATTGGGACTTACAGGAGATTTTAATTTTTCTTTCAGAAATGATGACAATGGTCCTTGGAGTTTGAATGTAAACAGTGTGTTTTTTGATCACGACTATTTATGTCCAGCAGATGTTCCTGATTCTATATTCATTAATTGGCAAGGTTATGAAAATGACGCACCTTTTGGAATAAATTGGGATTTGTTTGGCAATCTTTCTGAAGTAAGAACAGGTGTTCAAATTGATACAGTACTTGTTCCTACTTCAACAGGAACAATCACTCCAATAAACTTAACAGCAACAGGAACTAGTGGTTGTGGTACCCAAACTTACACTATCTCTTTTGAAGTGATTCGCACTGATTTATCAATTCAAATTATGGAGGATAATATCTGTGATGCACTTTTGATTACTGCTGATGGAAACACCAATTCGTATGCTTATTGTGGGAATTATACCATTGAAAACGGTGAGCCAATTTTCCAAAGTATTGGAGATGTAGGACACGGTTCATCATGGTTTTATTTCACTTTACCTACCAATTCAAGCGGAAACATTCGAATTGATACTGATTTGGCAGAAACAAATTTAGGAACTGAGATTGCTTTATATCATGCTGCAGATGGTATTGGCTGTTTACAAGGAACCAATAACTTTAATAATCTTCAAGTTAAAGAAAAGTTCAATTATTTATCAGAACACAGTTATGCCGATGACGATATTCCATTCATTGCACCACAAGGAAAAGCTACTGGAAATTGGAACGGGGGTTTAATTTCTGAAGGTGACCCCTTAATTCCAGGAGAAACATACTATTTACAATTCAACACAGACGAACCTAACCTAAAAGGTTCTGTAGGAATCAGAATTACAGATTTAGGTGGAACGCCAACTGATTTCAATGATATTCCGTGTACATCTGTTTCGGTAGCATCAACTTCAATTACAACCGCTGTTTCAAGTGAATTAACAAATGCGAATTCTCCTACTTTAAGTTTGAATTATTCAAGAGCAACAGATAGAGAAACAGGTTCAACTTTTACTGGAACAAATGCTGAAAACTATGTCGGATATTTCTACACTCCAGCGGCTGGAACTTCAAATAGTATAGACGAAAATGTCTGGTTTAATTTCACAGCTCCAAACAGTGGAAGAATCTATTTTGAAGGTGAAGTAACTGGCTTTTTGAGCATCAGTGAGGCTGAAGATATTGCACTTTATGGCTTAGATAATCGTTTTTCTCCTGGACAGCCGACTGATTTATTTTGTTCGAATCTAGTACAATTAGCTGCATCTAGTGGCAGTGTTTCAGGTTCAAATCGAACTGCAAAAATCAACACTTCTTGCTTAGAGCCAGGATACACCTATTATGGTACTATTGATCCACAAGCTTTCTCAACTGTTTCCACTGGAAAAGTTTGGTTATACGATCCAAGCAATGAAGACGTTATAAATAATTCACCAGCAAACGATATTTTATGTTTAACCGTGCAAGATACATTATTTGAAATACCTGTAATTTTAGCTGGAACAAACCCAACTTTTCAAGCAGTGGCAGGCTCGAACGTCCGAGCATGTAGAGAATACCTTGCTGGTGAACCAGCTGCTAATTCAAATGAAAACTTTCGGGCAGATCAAACCGTATGGCATTATTTTGTTGCTCCTCCATCAGGAGCGGTTGAAATGAGCATTCGAGCCTATGTTGGGATGGATACTTTACGGTATAACGTCTTTGAGTTACTAAATGGAACAGACTGTTACGGAGGTTTGAATTCTGCAACATATACAGTTGATGGTACACAGACCACTTCGTTAGTTCAACCCATTATATCAGGAACAGCGGGCTTCAATGGTTCTCAAAATTCAGCTTGCTGTATGGAACCAGGAAAAGTTTATGCAATCCAAATAGATGGTGGATCACCTGGAGATGAAGGTCAGTATATTATTGAATATATCCGTGAAATTGATAGCGATGCAGGTGATATTTATGTTGAAATGGCGAATGGTGACAGCCTAACAATCGCACAGCAAGATACAGCTTTTGTATGTTTTGGCGATGTTTTCTCACCTGGTATAACTGTTAATGGTATTGGTGAATCGACCCAAAGTTTACCCAATTGCCTTACGCCGGGTTATGTCATTCACCAAGTTCAAAATCTACCCGATCCAATTGCAAATACTGGTTTTAACACCGCCTACATTGATACTTTAATAGGATTGAATGGAACATTCACAAACAATGGAGATGGAAGTGGTTCATTTGGAAATCCAGAGTTCAATACATTGTATTACATTTCACCGGCGGGAGATATAACAGCTGATTGGGGCAGTTTTACTTGTGGAACTTCTACCGTTTCAACTGGTTTACCGATTGTATTTTTACAACAACTGAATGCTTTATTTAATTACGTTTTCTGCTACTGGAGGTTTGAACGGCTACTATTCTAATCCTTATTCATACGCCATAACGAGCCCTACAGGCACTGTTGTTGCCAATGGAACACTTACTCCAGGGTCTACCTCATCCTACACTGGTTCTGAAATCGGAATTTACACCGTACAAATCAATGATGGTGCTTGTCCGCAAACATTTACTTTTGATGCAACAAATTGTAACAATCCATGTACTCCAACAACAACAGATGTTTCACTTTCTATATGTGAAGGCGAATCAATTTTGTTAGGAGGAGCACAACAAACGGAATCTGGAATTTATACAGATGTTTTCATTACAGCACAGGGTTGCGACAGCACGGTTATTACAAATCTTTCAATTAATTCTGTTGATAAAATTACAAAAGAACATGACTTATGTCCTGGTGGCTCCATCCAAATTGGAACGAGCATTTACTCTTCTCAAGGCGTTTATGTAGATACGCTTCAGGCAGTAACAGGTTGTGATTCAGTTGTTACATCAATCGTATTTATGCTCCCAACTATTACTTCGAGTATTGATGCAACTATTTGTTCTGGCTCAACTTATGATTTTAACGGAACATTCTTAACGAACGAAGGCGTTTATTCTGATACCTTGGCAACTTCTGAAGGTTGTGACTCGATTGTCGTCTTATCGTTATTTGTAACACCGCCAAATTCAAGTTATGAAGTTGCTGAAATTTGTATTGGAGAAACATTTACCTACGGAACACAAACGTATATGGAAAGTGGTATTTATCAAGATACTATTCAAACTGCAGCAGGATGTGATTCACTATCTATTCTTGAACTATCGGTTATCGATTGTGAGTTCCAAATCAGTAACATCCTTACGCCAAACGATGACGGACAAAACGACACTTGGCGTGTTAGCGACTTATCGAAAATCACCGATTGTAATGTTACTATCTACAATCGTTGGGGTGAACCTGTTTATGAAACATCGGATTACAACAATGAGTGGAGAGGAACCAAGGACAATGAAGATTTACCAGATGGCGTTTACTTTTACTCTATCAAGTGTGATAATAAGGAATACACAGGTTCAATTAATCTTTTAAGATTTAAAAAGTAATTTATTTAAAATCAAAGATTTAAAAACCTTAAAAAATACGATTATGAAAAATGTCATCATATTATCCACTTTA
Organism: Crocinitomicaceae bacterium; assembly: GCA_044374225.1. Classification (GTDB taxonomy): domain Bacteria; phylum Bacteroidota; class Bacteroidia; order Flavobacteriales_D; family Crocinitomicaceae; genus UBA952. Next base: position 26,685 of record JBILOX010000033.1, on the reverse strand, counting down.
CTTCTTTCAGTAGTTGGATTAGCACAACAAATGCCACAAACGAATGTCTATGGTTATAATAAATACATCATCAATCCTGCATACGCTGGTGCAAGCGGGTGTACTGAAATTAATTTCTCACACTTAAATCAATGGGTTAAAATTGAAGGTGCGCCTTTGACTAGCTTGTTAAGTGCAAACACTCGAGTAGGAAAATCATTGGGTGTTGGAGGACAAATTCTAATTGACAAAATTGGAATGTTGCAACAAGTTTCTGGTTTGGGTTCTGTTTCCTATGGATTTACATTTGCAAACGTTCACCAAGTTCGTGCTGGTCTTTCTTTAGGCTTTAATCAATATAGATTAGATCCTTCTTCGGCAATCGTATTCGACCCAAATGACCCGATTGTAACCGGTGGAAATCAATCTGCCGGAACTGTCAATACAGAAATTGGCTTCACTTATAATTGGAAAAAGTTAGAAATTGCGATGGCATCCAAACAATTGATACAAGCCTATTCAAATTTTGGTTATGAAGGACTAAATGGTTATGGTTTGAGAAGACACGCTACTATGTATGCTTCTTATACTATTGATGTCAACGATAAATGGGCCGTAAAACCATCGCTATTTGCTAAAGGAATAAGTACTGGTTATCAGTTGGATATAAACGCTGACGCACTTTACAAAAATTTCATCTATGCTGGTCTTGGCTACAGAACAAACGTTGGATTGATCGCACGTGCTGGAGTTAATATCCAAGACTTGTTTTTTATCGGTTATGCGTATGAAACACCAATGAGCAATATTGCAGGTTATAGCGCTGGTTCACACGAACTTATGCTGGGTTTACGTTTCTGTAAAAAAGAAAAAAATAAACTTGATCAAGTAAAAGCAGCATCAATTGATTCATTGCGCATTGCTAAAATAACACCTATTAACGAAACCGATACTGTTTATATTTCACGTGTGGATACTGTATACGTTGAAAAAATAGTAGAATCTAAAAATGCTAAAACTAAGGAATCACAATCCAAAGAAAAAGAAGAGGGTCAATTGCCAGTAAAATCAATTTTGTTCGAGTTTGATAAAGCAATTGTTCAAAAAGTTTCTTTCGGGGAGTTAGAATCGTTGATCAATTTACTAAATACACGTTCGAACTTAATTATCGCTTTAGATGGTCACACCGATGCTAAAGGCCAGGAAGCTTATAATGTGAACTTGTCTAAAAATCGTGTGAATGCGGTGAAAGAATTTTTAGTAGCAAATGGAATTAAAGATGATAGGATTAAAATCAACCATTTCGGAGAGAACAAACCAAAAGCTGAAAATGAAACTCCAGAAGGACGTAAAATCAATCGTAGAGTAGATATTTACTTTATTGTCGAATAAAATACTCAGGTAAAAAAAAATCCGTCGATGAAAATACTCACGACGGATTTTTTTATGATTTTTTTTGGAAGAATTTACTTGAATTAGAATTGCTTCATTACAATTTTATTGCGATGAATAGTAATAATTCCTTTTGTTTCCAGTTGTTTCAAAAGTCTTGAAATTACCACACGAGAGGAATTTAAATCGTCTGCGATTTCTTGATGTGTATGATTTAATTCCATACTGCCCACCAATTTAACCTGATCTGTCAAATATTTCAATAGTCGTTCATCTAAACGCATGAATGCTACAGCATCGATTGTTTCCATTAACTCCATCATACGAGAATGGTAACTTGAAAGAATAAAGCTTCTCCAAGATTTATATTTATCCATCCACTTATCCATATTTTCTATTGGAAACATAAGTAAAAAGGATGGTTCCATAGCAGTTGCTTTGATCTGACTGTTGACTTTCTTAACACAACATTGTAAAGTCATTGCGCACGTATCACCTCCTTCTACATAGTATAAAAGAAGTTCATTTCCTGATTCATTCTCGCGCGAAACTTTGATTGAGCCACTAATTACAATTGGTATCATTAATAATTCGTCGCCAACATGAATAATTATTTCATCGGTTAAAACTTCTTTAACACGCGCAATATCACTCATCTCTTGGATTAATTCCTCTTCGAGAAGGTATCCAATCGTGTTGTTAAGTAATTCTTTTTTATCTACTAAGTTTTGCATCTGCTTTATAATGAATGAAAAAATTTGCCCAAATTATTTTTGATAATGCAAATAAATATGGACTTAATACGATACTAAAAAACACAATTAAGCCAATTTGTGTCCAAACACCAACATTGTCAAAAAACAAGTTACAAGAGGCCCAAATTGTTACAAAAAGTGCAACTCCTAATGCGTACGAAACATACATTGCGCCATAATAAAACCCAGGTTCTTTCGAGTATTTAAGTCCACAAACGTCACAATTTTCTCGAACATCACCAATATGTCTTAAATCATAAGGATGAGAAACAAGAAATTTCCCTTCATTACATTGCGGACAAGTTAGGTGTGAAATACTATATACTTTAGAACCCTTTTTCATCTCAATATTTTCGCAAAGTTACTATCTTTTTATGAATGCGATGCCTCTAAAGTTACCAAAGGAGTTTTAATTTACGCAATAATGAATTGGAATTCAAGAATCATTGAGCTTACCTGATTGAAAAATCTATTTTACATTTATTGCACCTCCAAAGGCCAAAATTATACGTTAATTTAGTGGATTATATTTTGCGATGAAGGAACCAAGTGCTTATCTACTCAATAAAGCTTTTAACTACGATCGCAAGTCGCAATTGGAATTATATAACTTATGTTTTCCTGTTTTAGTAGCTGTAGCAAGGAGATACAGAACTAATGATGAAGACCATGTTACGTTAGTGAACAACGCTTTTATTAAAGTAATACAGAATTTAGACAAATATAAAGATGCCTATTTCTTCAGTTGGATTAAGCGAATCATGACCAATGAAGTGATTGATGATTATCGGAGAAATAAAAAATACAATACACTTTTCCAACATGATGCCATGATTGAATCAAATGATGCAGTTGTCTCAGCTACTGAATATGAAATAAATGATGCGTTTTTACAAAGAATAATGTTGGAATTACCAGAATCAACACGCGTTGTTTTTAACCTTTTTGCAATAGATGGTTATTCTCATAAAGAAATTGGTGAGCAACTTGGTATTTCAGAACAAACATCGAAATGGCACACAAAAATGGCAAGAAAAAAATTAAAAGAATTATTAAAATTTGAATTGGAACACGAAGTAAGCCATAACTAGATTCGTCAGAATAAAGGGTGAATTTAATTGGCGATTGCATATGACCAATGAAAAAAATAAATAAACATGAAACAAGATAATGAAATAGATCAACTTTTCCGGGATGCTTCAAGTAGGAACGGAGCTGAAGAAATTCCAAGGGTTTTTCTCACTGATTTGAACGCTCGTCTTGATGCACTGGAGAAAAAACGTAAAAAACCTATTGCTTTTTGGTGGTTAATTGGTGTGTTTTCAATTTCTCTTTTTACTTGGGGAGCAACATTATTCTTCCATTCATCAGATGATAAACCAATTATAGCGAAAACTAATAACGTTATAAAAGTAAAATCTGTAAAATCGAAAGCAGCGTCAAAATCAGCTCCCATTTCAATTAGAGGTAAAATAGCAAACGCTGTTAATTATATTTCTGAAAATAAAATCACAAGTGCTGTTGATTATTCAGCTGAAATAAAAAGTAAAGCAAATGTTGAAAAAAATAAAGCCGTTGCAAGTAGATTTAAAAAAATTGAAACAGCTCAAAATATTTTAAAACCACAATCGACTCCTATTTCAGGACTAAACGTTAATGAGCAATCAAGTGAAAAATTACTTTCTGAATCCATCAAAGAAATTTTTACATTAAATACGCTAAGTGAAATTGAAAACCTAGAAACTCCAGAAGAAAAGAAAGTGGTTCAGGTTACCGATTCATCGAAAGCTCTGGATTCACTATTAACAAAAGCAACAAACGAAAAAACTGAACTTATTGAGGGTAAAAAGAAACCATCAATTCAAAAAGAAATAGGTTTTTTTACAGGGGTTAGTGGAATCATTTCATCCTTTGACATTCCATCAGCAAACTTAGCTATTGTTACAACTATTCCTGAATGGAGAGAAACCCGTGAACGTGAAGAAGTCTCAACCACTAGTTGGGATTTTTCCTTACGAATGAAATGGGTAATAAATGGTTTTAGTATTCAAACAGGTCTCGATTATTTTCAATGGGGAGAGCAAATTAAATATAATTACAATTCAATTTCTGGTATAAATCGTTACAGCTACTTGAATATCCCAATAAATTTAGGTTATGCTAAAACATGGAATAAATTCGGTTTGAATCCTTTTGCTGGTGTGCTGTTTGGTTATGGATTTAATCGCACAGGCAACTACTTACAGCCTGATTTAATCTCCATTGCGTCAGCTGAATCCAAGAAGTATCTTGCGAATTATCAAATAGGTTGTGAACTTTATTTTCTTTCAGATAGTCAATTTAAATTTTCGTTGATTCCAGTTTATCGCGCTTCTTTTAAAGAGGTTGTTTTTACTGATTTAATTAGAAATCGGTACAAATCAATTGGCTTACAGTTAGGTATTTCTTATAATTTTTAATTGCAACTAAAAAAAATAATTCTACCTTAGCGAATAACTTAAAAAACTTATTTATGAAAAAAATTATTTTAAGCTTTGCCGCTTTATCTCTTGTTCTTGCTTCTTGTGGTGGTTCTGATATTTGTAACTGTGCAGATTCAATGTTAGAAATGTCTAAAGAAATGAAAGAAGTAAAAGACGATTTTACAAAAATTGAAGCTATTCAAAAGAAATACGAAGCTGACTTCAAAAAATGTGAAAAATTAGGTGAAGGTAAATCAGAAGCCGAAAAAACAAAAATGCAAGAAGAACTTAAAAATTGTGATTCTTACAAAGAAATGGAAAAAATGATGAAGGCGAGATAATTCTCTTTTTGATTTTTAAAAGTCGGCTTCGGTCGACTTTTTTGTGCAATTTATTTTAGATCCACTGACCATTCAAAAACTGTCTTCCAACCTTTCCAAATTCCATAATCTCCAATGGTTTCATTGTGCCAAATAAATGAAAATTCACCTCCATAATTTTTAACTTCGGAAAATAGTTCAGAAATTTTTTCTTTTGCTAATTCAGGTGTTAATTTTAAGTATTCATTTAAAGTTCCATCCATAAAAGCAAAAGGATGTAGTGTTAATTGAGTGACTTTGTTTTTTTGTAAGTCAAACCACTTAACAGGTCTTGAAGTACCAATTCTAAATCCTACTACGTCAGCAAAACCCATTGAATAATCATGTTTTATCTCCTGGCCGATTAAAGTTTGATACGTGTAAGGCATTTTTAAATACAAAAAATGCTGACGGCTACAAAAAATTCGATCATTTATAATTTCTTCCAAACGCTCGATTTCATTGTGAAGGTAAAATTCATAACTATTCGATTTAAAACTTGGATGAATACAAATTGTTACTTTTTTGCTCAAGCGTTGAATAAGTTTTCGCTGCTTTGGATGTCGGTGAGTAATGTTTCTATCAAACTTAGCAAAATCACCAAGTAACCAAAAAACGACTATTTTGAGACCTTTATTTGCCAATTCTTCGATTCTTTCATAGGTGTCATATGGATCTTTCATTAAGCCCAATTGAACACGTTGACGTTCTAATATTCGGCGGCTGCGTCCTAAAATGAAATCTTTTAATGTCGCCATTGTAGTTCTCAGTAATCCTTTGTTTTTGTATGCAAATGCGTTGTCAATATCGAAGGTGGGAACTACTGAAAAAGTTGGTGGTTTCTGGGGTTGAAAATAAATTCCTTTTGAGATCAAAAAGTGAATTATATCCATCGCCCAACGGTCACAAACTACTTTCTCGTTCCATTCAAAGCGATATAAAACACTATTTTTACCCTCAAAACGACCGAATTTATCTGTTATGTTAGTTGTGTACTCCTCCATTCTAGACAAAATATAAAAAATACTTGCAAATGGATCAATTGCTTGATTGAAGCAGATACATTCTTCCAAATGGAAAATGTCTTTTGATATTCCATAATTACTAATTGAATCTTCAAAAAGTAAATTAACTGGTTTTATTTGTACAACATTTTCAAAATAACGTTCCGAATAACTAAATTTTTCGCCATCAAATTGCTCAAATTTCACAAAATCATTTGTCAGTAAGAATGGAATAGCTCTTTCCTTAAATACGAAATCGAAAGTGTATTGAACACGCTCACCAATTTGATCGACATAAATTAATAACATTATAAATCCTCCAAGATTTTTCCACAGATAAAAGACGCTGCATCTCCATTTCCGTAGAACGAAGGATAGCTATAATTTGTTTTATCAACTAATTTATTAAATGAATCAAGGATTTTATCGTAATTGGAACCAGCCAACAAAGCATTTCCATTTTCAACGATTTCGATCCACTCAGTTTGCTCCCTTAAAATAATACAAGGTTTTTGGAAGAAAAAAGATTCTTTTTGTAAACCTCCACTATCTGAGATTATAATTTTAGCATTTTTCTCAAGCGCAATTATATCTAAAAATCCAGCCGGTGGAATGATTAAAATTGATGTTGAACTTTTTATTTTTAAAAGTAAATCACTTTCTAATAAGTCTTCCATTTTCCCCTTCGTCCGCGGGTGAATTGGAAGAACAATTTTTAACTTTTTATTTTCTGAAATATAAATTAATGCTTTAAAAATAGAATTCAAATTTAAGGCAATATCTGTGTTTGAATCGCGATGAATCGTACATAAGATATAATTATTTATTTCTAAATTGTTGATTTTTAAAATGGTAGATGTTTGATCTGAAATTCCAGAGAAGTACATACTATTATCAAACATAATATCTCCACACATGTAAACATTCGGATGATCAATTGTTGCTTTGGAATTGATGTTCAATGAAAATCCTTCTTTTCTTAAATTTTCTAATCCTGTGGCTGTTGGGGTGAATAATAAAGTCGAAAAGTGATCACAAGCGATACGATTCAATTCTTCTGGCATGGCTTTATTAAAACTGCGCAAACCAGCTTCAATGTGAACCACTGGAATATGAATTTTTGCTGCTGCTAAACCTCCTGCAATCGTAGAATTTGTGTCACCATAAACAACAACTGCATCTGGTTTTTCAGCTAAAAAAATACGTTCTAGACCTTCAATCATTTTCGCTGTTTGTATACCATGACTTCCGCTTCCAACATTCAAATTAAAATGTGGTTTTGGAATTTGCATTTCTTCAAAAAATACTTCAGACATGTTTTCATCGTAATGTTGGCCTGTGTGAACAATTAATTCCTCAATTTCATTTTGAAATTTTGTTCGAATTGATCTGCTAATTGCCGAAGACTTAATGATTTGAGGTCGAGCACCAATAATTGTTATGATTTTCTTTTTTTTCATTAGGGTAATAAATTTTGTTCGGCGAAGCTAAAATAACCATTATCCGTGAATATGATATGGTCGAGTAATGGTAAATCGATATAATTTCCAAATTCTCGTAAGGATTTTGTCAATATTACATCTTGTTTGCTTGGGTTTAAATTTCCGCTGGGATGATTGTGACTTACAATTATTGCACTCGCTTGAAATGTCAATGCCATATTGAAAATAATTTTTCCATCAACAATCGTTGAAGACATTCCTCCTTTAGAAACTTGCTTAGTATGAATAATTTCGTTGGCATGATTAAGCATGATGATATAAAATTCTTCGTGGTTCAAATCTCCAAGAAATGGTTTCAAATGTTGGTAAACCATTGCTGCACCAATAACTTTTAATTTAGAAGGAGTTTCAGACCCTTGTCTTCTTCTTCCCAGTTCTAACGCTGCAATGATGTTGATTGCTTTTGCTTCACCAATTCCATTGAATTTCATTAAATCTGAAATCTGAACACGAGAAAATTCAGATAAATTGTTACCAAAAGTTGACAAAATTTCTTTTGACAATTCCACAGCACTTTTATTTCGCGTTCCAGAACCTATGATTATAGCTAATAATTCAGCGTCAGAAAGGGCTATTTTCCCTTTAAGAATAAGCTTTTCACGCGGTCGGTCGTCTTCAGCCCAATACTTTATCCCTTGTTGTTCCATAAATTTAAGTTAAGTAAAATATTTAAAAGAGTGCAACATTTTGTATTAAAAAGTATCTAACTAATTTTAATTTTACATTTCAAATACTTCTCATGTCAAAGAAAAATAAGCAACTTATCAACGTGGTTTATTCCACGAATCCTAATTTTAGTTATGAGTCTGAAAGCGAAGAGGAACAAGAAACGTTGCCAAAAAATCAGCAAAAACTGTACGTTTCAATTGATAGAAAACAACGAGGTGGCAAAGATGTTACTTTAATAGAGGGTTTTATTGGAACAGAAGAAGACTTGAAAGAGTTAGGTAAAATACTCAAAAGTAAATGCGGCGTTGGGGGTTCAGTGAAAGATGGTGAAATTCTAATCCAAGGTGCCTTGCGCGAGAAGGTTTTTGATTTACTTGTTAAAGATGGCTACACGCAAACTAAGAAAAAAGGTGGTTAGCATCTAATCCCATACCTATTGCAGTTCATCTCAAAATAATTTTTTATTTTAAAACCGTTTAATCTTCCAAAAGAATAACTTAAAGCTATATTTTCAGTCGTAATTATAGCTGAATAAAAACACTGAATAATTACTTTCGTTGATTTACATGACTTAATCACCTGAGATTGTTTTTTTGTTTTAGAAAAATTAAAGTAACGAAATAGAATCCCCTAAAATCAAAGAATTTCTTTTAATATTGTTTTTATTTTAAAAATGACACTAGAAGAATTCAAAAAACAATATAGCGAAGACGACACGCTCGGTTGGAAAGCTATAGATGAGCAATTGGCAACGTTTTATGGTGAAATCGAACCTCGCCATTATGGTCCATTATGTGGTTTACATTATGTAGCTGGTGGTACTGATCCAATTGACGGAGTGAGTATTTTCGACTCTAAAAAACAAGAATTTCACCGTCATATTATAAGTTATGGCATGTCCGAATTATACTACAACGAAGAACGTGTTGGGAATGCTTTTAGTAAATGGGGATTTGAATTTACAATGCGTCTTGCGCCCTTTCATGAGGATAAAGGAGATCCAATTTGGGTGATTGAAGTCATTAATAATCTCGCACGATACGTTTATTCCACAAGAAATTGGTTCGAAGAAAATCATCTTGTTTCAGCAAAAGGTCCAATTCGATTAAATACAGAATCAGAAATTACAGCATTGATTTTCACTGTTGACCCAGAACTTGGAAAAATACACACTCCTTATGGTGAAGTAACATTTTTGCAAATGGTCGGAATTACTGCTTCTGAACAAAAAGCATTAGGCGAAGCACCAACTGTTGGACAAATTGAAGATTTAGTGATAAAATTAAAGAAGACAAATCCTTTGTTAATCACAGATTTAAATCGCAAATAGTTTGGAATCAAAAGCCTATTATTATAAAATCGGTAATTATTTTGCATTTGCGATTGTGGGATTTTTTTTAGTTGCAACAATTATTCGCTTGTACCCATTTACAGAAACAACTCCTGGTATTTCAAACGGAATTGACGATTGGTTTCGTTATTGGGAAAATGCGCAAGTTATTTCTAAAAAAGGATTACTCTTGCCTTCTCAATCTGTTTATTTTGGACCAGGGAGTTTTTTATACAATTATTTTTTAGCTCTTTGTTTCCTATTTTTTGGTGAAAATTTGGTTCCAATTTATTTCATTCATAGTATTCTATTAGCTTTTAGTATTTTAATGATTTACTATGCTTTCAGAAAAGAATTAGGTGGTTTAACGAGTATTTTACTGTTGATTACATTATTTTATTTTGCATTATTGGACACTTATAAATATTACACATTCAGACTTTTAAGTGAGAATTTAGCAATTTTCACTTTGTCAGCTTTTGTTTATTTTGTGAAATTGGGATTTGATAGTAACAGAGTAAAATTTCAATTTTTAGCGACCTTTGTTCTCATTCTATCGGTTCTAATTCGGCCAACATTCTTTCCAGTTGCATTTGTCTATCTGTTTTTTTTGGTGTTTTATTATTTAAAAAATCCGCTCTCGAAAAGGAGGAATTTACTCGGAATGTTTTTGCTTCTTTTCTCAGGGATTTCCCTTTTAGGGTTGAGAAATTATATAGTTTCAGGAACTTGGATTTTCTTACCAAGCGAAGGATCATCAGATTCTTTAAAACAATTTTTAGCGTTAGATTTTACAATTATTTACAAGAAAGTACTTTTTGCATTTGGACTTTTAAGTTTTCTAAATCCCGATTATTATCCACGTCCACATTGGTTTTTATTATGGTTTCTGTATCTCTATTATTTGTTAAATCGAATAAAAAACTGGAAAACTATTCCCTATTCTGAAATAATCTTTAATAGCTTTATAGTAAGTTTTTACCTGCTAACTATCTTGTTCTTAACCGTTGATTCTTATGGTTTTAGAGCTTTTTTACCTGTTCAGTTTATCTTAATAGGGGTTTCCTTTATATCAGTTGATAAATTAATTCTAAAAACCAGAGTTAATTATAAATAATGAGGATGAATTAGTTAAAAATAAACTCAGGAATCATAAGTAATACTAATTTACTTGTTAAATGACGCAATTGAAAATCTATCTGGTATAATGCCGAGTTAGTTTTCAACGAGTATTTTATGCGACAATTGAAAACAACTTCGGTATTATTGTTTAAACATCCTAATATCCTTTAATTTAAAAATCCAACAACCCAAAATAAAAAGAAAGCAATCTATTAAATTATAAAAAGAAAATTGTATCTTTGCGCCCTCAAATAAGAATGTTACTCTATCTCACATTCAACTATTATTAACCACTTTCAGATGGGTAGAGCGCTGAAATACAAATTTTAAAAGCCACATGGCAAATTCAGTTAACCCGCAGGGAACTGCAGATTTCGATTGGGAAGCGTTACAACTTGACGGTTACTCAAAAATTCAACGTTCAGAAATGTCTGATCGTTACGAAAAAACATTAACTTCTATCAATGAGAAAGAGGTAATGCAAGGAACAGTTGCAATGATTACTAAAAAAGAAGTAATTATCAACATCGGTTACAAATCAGAAGGTGTTGTTGCATCTAATGAATTCCGTTATAATGCTGACTTAAAAGTTGGTGATGTAGTGGATGTTTATGTTGAATGTCGTGAAGACAAAACAGGACAATTAATCGTTTCTCACAAAACGGCTCGTATGCACTCAGCATGGATACGTGTGAACGACGTATTACGTACAGGTGAAATCATCACAGGTTATGTAAAATGTCGCACAAAAGGAGGATTAATCGTAGATGTTTTCGGTATCGAAGCATTCTTGCCTGGTTCTCAAATTGATGTTAAACCAATCCGAGATTATGATATCTACGTTGGTAAAAATATGGAATTCAAAGTTGTGAAAATCAATGAAGAATTTAGAAATGTTGTTGTATCTCATAAAGCGCTTATTGAAGCTGAGTTAGAAGAACAGAAAAAACAAATTATCTCAGGTCTTGAAAAAGGACAAGTACTAGAAGGAGTTGTTAAAAACATTACTTCTTATGGTGTATTCATCGATTTAGGTGGAGTTGACGGCTTGATTCACATCACAGACCTTTCTTGGGGTCGCGTAACGCATCCAGAAGAATTGTTAGAATTAGATCAAAAAATCAATGTTGTTATCCTTGACTTCGATGACGATAAAAAACGTATTGCTCTTGGCTTAAAACAATTACAACCACATCCATGGGATTCTTTAGATACCAATTTGAATATCGGTGATAAAGTTTCTGGAAAAGTTGTTGTAATGGCTGATTATGGTGCATTCATTGAAATCGCTGCTGGTGTTGAAGGTTTAATCCACGTTTCAGAAATGAGCTGGTCTCAACACTTACGTTCTGCACAAGATTTTATGGCAATCGGTGATACAGTTGAGGCTGTTATCTTAACACTAGATCGCGAAGAAAGAAAAATGTCTTTAGGTATCAAACAATTAATGCCAGATCCATGGAATGATATCGAAGTTAAATACTCTGTTGGCTCACGTCACAATGCGAAAGTTCGTAATTTCACAAACTTTGGTGTATTTGTTGAATTAGAAGAAGGAGTGGACGGATTAATACATATTTCTGACCTTTCTTGGCAGAAAAAAATCAAACACCCATCAGAATTCTGTAAAGTTAATGAAGGACTCGAAGTTTTAGTTTTGGAAATCGATCGTGATAACAGAAGAATTTCTTTAGGTCACAAACAATTAGAGGAAAATCCTTGGGATGTATTTGAATCAACATTCGCTGAAGGTTCAGTTCATAGCGGTACAATTATCGATATGAAAGACAAATCAGGAATCGTTTCTCTTCCTTATGGTGTTGAAGGAATTTGTCCTGCTAAGCACTTGAAAAAACAAGACGGTAGCCAAGCGAAAGTGGAAGAAATCCTTGATTTTAAAGTGATTGAATTCAATAAAGAAGCTAAGAAAATTGTTGTTTCTCACACAAGAACGTTTGAAGAAGGAGAAGACAAACCATCTACACCAAAAGCAGGTAAGAAAACAGTGTCAACTACAGCTGGTTCTAATACTGATCAGGCGGTAAAAGCATTGAATAATAGTTCAGAAAAATCTACTCTTGGAGATTTCGATGCATTATCTGCCCTGAAAGAAAAAATGGAAAAAGGAGAATAATCTCCCCAAACTATAAATTAAGAAAGAGGTCTTTGGACCTCTTTTTTTTTTGCATTAGTGCATAAGGTGTTAATAACTCAAAAAGTAAAGTTAACTATGCGTAATTGAAAAAAAATAAATTTATTAAATTTGTGTGCAATTATGACAAACACTGAATTAAAGGGAAAAGTCAAAGATATTTTCGCTGCTTATTTAGAGCAAAATGGCCACCGAAAAACTCCGGAACGCTATGCAATACTCGCAGAAATTTATGATTACGAAGGACACTTCGATGTAGAGGCCTTGTATGTCAAAATGAAAAGTCACAATTATCGCGTTTCAAGAGCAACACTTTACAACACAATTGAATTACTAATTGCCTGTAACCTAGTTAGGAAACATCAATTTGGGAGAAACATTGCACAATTTGAAAAATCTCACAGTTCTAAGCAACACGATCACGTTATCCTAACTGATTCTGGAGAAGTAATTGAATTTTGTGATCCTCGCATTCAACAAATAAAAGCAACTATCGAGGAACTTTTTGATGTTGAAATCAATCACCACACACTTTATTTTTACGGAACAAAAAAATCCCAAAATAAGAAATGAGCTTAGCTATTGAATTACACAACCAAAATAACATTTCTATTTTTGAGCTAAAAGGTAGAATACTCAGTGACTCTGATTTGATTGAGCCAAATAATTTATTGACTGCTCTTAAAGATTGGAATATTATTTTCGACTTGTCGCAACTCACTCATACAAATTCAAGTGGAATTGCTTTTATCGTAAAATCGATGACGCGAGCAAGAATCAACAATGGAGATGTGGTGTTAGCTAACCCAAATAATGGATTATCAAAATTATTCGAAATAACTAAAATGCATGAAGTGTTTACAATTTACAAAACGCTAGAAACTGCAAAAAATCACTTTAAGCAATAAAAATGAAAGTAGATGTTCTGTTAGGTCTTCAATGGGGAGATGAAGGAAAAGGGAAAATTGTTGACGTTCTAACACCCAAATACGATATTATAGCTCGTTTTCAAGGAGGTCCAAATGCTGGTCACACACTTGAATTTGAAGGACACAAACATGTTCTTCATACCATTCCATCTGGGATTTTCCACACAAACGTGATAAATTTAGTTGGAAATGGCGTTGTAATTGATCCAGTGATTTTTAAAGGTGAACTAGACAAATTAGCACCTTTCAATATAGATTTTGCTAATCGTTTATTCATTTCCAAAAAAGCACATTTAATTTTACCAACGCATCGTTTATTGGATGCAGCATCTGAAACAGCAAAAGGAAAGAATAAAATTGGTTCAACTTTAAAAGGTATTGGACCAACTTACATGGACAAAACGGGTAGAAATGGTTTGAGAGTTGGAGATATTTTTTCATCAAATTTCAAAGACAAATATAATGCATTGGTTGAGAAGCACGTAGGAATGTTAAAGCATTACGAGGGTTTTGAATATGACCTTACAACCTTAGAATCACCTTGGTTGGCTGCAATTGAAGAATTGAAAAAATTACCAGCTGTTGATAGCGAACATTTCCTTGGAAAAGCTTTATCGGAAGGTAAAAAAATATTAGCTGAAGGAGCTCAAGGTACTATGTTAGATATTGATTTCGGAACATATCCATTTGTAACTTCCTCAAACACAGTAACAGCAGGAACTTGCACAGGGCTCGGAATAGCACCAACAAAGATTGGAAATGTAATTGGAATTTTTAAAGCTTATTGCACCCGCGTTGGAAGTGGTCCTTTTCCCACTGAATTATTAGACGAAGTTGGTGAAGAAATAAGAAGAGAAGGTAGAGAATTTGGTGCAACAACTGGTCGTCCACGCCGTTGTGGTTGGATTGATTTAGTTCAAATGCGATACGCAATTATGATCAATGGCGTAACAGAATTATCAATGATGAAAGCTGATATTCTTAGCATTTTTGATACGATTAAAGTGTGTACGCATTACTTAATTGATGGAGAAAAAGTTACTGATTTCCCTTATGATGTAAATGATGTGGAAATCACTCCAGTTTATGAAGAATTAGCAGGTTGGAATTGCGATTTGACGGAATTAGATTCGTACGAAAGTGCACCTCAAGCATTGAAAGATTATGTTACTTATTTGGAAAAACAATTAAACGTTCCAATCAACGTTGTATCTGTAGGTCCAGATCGTAAACAGACACTAGCAAATCCTGCGTGATAAAAAACTCACATATAGTAAAATTTGCGCTTTTAATAGGCGCATTTTTTTTACAGGCCCATTTATTTGCTCAAAATAATATTTTAGAACTTTTGCCAGGTTCTGAAAAAGTAATTTACAATGAAAGAACTGGAATTCATCGCTTGCTAGGAAATGTAAACTTTACGTACCAAGGAAATACAATGTATTGTGATTCTGCGCATTTCCAAGAAAAACTGAAATTAGTTAAAGCGTTTGGTAATGTGCAAATTCGAAAAAATGAAGTTAATCTTTTTTGTGATTCTTTAAGCTACAATGGTTCAACGAAATATGCAAAATTATGGGGACATGTAAAAGTTAGAGATCGAGAATATAAGATTACGACCGATTCAATGGATTACGATGCTAAGCAAGGAAAAGGTATTTATAGAAATAAAGGTAAAATAGAATCGATCGTTTCCAATGAAAGAATTACGAGTAAAGTTGGATATTTCTACCCACAAAAGCAGAATTTTTTCTTCAGTGGAAATGTAAATTACCGAAAGGATAATTTAACAATGACCACAGATACTCTGCAATTCGCCTATGAAAAACAAACTGCTTATTTCTTTGGTCCAACTAAAATCGTAAACGATAGTGTAACTATTTTGTGCAAGAAAGGCTGGTATAATGTTCAAAAAGAAGAAGGTACACTTTATAAAAAAGCAGAAATCATTCAGGAGAATACCATCATGAAAGGTGATACTTTGTATTATCATGGTAAAATCAAAGAATATGAAGGTCGAGGAAATGTATTTTACAAAGATTTTGAGCAAAACTTGATTTTCTTCGGAGATAAAGCATATTCAAGTGAAGGAAAAAAAATAACTTATCTTACTGGGCATGCATTAGCTTTAAAAGTGAAGGATAAAGACACAATCTTTATTCATGCTGATAGTTTGATTTTGACAAAAGATAGTTTAAATGCAACAGACAAAATAAATGGATATGCCCATGTTCGCATCTTTCAGAAAAGCATTCAAGCAGCTTGTGATAGTGCTATTTACGATCCCAAAAATGACAAACTATTCTTGTGTTCTCAACCAATGGTTTGGGCCAAAAATACTGAGTTAAAAGGTGTTTTAATGGAAATTTCACTCAAAGATTCTTTAGTGGAACGCATCGACATTACAGGTAACGCAAGTGCTTTAATGGAATTAGATTCAGGGAAATATTATAATCAAATTGCAGGAAGAGAAATGATTGCATTTTTTAAAAATAATGAATTAGTTCGTTCGGACGTTAAAGGCAACGCTTGGACAATTTTTTATCCTGAAGATGAAGAAAAAACTGATTCGATCTTAACCAAGAAACGAATGGGAATGAATCGCTTGTTTGCCTCTGACCTAAGAATTTACTTGGATAGCGGTGAAGTCATTGGAATTACTTACTTCGACAAACCAGATGGTATATTTTTTCCAATGGATCAAATTCGTGCGGATGAGCAATTCATTAAAGGTTTTCAATGGAATCCTATTCTTAGACCAAAAGATCCAATAAAGATGATGGAGAAACAAAAAAATCAATGAAAACGCAACTGTGATGTAATGAAAAATAGGAGCTAAATCTATCTTCCGAAAATGATTCCGTGACCAGAAAGCGACTGATATAGCTTATTCCATTTTAACCTAATGATAGTTGGTCGCATTAAATCCGAATTCGTAATTAATAAGTCTCCATTATCTTGGAAAGTCATTCCTGTTGGCTTTGAAAATAATACAGCGTTTAGGGTTGTGAAATTCATCACTTCTCCAAATTGATTAAAGACCACCAAACTTCTATCATCAGTTGATAGCACATATATTTCATTTGTTTTTGGGTGTACGGCTATTGCAGAAGGATTAAAACTCAGACCCTCTAGGCTATCTCCATCGAATGAAAGAGTTTTTTTAGGTAAAGGAAGATTATTATTCAACGCGAAGGTTTCGATAGCTGAAGTGTTAATTTCAAACAAAGGCTCTTCTTTAAATTGGCGTTTATTTAAATTAAAAGCATATAAAAAACATGAAATTTGTCCTTCTTCCAGTTCCTGTACTTCGCTCAAAAGAAATAATCTTTTTGTTGATTCGTGAAAACAAATTCCTGAAGTAGGAAAATTTTCTTTGGTTTCATTCATTGAAATTAGAGAAGTTGAATCATAAGGAGGAAGTAAAAAATGAAGTTTATTACCTGAATCGAGAAGAATGAGGGTTGAATCCATTCTTGCAATATCAACAAACTGAAATTCTGAACTTAAGGAAAGTTGATTTGAAATTGAATTACTATTTAAATCAATCAATACAACGTTTCCATTCATTGTATTTATACCAACAATATGAGTTGAATCTAACATTGTAACATCTGAAAAAGCGTCAATACCCATCGGAAAAGAGTTGACAGTACTCGGACTTTCTAAGTCAAAATAACCGTCTTCTTTGTGGAAATTAGTTGCTTTTTGGGAATAATAGCGTTCAACACCAGCCTCTTCAATGGATTTTGCAGCCACAAAAGAAAGTGCTGCCAGAACGAAAGAAAAAAAATATTGTTTTTTCACCTTTAATTTATGGAACAAAAATAGTAAATTATTCTTTATCAAAACAATAAGTTTTGACATGAATTAGGGCCTACGCTTTTCAACTCAAGTTATTTCAAGGGTACAGCTTTCGTGCCAGCCTATAATCTTTGATTTTATACCTTTTTTCACCTACAATGGCTTATTAGAAAAAAAAGTTTTGTTCAATGTCGATTGAGTTTTCAACGAGTATTTTCAACGACTTCGCTGCGGTTATTGAAAATAACTTCCATATTACTTATTGCTAACGCAGTAATTAAAACAGGAATATCCTGAGTGGTCTGTTTATTTTAAATAATACATTGTTTAATAATTAGTTAGCGTAATAATTAAAATATTAAAAAATTCATATTGAACCTTTTTGAAAGCAAGCTGTAAGCCTGAAGAATAATAATTATGAAATAAGCCATAACGAGATTCGTCACAATCAAGTATGAATTTAATTGGCGATTCCATATGACCATTAAAAAAACAATAAAATACATATGAAAAAGACAGTAGTTTTGGCTTTATTAATCGGAAGTTCATTTCGAACAGAAGCAGGAGAGAAAGAAATCGTAAAAGCGACTTTAAATGAGGTAACTGTTTACTCGCAAGGTGCACAATTATATCACAAAGCAAATTATACGGTAAAAACAGGAGTAACTGAAATCATTGTTGAAGGAATCAGTTCTTTTATCGATGCAAAAAGCATTCAAGTGAAAGCAGTTGGGAATGTGGTTATTTTAGATAGTCGTTATTCACTTTACTACCCTCAACCAGGCCCTTTGACTGAAGATGGTATTCCTGTAAAAATAAAAAAAGACATTGCACTTTTAGAAGATTCATTGCGCAATTTAGGTTATGATCAAAAAGAAATTCAAGATGAAATTGATGTTTTGAACACGACAAAATCAATAGTAATGAATAATGGTTCAATGAAAAGCCAAGGTCGAGTAAATGATTCTTTAAATTTCTTGAAGTTGGCTGTTGAATTTTATTCACTTAAAATCTCAGAAATCAATAAGAAATTACTGGCTTTAGAAAAACGTAAAAATGATAAAATAGACAAGCGAAAAGCAATGGAAGAACGTTTGGTGAACTTAAGAAACTACCAAAATGGAAATGGTTTAACCCCAAAAAACAACAACCCAATTCCAAGAATTATTATAACTGTTTCTTCAACAGAGCCAGTTTCAGGAAAAATGAATTTATCTTACTTCGTCTCAAATGCTGGCTGGACACCCTTCTATGATTTAAGAAGTGAGGCGCTAACTGGAAAAATTAACTTAACTTATAAAGCGCAAGTATTTCAAAACACAGGTTTGGATTGGAACGATGTGAAATTGAATATTTCAACCAATAATCCATATGCCAACAAAACAAAACCAGAGTTGCAACCTTGGTATATAGACTATACAACTTATCGTGTGGAAGCTGCTAAAAAAAGAAACTTGGACTATAATGCGACACCATCATCAGCAAAATCAGAAGCATATAATATGGGTTATACCTTCAGCTCAAATGCTTTTGAAGATAAAGTTGCATTAACAGCAGATCAGTTCACAACTGTTGTTCAACAATTGATTGCAGCAGAATTTAAAATCGACTTGCCTTACACAATTAAGTCAAACAACGAGCAACACATGGTTTTGATAAAACAAACCGATTTGGATACAAAATTCAAGTATTACAGTGTTCCTAAAATGGATAAAGGCGTTTATCTTGTAGCTCAAATGACAAAATTAGATGAACTACAATTGGTTCCCGCAAGAGCAAATATTTTCTTTGACGGTTCGTATATTGGTGAAACGTACATTGACCCAACAAGCATGGACGACACGTTGAATTTATCCTTAGGGAAAGACCCAAACATCATGGTAAAACGTACCCTTTTGAAAAAAGATTCGAAAGATAAAATCATCGCAGAAAAAAGAGAACGCAGTTTTGCTTATTCAATTGAAGTGAAAAATATGAAATCAATTCCAATTGAAATCGTGATTCAAGATCAAATTCCAATTACTCAAAATGCGGATATAACCATTGAAAAATCAGATTTAGGGAAAGGCGGAAACTTAGACGAAACGACAGGTTTAATGGAATGGAGTTTTACATTAAAACCAAAAGAATCGAAATTGTTTGATTATAATTTTAAAGTAAAACACAGCAAAGACAAGCAAGTAAATTTGTAAAAAAGTAAACCATTATGGAAAGCTGTTCATTCAACTGAGCAGCTTTTTTTTTGCTTTGGAATTTTCGCTAAACACTAGAAATTGATTTTATACCAATTTACTTGTTAAATGACGTAATTGAAAATCTATCTGGTATAATGCCGAGTTAGTTTTCAACGAGTATTCTATACGACAATTGAAAATAACTTCGGTATTACACGTTAGATCAATTGGGTTCACAATTAGGTTAAATGTAGTATTTATTGGGTTTTTATGTCATTATTGTTTTCCACTTGTAAAAACGAACCACGTATTTTTTATCTAGAGAAAAGAAAAATATGGATATTATTTTTAGATCCGAATACGAATACACTTATGGCCGAGAGTATCTATTTTCTGAAATCAAAAATCACTCAATTACTTCACCAGTCTCAGTATCCCATCGTGTTACTCGCTGAATTCCATCTACTTCTTCAAATTTACGAGTCAATTGTTCTAAATGTTCAGTATCATAAACCATGACTTTGATACGTCCTTCGAAAACTCCATCTTCAGTTTCAAAAGAAATACTTTTCATGTTTACATTATTTTGATTGGAAATTATTTCTGTCAATTTATTTACCAATCCTAATTGATCAATTCCAACGATTTTAATAGCAGCAATGCGTTCAATTAATTTTTCCGATTTCCAGCGAGCTTTTATACAACGGTATGCATATTTTGACATTAAGTGAACCGCATTTGGGCAATTATTTCTGTGTACTTTTATTCCTTCAGAAATGGTAATAAAACCAAAAACTTTGTCTCCCGGAATTGGATTGCAACATTTAGCCATTTGATAATCGAAACCTTTAAAATCATCACCAATGATAATTGTATCTGAATTTGTGTCAATTCCGATGATTTTGTTCTCTTCCTCTGATTCTTTTTTCTTTTTTAATGCCTCTTTTTTGACTAACTGCAAAGCTCCAGCAACAACTTCTAATTCTCTTAATCTAGCGAGATCTATTTTGCTTTTTGCAATTCTAAAGTACAATTCAGTAGCAGATGGAACTTGAAAATATTTTTCTAAAAAGCCTATATTTTCTGAGTTCATTCTAACATTAAATTGTTTGAATTTTCGCTCCAAAATCTCTTTGCCATCCATCGCAATAGCCTTACGTTCATCGTTTAAAGAAGATTTAATTCGTTGCTTTGCTCTTGCTGAAACAACAAATTTTAACCATTCCTCATTTGGTTTTTGCTTTGAAGAGGTTATTATTTCTAGTTGATCACCATTTTTTAATTGATAACTTAATGGCATCAATCTATTATTGACTTTTGCACCGATGCATTTACTTCCAATATCTGAATGAATGTCGTAAGCAAAATCTAGAATCGTTGCACCAATTGGTAATACACGCAATTCTCCTTTTGGGGTGAAAACATAAATTTCATCTTTGAATAAATTCAATTTAAAATCATTCACAAAATCCAAGGCTGTTGCTTCAGGATTATCTAGTAAATCCCTAATTTCCGCAATCCATCGGTCGAGTTTATTATCGTCGTTTTTTGATTCTTTGTATTTGTAATGAGCAGCTAAACCTTTTTCGGCAATTTCATCCATTCTTTTGGAACGAATTTGAACTTCTACCCAACGTCCTTGAGGCGACATTACTGTT
This sequence comes from Crocinitomicaceae bacterium, assembly GCA_044374225.1. GTDB lineage: Bacteria > Bacteroidota > Bacteroidia > Flavobacteriales_D > Crocinitomicaceae > UBA952. The sequence goes on along the minus strand of JBILOX010000033.1, from coordinate 5,394 downwards.
GTATGCAACGATTCGTAACCGTTCGCACGTGGGGTCGAAACCCAATCTCGTAAACGTTCTGGACTTGGTTGATAGAAATCAGTAACAATTGAATAAATACGCCAACAATCTGGTTTCTCAAGTTCAACGGGTGTTTCAACGATAATGCGAATGGCAAAAACATCAAACACTTCTTCATAAGGAATACTTTTAGATTGCATTTTTCTCCAAATTGAAGAAATAGATTTCGTTCTGGCCTTAATCTCAATAATATATCCCTCGTGCAAAAGTGTTTCACGAATAGGAGACATAAACCGACGAATAAATCGATTTCGAACGTCTGCAGTACTTTTTAATTTTGTTTCAATTTCCTTGTAAACATCAGGTTCACAATATATCATGGATAAATCTTCTAATTCTGTTTTTACAGAATAAAGACCTAAACGATGGGCGAGGGGAGCGTATAAAAATTTTGTTTCAGATGCGATTTTCAATTGTTTGTCTGCACGCATACTTCCAAGCGTACGCATATTGTGTAAACGATCCGCCAATTTGATTAAGACCACACGTAAATCATCTGAAATGGTCAAAATCATCTTACGGAAATTCTCCGCTTGAATGGAAGCATTTTCGTCAAATACTTCTGGGATTTTGGTCAACCCATCAATAATCAAACGAACGCGTGGACCGAATAAATCCTCCACATCTTCTAACGTGATGTGTGTATCTTCAACGGTGTCGTGTAATAAAGCACAAACAACAGCTGTGGCTCCCAAACCCATTTCTTCCGCACAAATTCTTGCAACAGCGATTGGATGATAAATATAGGGCTCTCCTGATTTTCGACGCATATCCTTGTGAGCCTCCAAAGCCATATCAAAAGCTTTGCGAATCAAGGTTGTGTCCTCGCGAGTTCTATTTTTTAATGCACGTAATAAACCTTTAAACGCATTTAGAATTTCTTTACGTTCTTGCTCTAAATCGATTTTAATTTCAGGTTTATATTCCAACATAGTTTATTTAGCTGCTAATAATTTTGCTTTCACTTCTCCAAATCCAATACGAACTCCATTGGCTTCACAATGACCACGCATAATTACCGTGTCGCCATCTAAAATAAATCGACGTTCAGTGCCATCGATCATTTTCAATGGTTTCGTTCCTTTCCAACACAATTCTAACATAGAGCCGTACGAATCTTCAGTTGGTCCTGAAATAGTTCCAGAACCCATTAAATCTCCTGTTCTGATATTACAACCATTGACCGTATGATGTGCTAATTGTTGCGCCATATTCCAATACATATATTTGAAATTGGAATTAGAAATCACCGTTTCAGCTGTATTTTCAGGTTGAATTGCAACTTGTAAATTGATATCGTATGATTTTTTACCTTCGAATTCCAAATAGGAAAGCACTTTCGGCTCTTGATTTGGAGTTTCAACTGCGTAAGGTTGCAAAGCGTCCAACGTCACAATCCAAGCTGACATTGACGAAGCAAAGTTTTTCGCTAAGAATGGCCCAAGTGGAACATATTCCCATTTTTGAATGTCACGTGCAGACCAATCGTTGAACAAACACAAACCAAAAATATAGTCATCGGCTTCAGCGGTTGAAATAGAGTCTCCAAGCGGTTTTCCGTCGAATGTAATAAAACCCATTTCTAACTCAAAATCTACTTGTCTAGAAGGTGCAAAAATAGGATCTTCGTTGTCGTTTGGTTTAATTTGCCCTTTTGGACGGTGAATGTCTTGACCAGAAAGAATCACAGACGAAGCGCGACCGTGGTAACCAACAGGAATCCACAACCAGTTTGGCAACAAAGCATTTGCTGGGTCGCGGAACATAATTCCAACGTTTGTCGCGTGTTCTTTACTTGAATAAAAATCGGTATAATCGCCAATTTGAACCGGCATACACATTTCAACGCTATTCGCATCAATTAATACTTGGTCAGAGTGATGTTGATTTTTTTGTAAATCAGTAAAATCTAAATCCAATAATTTTGAAACACGATTGCGCAATTGACGCACCGCCAACTTTCCTTTTTTCATCATCGGATTCAAGTATTCACAATCGAAATCACTCAATTCGAACGGTAAATTCTCTAAATACCCAAGCACGAATAAAGTTTTCAAATCCAAAACACTGTCACCAATTCTCACACCAACTCGTGGCGTTAAACTAGCTGTTTTAAAAATACCAAAAGGTAAATTTTGAATTGAAAAATCACTGTTTTCAGGTACTGCTACCCATGATTTTAATGCGGGGTTGTTTGCTGCTATCATATTAATTGCGAGTTTTTAATTGCGAGTTGCGAACGGAGTAATTACAAATAAAAACGCTTTTTAGTCGTTTGCAATTCGCAATTATTGAGTTCGCAATTATTAGTTAAACGTTAAACCTAAAGTGCATAATATCACCATCTTCTACAACGTATTCTTTTCCTTCAACTTTGAATTTTCCAGCTTCTTTCACCGCTGATTCAGAACCGAAAGTAACATAATCGTTGTATTTCATAACCTCTGCACGAATGAATCCTTTTTCGAAATCTGTATGAATTACACCTGCTGCTTGTGGCGCTGTCATTCCTTTGCGAATAGTCCAAGCACGCACTTCTTTCACGCCTGCCGTAAAATACGTTGACAAATTTAATAAAGAATAAGATTGACGAATTAAGCGATTTACTCCAGGCTCGTCCAAACCTAATTCATCTAAGAACATTTTACGCTCGTCGTATGTTTCTAATTCTGTAATATCAGCTTCGATTTTCGCACCTATTACCAATACTTCAGCATTTTCGTGCGCAACAGCAGCTTTCACTTCTTCTACGTAATGATTTCCAGTTTTTACAGAATCTTCATCCACGTTGCAAACATACATTACTGGTTTGGATGTAATTAAATTAAATTGGTGAATAATATCTTTTTCTTCTTGTGTAAAATCAAGACCGCGAGCAGAAATTCCTTTTTCCAGACCGTCTTTGATTTTTACTGCTAATTCATTTTCTTTAATTGCATCTTTATCTCCAGATTTAAGAACGCGAGCCAAACTTGCAATTTTCTTTTCGATAGTATCTAAGTCCTTCAATTGCAATTCGATGTCAATAATTTCTTTATCTCGAATTGGGTTAACGCTTCCGTCAACGTGAATGATATTTCCGTCGTCGAAGCAACGTAAGACGTGAAGAATGGCATCCGTTTCGCGAATATTTGCTAAAAATTGATTCCCAAGACCTTCACCTTTTGAAGCTCCTTTCACCAAACCCGCGATGTCCACAATCTCCATTGTAGTTGGCATAACGCGTTGCGGATTTACTAGGGATTCTAATTTTTCTAACCTTGGATCGGGCACAGAAATCGTTCCGATGTTGGGTTCAATCGTACAGAAAGGAAAGTTTGCAGACTGCGCTTTTGCATTCGACAAACAGTTAAATAAAGTTGATTTCCCCACGTTTGGTAATCCAACAATTCCACATTTTAAAGCCATCTATTTTGTTTTTCTTACAAAGATAATAGAAAGCTTAATTTTTGGGAGACAAGATTCAATTTATCTTAAATGAATGATTTATTTGCTTCTAATTAGTGCGTGTTTTTAGTTTTAGAGCAGTCAATTTCATTAGTATTCGATTCAATCTTATATTTTTCAAAGAATGATTAATTAAATAGTTTTATTAATATTCACTTCACAATTTAGCAATTTAATCTTTTTTTTTTGGTAATAAAAAAATAGGAATATAACCTGACTTTTGCAAAAAAAAACAAATGAAAATTAAAAGTCTACTCAAATTATCCCTAGGAATTGGCTTGGCCTTCTTTAGTGGAAATTCAAACGCTCAGGCAATAATTGGTGCCTGGAATTACAACACGATTACAGGAGCACCGGCGTCTCCCACTGCGGATTTAGGAACAGGTACTTCGCAAGTTGTTGGTTCTTTGGTAGTTGCGAATGCTGCAACTGGAATGGATCCAATCATCAATAACGGATGTGGCTCACAGAACGGAACTAATCCGGGGGCATGGTCATTTACAGCTTCACCTGGAACAACGAACGAAAGTAGCGGTGTTCAGTACAATGTTTCGACTGTAGGATTTCAAAATATATTGTTTACTTGGGATCAAAGATGGTCGGGAACAGCAACAAATACAGTTCGTGTTCAATATACGCTTGATGGTACAACTTGGACAAATTTTACAATGACAAGTGCGAATACAACATTTTGTAATGGTGCGATCGATAATGGTCGCTTCCTAAACAATGGAGTAGGAGATCAGTACCGAAGAATATCAGTTAATTTCTCGTCAATCACTGGCGCAAATAACAATGCTTCTTTCGGCGTTCGAATTGTAGCTGCACATTTTCAAGCTACTACCGATTTCCGTCAAACTACAAATTTTGCAAATATAGCTACAGGAGGTACATGGAGATTTGACAATGTTTCATTCCAAGGATTGGCAGATGTATCGATTGCCTCAGCGAGTAATTTTGCACAATATGATGAGAACATTGGATCTATTAATGTTCCAATATCTATAGCTAACGCTAATTCAGCAGATGTTATTTTAACATTTGGTTTCTCTGTTTACTCTGATGCTACTGAAAATGTAGACTACACGTGGACAAATACATTAACAATTCCTGCTAATACCAATGGAATTACCAATCTTCCGATTACAATAATTGATGACGTATTAGCTGAAAAAGCAGAACGTATAATTGTTAAAATTATTTCTGGGGTAAATGCCAATATTTCAGCAACAAATAATTATCAAATCATCTTCATAAAAGACAACGATTATCAAGCGCCGACACCAACAAATGAATTGAACTTTGAACTATTAACTAGCTTTTCAAATGGTGTAGGTGGTTCAAATTCGGCTGAAATTATTGCTTTTGATGATAGTACAAATAGATTATACATTGCAAATAGCATCGCTCAAAAATTAGACATTGTTAATTTTTCAAATCCAGCAAATCCAGTTTTGTTAAACAGTATTTCTATTTCAACATACGGAAATATTAATTCAGTTGCAGTTCACAACGGCGTAGTTGCTATGGCGATTGAAAATACCAATCCTCAAGCAAATGGTTCGGTTGTTTTTTTAGATTCAGACGGAGTATTTATAAGTCAGGTGCAAGTAGGTGCAATGCCCGATATGATTACGTTTAATAGAGATTACACAAAAATACTCACAGCTAACGAAGGTGAACCAAACGCAGATTATTCAGTCGATCCAGAAGGATCTGTTTCCGTCATCGACTTAACACCAGGGTATGCATCGTTAACAAATTCAAACGTTACAACTATTGGCTTCACAGCATTTAATGGTCAAGAAATAGCATTGAGAGCTCAAGGAATTCGTGTTTTTACAACAAGTGCATCAGTTGCTCAAGATTTAGAACCAGAATATTTGG
>JBILOX010000032.1:0-39503 GCA_044374225.1 Crocinitomicaceae bacterium | reverse complement strand
AAGAATAACTTTTCTGCGCTTTCTGTGAGTTCTGCGGGAGAAAATTTCTTTTAAAAAGCTTGAAGGAAATAGTATGTAGAATAGTAGTCCAGCAGAATAAAACGAAAACACAGAATCATTTTTCGACAATCAAAAAATAGGAAAACAATTTAAAGAATAACTTTTCTGCGCTTTCTGTGAGTTCTGCGGGAGAAAATTTCTTTTAAAAAGCTTGAAGGAAATAGTATGTAGAATACTAGTCCCGCAGAGTAAAACGAAAAGACAGAATCATTTTTCGACAATCGAAAAATAGGAAAACATTTTAAAGATTAATTTTTCTGCGCTTTCTGAGAGTTCTGCGGGAGAAAATTTCTTTTAAAAAGCTTGAAGGAAATAGTATGTAGAATACTAGTCCCGCAGAGTAAAACGAAAAGACAGAATCATTTTTCGATAATCGAAAAATAGGAAAACATTTTAAAGATTAATTTTTCTGCGCTTTCTGTGAGTTCTGCGGGAGAAAATTTCTTTTAAAAAGCTTGAAGGAAATATTTAACCAAAAAAGCAAAATGAACCCTTGAATTATGTTTTCAACCAAACGTCATTTTTTTGAATGTTATTTGAAAATCTAAACTAATTTTAACATTCCTAATTTTATAGAATGAAGAAAATAGTTTTAACGGGTTTGCTACTTTCCACTGGATTGTCAGTATTTGCCCAAAAAAAGATTGAATACAAGGAATATGATCTTCCGAATGGTATTCACGTAATTTTACATCAAGAACCATCAACGCCTATCGTTGCAGTTTCTGTTTTGTATCATGTTGGTTCTAAAAATGAAATCCCCGAAAGAACTGGTTTTGCTCACTTTTTTGAACATTTGTTATTTGAAGGTTCTGAAAATATTGGTCGTGGAGAATACAGCCAATTAGTTGAGAAAAACGGAGGTGCATTGAATGCAAATACTTCGCAAGATAGAACTTTCTATTATGAGTTATTACCTTCCAATCAGTTGGAATTAGGTTTGTGGTTAGAAAGCGAACGAATGTTACACGCAAAAGTGGACATCAAAGGAATCGAAACACAAAGAAGTGTTGTAAAAGAAGAAAAAAGACAACGTGTTGACAACCAACCTTATGGTTCTTTCTTTACAGAAATGTTTAAACGTGTGTTCACTACACATCCTTACAATTGGGCACCAATCGGAAGTATGGAACATCTAGATGCAGCGCAAGAAGAAGATTACGTTAATTTCTACAAAGATTATTACATTCCTTCTAATGCAACGCTTTCAATTGCTGGAGATATTGATTTCGAGCAGACCAAAAAATGGATTGATAAGTATTTTGCAACAATGCCAACAGGTCAAGCAATCAATGTTTACAGAGATTTTATCGCTCAAAACGATACTGATTTCGAGAAAAAATATGGTGTTGCGAAATCAAAATTTGATGCAAAAGACTTTATGAACTCGAAAGATCCTGCAGCGAAAAAGTTAATTGCTACTTATGCAGCGAAGAAAATTGAAGTGAAAAGAACAAAAAAAGATGAAACAGTTCTTAAAGGAGTAACTAAAGATATCATTTATGATAACATTCAGTTACCTGCTTTATTTATGGGTTACAAATTCCCTGAGCAAACGAGTGCTGACAGTTACGCTTTAGAAATGTTGAATGAAGTGCTTTCTGGTGGAAGTAGTTCTCGAATCAATAAAGCAGTGGTTGAGAAAAAAGAATTAGCAACTTTCGCATTTTCTTTTTACTATGGATTAGAAGATGCAGGAATTGGAATATTTGCTGCGATTGGTGCAAGTGGCAAAACGTGTGATGAAATCCAAGCTGAGTTTGACAATCAAATTGAATTGATAAAAAACGAGTTGATTTCTGAAGAAGAATTCCAAAAAGTGAGAAACAAAATTGAAAATGATTTAGTGACTGCAAACGCTTCTGTAGCTGGTATTGCTGAAAATTTGGCTGATAATTATGTGTATTATGGTTCAGCAGATCGCACCAATAAAATGCTTGAAAATTATTCGAAAGTAACTCGCGAAGATATTCAACGAGTAGCAAAAAAATACTTGACTCAAGATGCGCGCGTAATTCTTAACTATTTACCAAAAGAAAAATAAAACCCAATGAAAATGAAAAGTATCATCATAGCAGGTTTGTTGCTTAGTTCTGGATTACTTTCCGCTCAAGTGGATCGTTCGCAGAAACCAGCTCCTGCACAAGCAAAGAAAATCAACATCAACGACTCTCAGATTTTTACAACTGCTAACGGCATCACTGTAATCTTATCTGAAGATCATAAATTACCGCGAGTTACCTTTGATTTAAGCATTGGTTCTTCTCCAAGAATCGAAGGCGATAAAGCTGGATTAGCTGACATGGCTGGTTCTCTAATTATGTCCGGAACAGCAAATCGTTCAAAAGACGTTTTGGATAAAGAAATCGATTACATCGGAGCAACATTAAGTGCTGATAAATCTTCTCTCTCTTTATCTTGTTTGAAAAAACACGCAGATAAAGGTTTGACCTTAATGTCAGATGTATTATTGAACGCAAATTTCCCTGAATCAGAATTTGAACGAATCAAAAAACAAAATGAATCAGGTTTGATGTCCACAAAATCGGATGCTGGATCAATGGCACAAAATGCAACTGTGAAAGTAAACTTCCCAAATCATCCGTATGGTGAAGTGATGACAGAAGCAACATTGAACGCAATCAAGCGCGAAGATGTTATGAATTTCTACAAAGCTAATTTCACTCCAAACGGAAGCTATTTAGTTGTTGTTGGTGACATCACTAGAGCTGAAACTGAAGCTATGGTAAATAAATACTTCGCTTCTTGGAATGGTGGTCCACGTTACACAAATCCTACAAATGATGGAAATTTCTCAAAAGGAAACCGTGTGATTTTCGTGAAAAAACCAGGAGCTGTTCAATCGGTTGTTTATATTACTTTTCCAGTGAAAATGAGAACAGGCGACAAAAACCAATTGGATTTAAACGTTTTAAATGGAATTCTTGGTGGTGGAGGTTTTGGTACGCGTTTGATGCAAAACTTACGTGAAGATAAAGCTTATACTTACGGTTGTTATTCATCAATGAACGTTACAGAAGATGGTTCTTGGATGTCGGCTGGTGGAAATTTCAGAAATGCAGTTACAGATTCAGCGATAACTCAAATTTTAAAAGAGTTTGAAAAAATCACCAACGAATTAGTAACTGACGAAGAATTGAATTTGACGAAATCAGCAATGGCTGGAAATTTTGCGCGTTCATTGGAAAGACCATCTACAATTGCTCGTTTTGCTTTGAACATTAAGAAATACGGTTTACCAAACGATTATTACCAAACGTATTTACAAAAATTAGAGGCAGTTTCTAAAGAAGACGTTTTAACAATGGCGCAACAATATTTCACGTCTAAAAACTGCAACATCATCGTTGTTGGTAACGAAGAAATTATTGAGAACTTGAAAAAGTTTGATGCAGATGGAAAAATCGAATTGTTAGACGCTTTTGGAAATGAAGTGAAAGAAGTGAAAAAAGCAGATATTCCAAAAGAGCAAGTGATTGAAAGATATATCTACACAGTAACTCAAACAAAAAATCAAAAAGAGTTGACGAAAAAATTAAAGAAAATCAAATCTTACGAACGCGTTATAGATATGACTTCTGCAGCTATTCCAATCCCCTTAAAAATGACTGATTATTGGATTGCTTCTGTTACTGAGGCTCAAAAAATGGAAGGTCAAGGAATGGTTTTTCAAAAGTCGTATTATGATGGAAAAGCAGGTTTTACGTACAATATGCAAACTGGTAAAAAAGAGTTAACTGCTGATGAATTGGAATCAAAAAGAAAATCAAGTGGTTTATTTCCTGAAATGGGTTATGCTACAAATGGCACAAATTATGAATTGACAGGAATTGAAAACGTGGATGGTAAAGATTATTACGTTATCAAAATCACTGATAAAGATGCGCAATCGTTTGATTATTACAACACGACAACTTTCTTGAAAGAACGTTCAGTTGCAATTAATAAAAATGGGGAAGAAACAGTTGAAACATCTACAACACTGGGAGATTACAAAGACGTTTCTGGAATTATGTTTCCACATTCAATTTCATTAACAGTAGGACAAATGAGTCTTGCCGGAAAAGTTTCTAAAATGGAAGTGAATGGAAAAATTGACTTGAAAGATTTCAAAGAATAAACGAAATTTCACAATTATAAAAAAGCTACTCGGGAAACTGAGTAGCTTTTTTTGTTTGATTTCATCATTTTCAATCACTTAACAAACACTACTTCCTCATAAGGAATTCTAAAGCGTTCTCCCCAAATTCCTTCTTCTGTTCCTTTGCCGACAGATATGATCATATTGATTTCTGCGCCACGCGGCAAATTTAACGCTTTTCTAACTCTTAATTTATCAAAACCTTCCATTGGACAAGATTCAAAACCTTCAGCTGCAATCGATAACATAAATGTTTGAGCAGCCAATGCACATGATTTATGTACTCCAATACGTTGCTCCGCTTTTCCTCCCATACGCACAAAAGGTTTGCGCAATCCCATGAAAAAGCAAATACTTCTTCTAACCAAAGTTAAAATTCCGAAAGGATCATTACCATAAACAAGGCGCATAAGTTTGCCATAATAATCTAAACCACCTTTTTCAAGTTTAGAGGGCTCACCTTTAATTTGACCTTTGATTTTGTCGTAATTCCATTTAGCGTGTTCTTTCCATTTGTCTTGACGTGTAACAAAAACCACCATTTGTTGAGCAGTTTTTGCAGCTGATTGACTCAAACAAAGTGGAATAAATTTCTTTAATTCATCCTCAGATTGAATCCAATAAAATTCCCATAATTGCATATTGCTGCTATTTGGTGAAAGAATAGCGCGTTCCAAACTTCGTTGTATAACTTCTTTTGGAACAGGAACGTTTGGGTCAAAATGACGATTAGATCTTCTTCTTTCGATTATTGCTTGAAATTCGTCAGAGAGCATAGTTTTAGTTTTTTCACGAAATTAGGAAATTATTAAGGATGAGGTTAGGCTAAAAGCCTTTACAATTGAATTTTAGACTTCTTTGTGAGTAATACCGAAGTTGTTTTCAATTGTCGTATAAAATACTCGTTGAAAACTAATTCGGCATTATACTAGATGGATTTTCAAATACGTCATTTGACATGTAAATCGGTATAACTAATAAACTCGCAAGTTTTATCCCATAAAAAAAGGCTCCTTTTGAGAGCCTTTAAATTATGTTATAAATTTCGATTAATAATAAATCGCTCTCCTAACTTTAGTAACGTATTTCGCCAAGCGAATAACTTGTTTTGTGTAACCAAACTCATTATCATACCAAGCATAAAGTACAACATTTTTACCATCTTTTGAAACGATAGAAGCATTAGAATCAAATACTGAACAGCATGTGTTTCCGATAATGTCACTTGATACTAATTCAGGATCAAACGAATAATAAATTTGATTTACTAATTCTCCGTTTAGAGCTGCATCTTTAACCAAAGCATTTACCGCTTCAATTGAAGTAGTGCTAGCCAATTCAAGGCTTAAAATTGCCAATGAGCCATTTGGAGTCGGAACACGAACAGCGTTTGCAGTTAATTTATCTTTCAATTCAGGAATAACTTTCGTGACTGCATTTCCAGCACCTGTTGATGTGATTACCATATTTACCGCTGCAGAACGTCCACGTCTTGGTTTTTTGTGCATATTATCCAACAAGTTTTGGTCATTGGTGTAAGCATGAACAGTTTCGATGTGACCTTTAACAACTCCGTATTTATCATTGATTACTTTCAAAACGGGAGAAATTGCGTTCGTTGTACAAGAAGCTGCTGAGAAAATATTTTCATTTTCAACATCTAAAGTACCTTGATTGATACCATAAACCACATTTGGAATTTCTTTTCCAGGTGCAGTTAATAATACTTTTCCAGCTCCTTTTGCTTTTAAATGTCTCGACAAAGCTTCACGATTTGTGAAAACCCCAGTATTGTCAATGATTAAAGCGTTGTTAATTCCAAATTGTGTATAATCAATATCTTCTGGATTTGAAGCATCAATCATTTTCACAATTTGACCATTGATAATTAAGGCTTTATTTTCTAAGTCCTCAATTACAGAACCTTTAAATGCACCGTGAACAGAATCGTTACGTAACAAAGATGCTCTTTTTATAATATCAGCATCAGAAGAACCACGAGTTACGATTGCACGTAATCGCAATTGTTGACCTTTACCTGCTTGTTTGATTAACTCACGAGCTGCCAAACGCCCAATACGTCCAAAACCATATAAAACAACATCTCTTGGTTCAATAACCTGTCCGTCGTTGGTATTTAAATTACCAATTTTTGTGTTTAAAAAAGCTTGTTTTGATGCGAAGTTTGAACCTTCTGTCAACCACTCACTCGCTAATTTTCCAATATCCAACTTAGCTGAGGTAATTTCCATTTCAAGAATCAATTCTGCTAATTCACTTGTTGTGAAAACATCAATTGGACGATTAACTACTTTACCTGCATATTCGTGCAAGTTCAAAATTTCTGAGATTGTTACATCAGTTAAGTGATTTCTGAAAAGAACCAATTCGATACCTTTATCATAGAGTAGAGCTCCAACTTTACTTTGCAGTTTTACTGCCGCTCTTTCACGCTCAATGTGAGATTTGAGTCCTTTTTCATATCCAACAACTGTTTCCATGTTTATTTGATTAATTGTTTGCAAATGTATAAAGCAAAAAAGGCTATCAGTTTAGCAACTGATAGCCTTTTTTGAATAATGTTATCCTAAGTAGGATTTAAGTAATTTGTTTCTCGATGTATGTCGAAGCCTTCTGATTGCTTTCTCTTTAATCTGACGAACGCGTTCACGTGTCAAGTTAAATTTAGCGCCAATTTCTTCTAAGGTTAAACCGTGGTTCATTCCGATACCGAAAAATAAGCGGATGATTTCTCTTTCTTTATCTGTCAATGTACTCAATGAACGTTCGATCTCTTTTTGTAAAGACTCAGCCATTAGAACGTGGTCTGTTTTTGGAGCATCGTTATTTGCCATTACATCCATTAATGTGCCTCCATCCTCATTTGTAGTAAGTGGTGCATCCATTGATACGTGACGACCTGAAACATTTAAACTTTCTTTAATTTTATCTTCAGGAACTTCTAGTGCCTCTGCTAATTCTTCAGCTGAAGGAGGTCGTTCAAATTCTTGCTCTAAACGAGAGAACGCTTTGTTGATTTTGTTTAATGAACCAACTTGATTCAAAGGTAAACGTACAATACGAGCTTGTTCTGCTAGAGCTTGTAGAATTGATTGACGGATCCACCAAACGGCGTAAGAGATAAATTTAAAACCTCTTGTTTCATCAAATTTCTGTGCTGCTTTAATTAAACCAAGATTCCCTTCATTAATTAAATCAGGTAAGGTAAGACCTTGATTCTGATACTGTTTAGCAACTGAAACAACGAAACGAAGATTTGCTCTTGTTAATTTCTCTAAAGCGCGTTGATCTCCGGCTTTAATCTTTCTTGCTAACTCTACTTCTTCCTCTGCTGTGATTAGTTCTTCACGACCAATATCTTGTAGATATTTATCAAGTGATTGACTTTCGCGATTGGTGATTGATTTGGTAATTTTTAACTGCCTCATTCTAGACTTTATCTCACTGTTAAATTAATACTAATTTCTATTAAGAAATGGAAAGCAAAGTAACACCAAAAAAAACGATTACTAAAACTTTAGACCTATTTTTTTTGTTTTTTTTGAAGCTTTTGCAGTTACCAAAAACTATGCCTTTATTTGTAATCACAAACCAAATCCAACAAAATCCCTCTTTCCACTTTCAGACATCACCTCTAAAAGAATTCCACGACTTATGCCGTTTAATTTTACAGTCAATTGTTCTACGGTTTCGACAGGTTCGTTGTTTACTTTAGTAATAATCGTGCCTTCTTTTAGACCAAGCGATTTAAGTTTTCCTGTGCCGATTGCTATAATTTTTACACCGTATGCAATGTTCAATTCTTTTTTCTCTTTTGCAGTTAATTCAGTAAATGTTGCTCCTAAAGCAAAATTTTTCTTTATTTCTTCCTTTGTCATTAACGTTGTTTCTCCCTCTTTGTTACGAAGCACCAATTCTTTTACTATTTCTTCACCATCTTTTTTACGAATTGTTAACGAAACTTTATCGCCAGGGCGTCTTTTCCCAATTTCTTCTTGTAAAGCTGCAACGGAGTTAACGTCTTTATTTCCAATTTTTAAGATAACATCTCCATCTTTTAATCCAGCTTTATCTGCGCTTCCGTCTTCTATAACTTTTGCAAGAAATACTCCTTTAAGATTGGTAAGACTATTTTTCTCTTTGATTTCTTGAGTAATGTCAGCAATTTGAACACCTAAGTAACCGCGTTGAACGATTCCGTAATCAATTAAATCACGCATTACTTTTTCAACCAAATTTACTGGAACCGCAAAGGAATAACCGCTATAACTTCCAGTTTGCGAAGCGATTGCGGTATTAATCCCAACTAATTCTCCACGTGTATTTACTAACGCTCCACCACTGTTTCCTGGGTTTACAGCTGCGTCAGTTTGAATAAATGATTCAATTGGAACTGCGTCTTTATTTGTTCTATCTCCCAAAAGATTGATATTTCTTGCTTTTGCCGAAACAATTCCAGCTGTTACAGTAGAGGTTAAATTAAAAGGATTTCCAACGGCAAGTACCCATTCACCAATTTTTAAGTCGTCGCTATTACCAAGTGGAATAGGTTGAAAACCTGAACCTTCAATTTTCAATACAGCAATGTCGGTTGAAGGATCTGCCCCAACAATTTTTGCAGTATATTTTGAGTTGTCATTAAATGTAACTTCTATTTCACTTGCATCCTTTATAACATGATTATTCGTAACGATATAACCCTCAGATGAAATTATTACTCCAGAACCAGCGCCGGCACCAAATTGTTTGAATTCACGACCTCCTGCACCTGGACCGTAGAAAAATTCTTGAAATGGATCGCGTTGAAAGGTTGTTTGAACAACTTTTGTCGTAACGTGCACCACTGAGTTAATCGTATTTGCCGAAGCTTCTGTAAAATCAACTGAAGTACCTGCTAAACTATATCCTGCAGGTTGTGCATTGTAATAGCGATTGCCATCAATTACTCTGTCCGAAAGTTTGTCTGTTGGGCGATTTAGAATAACGAATGTCGCCAAAGGGAGCGTTCCTCCTAAAATTCCAATTCCGAAAACTTTTAAAAATCCTAAATAATTCATAGTGTCAAGTATTAAAATTCGAATGCAAGTTTACAATTTTCAGACAATTGTTAAAATTTGATGAGCGTTAAATATTGTTAAGCTAAATCTTAAGAAATCTTAATAAATAGAAGTTTGAAAAGTAATTTTTATTCAAAAACTTCATGAAATCCTTACTAATTCCAAATCCTTCTACCTTTGTCAAAAAAAAGTAAATGATTGATTCAAGAAAACATGTTGAAGTTTGTTTCACTCCTGGGGAATATCCCTATTATAAGGATGAATTTGAAATTGTTGTTGTAATCGATGTATTAAGAGCAACTTCTGCTATTTGTGCGGCTTTTGATAATGGTATAAAATCAATCATTCCTGTTCCAACAGTTGAGGAGGCATGGGAATATAAAAAGAAAGGTTATTTGGCTGGAGCTGAACGCAAAGGACAAATTGTTGAAGGTTTTGATTTCGGAAATTCACCTTTTTCCTACATGAATGAAGCATTCCGAGGAAAAGAAGTGGTGCTTACAACTACAAATGGAACTAAGTCTTTGGATGTTGCAAAAGATGCTGAAATAGTAGTAGTAGGTTCGTTTTTAAATCTTCAAGTTTTAAGTGAATGGTTAGCAAAACAAGATAAAAATGTCCTTTGTTTGTGTTCTGGATGGCAGGATAAATTCAATTTGGAAGACACTATTTGTGCTGGTGCAATTTCTGACTTTTTAATCTCAACAGGAAATTTCACCTCGGATGAAGATTCTTCTATTGCCGCAAAATATTTGTATTTGTCAGCAAAAGATAATTTTTTTGGATATTTAAAATCTAGTTCACACAGAAGAAGATTAAAAAACTTAAATTTGAACAAGGATATTAAATATTGTTTAACACCCAATCAATCAAGCTCAATACCAATTTTAAGAAATGGGAAACTGGTCAAATTATAGAAAATTAATTTTTGTCATTCCTTTTGTTTTGATTTACCTATTAGGTAGTGGAACAAAGGATTCACAAGCTGTTCAATGGGGTTTTTTTGGACATAAACGCATCAATAGAATTGCGGTTTTTACCTTGCCTCCTGAAATTTTTGGTTTTTATAAAGAACACATTGAATTTCTTACTGATCACGCTGTTGACCCTGATAAACGTCGCTATGCTGTTGAAGGTGAAGCACAATGTCATTATATTGATTTAGATCACTATTACAAACCTGGACAAAATCCTTTTGAAATCATGCCGCGCAAATGGAATGATGCAGTTGCTAAATTTACAGAGGATACACTTCAAGCTTACGGTATTGTTCCTTGGCATATTCAAGTAATGAAATTCAAATTGCAACGCGCTTTTGAATCTAAAAATGTGGATTTAATTTTAAAATACTCTGCTGAAATTGGACATTATATTGGTGATGCACATGTTCCTTTGCATACTACGGAAAACTACAATGGTCAAATGACAGGACAACGAGGAATTCACGGTTTATGGGAAAGTCGATTAGTTGAAATTAATGCAGAAGATTACGATTATTTTGTTGGCAAAGTTAAATATGTTAAAAACGTCCTTGATTTCGCTTGGGATGCTGTAGAAGGTTCGCATAATGCACTTGATTCTGTTTTGCGCATTGAAAAAGAGCTTACAAAGGAATTTCCTTCCGATAAAAAATATGCATTTGAACAACGTGGAAATGTAACCATTTCTACTTACGCTAAAGAATTTTGTGACTTGTACCACAATCGAATGAACGGAATGGTAGAACGTCGTTTGCGCTCTGCAATTATTTCTGTTGGTTCAATTTGGTACACTGCTTGGGTGGATGCAGGACAACCCGATTTATCTAAGTTACAAGCTAAGCAACCTACCCCCGAATTATTGAAAGAATTCAAAGAATTAGATGCACATTTTCACAACGACCAGCATAAAGGTAGAATCTGTGATTAATCACATGAAAAGACCGTTGCAAAAACCATTTCTCATCGTTACTTAAAAAATTTAATGTCCTCATTAACAAGGATTAACTCCTGTATTAAATTTTTGCAAAGCCTCGATTAATGACTTTTTAAACAGTCTATTGAAATTGATTTAGAACACATTGTTTAAAGTAATTTGATCCGCTTGGAGTTGAATTTTATTACGTCACTCAGGACCGACTGCTATTGTTAAATGAATTCTAATTACAACTATTTATTCTCTTGATACTTACCATAAATTTGAATGCAAATTTTATCCATCGCTTTAAATAGTGATACATCCAAATTACTGGCACTTGAAATACTTGTAAGTGTTAAAACAGCATTGTACAATATAATATTTTGATCACGTTCAATTCGCTCTATAAAATTGATTTTATTACTCCCTTTCGGCGATTCAGAAACGATT
Organism: Crocinitomicaceae bacterium; assembly: GCA_044374225.1. Classification (GTDB taxonomy): domain Bacteria; phylum Bacteroidota; class Bacteroidia; order Flavobacteriales_D; family Crocinitomicaceae; genus UBA952. Next base: position 27,857 of record JBILOX010000032.1, on the reverse strand, counting down.
ATTTCATTTGTATTTTGGTCAATTGCAAATAACATATTTATATATATTTTTTTTTAAAATTTAGATTAGAAATTAATTAGTGTAAATGGCATCTACCAGATGAATTTTTTGTTTTGTTTCTGCAACGTGAACCTTTTTGAGTTGTCCCAGAGCACTGACTGGCAGAAGTCGTAGATGATGAAGATGATTTTTTTGTGGAATTATGGCAACAATTAGTTCCCACTATTCTATTGTGTACTTTACAAGTGCAACTATTTGATTTACTTCTATTACATTTCATGCACAATAGCTGAATATTCGATGCATCAGTGCTACTTCCACCACAAGAAAATGGAGTAATGTGGTCATACTCCAAACTTTGTGAACCACCGCAACATTGACACACTCCGCCATCTCGAGAGAAAACGATTTTTTTTATTGTAACAGGAATGTAGCGACTTTGCGAAAAGCTTGAAAAACTTAATAAAATAAGCGCTAAGAATGTTAGTAATTTTCTCAAGATACTATTTTAACACGAATATAGAATTTAATAAGGAAGTACTACTAGTTCAAATAAAAAAAGCTGTGTAAAGCGAAGATGAATTTTGTGACTTTTATAACTTGTTAGAATTTAAACATTAAGCTTTGTGAAAAATATAAAATAACTAGCCGACAGAGAGAACAAAAGCATTTTATTTATCTCGGTGGTACCTAAATAAACTAGCTGAACGTCGACAACTGACATTTTTAAAATATTAACCAAAGAAAAAAAATCGTGCAAAGGGCAAATTGGTGTTCATTCAAAGAGATAAGTATCGGACAAAAAAAGTAAAATTTGTTGTGATTAAAGACATAAAATAGCAAAACTTGTTAAAATTTTTGTAGATTTAAATCCAAATGCTTTACACAAAAAAAATTTTTCATCAAAATTCTAAAGAATGGGTGGTTTTCATTCACGGAGCAGGTGGGAGTTCTGCAGTTTGGCACAAGCAAGTGAAGCCATTTTCTGAAAAATTTAATGTTTTACTAATTGATTTACGTGGTCATGGACAATCGAAACTTAACTCAGAATCCAAAAAATATAGTTTCAAATTAATTGCCAACGATGTCTTAACTACACTTCAGCAACACACAATTGAAAAAGCACATTTTGTAGGTGTTTCATTGGGATCAGTTATTATCAAACAAATTTATTCGCTTGAGCCGAAGATTGTCAAAACAATGGTTTTTGCTGGAGCAGTTACAGAATTAAATTTTAAGTCACGTCTGCTTTTAAGAATTGGTAGAATTTTCAATACCGTACTACCTTATATGGTTTTATATAAAATTTTTGCCAAAGTAATGATGCCGAAGAAAAACCATGAAAAATCGCGTAAAATGTTTATTAGAGAAGCCAAAAAGCTAATGGATAATGAGTTCAAACGTTGGTTTAAATTGACGGCTCGATTAACAGCTTATCTTTCAGAACTCGAAAAAGACAAATCCATTATTCCAAAATTATATATCATGGGGGGTGAAGATCATTTGTTCTTGGCGCCAGTAAAAAAAATAGTTGCCAATGATTCTTATTCACAACTTCAAATTGTCCCAAATTCTGGTCATGTGGTAAACATTGATAATCACATAATTTTTAATGCATTATCAATTGATTTTATAGAGAAGCAAGTTATATTGGGGTGAGGTCTTCTTTAAAAGGTGATTTAATCACATGAACTAAATTATTTATTTGAAGTCGAACAGCCTTAAAAATCCTGCCAATGGCACAGCACTGTCTGAAAAGACATTTTGCTAAGAACAAGGTGTTTATTTGACTTTCCAAGTCATTGAATCCCAATTAGATTCTCAAAAATTAATATTGGAAATAACAATAAATTGACATTAAACAATAAATAAATTGTTTCTTTGCGTTCAATTAATAGAAAGAAGAATGTCTTTTTAAAAGATTTAAAAAAAAATAAAACGCTGAAAAATAGCTTTCCATTTAAATCAACCATTATTGTACCAAACTATTATGCTAAAACAAGTTAAAATATCGGTATTAATGGCTGTTTACAATACCACTTTCAACGTAATAAAAAGAGCCATTGATTCAGTTTTGAGTCAAGATTTTCAAGATTTTGAGCTAATAGTTATTGACGACGGAAGTAGAGACTATGATCGTGAGTCTTTAATGAAGTACATCGAGAAAAATGAAAACAAGATTATTTATATCCGACATAGCAATAGAGGTCAATCAGAATCAATCAATCGGGGTGTTTTAGTTAGTATCGGAGAATATCTTACCATAATTGATGGTGATGACGAATATAAGCCAAATCATCTAAGTTCATGTCTCGAGGCAGTAAAAACCTTAGATTTGATTTGCTCTACAACTGAAACAATCGTTGATACAGTAGAGGATTACTTTGTACCAGATAAAAACAATCTAACAAAACTTATTCATTTAGACGAAACTGTATTGTTTGGTACATTATTCGGTCTTAAAAAAGTATTTAGTAGCATTCTCTTCAAAAATGGCTTCGCTGCCGATGCTGATTTTTATGAAAAAGCAAATGAACATTTTCGTGTGAAAAAGGTAGATTTAAGAACATATATCTATCACAGAAACAATCCAGACAGCATTTGTTCAACTATTAAAAAAGCAAATTTGATCAATTCCTGACTAATGGCCTCCGAGAATGCTCGCTTTCTTCCAGATAGTAATGTCATAATTGCATGCCAAATAACAGGGGTATATGATGTAAACCGAAATACAATCCTCGTTAATGACAATTACGAGTTGGTTCGTGATTGGGCTGAATCTGTTGCGAACCAAGGTATACAAGGTGTTATATTTCATAACAACTTCAGTGCTGAAACTTGTGAAAAATTCAAAAATGAATATATCTCATTTATTAAGGTAAGCTACAATCAGCAATTTAATCCCAATGTCTATCGGTATTTTGTGTACAATGCGTTTCTCAAACAAAATGTCCAATTCTTTAATAGTATTTTCGTAACCGATATTGCAGACGTTACATTGGTTAACAATCCGTTTATTGATTCTTATTTTATTGAAAATCCAAAAGCTATTTTTTGTGGCGACGAGCCAAAAACGCTCGATAATGATTGGATGAGGGAACATTCTGCCAATCTACGTAAGAACATAAGCGATTATGTTGAATATGAAAGTAAGTTTGGAAATGAAACTCTCTTAAACTGTGGGATAATAGGAGGTAAAGCTCCACTACTCTTTAATTTTATTCAGAAGCTTTGTTCTATTCATCAACGTGCTAACAGTGAGAACCAAACTGCTTTTACAGGTGATATGGGAGCTTTTAATTATTTAGCAAGAACACAATTTAATAGACAATTAAGGTACGGAGCACCAATCAATACCGTATTTAAAATGTACGAAAACGACCGCGTGGACTGTTGGTTTAGACATAAATAAATGTTTTTGTTCTATTAATAAAGCTGGTAAGCTGTTGTTAAATAATCTCACCAAGCATAAATTTTTAATGAAATTCAAATTTTCTTAGTCATTAAAAAATGTTGAATTTCATTAAAAAGTAGATGTGATTTTTCAACTACTTGATAATTTAAACTCTCATAAAATGGGATTGCAATTTCTCTAGCGTGCAGATTAATTTCATGAATTTTAGTCGACTTACAATACTTCTCAATTGCCAACATAACATGTTTTCCGAAACCCTTTCGTTGAGTTCCAGTTTCAACAGCCATAAAACGAATTTGGGCACTTTCGGCGTTATTTATATCTAACCTTGCAATTGCTTTTAAGTTTTCATTTTGATACAGCGCGAAGTGCGTTCCTGTTAAATCACCATCATTTCGTTCACTTCCCCGCGGTTGATTCCAAGGTTGGCGAAGTATTCGATAACGTAAATCGTAGTATTGCTCCCACTCTACTTCATTTTTGGGTGCTCGAATTTCTATTTCCATTTGAAGGCAATTGAGCTTAAACGTTTTGTTTCTGTATTATCAATTACTTCCGACCGAACTAAGTCTTGTGCTTTTTTTTCAGCAAAAACTGCGTCTAAGTTTTTAATTTTCCCAGCTGGAACGTGTTGTTGTAACATATTTGATAACAATTCATCTGCATTAAAATTAATTATTCTTGCTTGCATTATTTCAAACAAAATTTGTCGATTGATAACACGATGTTGATTGCTAGAAAACCGATCATCTGTTATCAAATTTTCTAATTCTAAAAAAGTACAAAGTTTCTCAAAATGAATCGATGAACCAATCGCAAAAGTAATTAATTGTTGGTCGTTAGTTTCAAAAAGCTCGCCATAAGGTGCGATATTTGGATGCAAACTTCCAATTCTTTCTGGAACTTTTCTTGCCATCAAATAGTTAGAAGCTTGATTTACCAAACTACAGATTGCGGTATCGTACAAAGAAACTTCAACTGTTTTTGCATTCCCATTAAGGTGTCGTTCGAGTAAAGCTAAAAGCAATGCTTCCTTCAGCTGATGGGCTGCTAAAACATCTATGAAAGCAACAGGCATTTTCACTGGACCACTTTCTGGGGTACCATTCATTGACATAAATCCAGATTCGGCTTGTAAAATTAAATCATAAGCAACACGATCACTTTGAGAACCGAAACCATTTATTTTACCGATAATCAAATTGCTGTTTATTACTCTTAAATGCTCATCTGTCAATTTCATCTTTGCTTCATCACCGAACTTAAAATTTGAAATTAAAATGTCAGCATCTTTCACTAAATCAAGAAATTGTTTATAATCAAGTTCTGATTTCAAATTAAGTTGTAAATATTCTTTTCGATAATTCACCGATGAGAAATAAGCGGAAATAGTTGAATCTTGGTTTTCACTTGGTAACTTCCACGAGCGCGTAACATCAGGAATAGAAGCGTTTTCGATTTTTATTACTTGGGCTCCTAATTCAGCAAAAAAAGTTCCTACTGAAGGTCCAGCAAGCACTGTAGAGAGGTCTATTACTTTAAGTTTTGAAATAAATGATAATTCCATTAATTCATTTTATTTATTCGTAATGTCGCCATCCATAAAATTCCAAAAAGAATCGAAGCAAAAATCAAATGCGATGTTTGCACTAATCCTGGCATGTCAGCATAAGCTAAAAGTACACCAGAAATTAATTCTAACGCCAAAATCACGAAAGCTGAACGTATGATTAAATATTTCTGGGTTTGCTCATTTTTCCAAGCAATAAAAAGTACTAGAACTAAAACCAACCAAGAAAAACTACGGTGAATATAAAAAGGTAGTCCTAATTTACTTGTCCAAGTTTCACGCCCAAATCCTTGTTTGGTCAATTGATCAATATATTCGCGTACTTGTGTTCCCAAAAACATTTGATAAAAAGTAATTGCAAATACAATAAAAACTAAAATACGCAACGTATTTTCCATAGGAAGATTTGTCTTTTGTGTAGGACTAATAATTCGAATTATATATAGTTGTAAAGCTATGATTACCAATGCTAACAGCAAATGAACGGTTATTGTCCAAGGAACTAAATTAGTCGCTACCACAATAGACCCAAACCACGCCTCGATTAAAATCAATATCAAATTCAGCGCTGATATCCACAGTATTTTATGTTTTCTATACTTTAAAACAATCCAGAAAAAACCTAAAAGCATAAAATTTCCAGCTAAAAACCCGACTAAGCGATTGATATATTCTGTCCATGTTTTTCGAGTATTAAACGCTTCTTCTACATAAACTGTTGGGTCATTCTTTATGCGCTCAGCTGTTGATTTTAAACCAATTGCATTTAAAAATTTACAGAATTTCTCCACTTTTTTCTGACGCTTCAGTAAATAAGATTCTCTGTAGTCTGGTGGTAATTCTGACACTTCGGTTGGTGGAATCCACTTTCCAAAACACTTTGGCCAATCAGGACAACCCATACCACTTCCAGAAATTCGGACAAAGCTACCCGCAACAACAACGATGTAAATTAAAATTAGGGTTAACCAATTATATCGAACAAAAAGTTTAGAAAATTCCATGTGTCAAAATTAGTCAATGTGTAATAATTGGGTTTAGAAATATTTTTATAATCAATGGTAAATTGATAAAAGCCATCAATTAGATAAACAAATCAAGCCATCTAGCTTTGTTAAACACCTAATCCGCTTGTAAGTTTTCAATGTCAATAAATTTAATAGACATAACTTAAATTTAAAAAATTGAACTAACTAGGTGACTTTGACATATTTTTTAGAAAACCGAAATCATGTAATTGCACAGCCATTAATCTTTTAATTTTTAGCTAATTTTGACAAGTTATGATATCAAAAAAACTCACAATCGCCATTGACGGCTTTTCAGCTTGCGGAAAAAGTACATTAGCAAAAGATTTAGCAAAAAAACTAGATTACATTTTTGTAGATTCAGGTGCAATGTATCGCGGAGTTGCTTTTTATTGTTTGGAAAATGATCTATTTAACGAAGGTGAACCTCTGGTTGAGAAAATTATTGAAAACTTAAATCATATTCAACTAGAATTCAAAACAATCGATCAACAATCACTTTTGTTTTTGAATGAGATAAATATTTCAGCTGAAATCCGTGAAAATGCTGTTGCGAATGTGGTTTCAAAAATCGCTACTATTAAAAAGGTTCGTCAAAAGTTGGTAGCCGAACAGCAAAAAATGGGCGAAAAAGGTGGAATTATTATGGATGGAAGAGACATCGCATCTGTTGTTTTTCCAGGTGCAGAATTGAAATTATTTGTAACCGCAGACACTAAAATTAGAACGCAACGTAGATTGGACGAACTAAAAAGCAAAGGCATCGAAAGTTCATTTGATGAAGTAGCAGAAAACTTAAAAGAACGCGATTATATCGATTCTACAAGAACAGAAAGTCCTTTAATTCAAGTGGAAGATGCAATCGTTTTAGACAATTCGAACTTGAGTCGTGAAGAGCAAGTGGAATGGGTTTTGAAATTAATTGAACAGCTTTAAAACTTTTACCTTCTTCGGATTAACTTGAAATGTTCAAATTTATCTTTTATGAATAGTATTAATTCCATTTCGGCAGCTGTTTTCAAGAAATCAGGATCCGCATTTAAGAAAATAATAAAATCATCGAATTCATCTTCTTCCATTTCAATGATTTCGTAGGCAACATAAAGACGTAACAATTCTTTAACCACTTGTCGTTGGTCATCTTTATATTTCTGTTCGGCAATCCAACGTTTGTTTTGTTCTTTCTTTGAAAATGCCTGATATAACGCCGTAATTGGACTTTGGAAAGCTTCAACTCCAGTTACTTGGCGTGTTTCTCTTAGAACCAAATTCTTTCTTTCCTCTTTAATTTGCTCTAAGGTTTTTAAAGGCCTAACTACTACTTCTTGAACTTGCTGCGGCAACTTTTCAATATAAGCAATCACTTGACATTGGCAATTAGAGTCTGGTTTTGCTATAAATTCATAAATCGGATATTCCTTTGTGGAAAGTGCAATTTTATCGTTTGGACGTACATAAACAGAAAAGTAACCATCAGGCTGACCAAAAATGCCTCTTCCTGTTGTACGATTTATAACCATTAAATTATAAAAACTTTGTGGTCGCAAGGTGTCCACTACCCTACCCGAGACAAAAACTTTATCACATTGGGCGAAAAAACCACAGGGTAAAAAAAAAATAATAAAAAAGAAAATAAACTTCATGTGATTGTCTTTGACAATGACTGTACCAAAAAACAGTTTTCAAAATTAACGCATTTCAAAATACCAATCAAAATTAAGATTCACAAAAAATAACAATAAGATCGGAAGAAACATTAAAAACATCCAACTTACAACGATGAAAATCTTGAACAAAACAGATGCATCTTGACTTACAGGAGCCAGTAGTACTGAATTTACATGGGAAGCCATAACATCGTCACTTACTTCACCTTGTAATTCTTGATATTTTTTCAAAGTAGCTATTTCTTGTAAAAGAATATTCTTGATCAATACATAATCTCGATTAGAAAGCTCTTCATAAGTGGTATTGTAATTTATGCCTTCCGCGGCTAATTTTTTACGAATCAAGTGATTTCGCTGAATCCCTCTAACCTTGAATCCCATTAAGAAACCAAAAGCTATCATTAACCAACTATCAATTAGCCAACCTAATCCAATTAGTATTAGCGATGAAATCAATGCAAAAATCATCAAAAAAACATCTCGTTTTTTGTTTATCAATAATTTAAACAACTGCCCACCATCTAAAGGGTCAATTGGAACAAGGTTAAGTATATTAATAAAAAGGAATATAAAACTCCATTCTACCATCCATTCGTATTGATAGCTTGCTGAAATAATTAGTAAAATGGAACCAATTATAATTCCAGGAAACGGTCCCAAAGCGGTGACTATAAAACCTTGCCTTTGAGAGTATTTATCTTTTCTTCCCTGTACAAATGCGCCCATTAAAGGAATGAATAACATTCTAACATTCTCGTAATCATATTTTTTCATGAAAATATAATGACCAAATTCATGAATTAAAAGCACTACAATTAAAAAGAGAACGAAACGAAAATCATCTGGATAAACGAGTAAAAATGTTCCAATAAATAGAACAATGGTAAAAGCGGTTAAACCCCAATTACTTTCTACTTTTACTTTTTCAATAACAGGTTTTTCAGGATACAAGTCAAATTCTTCCATCTTACATTCCTGGCATTCCACCCATGCCTTTTAATTTACTCATCATGCCCATCATATTTCTTGGATTGGACATCATTTTCATCATTTTGCGCATTTCTTCAAATTGCTTAATTAATTTATTTACTTCTTGGATATTCGTTCCACTTCCTTTTGCAATTCTATTTTTGCGAGAAGTATTTAACAAAGCTGGATTCATTCTTTCTTTTGGAGTCATTGATAAAATGATTGCCTCTACACCTTTAAACGCATCGTCGGGAACATCAACATCTTTCATGGCTTTTCCCATTCCTGGAACCATTCCCATTAAGTCTTTAACGTTACCCATTTTTTTAATCTGTTGCAATTGAGCTAAGAAATCATTGAAATCAAACTGATCCTTCATGATTTTCTTTTGCAACTTGCGCGCTTCCTCTTCGTCGAATTGTTCTTGTGCTCGTTCTACTAAGGAAACAACGTCACCCATTCCCAAAATTCTGTCCGCCATACGAGAAGGGTAGAACACATCTAAAGCGTCCATTTTCTCACCTGTACCAACAAATTTGATGGGTTTGTTTACGATTGCTTTAATTGACAAAGCCGCTCCACCTCTTGTATCACCGTCTAATTTCGTAAGGACAACGCCGTCGAAATTAATTTTTTCGTTGAAAGCTTTTGCAGTATTCACGGCATCTTGACCTGTCATAGAATCCACAACGAACAAGGTCTCACTCGGATTGATGGCCACCTTCACTTTCGCGATTTCGTCCATCATTTGTTCGTCAATCGCCAAACGACCTGCGGTATCGACAATCACTACATTAAAACCATTACTTCTTGCATGAATAACTGCCGAAGAAGCAATGTTTACCGGATTTTTATCTTCTTTATTGGAATAAACTTCAATTCCTAATTGCTCACCTAAAACGTGTAATTGGTCAATAGCTGCTGGACGATAAACGTCACAAGCAACTAATAATACTTTCTTCCCTTTTTTGTTTTTAAGGTAGTTTCCTAATTTCCCTGTGAATGTTGTTTTACCCGAACCTTGTAAACCCGACATCAAAATTATAGCAGGATTGCCTTTCAAGTTGATTTCAGATTCATTGCCACCCATCAATTCCACTAACTCTTCGTGGCAAATTTTAATCATCAATTGCCCTGGGGAAACAGCTTTCAACACATCGCGACCAAGTGCTTTTTCTTTAACTGTATTGGTGAAATTCTTCGCAGTATTGAAATTAACATCGGCATCTAATAATGCTCTTCGCACCTCTTTTAAGGTTTCTGCTACGTTTATTTCTGTAATTTGACCTTGACCTTTTAATACTTTAAACGCGCGTTCAAACTTGTCCGTTAGATTTTCAAACATATCTTATACTGAATTTTAGATTGCAAAGATATTGATTTTAATAGGAAGAAGCGAACGAAATTAAATGGAAAAAATAGTGAGATTAAAAACAGATAAAAATGAATTAAAAAACAGTATATTGCAATTGATTTTTGAATACTTCCCTCTTTCATTCCCAATGATAACCTTTGATTGTTGAATAATATTTACTGATTTACAAAGGATTTTCCACCGAATCGACTTCACTATCTTACTCCATTCGGAAAAACTGTCATCAGGGGAGGATTGTGAAAACACTTCGCATTTTGCCTTATTTCGTAACTCGAGAGTCATGCCGACTAAAAAGAGGATTCCTTCTTGATAGTCATTTCAAATTATGCTAATTGTAATTATCAACTACTAAATCTTCAATAATACTTTATCTTTGAACTCTAAATCAAAAATACATGAAAAAAGTTCTATTGTTTTCCATCCTTTGTTTTCTTTTTTTTAGTTGCACAAAAACGTATAAAGAAATGACGAAAGCAACCATTAAGGATTACACGGGATTAGATGGCTGCGGAATGGTGATTGAATTAGAAAATGGCGATGCTATTGAACCAGTGAATTTGACTGATTTTTCCTCATCAGTTTCTATTTCCGATGGTCAAAAAGTATGGGTGAAATATCATTCAATAAGTGCCGTAAGTATTTGTATGGTTGGGCAAATAGTTCAAATTGACGAGTTGAGAGAAAGGTAGAAAATTCCCTCTTGTCACTTGAATTACCAATTCAAAAAATGCCATAAACTACTTTTGCAAGACAAATAACACGATGCAATCAATTCAATTGATAAGAGAAAAATTCTTAAGTGAGGTTTTCGATTATACCTCTAAAAAAGAATCGAAATTTAAGAGAGAAAAGATTGCTATTATTCATTTTTATGCCGATTGATTTGGATTTTGTTAAATAGTAGCGCCTATTTTGGAAGTATTAAGTAATGAATTTACAGACTTAGTTTTAGTAATTATTTTAATTACTTGTCTGAAAGCGAACCCTCAAATAGAAATTTATGAAAACAGAACAATTTAATAAATTGAGTTTACTTCAGCGAATTAAATTAGTGAAAGAAAATGGAACATATGTTGGAGCGCGAGAGAATATGAGTCATTTCATTTATTTATTCACTTTGGATTCGCTTTATGTTGAAGTTTTTATGCTCAAACACTTGAATCAAATTCAGTGGGTTGAATTGCAACACAACAAAAATATCATTTCTGAATACGTTTCTAAAGTGAATATTAAAAACCTATTCGATTAAAGTTAGTTCAAATCATCAATAAAATTTAGCTTTGTGCGTTGTCCTAAAATATGATAAATCGATTTTTCATTACATCTCTCCTATGCTTTTTGTTACTATTAACATTTACAAACTGTGGCAAGAAACAATTTTTATCCAAAAAGAACCTTTCTTTTTCTGTTGACACTGTTGTTTTTGATACGGTGTTTACTACAATTGGCTCCACTACAAAGCAATTCAAAATCTACAATAACGAAAATCGAACGGTAAATATTGAAGAAATTGAACTCGTTGGCGGCGAAAATTCACCTTTTAGAATGAATGTTGATGGTATTAAAGGCACAAAAATTACAGATATTGACTTGGAAGGAAAAGACTCACTTTTTGTATTTGTGGAAGTAACTTTAGATATTAATTCCCAAAATCTACCAATGATTGTGGAAGATTCAATTCGATTTCGGACAAATGGTGTAGATCAATATGTGAAACTCGCCGTTTGGGGACAAGATGCCTATTTTCACTACAAAGATTTTAATGAAGGAATTTGGCCAAATGATAAACCGCATGTTGTTTATGGCTACGCTGCTGTTGATTCTGCGAAAACATTAATCATTCAAGCTGGGACAAAAGTTCATATGCATAAAAATGCCATTTTCTATGTGTATAAATCGACTTTAAATATTCAAGGAACAGCTGGCAATGAAGTTGTTTTTCTAGGTGACCGATTAGAAGCAGCTTACGATGATGTTGCGGGGCAATTTTACGGAATTTACTTTCAAGAAGCAAAAACAAGTACAATTGATTACGCCATCATAAAAAATGGGACTTCAGGAATTCACCTTTTCTCTGAGGATGCTGAAAATACAGGATACACGCTCACTTTGACCAATTCCATCATTCAAAATCAAGCGCGCTACGGTGTTTTTATTTATTCTGGCGCAAAAGTAAAAGCTGAAAACTGTATCATTTCTAAATCGGGAACACACGCTTTATTAGTACTTGAAGGAGGTGATTTTAATTTTAATCACTGCAATTTATTAGGATATGGGAGTTCAAATTCGCCAGCGGTTGGAATAAGTAATTATTTTAGTAATAGTTTTACAAACGTAACGACTGTCGGTTCTATCAACGAAGGGACGATGACTAATTGCATTTTAACGGGGAATTTAGAAACCGAATTAGCAATGGATACTTTGATTTTGACTGGAGTAACCTTAAATTTTAACTTTCAAAATTGCCTTATAAAATCGAAGGAAATTCAAACAGATGCCTATTATCAGAATATTTTGTGGAACAATAATCCCAATTTTATTGACATCCCAGAGTTTGATTTCAGCTTTAATTCAAATTCTATACTGAACGGAAACGGAATTACGACTTCTTTAAATACCGATATCTTCGGAAACCCAAGAAATAATCCACCGGATATTGGCGCAATTGAGGTAAATTGAAAGAACTTAAATCAATTTAAATATTTAATATGCGCGCCGAATTGTTGTTAAATTACAACAGATCAAGTACAGGGATACGAGATGCTAAAACACCACAAAAACGTATTACCCACAAAATTTCAAAATATAGTTATCGAAATAATAAAAAATAGCAAAGAGTTCGATTGCAAAGTAATAACTTTGCATCTTTCTAAAAATTATGAATTTTAGTCCTCTTACCGCAATTTCACCTATCGACGGTCGTTATTTTTCAAAAACAAAATCTTTAATTCCTTTCTTTTCAGAATTTGGATTAATTCGTTACCGTGTTCAAGTCGAAGTCGAGTACTTCATTGCCTTAACGAAAATGCCCATTCAAGCTTTGAGTTCGTTTCCAACTTCAAAAATTGATGAACTTAAAGCTATTTATCAAAACTTCACAGAAGCGGATGCTCAATGGATTAAGGATTCAGAGAAAATCACCAATCACGATGTAAAAGCTGTTGAATATTTCTTAAAAGAACGCATGAAGGCACTCGATTTAGGCAAATATTTGGAGTTTATTCATTTCGGGTTGACATCGCAAGACATCAATAATACTTCGATTCCTTTGTCTTTAAAAGAAGGGATTTTGTGTGTTTATTTACCAATGCTCGATGAAATAATTGCAAAATTGGTTGTTTTTCAAAATGAATGGAAGGATATTCCAATGTTAGCAAAGACGCACGGTCAACCAGCATCTCCAACTCGTTTAGGTAAAGAAATTCAAGTTTTTTCAGAGCGTTTAACTGTTCAACGCAAACAACTTCTATCCATTCCTTTTTCTGCAAAATTTGGAGGTGCAACTGGAAATTTCAATGCGCACCACATCGCTTTTCCAGAAATCAACTGGGTGGAATTTGCAAACAATTTCGTGAATAAAAACCTTGGTTTAGACCGAAGTCAAACAACGACACAAATCGAACATTACGATAATTTAGCAGCGCTTTTCGATTGTCTTAAACGGATCAATACAATTTTACTGGATTTAGATCGCGATATGTGGACATATATTTCAATGGATTACTTCAAGCAAAAACTGAAAGACGGAGAAATTGGATCTTCCGCCATGCCACATAAAGTAAACCCTATTGATTTTGAAAATTCTGAAGGAAATATTGGAATTGCCAACGCATTATTTGAACATTTAGCAGCAAAATTACCTGTATCAAGATTACAACGCGACTTAACTGATTCAACCGTTTTACGCATAGTTGGGATGCCTTTAGCCCACACTTTGATTGCATTTCATTCTACAATGAATGGATTGAATAAATTATTATTAAATTTTAATAAATTAGAGGAAGATTTGGAGAATAATTGGGCTGTTGTGGCTGAGGCGATTCAAACCATTTTAAGACGTGAAGGATTTGAAAAACCTTACGAGGCCTTGAAAGGTTTGACGCGTAAAAATGAAAAAGTTACAATGGAATCTGTTCATGCCTTTATCGACACTTTGGAAGTGAGTGAACAATTAAAAGAAGAATTAAAACACATAAAACCAACAACTTACCTTGGCATACAATTGGTAAACTAAAAGAAATGAAACTACTAATTTTACTCCTTTTTTCACTTATTCAAGGATTTGTTTTAGCACAAAAAGATTTTCCTATTATTTGGGGAGAATTGGAAAGAAGTCAAGGTTCATTGTTGGAAATTTTACCTAAAAACTCAACTGATTTTTACAGTTTACGTTATACTGGGAGTTCATTTGGAACATATCGCATTTCAGAAAATGAAAATTTAACCTTCTTGCAGCAAAAGAGAATCAAACTCGTAGCTGAAACTGGAATCGCAAATTTCGAAACCGCTTATTACTTTGGTAATCAACTGATTGTTTTTCTTTCAGATAAAAGTAACGGTTTGATGACTTTATATATGCAACCTTATGACAATAACATTGAAGTAGCTGGACCTTCGATTTTAATTGCAAGTTACGCAAATAACAAAATAGGAGCTCAACCTAATTTTAATATTATTCAATCACAGAATCGTAAGTATGTTGGAATTATTTGGGAGATTCCTGGTAGAAAAGAAATAAGTGATATTTACGGATATAAGGTCATTGATCAAAATTTAAAAGAAGTTCAATCAGGTGAATATGATTTGCCTTTTGATGGGAATTTAACTACAATAAACGAGCAACATGTTTCAAATACAGGTGATTATTTGGTCAGTATAACCGAACATATCAAACCCAACGACCGCTTGTTTGGCAGAGATTTTGAGAATTTCAAAGCATTGCATCTTTATAAAATCAACAACAACCAACTTAAAGAATTTTCAATTGAAGTCGATGGCTTACGTGTAGATGATATGCAACTAAATTCCAATGACAGTGGTATTTGTACTCTTTCAGGTTTGTTTGGGAAAGGTAATCGGCAAGGAATTTTAGGTGTGTTTATTGTTACAATAGATGCTAAAATCGATAGTGTTATCTCAAAAGGTATCATTCAGTTTGATAAAGAAATTGCGAGAGAAAATTGGATAGATAACGATTTATATGACCGACAAACTACTAACGTAAATAGTACTAATCTTCAAAATCAATATTATAACTATCGTTTGAGAGATATTTTTGTTTTGGAGGATGGCTCTCTCGTTGGTTCAATGGAACAATACTACGCTTACAGAAGAACCAATTTCGATAATCGAACTGGAATATCTTCTAATGTTATGTATTATTATTACGATGATATTATTGCCTTTAAAATAGGAAAGACGGGAACTTTTGATTGGCAAAAAAGAATTTCAAAATCTCAAGTTTCTATCAATGATGGTGGACCATTTAGTTCCTACTCAAGTTTTACAGATGGGAAAACAATCAATTTTATCTTCAATGATAACCTTCGAAATTATGATGACCTTGGAAATTTTAGACAAGATTTAAGAAGAGTTTATGCTTTCAATTTATCAAAAAGAAAAAACGTAGCGGCAATTACTAGGTTAAATTTAAACGATGGGCAATTAGAACGAAAAAATTTATTTGCACGTAAAGAATTGAAATCTATTGTTGTGCCTAAAATTTTCAAAGTTGATTTAGTAAATAAAGAAATTTTAATGTATTCTATTCTTGGCAACAGAGAACGTTTTGGAGTATTAAATTTTAAATCCAATTGATGTCATTTCTAAGTAAATTATTGTTTATTGTTGTTTCATTTCAGCTTGTTTCTTGTGATTCTAGTCCAAAAGCGCCAACCACAAAAACGGAGCAATTAGCAGATTCGAGCTTCGATGATCATAGTTATTCAAACTTAAAGGAAATAAAAACCACCCATTTAGACTTAGAATTAGATGTAAATTTCGATAACAAAACGATTTATGGAGTTGCGAGACACACCATGAAAAATTTTGGAAGCGACACTGCCATTTTTGATATTAAAGGAATTCAAATTCAAAAGATTACTACTGGAAAGATAAATCAAGAACGCGAAGTAGATTTTGTTATCGGTAACATGGACAAAGACTCGATTTTAGGTCAACCCTTACTTGTTAGTGTGAGTCCAAAAACAACACAGATTAATATCTACTATCAAACCACCAAACAGTCGGAAGCCCTTGATTGGCTGGATTCAAATCTTACCAGTTCGAAGAAATATCCTTTTCTTTACACACAAGGTCAAGCAATTCTCACACGAACTTGGATTCCAATTCAAGATTCTCCTTCTAATCGTATCACTTATTCAGCAAAAGTGAAAGTTCCTCAAGAATTAATGGCGGTTATGAGCGCAAAAAATCAAAGGAAGAAAAATAGCGAAGGCATTTATGAATTTAAAATGACAAAGGCGATTCCTTCGTATTTGATTGCTTTGGCTGTTGGCGATTTGAAGTACCACGCATTTAGTAAAAACTCAGGTGTTTATTGTGAACCAGAGTTAATGAATGCCTCCAAAAATGAATTTGTAGATCTACCTAAAATGTTCAACGCTGCTGAGCGATTGTATGGGAAATACCAATGGGAAAAATATGATTTACTCGTTCTCCCCTATTCATTTCCATATGGAGGAATGGAAAATCCGATGTTGACTTTTGTTAATCCAACTGTTATTGCTGGAGATCGAAGTTTAGTATCTGTAATTGCTCATGAGCTTGCCCATTCTTGGTCAGGGAATTTAGTAACTAATCAAACTTGGAATGACTTCTGGTTAAACGAAGGATTTACCGTTTATTTTGAAAATCGTATTATGGAAAAATTATACGGAAAGGAAATTGCGGACATTCTTGCGATTATTGAGTTTCAAGAGTTGGAAAACGAAATTGATCAAATTAGAAAATCTAAATTTCCGAATGACAGTAAGTTATTTCTCGATTTAAAAAATAGAAATCCTGACGATGGAATGACTGATATCGCTTATATTAAAGGAGCTTTTTTTCTTAAAACATTGGAGGATAAAATTGGGAGAAAGCAAATGGATGAATTTCTTAGAGATTATTTTCAACATTTTGCGTTTAAAACAATCAATTCCAAAACTTTTGTTAGCTATTTAGAAAGTCAATTACTAGCAAAAAATAATATTAAATTCAATACGGAAGAATGGATTTATAATAAAGGTTTACCTGAAAATTGCATACAACTAAAGTCGTCTAGATTAGAAAAAATGTCCGAAATGGCGGAAAAAACAAATGCTGGCGAAGTTTTATTTGCACCAAAAATTACCTATAAAAATTACAAGAAAAAAGGGAATCGTCTGCGTCGTATGATTGTGACAAAGATCGAGCGCAAAGATTTTATTGTTCAAGAATGGCAAACCTTTATTCGTGCTTTGAACCCTGCAATTGGAAAACGAAAAATGAAAGAATTAGATCAGTTTTTAGGTTTCTCCACCTGCGGAAATGCAGAAATTATGAATGAATGGTTTGTGCTTGCAATAAAAAATAATTACAATGAAATTCGACCAGAAATCGCTGCTTTTTTAACTAAAATAGGAAGAAGAAAATACCTCGTTCCAATTTACCAAGCATTAGCTGAAAAGCCAGAGAATCGTTTATGGTCAAAAAAAATATTCCAAAAAGCTGGTCCGAATTATCATTTTGTTTCAAGAAATACGATTGAAAAGATAATAGATGGTAAATAGTTTTAAATTATTCATTTTTTTCAGTTAATTAATTAGCATTACAAGACCGTTGCAAAACCACTTCTCATCGTTACTGAAAAAATTTAACATTCTCATTAACAATGATTAATACCGAAGTTGTTTTCAATTGTCGTATAAAATACTCGTTGAAAACTAACTCGGCATTATACCAGATAGATTTTCAAATGCGTCATTTATCAAGTAAATTGGTATAACTCTAGTATTAAATTTTCTCAAAGCCTCAATTAATGACTTTTGAATCGATCTTATTGCTGACGTGAAATTTAAGATTCTTCTAAAATCTATAACACTCATTTTTTTTTAGTATGTTTAAAAAAAAAAGTAAATGAAGTATAGTTTGGTTGTTCCAATTTACAATAATTCAAAAGGTATTTCTGATTTGTATGATGCTATTTCCTCCTATTTCAACACGGAATCGGTTGAATTTATTTTCGTTGATGATTTTAGCCAAGATACAAGCTGGGCGGAATTAAAAAAAATTCGGGCTAAAGATCAACGTTGTAAAATTATACGACTTTCAAAAAATTTCGGTCAACATGCAGCTACGCTTTGTGGTTTTGCAGAATCGAAAGGTGAAATTGTGCTGACACTTGACGACGATTTGGAGGTTTTACCTGCTGAATTTCAAAAACTAATTGACAAACAAGAAGCAACGAAAGCAAAAGTTGTTTATGGTGAATACCAACAAAAGGAATCCACGTTTAAACGGCTTTTAAAAGGTATTTACAAACGTGCCTCTAAATTGGAAGGAGCAAAAAAAGGACGAGGAAGTAGTTTCCGTTTGATTGATGGACAAATAGCACGAAAATTAGCCGAAAGCCATAAACAATTCGTTTTTATTGATGAATTTTTATTGTGGTACACACACGAAGTTGAATTTGTAACAGTTACAAACAATCCTTCTGCTTTGAGAAAATCGCGCTATAAAACAAAAGGCTTGATCAAAACTACTGCAAACGTAGTAATGTACTCAACTGCAATTCCTTTGAAGGCAGTAACTTTAACAGGTTTTACGCTTGCAGCTGTCAATTTTCTAATCGGGATTTTCTTCCTTCGCAAATATTTAATTGACAAAATTGAAATCAAAGGATATACTTCTTTAATCGTTAGTATTTTATTTTCAACTGGTTTAATCATTTTCTGCATCGGAGTAATTGCCCAATACATGCGAGCGATTCTGACAAATCTTAACAACGCACCCACCTACCATATTTCTGATAAAGAATGCTAATACTAGAACAATTTGATGTCCGACTGATTCGTTTGTGCGAAACAGATTTGGAATTAATTCGTTCTTGGCGAAATGCAGCGCATGTGGTGAATCAAATGATTTACAGAGAATACATCACACCAGAAATGCAACAAGCTTGGTTTCAAACGATTAATAATAAATACAACTATTATTTTGTAATTGAATTTGAAGGAAAAAAAGTAGGTCTAATTAATGCTAAAAATTTTGAACCTGAAATCGGCTTTGGTGAAGGTGGGATTTTTATTGGTGAACGCGATTTCGAACATTCTTTCGCCGCCGTTTATGCATCTTTAACCTTACTCAATTTCGTTTTTCACATGATGAAGAGTATAGATGTTTCTCGTGTCCGAATTTTAAAGGATAACCTAAGAGCAATTCAATATAATAAAATGCTCGGTTATGAACTTTTACCAAATCAAGAAAACTCTGATAATCAATTGTATGTATTAACTAAAGAACGATTTAAAAAAGTTGGATTAAAGTTAAATAAAGCTGCAAGTCTATTTTGTGCGGGTTCTAATTTGATGAAACTTACAGGTACTCCTTCAGAAAATAACTTAGACGAAATCAATCAATTATTGCTTAATCAAACTCCTCCAATGGCAATTGTCGGTCTTGATAAAATTTAATCCACTGTTCTTTTGACGCAATTGAAAGTAGAAAAGGATCGTCCATTTTTTCAATTTTATAAGCAGAAATTTCATCTGATGAATAGGGCCAATTTGGATTAGGAATATCAAACATCAACACCACTCTTTTCTCATCACTTTTATTCCACGCTTCATGGTCAAATGAATCGTCGAAAACAACCAATTCTCCTTCTTTCCAATAATGTGTTTGGTCGCCAACTCGAATCGCACATTTTTCACCTTCTGGAACAATCAATGGCAAATGACAACGCAATACCATTTTTGTATAACCATGATGCGGAAGTATATGCGTATGTGGTTCCATGTAAGAAAAATCACACGAAATTATTTCTGGAATAGAATTGATTAGTGTAGCCGTTTTCGGACAAATCGCTGCGTGTTTTGGACTTTTCATCTGAAAAAACAAAAATGTAAACACTTTCCACGATTTCACTTTTTCTCCCGTTACATAATCTGGAAATGTTTGTAGCCAATTACTTTCATATTCCGATTCAAGAAGATGAAGTAGTTCAGTACGAATCGTTTCGAAATTCTCTTCCAATTTTAACAAAGAGGGAAAGTCAGCTTTATTATAAAAGAACGATGGATTTTGAGGCGTTTTTTCAGACATCTGCATGAAATTTGATGTTAAATTAATGATTTCGAATTCAAAAATTGTAATTTTAGAAAAATAAAATGCGATGACTAAATTGTGGTTCAGTCTTTACGAATACAATTATACTTTTAATGGTAATGAACCCGCATTTTTTGACCCAAAAGATCAACGTTGGTCTAAAGATTTTGAAGACAATTTCACAGAAATTAAAGCAGAATTAACACATTATTTAGAAGAACATTCGCCTGAAGCTTATTTCAATAAAAGTATGGTGAATCAGGCTTCTATTTGGAAAACAATCTCATTGCGATGGTGGAATGTTCAATTCAGAAAAAAGCAAATTCATTTCCCCAAAACGATGAAAATCGTAGCGAAATATCCTGAAATTATTTCGTTGTCATTCAATCAGCTAGAAGCGAATGGGGAAATTCTACCTCACTGTGGCGATACAAATGCAATTTTTCGTTGTCATTTAGGAATGGAAATCCGGATTCGTTACCAAATTGTGGCTTCCGTGTAAAAGATGAAAAGCGATCGTGGGAAGAAGGAAAATGGCTCATTTTTGTGGATGCGAACAATCATGAGGCATTCAATAAAAGTGAGAATCGACGCATCATCATGGTTATAGATATCGTTCGAAATGAATTTATGCCAAAAAAAATGTTGGTGTGTTCAACCGTTTTAACTTCATTATTTCTTCAAAAGAGAATTCAACTTTTCCCTTTTCTATTGAAATCGCCTGTGTTTATTCGTAAAGCTGTCAGTTTTTTGCTAATTCCTTTTGCTTTTATTTCCATTCACATCGTCAATAAACTCAAGATTTATTAAGGAAAAGCGTCCAAGGTTTTGCAAGCGTTCGAAATAGATTTCTTTTGGAATGACTTGATCGAAAATACGAATGATGCTTATATTCAACAGCCCATAAAACAACTTTGAAACAAGAAATATACATGCGTTGAAACAAGTTTGGATTCCTGAAATTTACTGTTTCATAACCCAATTTAGTTGCTGTTTTTGAACAGATGTAGTGTATATTATTGATTTGATTTTTAGTAAATTGAGTGTTTTTCTTTCCAATTGCTTGTGTATCTATCTCTTTAAAAACTTTGCCACACCTTTCTAAAAATTCGTTTTTATCTTCAGTGCTTTTTAGATTATGTAATAAATTTTCTACCAAAGTTTTATCTTTAATACTTTTCAATTCGATAGATAATTGCATGAAATTTCGGGCACTTTTCAAGAATTCATCCGGATTATTTACGAAATCTTCATAGCGAATCAGTAGCAAATTTTCAGGATGCTTTTTCACAGATGCTAACAACGATTCATTATATAAACTCCACATCAATGCATGATAGTATGGATGGTTTATCGCATCTAACTTGAATTTATTACGCGACATAATGTTATCCAAGTAATGTCTATAAATGCCGATAAACTTAGAATTAAAATCGAGTTTAAGCAATTGTTCGAAATGAACAGTATAAGGCGGATTTTTGTCTATAATAACTTCTGGATCTGACGTGCTTAATCCAATTTCTGAATAGAGATTTACTAATTTAATTAAATTTTTAAAATTAATTGGAGATTGTTCTTCAATAGCTTTATTCAATTTTTCTCGGTCGATCTTCCAAAGGTCTAAGTGAACAAATCGTCCAGTTTTAAGTTTGAATATTTGTTTTATGAAAAAAGAAACTTCAGCTGGAGAAAGTACTTTTTCAGGCTTATAAACGTAAAGAAAATCGAGAATAAATAAACTTTCAGGATTAGAAACAACGTGTTGACTTTTACCCAATTCCTTAATTAACAAGGTAGTACCTGAACGACCTAAGCCTAAAATGTAGTTTATTTTTATTTCTTCTAAACGCATCGTCACAATTTTACCTTGTATTTTTCTCTTAACCAAATTGGAAGAAAATAAAATCCTTTGGCAAATTTAAAAAATAACTTCACCCTCAATGAGATAAATATACTTTTCTGAAC
Source organism: Crocinitomicaceae bacterium (assembly GCA_044374225.1). GTDB lineage: Bacteria > Bacteroidota > Bacteroidia > Flavobacteriales_D > Crocinitomicaceae > UBA952. The sequence continues at coordinate 5,560 of JBILOX010000032.1, read as the reverse complement.
TTTCGTATTTTGAATTTCTGGAAGTGAATAGTTTAGTTTTAAAGCTAAATCTTTAGTAATTTGAATAATTGCATCCTGCTCATGTGAACTGAATTTCCCTTCCCAACTTTGAATTCGATTGCTATTTATCGTTTGCTGAAGCGCTTCGAATTTGTTAGTTTTTCGTTCGATTTGAACAGGTGTTAATGATTCATTTTCTTTTAAAGCATTGAATTTTGACTTCGTAAAATCTAACATTTCAGGATTAAATTCCAAGTTTAAATGCCTACAAATAGTTTCCAATGTAAAAATAGGTTGTGAAACCAAATCTTCGTAGCTAACCAATAAGTATCTTTCTTTTTGTGGTGAAGTAAGTAAATTCAAAATTTCATTCGCATAAGCATTCCAAACGTCAGCATAATAAACAGCAGACTTTGTTAGGTTTTTATTGTCCGCATGTTCGATGCAAGAATTCACATATGCCAATGGATTTCGAACCAAAAGAATGTATTTCGCTTTGGGAAATATCTTATTCAATAGCTTTGTTTGAAAGGTATGAATGTGATCTTTATCAATGATTTTTGTCCAATTTTGAGTATTCTTACTATCCGGAAACTCAATAGACGAATAAACTGAAAGTATCTGTTCATTGTAATTTTTAGCTTGAATAATAAAAGTTTTTAAAATTGTTTCATCAATACCTATTTGTCTTATTGGATTTATTTTTGACTTTAATCGTAGCCAGATTGTAGCATCCTCATAAGTGAAATTGGTTTTATTTTTATACCTCGAATAACTATAAACTGAAATTGGAATCTCTGGAATACACAAAATTTGTTTGTTCGTACTTAAAATTGACAACAATAATGTTGTACCTGAACGTGACATTCCAGCAATAAAATCAACGGATTTATGGTTTTGCTCCTTCAATTTTAGATTTTTTGATTCAGTCGTTTTAATTTCATTCCGATTGGCAAATAATAAAGTATACGTTCCTTTTTTACATTATAACAAGCCTTTAAGAATTTCGGTAAATTCCTGATAAGTAATGAAAAATAGCTTTTGTGACCGGAAGAAATAGGTGAGTAACCCAATGAAATCGCTTCATTAGAACAAATCGTATCACAGATTTCAATTTCCTCCGCACTTAATTCTGTTTTCCATTTTTCGGTATTACCAGCATGAACGGGATTTTTCAATTCGCTAAAATGTTCTTTAATGAATTTTTCAGATTTTTCACTTTCTACATTCGATGAAATGTCCTTTTGAATGCCTGAACCAATTAAATTCTGTTCAAATTCAATATTTAAAAATTGACAAATCGAAGTTAAGGTTTCAACTTGATTGGAAACCAAATCCTCGTAGCGAACAAGCAAACAATTTTTATTGGAACGGAATGAATTAATTTCTTTAAAGAACAAGCGACAAAGAAATGCATTGAAAATAATATTACCCGATTTGTTCAATGTTTTTTTCTTTCTACTCAAGATGTTTGCGCGGTAATCCCTGATCATTAAAATAAACTTAGCTTCAGGGTTAGATTTCAATAATTTATCTGTGAAAAGTGTGTTGGAAGGATTTTTATCAATGATTGTACTTACTTCTTTATTTTGCAAGGTTGTGTGTTGAAACGACAAATAAATTTCTTTGCATAATTCTAAATAAGTTCCTTTAAAGCCATTATTCAGTAAATCACTTGCATCGTTTATGACATAATTAAAGGCCACATACGGTTGCAACTTTCCAAAAGCGATATTAAATCGGTGAATCAAACGAATATCTTGAGGCGAAAAAACCATTTTATTTTGAAAAGCATTAGACAAAAAAATACTGAAATAATTCTCGGGCGTTGTGTGAATACTTGGATGTGCGCCTAATAAAGACATCAAAAGCGAAGTTCCTGAACGTCCAATTCCGATGATATAGTTTGTTTTTACGTCTTTCAACTTTATTTAAAAATTCAATTCAGCAAATATAATTTTATTTGAGGGGAAATGAGAAGGTTGTGCTTGCTTTCTATTTAAATGGTTAAACTTTTGAAAAAATGTGTTATTCAAAATAATAATCTGATTTTCATTTATCACTTAATAAAGTTGTACTGTAAATCACATGATTGAAATTGGTTGCACTGTCTCGTTATTTTACCTTTCAGCAAAATAATTTTTTAGTTCAACTCATATAGTATTAGAAGTAGCTAGAAGTTCGTAAGGCGAAAAATATTAATAGCTAGTGGCCGCCTTTAACAGATTAAGCTTAATTTTGTCTTAATGAAAAAAATAATATTTACCTTACTTTTAATTCCTTTCTCAAGTGGATTGAAAGCTCAAATCGAACTTCTCAATATTGATTTTCAAAGTGGGATTCCATCTAATTTTACAATTGTTGATGCCGACTCAAACACTCCTGACGCACAGGTTTCTGAATTCACAAGTGCTTGGATTTCGTATGACGACCCAGATTCATCTGCTAACAAAGTTGCTGCTTCAACCTCATTTTTCAGCGTAGAAGATACAGCAAGTCGTTGGTTGATTACACCTGCTTTACAATTAGGAACTTTTGGAAATTACATTTCTTGGAATGCAAAATCTCACGATCCTTCTTTTCCAGATGATTATTTTGTTTTTGTTTCGACAACTGGAATACAACCAAGTGATTTCGTTGATACAATTGGCTACATTGAAGAAGAAAATTTTGAATGGACTAATCGCGAAGTAAATCTTTCGTTGGAAGGTTATAATTCGCAGCAAATTTATATCGCTTTTGTAAATAGAACTTTTGACGGATTCAAACTTTATGTTGATGATATAATCGTTCGAAAAGAAGATCCTGTAAGTGTTACTGAACTTGCAGACTTGCGATTTAAAGTTTATCCCAATCCATTTCAAAATCAGTTGACAATCGAATCTGAAGAAGCAATTGATGCAATTCGATTATTTTCAGTAAATGGAACTTTGCTACTTGAAACGAGTGATAAAAATTTAGACCTTACACATTTTGAAAAAGGCTATTATTTCGTTCAAATCACCAGTCGAGCAAAAGTAGCGACTCAAAAAGTATTGAAATTTTAATCAATGAATACGTTAGCTCAAACGATTCAAAAATTTGTAAAAGAACGCTTTGAATCTTTTGAAGGAAGTCACGATTGGTTTCACATCGAGCGCGTTTGGAAGACAGCAAAATACATTCAATCACAGGAAGGCGGAAATCTAGAAGTTATTGAATTGGCTGCTTTATTGCACGATATTGCCGATCACAAATACAATGATGGTGATTTTCAGAAAGGCGAAAAAGTGGCTTATGAATTATTAATCAGTAAAGGAGCTTCAGAAGAATTAGCGGCAGAAGTTTCAAAAGTCATTGGAATTGTATCGTTTAAAGGAGCAAACGTTGCGGATGAAGCATTTGCGTATGGTGGAAGTAGAAATCGTCCACTCTATAATCCAGAAATTGAACCGAGACTTCACTCTTCCAAAGAGGATTATTATACTTCTAAAAGTCACACAATCAATCACTTTTACGAGAAATTACTACTCCTAAAGGATCGGATAGAAACGCCAACTGCGAAAATTCTTGCTGAAGAACGGCAAAAAGTTATGCTTGATTTTTTGGAACAATTTAAAAAAGAGTGGATGATGTGATGTCATAAGTAATGGCATATTGCAATAAGCCACTACTTATGACATCACCTTACCCCTTCTGGTTTCAGGATGTTTATAAAATGAAACCCTTTTGGCGCAAAACCTTCGTTATAGAAAAACTTATGCGCCTTGAAGTTAGACGTATAGGAATCCAAAGCCATCATCGTGCATTCGTGTTCTTGTGCTTTTTTGGCTAAGAAATCAAATATTAATTTCCCAACACCTTTGCTTCGATGTGTTGCTGAAACTACTATGTTATCTAGTTCCAAGTATTTTCCGCACCATAATTTGTTACCAATCCAGAAACCACTTATTCCTAGACATTTGTCCGCTTCAAAAACTCCTACTTGTCCATAATTGTGTGGCAACATCACATCCAATTCTTTGGAATATTGTTCTAAAGTCAAGGAAGGATACAAATCATTTAAAACGTGAATGTATTTTAACATTTCGTCTTTATCAACTAATTCTCTTATTGTAAGCATGGTTCAAAGATAGTTTTTTCTGGAAAAACAAGTAATTTGTCCGTCAGCTGACGGATGAAAATGAGATAATTTGAAAATTGAGGAATTTGAAGATTTGAAAAATGAAGTTTCTGATTGATTCTATCCTTAATTCTAATTGGCTTTAAGCAAGATAAATTTGCCTTTTTACTTTGTTTGAAATGAACTTTTTCACTAACTTAAGGTGGAAAAACAATTTTAATCATGGATAAAATACACCTCAAAAAAACCGATAACCCTAATCAAATAAAGGTTTGGCATCCATTTAACGACCAATTATTTTGGAAAATGAAAAGTATAGAAAATGCAGTTTGGAACAAGGCTGATTTTTCTTGGATTTTGCCTAAAAACGAAAACACCTTACCCCTACTTTTCAAAACTTTTCGTGGAATCGCCTGGATTGATTTGAGTGAATTGAAAGCCGATAAAAAAGTAATTAATCCTCAGAATAGATTAAGGAAAATAGAACTTGAACCACTATCCGAGGATCGAATGATGGAGTTATCAAATTTCAAAAAACACTTAATGAGTAAACGCTACAGTGAAAACACAATAAAGACCTATTCAGATGCTTTGTCGCTTTTTTTACGTTTTTTTCACTCAAAACCAATTATTGACATTGACAATGAAGATTTGATTCGCTTCAATAATGAATATATTTTAGAACAAAAATTATCTTCTAGTTTCCAAAATCAAGTGGTAAATGCAATAAAACTCTTTTTTTCAGTACGAAAAGGTAAAAAATTAGACCCGGATTTGGTTCATCGTCCAAGACGAGCAAAAGCCCTTCCCAATGTATTGAGCAAAGAAGAGGTAAAATCGATTTTAGAAGCCCATAACAACTTAAAGCATAAAGTAATGTTAAGTTTGATTTACAGTTGCGGCTTGCGTTGTGGCGAGTTAATAGCACTTGAACCACATCACATTGATTCCAAAAGGAACATAGTTTTGATCAAAAATTCCAAAGGGAAAAAAGATAGAATTGTTCCTTTGAGTCCAAAGATATTAGAATTGTTGCGCGAATACTACAAAATACATAAACCCAAAAATTATTTATTTGAAGGTCAAACTGCAGGAATGCCATACGATGCAAGAAGCTTACAACTAGTTCTAAAACAATCACTTAAGAAAACAGGGGTTTCAAAACCAGTCACTTTACATTGGTTGCGTCATAGCTATGCCACGCACCTTTTGGAAAACGGAACAGACTTGAGATACATTCAAGAATTACTGGGACATTCAAGCAGTAAAACAACCGAAATATATACGCATGTAAGCACAAAAAGTATTCAACAAATAAAAAGTCCATTTGACGATTTGTAAGCAAAAAAGTATATATTTGATTGATAAAAAAAACGAAACAAAGTTTCGAGTAGCTCTTGAAAAACGGTTTGCTATACGAAGGTTTGTTTCGAGTATATATGAGTTATAGCCAATGCT
>JBILOX010000061.1:0-12128 GCA_044374225.1 Crocinitomicaceae bacterium | reverse complement strand
GTGGTGGAGTAAATATCATAGATAACTTAAATTCAACCAATGATTTACCTTCAACGGGTAATGCAGGAGATGGATATATAATAAATGGCGATTTGTTTGTTTGGAATCAGACTACCAATTCGTGGGACAATATTGGAAACATTCAAGGTCCAGCAGGAGCAAATGGAGCAAATGGTCAAAATGCCTTGATAAAAACAACAACTGAACCTGCAGGAGCAAACTGTTCAACAGGTGGTGTGAAATTGGAATCAGGATTGGATGCAAATGCAAACGGGACCTTAGAGGCAGGTGAAATTAATCCAGCACTGACAAGATATGTATGTAATGGTATCGTCGGAGCAACAGGAACTACCGGTCCACAAGGAGCAATTGGTTTAACAGGAGCCCAGGGTGTTGCGGGCACAAACGGAGCAAACGGTGCGAACGGAACGAATGGACAAAATTCTTTGGTTAAAACCACCACAGAATCTGCAGGAGCTAACTGTACAACAGGTGGAGTGAAACTTGAATATGGTCTAGATGCCAACGCAAATGGAACATTAGATGCGGGTGAAATTAATGCAACACTCACCAAGTATATTTGTAACGGTGCAACGGGAGCTACTGGTTTACAAGGTCCAGCTGGCGCAACAGGTCCAGCAGGACCAGCAGGATCACAGGGGTCGCAGGGGCCTGCGGGTATAACTGGAGCTACGGGTCCAGCGGGAGCGGTCGGCCCACAAGGATCAAATGGTCAAAATTCATTAGTGAAAACAACAACCGAGACTGCTGGTTCGAACTGTGCAACGGGTGGAGTAAAGTTAGAATATGGAATAGATGCAAATGCAAACGGTATTTTAGATGCTGGAGAAATTAGCGCTTCGTTAACCAAATATGTTTGTAATGGCACTATAGGAGCAACAGGCGCCACTGGACCGGCAGGGGCTACAGGAGCTTCAGGACCAGCAGGATCACAGGGATCTCAGGGGCCTGCGGGTTTAACTGGAGCTACGGGTCCAGCGGGAGCAGTCGGTCCACAAGGATCAAATGGCCAAAATTCATTAGTAAAAACAACAACCGAAACTGCTGGTTCGAACTGTGCAACGGGTGGAGTAAAGTTAGAATATGGAATAGATGCAAATGCAAACGGTATTTTAGATGCTGGAGAAATTAGCGCTTCGTTAACCAAATATGTTTGTAATGGCACTATAGGAGCAACAGGCGCCACTGGACCGGCAGGGGCTACAGGACCAGCAGGATCTCAGGGATCGCAGGGGTCGCAGGGGCCTGCGGGTTTAACTGGAGCTACGGGTCCAGCGGGAGCAGTCGGTCCACAAGGATCAGCGGGTCCAACCTGGAATATCTCTACAAATAATTTTAATGTAGATGGTGCTCAGGCTATTGTTTCTAATAATTCATCCCTTCAGCCTACGGTTACATCAACTTCAAAAGCATGGTTAGTTGGAGGAAATTCAGCTTCAGGTGACGTAACAATTGGTACAACCACGGCAAATAATTTTGATATAATTACAGGAAATATCGTTCGGGGAAGATTTTCAAGTTTAGGTGAGTTTTATGTCGGTGGTACTTCCACTGTTGAAACTGGAGATTTAATGAATGGTTTAGCTAACGCTACTTTTCCATGGGCTATAAACGGCTATACATCAATGAATAATGGAGGAGGAGTATACGGAACGGTAAAGGCTGGTACTTCAATTTTTGCAGGGGTGCAAGGTGAATCTATGTCAACTGGATCGAGAGCAGCGGGAGTTCGAGGGTCACACATGGCTTCAGGAGTATCAGGGTCAGCCTTTGGTGCATCGCCTTTTATTGTTTCGGGAGTAAATGGAACAGTTGTTGGATTTTCAGGTTCTTATAAATTTGGTTTATGGGGTTCAGGAGGAACCTCTCCAGGTTCTGGAGCTATTTTTGGGGATAATTATGGAACAAATGGTGCAATTGGTTATTATACACTAGGAGGAGCTGATTATTCATTCTACGGCTTTGGTAACGTTTATCAAAATGGAGTTGCGGCAGGAATAGCACCAAATGGCAATAATAATGGTAAAACTTCTGGTTCTACCCTAAAGTCATCATTGAAGAGCACCTCACTTTCTGCAAATAATCATGTGGGTATTGGAATCTACGGAGGCTTTATGGGAGGATGGGTTCGTGGTTTGAAGTATGGATTTAATGTTAAAGGGGAAACCTATTCGATGTATGTTGACGGTAAATCATATACAAATGAACCATTGGCTTATTTGATGCCTACATCAACAAACGAACGCGTTGCTGGATACATGTCGGCTTCAATGAACTCAGAAGTAACGGATAAAGGAAAAACAATGTTAAAATCAGGTAAAATATTCGTACCTTTTAATTCTGACTTTAAGAAAGTGATGTCTTCAAATATTGATGATTTAATTATTACAGCAACTCCTCAAGGAAATACGAATGGCATTTACATTTCAGAAATTACTTCTGAAGGATTTTGGATTTATGAAAACAATAATGGAGTATCAAGCGTAGCTGTTTCATGGATGGTTTCAAGTCCAGTGAAAAATGCTGATACGCAAGTTGCATCAGAATTGTTAAACAAGGAATTTGATCTGAATATGGATAAATTTATGTTTAATGAAAATGACTTGCAGTCAGAAAAGAAATCACTATGGTGGGATGGAACTCAAATGAGATGGGATGCTCCGAATCCTTCATTATTTAAACAAATGAATCCCGAAAGAAATAATGTTCTAAGAAAGCAAAACTAGTAAGACATCATTTTCTTGATCACAAAAAAGACAGATTGCTTATAATTTTGATATTGAGACTAAATTGTTAGAGCAAAAAATTTAATTCAACCAAATAGGTCTAAAAACAAACCAACTAGATTCTATTTTTCTAAAGGAAATATTGGAAATTAACTCATTTACAGTTCATTGTAAATGAGTTAAGTCCATTTTCTAGCTCTATTTTTTAAATCCAACCTAAGAGAGAACAGATGTTTTAACTGATTGTAATTTTGAATGAGATTTTAATGCTCACTTACATCATTAAAAAAATTGATTTTTTTTTTTCAAACAAGATTAAAAAATCTTATCTGCCCAATTTTCTTTTTCTTCTGCTGAAATTAAACCCAACAATTCGAGTGTATTTACAACATGTTCAATACTGTCTTGCATTTTCAAATTGTCATAATTCCAATCAGTTTCTTGAAGCCAACTTTTAGTTTGTTCCATTTTTAAATTGTATCTCCATGCAATAATTTCTGGTGCACTTGTATCATCCTTCAAATTTTTTGCCTCTTGATGCACACGTTCAAAAATAACCTTCAGTAATGCTTCATTCTCTGCTAAAATTTCACTTCGAACAGCAATTACAAAACATGGCCAAGGAGTTACAACTTCATCAATGCAACGACATTTTTTTTGTTCTGTAAATGGATAGGTCGTATATTTTTCCCATAGAAATCCTTGAGCTTGATTGTTTTCTAAAGCCCATAGACCTCCGTAAACATCACCAACCACGTTAAATTTCAACTCTTTTAAATTCCAACCTTCCTCTTTCGCTCGTACATAAGTCATCAAATGCGAACCTGAACCTTCTCTAGAAATTGCAAATGTTTGATTTTCTAATTGCTGAACAGAATTAATAGTAGAATTTTGAGGTACATGTATTCCCCAGCGCAAAGGAGTTGTGACATAAACCGTCATAATTTTCGCATTCAACCCTTGAAGAATGGATTTTGTTATTCCTTCAGTAAGTAAAACAGCAATATCTAGAGTGCCCGTTTGTAAGCCTTTTATCATTTGTCCCGTTCCTCCAGTCATATCTGACCAATGCAACTCAACGCCCAAATCAACAAGTTTTCGCTCTTCAATCGCTAGTTTCCAGGGCAAATTAAAATGTTCTGGTACTCCCCCTATTTTAAATCTTTTCATTTGTTTCATTGTTAAAAAATTGCATCTCATACAATTTATGATAGTAACCTTTATTAAGCACTAAATCACGGTGGCTTCCTGTTTCAACTATTTTTCCCTTATCCAATACAACAATACAATCTGCTTGCTGAATTGTTGATAATCGGTGTGCGATAACAATTGAAGTCCTTCCTTTGGTTAGTTGCTCGGTAGCTTTTTGTATCATTTCTTCCGATTCATTATCTACACTTGAAGTTGCTTCATCTAAAATTAGAATATGAGGATTATAAACATATGCACGAATAAACGCAAGTAACTGTCGTTGACCTACAGATAAAACACCACCTCTTTCTCCAATTTGATAATCATAATCGTTCGGTAAACGGCAAATAAATTCGTGAGCACCAACCGCTTTAGCTGCTACAATCACTGCTTCTTTAGAAATACTTGGATCTCCGAGTGTGATGTTGTTTAAAATACTATCGGAAAATAAAAACACGTCTTGAAGTACAATCGCGATATTGCTTCTTAAATAGTTCAATTCTAATTCATTGATGTTTTTATCGCCAATTAAAATCTCACCCTTTTGATATTCATAAAATCGTCCCAATAAATTTACAATCGTAGATTTTCCTGCGCCCGTTGCACCAACAAAAGCAACAGTTTGGCCTTTTTTAATCACTAAACTTATGTCTTTTAGTACATAATCGTCATTATTGTATGCGAAAGAAACCTTTTTAAAATGAATATCTTGATCGAAATCATAAGACTGAACAGAACCAATGTCTTGTACATTTTCCTGTTGGTCTAAAACCTCAAAAATTCGTTCTGCTCTTACCGTACCACGTTGAAGAATATTGAATTTATCTGCTAACTGACGAATTGGTCGATAGAGTTGATAAATCCAAAGTGTAAAAGCAATAATTTGTCCATACATTTCTCGGATTTCAACATTCGATTTTCCACTTACATTAAGCGCACCCCAAACCAATAAAAAAGCGACAGAAAGTGAACTCAATAATTCAACTACAGGAAAAAAGATGGAATTGGCCCAAACAGCATTCACGTGCGCTTGACGATGACCTTTATTTATTTCTTGAAACTTTTCAAACTCTTGATTTTGTCTATTAAACAACTGCACAATCGACATTCCTGTTAGTCGTTCTTGCACAAAAGTATTGAGCTTGGTAACCTGAACACGCTCCAATTGAAATGATTCACGCATAACTCTTGCGAAAATACGAGTGGCAATAATCAAAAGTGGAATTGGGATTAATGTCATCAACGAAAGCTCCCAATTATTAAAAAACATAAGCGTTAAGATGAAAATTAAAGAAATTAAATCACCAGAGATATCCATAAGTCCCGCTGAAAAAACTTCAGTGATTGCTTCCAAATCCGAAACTACGCGTGTCACAATTGCTCCAATAGGAGTTTTGTCAAAATAACGCATCCTGAAAGACAATAAGTGATGAAATATTTTTCTGCGCAAATCACGAATCACAGATTGAGCCAGTAAATTCGAAAAATAAGATGAGGTCAATTGAAGAACGCTTTCCAACATTAATATCGCAACAATCACTAGCGCCCAGAATAGGAGCATTGATTCATTTTGACTTTTAATGATGTATTTATCGACCATTTCACCTATGAAATAGGGGCGTAATGGCCCTAAAATTGAAAGAGAAACAATACAAAAAACAGAAATAATAAAGTACTTTTTATAAGGAATTGCGTAGCGAACTAATCGTCCGAATAAAGATAAATTGAAGGATTTTTTATTATTCATTGTTGCAAAATTACTTTAATTGCCAAATCAAAACCACCTCAATCCAATATTTGCTCGATTAAAGCTTTTATTTAGGTTGTAAACCATCAAATTTTAATTATCTTTGCGCCTCAATAATTATAACATTTTCAACGTGGGCGTAAAAATTTTTGCAGGAAGAGAGTCAAAAGACTTGGCGAGTAGCATTGCTTCCCATTACGGCAATCCACTTGGTGATGTAAAGGTGACAGTGTTTAGTGACGGCGAATTTCAACCATCATTTGAAGAAACTGTACGGGGACAAGATGTTTTTATTGTTCAATCCACAATGCCTCCAACAGAAAATTTATTTGAGTTGTTGCTTTTGATTGATGCAGCAAGAAGAGCTTCTGCCCGAAAAATAATTGCAGTAATGCCTTACTTTGGATTTGCTCGACAAGATAGAAAAGATAAGCCTCGTGTTGCAATTGGTTCAAAATTGATTGCGAATATGCTTATGGCCGCTGGTGTTGATCGCATCATAACAATGGATTTACATGCTGACCAAATTCAAGGATTCTTCGAAGTACCAGTTGATCATTTATATGCCTCTACATTATTCCTAAAAGAGATTCAAAATTTTGACACAGATAATTTAGTAATTGCTGCTCCTGATGTTGGAGGTGCAAAACGTGCAAATTCCTATGCTAAAAGTTTAAATTGTGGATTGGCTTTATGTCATAAAAATCGCAAGAAAGCAAATGAAGTTGCTGAAATGACAGTAATTGGTGATGTTGAAGGCAAAGATGTTATAATCATTGATGACATGTGCGATACAGCAGGAACTTTAGCAAAAGCAGCCGATTTATTGGTAGAAAAAGGAGCTAAAAGCGTTAGGGCCTATTGTACTCATGCAGTTCTAAGCGGCCCAGCTTACGAACGAATCAACAATTCCTCTTTATCTGAATTAGTAGTAACGGATACAATACCGTTAAAACAGACAAGTCCTAAAATAAGAGTGCTATCCGTAGCAGATTTATTCGGGGACGTAATTAAAAGACTGGTTAACAACGAGTCAATCAGTTCACATTTTGTAATATCTTAAATTAAATAATAAATGAAAAAAGCACAATTGAGCGGTTCGCTTAGATCGAACGTAGGGAAAAAGGACGCTGCTAGCACAAGATTAGCTGGTATGGTTCCATGTGTGATTTACGGACAAGGTACACAAACACACTTTGCTGTAAAAAGAACAGAGTTAGACAAAATTGTTTTCTCTCCAGAAGTATTTCAAGTAGAATTAGATCTTGATGGTAAAAAAGTTAACGGAATCATCCAAGAACTTCAACAACATCCAACTAAAGATACGATTCAACATGTTGACTTTTTAGAGTTAAGTGATTCTAAAAAAGTTCGTGTTAAATTACCAGTAAGATTAACTGGTTCTGCTCGTGGTGTTTTAGCGGGAGGTAAATTAATGACTGTTTTTAGAAACTTACAATGTGTTGGTTTACCTGGAGATTTACCAGATTCAATCACATTGGATATTGCTAAATTGAAAATAGGAATGTCAATTCGTGTTAAAAACATTGAAATTCCAGGTGTTACTATTTTGGATCCTGCAAACGCTGTTGTTGTTTCTGTTAAAATGGCTCGTGGAGCTGTTAAAGGTGCAGATGCAGACGATGACGACGAAGAAGCTTAGTATTTTCTAACTAATTATGAGAAGCCGTTACAATTTGTAGCGGCTTTTTTTTTAAACTTAAAACTATCAAGGTATTCTTCAGTTTATTTTTACAATGAACTTTATGGAATCAAAGTTGTAAACGCATCTTTAAGTAAAACTTATTCCATGAAAAATCTTTTAATATCCCTAATTGCACTGATTGTAACCAATTTTTCTTTTGCCCAAAAAGAAGTTAACGCGCTTGCAGAAATGAAAAAAGTAACTGTTTTCTTTACAGGTGCTCAAATCCAACATGAGCATAAAATTGAACTAAAATCTGGAAAACAGGAAATTATTTTTCAAAAACTAACTGACTTTATCGATCCAAATACGGTTCAAGTGAAGGCGATAGGTGATTTGACGATTCTCTCAGTTCGTACTAAGAAAAACTACGAAGATCAAAAAATATCTAGTGAAGAAATCAATCAATTAAACTCAAAACGAAAAGCCCTTAATACGCAAGACCAAACGTTACGCGACGAATATACAATCCTTGAACTAGATAAAAATCTATTGTTGCGCAATCGCGATTTGAAAGGTTACAACGAAGGACTAAAAGTTGCTGAATTGAAAGAAGCTTATACGTTTATGCACACGAAACTGACGGAGATAACAATTAGACAATCAGTTATTGAAGAAGAGCTTGAGGGTTTGCAAAAGAAAATGAATAAGTTAGAACAAGAGATTATTTCACAAAGAAGCAAACCTGTTATCAATTATTCAGAAATCGTGGTGGAAGTTGATGTCGAAAAAACAACGAATGCAACTTTTGTATTTAACTATATTTCGCCTCGTGCAACTTGGAAACCCTACTATGATATGCGTAGCGATGGAATCGGAAAACCAGTTCGCTTGGAAGCAAAAGCAAACGTTAGTCAAACAACTGGAATCGAATGGAAAAATGTGGATTTAGTTCTTTCAACGAATGACCCTTACCAAAATGCGCAAGAGCCAACTTTAAGTCCTTGGTACATTTACTACAACAATACTCCGCAACAAAAAACACAAAGTGCACGCAATATTCCAACGGTTGATTATTCAGGAGAAAAATTGCGTGGAGAAGTTATCGATGCCTCAACTGGTGAAGCTTTACCTTTTACGAAAATTACTTTTCCGAATTTCCCAAATGTTGGAGCTGTAACTGATTTTGATGGCAAATTCGAAATCACAGTGCCAAAAGGAGCAAATTATGCAAAAGCTTCATACGTCGGTTATTCAGATGTTCAGTTGCAAATCACCGCTGCTTATTTGAAATTTTTCTTGAAACCAAACGAACTTCAATTGGAAGAAGTGAAAGTTTCTGCTTACCGCCAAGATGTTAGAAATATACCAATGAGCAGTTATTCTAATACAGTTAGTTCAACCGCTTCTGGAGATTATGAATTAGAAGCAATGGAAATTTCTCGCGGTTCAAGAAGTAAAAGTAACGGAAAGAAAAACAAGGCGCTTTTTGATGAAAAATCTGTACAGCAACAAAGCAATTGGTCGCCAACTGTTGCCACAATTATTCAGAAAAAAGACATGCGAATGGAATACACAATTCTTTCAAAAATGTCGATTCCTACAGATGGCATGGATCACCGAGTAAGCATTGGTTCATTCGATTTGAATGCAAGTTATGAGTATCATGTGATTCCAAAAATTGACCCAAGTGTGTATTTAGCAGCACAAGTGAGTGGTTGGGAAAAATTGAATTTAATGAGCGGAGAATCTAACATTTACTTCGATGGCACTTTTATGGGAAAATCGTATTTAGATGTGAATTCTACTAAAGACACGCTTTCTTTTTCTTTTGGAAAAGACAATAAAATCACGGTTGATAGAACTCGAATTAAAGAAAAATCGAAAACAAAATCCATAGGAAATTCACGTCAAAAATTTGAAGTGACCTGGGAAATAAAAGTAAAAAACAACGGTGGTGCAATGATTCCGCTAATTGTAAAAGATCAATTTCCTATTTCTAACAATGCGGATATTAAAGTGAAAAATGGTGAGTTTACTTCCGGAACTTTAGACGAAAAAACAGGAATTATTACTTGGTCACTTCAAAAAGGAATCACAGGTTCGCAATCATTTATTTTTGATTATAGCGTTGATTATCAAACTGGAATGACGCTTTATTTGGAATAAAATCATGATTTATAAGTATTTTTTTTCGTGTAATGTTTAGATTGTGTCATACTCATCAGCGACTTTCTAAGTCAGTGAATAAGTAACTTTCTTAATCGGCGATAATAATACTTGAAACAAGCACATCAACGATTTTGCGCACCGTCAATTAAACTTCGTAACAATCAAAAATGTATCTTTGCCCAAATTTTAAAATTTCTTTATGGCTAACACAGCAGATATCCGAAATGGTTTATGCATTCGTCACAACGACAAACTATACCAAATAATTGAATTTCAACACGTAAAACCAGGAAAAGGTCCTGCGTTCGTGCGTACCAAAATGAGAAATATCGAAACAGCAAAAGTGATTGATAACACATTTTCAGCAGGTCATAAAATTGACATCGTTCGAATTGAAAATCGCGAGTACCAATATTTGTATCAAGAAGTAGATTCTTACGTTTTTATGAATAATGAATCGTTTGAACAGGTAAATATTCCTTTGAAGATGATTGATAAACCGGCATTTCTGCAAGAAGGTATGATTGTAAATATTTTATTCCATGCAGAAGAAGAAGCAGCTTTAGTGGTTGATTTACCGATGTATATTATTTCTGAGGTAACGTACACAGAACCGGGAGTAAAAGGCGACACTGCAACCAACTCAATGAAGCCAGCAACAATTGCAACTGGAGCAGAAGTAAAAGTTCCTTTATTCATCGACAACGGAGAAGTTATTAAAATCGACACAAGAACAGGCGTTTACGTGGAGCGTGTGAAGAATTAATCGTTGTCTTCGAGTGCCTCAGCCAACTGTTGACTGAGGCTCTCGAAGTCAACAGTTTCAAACTCCTTCCTAATATCCTAATGTCTTAAAGTCCTAACATCCTAACATTAAAAAAATGAAAAACACAGCCCTATCCCATAAACACATCGAGCTTGGCGCGAAGATGGTGCCATTTGCAGGTTACAATATGCCTGTTCAATACGAAGGTGTAAATGCAGAACACGAAACAGTTCGCAATACAGTTGGCGTATTTGACGTATCCCACATGGGGGAGTTTATTTTGCGCGGTCCAAATGCTTTGGCTTTAATTCAAAAATTTGCTTCTAATGACGCAAGTGTTTTATTCGATGGCAAAGCGCAATATTCATGTATGCCAAATGGAAAAGGCGGAATTGTAGATGATTTAATTATTTATCGTGTAAGCGCTGAAGAATATTTTATTGTTGTGAATGCTTCCAATATTGAAAAAGACTGGAATTGGATGACTTCTTTGAATGATTTAGGAGTTGAAATGGAAAACGCTTCAGACAATTATTCTTTGCTAGCTATTCAAGGACCAAAAGCTGCAGAAGCAATGCAATCATTGACGGATGTGAATTTATCTGAAATGGTTTATTACACATTTACGCATGGAAAATTTGCAGGAAAAGAAAACGTAATGATTTCAGCAACTGGTTATACTGGTTCGGGAGGTTTTGAAATTTATGTGAAAAACGAAGATGTTGAACACGTGTGGAATGAAGTATTTAAAGCTGGAGCTGATTTTGGGATTAAACCAATTGGTTTAGCCGCAAGAGATACTTTGCGTTTAGAAATGGGCTTTTGTTTATATGGAAACGACATCGACGATACTACTTCTCCTTTGGAAGCAGGTTTAGGTTGGATTACGAAATTCACAAAAGAGTTCACTGATTCAGAATTTTTGAAACAACAAAAAGAAGCAGGTGTTACACGCAAATTAGTAGCATTCGAAATGATTGAAAGAGGGATTCCTCGTCACGATTACCAAATTCTTAACGCTTCTGGAAATGTGATTGGAAAAGTAACTTCAGGAACAATGTCGCCAAGTATGAAAATCGGAATCGGTATAGGTTATGTTGCAAAAGAATTTAGCGCGCTAGAAACGGAAATTTTCATCGAAATTCGTGAAAAAGGAGTGAAGGCAAAAGTTACAAAACTTCCATTCTACAAAAATTAAAGGCTTTTAAAATTAAATTTCTTGGAATCGTTTTTGTAAAACGGCAAAAAACTTTTAATTTTATAACATAATCAAACTCTTATGAAACAATTATTTACCTTTCTTTTTTGCGCTTTTTGCGGTTTATTAGTTGCTCAAAGTAATTTCACTGTTTTTAATAATGGTGGACAACAATTTTATGTAATTCTAAATGGAATTAAACAAAATTCTGTTCCTCAAACGAATGTTTCTGTTTCTGGAGTAAAAAATGGTGGTTACTCAGTGAAATTGATTTTTGCAGATGGAAAAACGGCTGATATCGACAAAAATTTCATGATTGATTCTCCGATGGACATTACAACCAAAGTTGCTTTTAAAAAAGGTAAAGGTAAATTGCAATTGGTAAGTATGGAGCCTACGCATGGCTCGATAACATCAGGAGCAGTAATTTATCGTCCAAATAATAACGTAATCTATTCAGATGAACCAGTTGTAACTGTTCAATCTCCGCCAACGAATACTACCATAACTAACAGTCAATCAGCTCCTTCAACAGCTAATGGAAACGTAAGTATGAATACGAATGTTGGTTCAAATGGTATGAATATTTCTGTAAATGATCCAATTACTGGAGAAAATGTCAATGTGAACGTCAATGTTGGTTTCAATACAAATGGTATGAA
>JBILOX010000030.1:0-40552 GCA_044374225.1 Crocinitomicaceae bacterium | reverse complement strand
AAAAAGCGCATTATTTTTCTTTGCAAAAAACAATGTTTTAAAATAATCTTTCATTTTTACCTTACCATTAATGATTCCAATCCAACTATAAATGAAATCGGTTAATGGATTAATCCAGTATTCGCCTAATTTATAACTTCTAGGGTAGTCAATTGATTTATTATTTACAAAGTCATACAAGATTTTGGCATAATTAACTCCACACTTTTTAGCTAATCCAACCCATAACCATGATCTGGCGTTAATTTCAATCAGTTTGTGTTGTTTATCTCTCGGATCGAAAAGAAATTCTACTTCACAAATTCCCGAATAATTTAATTCACTAAGAATTTTTGTTGACTGATCAAACAACTCCTTTACTGATACACTTTGAGTGAAAGTAGCCGTACCAAATTGAATCGGATGTTCTCTTAATTTAACCCCTGACCAATGTGTTTTTATTTCACCATCAACACAAAACGCGGTAAAAGATATTGTTTTGTTTTTCCCATCAAAAGGAATTAGTTCTTGTGTAAATGTTTGATTTAATGGAATCTTTCTTGAAATTATCTTTAATTGTTCCTTTAGTTCATCAGCATTATTCGCTAAAAAAGCTTTTTTCTTAAGCGATTTATAAAAAGTCAATCCTGTTCTACCTTTGGTTAAAACTGGAAACTCAATTTCCGTTGATAAAAGTTCATCTGAAGAATGAAAAAATTGAGTTTTAGGGAAGGGAACATTTACTTTTTTGGCAACTGCTAAAAGGTTTCCTTTATCGTATATTTTTTCGATAATGGATAAATCAGAAACCACAAATCTATAGAAATCAGAAAGTTTTTCTTTATTTTTTGCTATTGCAACTACTGCATGATCATTTGAAGGTATTAATAACCAATCTTTAATGTTTTCTCTAATTGCAAGCTCTATTAAAAATGGAGTAAATTCTTCTGATTGAAAGTCCGGACATTTAATGAATTTCTGACAATATTTTGAATATTGAGCAATACAATTCGTTTTATCAATTATCCAAACAGGAATACCTTGCTCCCCTAACGCACGAGTATTTGATAAACCTTGAACATGACCTTCTATTATAATTGCTCCAAGCATTTTTTCTATAAAATTGTCTTAAATTTTCTAAACTTCTTGTGTTTAGTCTAATTTTGATTATAAAGTGTGATTATTTTTTGTGCAATTTGTTTGGCTGAAAGATTGAGTTCAATGATTTTATTTCGACCTTGAGATTGCTTTAATTTTAATGCTTCTTGAATTGCTTTTGCAACTTGTTGTTCATCTTGATCGACCAAATAGCAACCTTCAACTCCAGCTAATAACCAAGGTACATCACCAACTTTTGTTGCAACAATCGGTCGATTACATGCCATTGCTTCTTTAATTATATTTGGCGAACCTTCCCATTTTGAAGTTAACAATACAACATCACACGCATTAATACTCTGTATAATTTCTCGGTGAGCTACATTGAATTTAACTTCTAGTTCAATAGAATAGTCATTTAAAAGTTTAAATGCTGCTTTTGCGAGTGGATAACCTTTGGATTCTCGATCAGGATTTGCAGCGAAAAGAACTTTTCTAATTGAGTTGTTTGATCCGTTTGAATTTGGCTTTATGCTCTCTAAATCAACACCATTTGGTAAGACGATAAAGCTTTTTAGGCCAAGAACTCTTGCCATTTCTTCGCTTTTAACAATTGTGTAGTTCCAATATTTGTTATTAAAATAAAGCGTAAGTTTCTTTTTCCATCCTTTCATTTGAGCATCGCTTCCCATAAGTGAAACTATGTGAATAAAGTGTTTCCTATTTAGGAACATTATCGCCATCGTGGCAACAAATGAAGAAAGTGAATAATGAGAATGAATAACTTTATATTGACTTTGCTTTAATTTCACAATTAAGGAGCGAATAGTCTTAAAATACCCAATAAACCCCTTTTTTGTTATTAAAAAAAAATCAATTTCTACGCCCTCTTTTTCTAAGGTATTTGCTTGGTTTTGAACAACTACCCCTGGTTTACCAAAGTTTTTATTTCCACTACAAACAAAAAGGACTTTCATTGTTATTTATTAAGAAATTGAATGATGCTGTCGACAAAAATACTTTCTTGGTCGAAGTTGTTTTGTTTCAATTCCCATTTATTATCAATTAGCTCATAGTAATCTTTACTTTTTGACAGAGTGGATGTGCCAAAATGGATTGCTTGAAATTCGATTATGTATGGATTTTTGCCATCAAATGCGAAATCTAATGCTACGTTTGGTACTGCTAAGGATTTGTAGAATTGGTAAACAAAATCTAAATATTTTTCAGGGAATTCAGACTCACTTCCAGCGTTATAATTAAAACCACTCCCACTTGCTCTAAAGTCATTGTCCCTGATATTTCTTTTAAGAACAAAAAGCTTATTCCCATAAATTAAAACTTTCCAATCGCAGGTAAGATTTTCAATAAATGGTTGTAGAATAAATTTGCGTTGATTCTGAGATTCTAACTTATAATTTTTATGTTTTTTCTCTCGAATTTTCTCTTTTATAAATTTAGATAAATTAAAATTTGAGCTTATTTTTTTAACCGTTTTTAGAAGTTCAGTTTCCGTTTTTGCCAAGAAAACTCCTGTACTCATCGCGCCAGATGCTGTTTTTAAAACCGTAGGAAACAAAAGTTTTTTATCGGTTAGCATTTGATTCAATTCTTCCATCGAACCAACAGTTTGAGCTTGAATTGTTTGTAATTCTGAAGGAATAAGCACTTTTCTTAATTGCTCCATAAACACTTTATTTTCATGTGCTCTCAAAAAAATAGATTTTGGAATTACAGTTGCTCCTTTTAGTTCTAATGAAGCAACAATATCTTCAAGATAGCTTTTGTAATGTAATCCATATTCTTCTGATGATGTATAAATTACCTTTGAATCTTTCCAGAAATCTTCTGAGCAATTAACTTTGACTGCTGGAATTATAATAAGATTAAACCCATTTTGAGCAAAAAGTTGAGCTAAATAAGATTTATCAAAACCACTTCTGTAAGGCTCAGCTTTCCATTTGGAACCAAAATTATTTTTGTAGTCAGTAATCAAGTAAATATCAGTCATTCTTGGGGTAAGTTTTAATAACAACCGCAGGATTTCCACGTGCAAAGGAGTAAGAAGGAATGTTTGATGCAACAATACTACCGGCACCAATTACGCTTCCTTCTCCAATAGTAACCCCCGGTAAAACAAAAGTATTTGCTCCAATCCAAACATTATCTTCTATAACTATTGGTTTTGTTTTTCCTTTCGTATTTATCCTATCTTTTACATTTTCAAATGAAAGTTCGTGGCCATTTGAATCGATTATTTGACAATTTCCAGCAATAAGACAATTTTTTCCAATACGAATTGATTCTTGCGCATGGATACAAGTTCCTTTAATTCTTGTATTGTCGCCAATAATTATTTCGGCTCCTTTTTTGTCCAACATCAATTTCATTGGATTTTGTAAATTTAGGTGGTAGCCCCGATTTATTGAAGTGAAAGATACATTTTTTCCAATTTTCAGATTTGTATTTTTTTCAATTTGTAAAATTGGATAACCTTTGAAAATTACATCAGAATAAAAAGATACTTTTTTTGATTGAAATTTTAAAATTAACTTCATTACTAAAGTAGTTAGGTGAATTGACCATAAATTGCGAAACTTTTTTAGCATTTCATTTTTTTTAATAATCCCAAAATTAGTTGAAATTTGATTTTATCTAAGTCAGTCATTGTGTTTATTTTAGTACGTTTTTCGTGGATATAAGTTGAATTCAATACTTGTTTCAATTCGCTTTGATTTATTTCAACGATATTTTGAATCAACTCAGCGTACCATGAATTTGAATCAACAACTTTAATTTGAGCAATATTTTTGTTTTTGAATTTACGATAAACTTGATAGGGTATAAGTTTCATAATTCCAAAAGGGGATATTAAATCTTTCAATTTATAACCTCGATCCATTTTTGTATGTAATAAATTGGGATATATTTTTTTTATCTCTTTTGCATAAAAGCGATAGGAGTAGAAATTATTTAATGAACCGTTTTCATAAGGTGTCATTTCGCTCAATGCTCTGTTTTCTTTAAGTGTTTTCACAATAAATGTAAAATCCATGTAAGGATTAATCAAATTTATATTCAAATCGTGATGAAAACGAATAATTGGTCCATATATTTTTGGATATTTCTCATAAAAGAGATACTTGAAAATGTTCGAGTTTTTTGGATTTGTACCTAATTCTATTTTTGAATATGAGCTATATTCTTCAATTAATTCATCCATATTTTGTTCAATGAATGACTGTGAAATATAGGGGAATTGAATGTTAAATTTAAGAATTAACTCTTTAATTTCTTTTTTTGAAGTTGAAAGACCTATGTCAGCAGCAAATTTTGTTAGTGTAACTTGTGATGAATAACTGGGTCCTCTTATTATTTCTGAACCCATAAATCCACTAATCAAATCGCTGTTTTTCTCTAAATTTTCACACATGTAAACAAATTGTGGCACATCTGTTATGAAAGGATTTTCTGTTCCATTTTGTAAAATGTAATTCAGAATTCTAGGAACTTCATTTTTGAAATCCTCATCTAAATTTACATTAGTATGATCTATTTTAAATTCAGAAGAAATTTCTTGTGCTCGTGAAGACTGATTGTTTTTTGAAGCTCCCCAAGTAATTGTTGTAAAATCTTTTTTCTGTTGTAGTAAAAGACTAAAAAGCAATCGTGAATCAAAACCTCCAGTTAAAGTTAGAATAGGTTTAGTTTTTGAATCTAGCGATTCGTTGATGGTATCGTTCAACAGAACTTGTGTTTCTACTTTTATTTCTTTTTGTATTTCGTTTACAAAATTATTCCAAGAAAAATAGTCATTAGTTGTATATCCATTTTTATCAATAATAATTTTTTGTCCACCACTAATTTTTTCAATTTCTGTATTTAATGTATTTTTTCCTAAAAAATGATTAAAGTGTAATAATTGAACAATTGCTAGTTTATTTAACTTCTTATTCGTGTCAAATTCAAATGAATTCTTAATGATTTTATTATCTTCAGTTTTCTCCAAAAATAAAGGAAAGGCACCATAAATATCGTTGAATAAGGTTATGGTTTCATTGGTTTTATCAATAATAATTACTAAACCAAATTCTAAGTAACGAGGCAATTCTAAAATAATATTTTGAATGTTAATTTTTCTAGATTTGAAATATTTTTCTACTCGAATATTATTCATTACAAATACACTTTCGCCTGTGTTAATTGAGAAGAAATTAAGTTTTTTTCTTAATTCAAAACTATTTTCTAAAAAGCTATTTTTTAGATTTATTTCGAATTTCATAACTGGCTTGGTTTAAAAGTTGATTGACGTTGAATAAAAATCATTTCCCCTAAGGCATAACCTATTACAAGAAATAATATAATTCTATAACTTACAAACTGAAGACCTCCAGAAAATGACATTACAAGACTCAATACGATTAAACTAAGAATAAGCGAATAATTTTCTTTAGAATCGATTTTATTTTTGGTTGTAGTTTCTAGTCTGTTTTGTTTTTTATTCAAATAAACAGTCTTTTTGGCAATTAAAAAAATCAAATATAAATAAGCTAAAAGTCCAAATATCCCAGTTCCATTCAAGAGGATATTGTAATCAACATGCAGTCTTCTTTCTCTTCCAAAGTACTTTTTCATCACAACACCTGAGTTAAAAGCCTCTTTACCAAAAAGAATATTTAACAAGGAATAACTTTTTAATTCATCAATAACAAAGAAAGTTTCTCGATATCTTCCTTCGTTTTGTAGCTCATTTCTTTCAGTGCTTCGGGCTTCAATTCTCTTTTCAAGTACATCCGAATTATAATTTAAAATTACGAGTAGAATCATTCCGATAAAGACAATTCTAATGAGTGTTGTTAATTTTTTTCCTGAAAACATAAGGTAAATAATTAGTGCGACAAATAAAGAAAGTATTGCACCTCTTTTTACACTTAAGAGAATAACAAATATTGATGCAGCCACAATTGTCGCAATAATTATGTTGTTATAAGGGAGTGTTTTTTTATTAAATGCATTAAAAATAACGAGTAATCCAGTGGCAATTATAACAGGAGCCGCAGCTGTAGCTCCTCCAGTGTAAAATGAATCTTCATCATAAATTGAAACACCTAATTTGAAAATTTGTGATAAAAGATAGTTAATTAAAAGTAATAAAATTAATAATATAATGGGTTTAATTAGCGCGTTTTTCTTTATTAATCCTAATTGAATCCCAATTGGAATCATAAAAAATGACAGAGAAATTTTTAATGGTCCATCAATGAAACTATTAACTGGTGTAGAAGAGAAAAATGAAACAGTTGCTATATAAATAGAGAAATATACAATTGTATTATTCAAGTCTGTTTTTTTTAATCCAAAATTCTTAATAAATAGGATTATTATTAATGACATGTAAATAAATTTCAACAGTCCAGTAGGCCCCTTAATACTTGGATAAAAATTCATTACCATATCTAAAATGATATTGATAACAGGAATTGAAACAACTAAAAAAATAAAATTTTTATTCTTCTTTAGCAAAATATTTCTTTTTCAAATTTATTTAATGTTTCTTCATTAGTATGTTCTAATTCTTCTATTGAGCGAAAGTTAAAAACATTCAAATGATTTTTGTGATCCATTGTAATGCCATTTAGCCAGTTCACTCTTTCAAAATAAATGAAATGAATGAATCTTAAAATGTCATTTTTATTCTCAATTGCTACTAGAGGCATAAAAAGCAAATTTTTCAGCTTTTCGAAGTAATCATTTTTGTTTTCAGAAGGGATTACAAAATTCTGGTTTTTGTAGAAAGCATCTCCACCAATCAAGCAATTTTTTCCATAATAGGCAATTTCTAAACCGATTGTACTAGAGTAAATTAATCCAAATTTCATATTTTCAATTAATGTATAAGAATCAACTTCGTCTGTCGCTTCAAAAAGAATAATGTTTTCTTTTCCCTTGATTTTATTTTTGATTTTTGGAGCGACAAAATCTTCACTTGCCGTAACTAATTTTAATTCGGCCGGGTGAATTCGAATAATCAATTTCGTTTTAATATCTTGTGCTATCCAATATTCTATGACCTCATCAATCCAATTTTGCATCGAATCAAAAACTGGATTTCTACCTATAACAGTTGTGTCAAAATTCAAATTAGTGAATAAAACAACAAAATCATTCTCGATTAATCGATTATCAAGCGGAACAGTATTGTTTAATTTTTCATACATTAATTTACCAAAGCGAAGTCCTTCTATAAATTCTCGAGCTTGTTTTTCTTCTTTTAAACTTAATATTTTAGAGGCATCGAAATATTCATCCCAATTTAGTTTCATCACTTCACCATTTTTTTTATAAACCCATGAATTACTTCCGACATACGTTTCGTGGGTTACATAATCGATATTATGATTGTGACAAAATTCTCGCATATAGGTCTCAATAGATAAAGTTCCATTGTAAAAAAGCATCAATTCGGGTTTAAGTTCTTTAGTTTTTATTATTTCTTCGAATGAACTTGAAAAATAAATAAGTGTTTTTAAAAATTTCTTATAAACATTGACGTGTTCTATTGTTTCCTGAAGCTCACCTGTCAAGAAAAAACGCAAAACTGAATTTTCCGCATAAACTCCAAGAGGTAAATCTTTATAAACAAACGATTTACATTCTTTAATTGAATTTAGTTTGTCAAGAATCTGCTCTATTTCGATAACACTTTGTTGTTTGAAATATTCTGAAAGTTTAATGAATTCAGCTCCAATCATTTTTGATAAATAGGGGTAAGGTCCATAGCAATTATTGCAAATATGAGCATCTTCCTTTCTTGTTTTATACAAGCGTTCATTGGTGCAAATAGGTAGAAATTTGTCACAGATAATGAAAATGCTGCGATATCCTTTCTTTTGAAAACGATAAGCAAGCAAAATGTTAATTAGTAGAAAAATACTGTTTCCAGTTGTTAGAAACGGTATTATGATAACTTTTTCCTTTTGATTTCTATTTGATTGTAGCGCATTTTTTGCTGCTTTCCCTATCAAACGATAGTTTAAATCTTTTTGAAATTGACGTTTTATTTTCATTTTACCCATCGACCAATTTATAACTGGTATAAAAATCGGGAGTAATCTTGTATGATCTAAAAAATGAATTATGGGTTGAGAAAGTTGCTTTACACGTTGTAATTTACTAAGATATTTTATGTTTTTATTTGACAATTTTTAAATGTTTTTTTTTAGAAAATAGCGTTTGAATTCGCTACTGTAATTTGAGCTAAGATAATAGAAAGTAGCAAATGCAAATAAAATAAAAAGTGGGGCATAAATAGAAATTAGTTCCCAAATGCTTTTTGGAATTAAGATAGTTATGAGATAATTATTTGTAATCCCAATAGTGATGCTCAAAATTAGTAGTAAAATATTGATTTTTATAAAAGCCGAAACATTGAAAATTTCTTTATGTTTTCTTAGTAAAATTATGAAAATGGTGATATTGGAGAAGAATTTACCAAGTACAATTGCCACTGGAATCGCAAAAGTTGAAAGACTAATAAAACTAATCATAATTGTAATTTCTAGTATGAACTTTGCAAGGATGACATAAAACAACTTTTTTAGCTCCGCTTCTATATACATTGTTCTTGAGAGAAAATTCATCATTAGACCGGGTAAAAACCCAATCGACAAAATTTGATAAATGGCAAAAGTTTTTATTACAGCTAGTTCGTCAAACGCACCTCTTTTGAAAAATAATATAAGAATAAAAGGTCCGAAGAAAATACTTAATATTTGAAAAATCAACGAAATCTCACTTAAAAATTTCTCCATTTTGTTAGTGTATTTTAAATATTCATTATCGTCTTCCTTTTTTTTATTGATTTGTTCGATGTAGGTTGTTGTTAGTATTGATGATAAAAGAGCCATTTTTGGTAATTCAGTTAGACTTTTTGAATAATTCATTGCGCTCAAAAAACCTGTTGACATAAAGCGAAAACTTAAAGTCCGTTCCCAAAAAGTAGAAAGATGATTTAGTAATGTTTGTAAGCTTAACGAAAGGGTTTTTTTTAAGATTGAGATTAATTCTTCCTTTTGTTCAATCCAAATATTTTTATTAAAAATTACAAAAATATTTAGTTGGTGAGCATAAACAAATAAAAGGGCATTTACAAAAGGTGTTACAAGCAAACCATAAGCAAAAGCAAGAACACCAATATTTTTAAATAACAAAACAATTGTCAAAATACCAGCAATTTCAGCAGTTAAACTTGAAATTATGAAGAAGTTATATTTGTCCTTTGCAAAAAGTAAATGTTGGAGTCCAGAAACTAATGCTGCAGGAATTCTTGCTAAAATTACTATAATAGAGATACTCCAAAAAAGTGATTTTTGTGAAATATGAACATTAAATAACGCACTAACTAAGGGCAAACAAAGTAAGTATATTAAACTAGTAAATAGTGTTAAAGTTGTGATACTAAATATGAATAGCGCCACAAAATTTTCATCATAATGCGTTCCTTTTTTTTTGCTAGTTACAAGAATTTCACCAGCACCACCTGCAATCATACTGGATAGAATTGAGGGAATAATTTGAGATACAATTAATAAATCAACTTGTCCTGAGACGCCGAGAAAAAAAGCCATCAAAAGTTGCTTTAGAAAGCTACTACCTTTAATCACTAATTGACCAATAAATAGTATTCCTACATTTTTTATTTGTTTCCTAGTGCTCAATTATACTCCAAGTATTTTATTGTAAATATCTAAATCAGTAGTTTGTTCTTCTATTGACTTCAAAATATTAAACTCCTTATCAATAAAAGCCTTCGTTTGTAAATAAATTCCTGGTTTAAATTCTGTATCAAAATTGTAATTTACATTTTCAACCTTTTTGACTTCAATTGAATTAGTTAATTGCTCTTGTAATTCTTCCATTGGTGCAAGAATTAATTTACGTTTTGCAGTTAGAATTTCAACTCGCCATCTTCCAGCAGACATCCAATTGGCGCTGTAATTGAAGAGAATATTTTGACTGGTTTTTCCACTTCCTGAAAAGATAGCTGGGGAATGCCATTCTAGTTTACCAATAGATAATGCATTCATTTCAATAGGTTTTCCCATAAAAAAAAACGCCAAATCAACTACGTGTGTAGAATTTGCTAAAAACCAATTTTCCTTTACCCCTTCTGCTTTTTTCAGAGGAGCAATTTTTTCAGGCCACTCTGTAAATTCAAAGTTTCCCGATAAAATGCCGCCATCAGATTTTATTAATTCTTTCGCTTTTATAACTGAAGCATAAAACCGACGATTATAAGCTACAAATATTTTTGATTGAGTTTTTGAAGCTAATTCATTTAAAGTGCTTATTTCTAAATTATTCAATCCAGCAGGTTTTTCAACTAGAATATATCGAATTCCATTATTAATTAACTTTTCACATGCTGATTTTAATTTTTCAACACCAATTGCTACAATAGCCATATTGTAATTATGTACTTCAAAGTCAATTGAATCAATCCCTCCACTAAAACATATACATTCAAAATCTTTAGAAAATGAATTTGCACTTTCTTTTGACATGCAAACCGCTTCAAATGATATATTTAGATTTTTGAGCACAGCGGCATAACTTTTACCCATGTAACCTGTCCCAACCAGTAGTAAATGATTTTTCATGTTATTTTTAAATGTACTTGGTGGTTTACTTCAATTTCATTTTGAAAATTAAGTAATGCCTCAATAAATGGTTTGTGAAGTTTGCTTGCTTCTTTATAAGTTGGTAATTTACAACTTTTCAAAGTTAATAAATCTTGAACTAGAAAAGTTGATAAATTGCTTTGAAATTGAGGATTGAATTCAGCTATTTTTATTGGAGTTTCCTGTTTATCGTCTATATGAATTACTGTTATTTTGTTACTTTCATGAATAAGCCATTTGTCCTTTTCTGTGGCAATGAAAATTGTTATTGAACCACTTACTGTATTATTAGAATTAATTTCTGCGTGTAAATTGTTTTCAAAGTAAACGCTGAGACTTCCAGTGAATTCAATAAATCCCTCTCTTTTGCTTGGTAAAATATTTTTATCAAGTTGGTTTGTGTTGATAGTTTTAATCCCTGAATTATTTGAAAGATAGGAGCAAATATCTAATAAATGAAGTCCATTGCATCCAAGTCCCCAGTTGTTCCCAGTTGCTAGAAAGCTTTTCAAACTCAAATTATTCTCATCGATATGTTTTTTAATTTCTCGGTAGTGTTCAAAAACTCTACGCGGATGATTAACCCAAGTTTTCACTTTATAATCATTTATAAGTCCCCCAATTTTTTCATAAGCAGCTATGTCTTGAAAAAGTACTTTTTCTAAAATTAGAAATTTAACGGTAATCGATTGTAGAAGTTCTGCAACTACTTTTTCTCTGACATTTGCGTTGGTCGCAACAATTGCAATGTCAACTTTTTTTGAAACAAATTCTATTGATTCTAAAAAGTTGATGCTTTTATCATGCTTAATTTCATCAGCTCTTGATTTTGCAATTATTAATGATAGTGGATTTGGATCAACAACTGAAACTTCAAGATTTAATTCAGATTTAAGAACACCTTGTAAATGACGACTTCCAAGTTGACCTGCACCAATAATAAGTATTTGTTTCATTTTTTTTAAATTGATGTCCAACCTCCATCAACAATTATGTTTTGACCAGTAATGTATTTCGCTTCTTCAGATAACAGAAATGCAACTGTTGGAGCGATATCTTCAGGTGTTCCCATACGTTTCAAAGGAACTTTATGCTCATAAGCTTTAACAAATTTCGGATCTTGATTGTCAAAAATCCCACCAGGCGAAACACAATTAATTCTAAGATTATACAAACCATAAGCAGAAGCTAAATAGCGAGTCAAATTAATAAGTCCTCCTTTTATTGCTGCGTAAGGTGCTGCAGTTTTTATTTGTGTTCCTTCATAAAGTGTCATATCATTTCCAACAACACCATATATGGAAGTCATACTAACTATACTTCCTTGTTTTTGTTTTTTCATTTGATTTAAAACGGCTTGTGTTACAAAAACATAACTATTCATTTGCCAGTCAACGTTTTTAGACCAAGATTCTCTTGTGATGGATTCAAACTCTGCTCCCCAATCTTTAGTTCTTGGGTAAGCGTTATTTACTAAGCCATCAATTCTTCCAAATCCATCAATAACTAGTTCTATTGCTTTACTAATTGATTTTTCATCCGTAATATCACATTCCACAAAGTTTAATGAAAGGTCTGTAGAACCATTTATATCAAAATTCATGACGATTGCACCTTTACTTTTAAGTTCAGCAACAATTGCTTTACCTAACAAACCTGAACCACCTGTTACAATTATAACTTTATCTTTAAGTTGCTGTTTCATCTTTTTTCAATATTTAAACAAAGCTTCAACGTTTCACTCGACTCTTCGAAACTATTCATCATTATTGTTTTTGCCTTTAAATGCTCCAAAAAATACTCCATTTGAAGAAGATATAAATTCTTGTTCTCATAATTCCCATCGAAAACAATTTTTCCATCAGAATTTGTCACCGTATTTTGAAGCAAGTCAGCTATTAAGCTATTTTTTTTTGTAACCAATTCTATAGTTCTTTTAGCCTCTTTTCTAAAATAATTTAGTTTAATGGTTCCAACTTTCGATTCATATTCAAGATAATACAATGCTGAATCCTTGGAATCAATTTCTAAATCTGATATTTTTTTTGTGAAACCTTTAATGTATTCGGGTGCTCCAAATAGCCATTTGATATAATCTAATTCATGAATCAAATCTAAATGTACACCTCCACCTAATTTTTCAATTGCACTGTAATTTTTTCTGTAATCTTCAGATGGTCGCCAATCTGGCAAAAAAGAACCACAATAAGCTGAAAATTCTAATACTTCTGATGGATCAATATTTGTTCTTAACCAATAAATAATGGGATGAAATCGAAGTGGAAAAGCACAATAAGTAAGGATTGAATTATTCCTTACAGCTTTGGCAGTTTCTTCAATTTCAGATAAGTCAAAAACGGGTGGTTTTTCTAAAAAAATTGGGACACCAAATTTAGCAGCTTTAATTAGTGTCTTAGCATGTTCACTTGTTGGATTAGCAATAATAATAAAATCTAAATCTGTTGGAATTTCTTCCCAAGAAAAGATTGAAACTACTCCATCTATTTGATTTTGTGATATTTGATTTCTTAAAGCATAAATTTTTAAGTTCGATTCAAGTAATTGAAGAGCTGTATGGTGTTTTTTAGCAATTGAACCATAACCAATTATAAGAATTTTCATCTCAAATTATTTTTAAATGATTAAAGATGAATGATATTGTTAGTTTTCAAAGTTAATTATTTTTTCATTTATTACTAATTCCATAAATTTGAAATCAATAGGGTGGTCGATATCGAAACAAATATGTTTCATGACATACGCAAGTGATTTATCAGTTATACTTGTTTTGAATTGTTTTTCAAAGAATGATTTCCGGAAAATATAAAAAGATGCGTTCATATCGTAAACAGCTGGTGAAAGTTGACGTGCCGTTATTGCTCCAAGATCTTTAACTAGATTTACATAACCAGCTTCATTTTTCTCAACCATATTAAAATATGGATTTCTGTTGGCATCATTGACAGAGAAAATGTTGTAAGCATCTGAAGAGTTAAGTAATTCAAAGGCTTCTTCTAAATCATTCAACGTTCTCAAAGGTGAACTCACATCAAGATCAAGTACGAAATCATATTGCTTTTTATTCTTTAATTCCTCATAATTCTTTAGAGCGTCAATTACAGGAATTTTTCCAGCAGTTGCAGTTGCTAATTCAGCAGGGCGCTGATATTCAGAAACTAAACCATATTTAGCTGCGATAGATCTAATTTCATCGCTGTCAGTACTTAAAGCAATATCACATTTGATTTTCTTAGATAATTTTTTGGCTGTATTTATTGTGTATGCAATTAAAGGCATACCATTAATTTCTTTGATATTTTTGTCTGGAACTCCAACTGAACCACCACGAGCACAAATTGTAATTAGAATATTAACCATGGAATAAATTCAATTTATTAATATCCGATTTTGCTCGTTGATAATCCTCTAGTTTTCCAATATCCAACCAATATCCATTATGTGAATAGCTTTTAATTTTCAATCCATTTTCAAGAATTTTCTCCATGAAATCAATTGCTGTAAAATAAGAGTTTTCGGGGATTAATTCCAAAAGTTTTTTCTTAAAAATGTAAATCCCACCATTTGAATAATAGGTGAAATTTGGTTTTTCTTTGAGATTTAGAACAAATTCATCTTCAAGTTCCATAACAGCATAGGGTACGTTGACACTATAAGGAATTGTAACAATACCTAAATCTGCTTCAGAAGCGACAAAGTCCAAGTAGAATGCTTCTAAGTTTACATCGTTTAATAAATCAGAATTACAAACTAAAATTGTATCTTTTTCAATATTATCAATAAGTTTAATTGAACCAATTGTGCCCATAGAAAAAGGTTCTACTATTGTTGAAATTTCAAAATTTTCGCTTGTTTTTTTATTAGCAAAAGTTTCTATTTGATCCCCGAGATAGTTAATAGTAATCCAACACTTTGAAATCCCAAATTTTTTGATGTTATCTAAATTATATTCAATTATTGGTTTTTCACCAACAATTAATAATGGTTTTGGGATTGATTCTGTTAATGGTCTCAATCTTTCACCTTTACCGCCCGCCATAATTACACTCTCAATTGGTAAGATTGACTTTCTTAAACGAAAATTTATACAGTCTAAAATTCTATTTTCAGCATCAACAATTGGAATTACTTTATAACCATTTTCGCGAAATTTAATTAACTGTTCAAAAAAATCTTTACTTTCTTTTATAAGTTTTTTTGGGTTTTTATTCGCAAGAGTTATTGCTAAATCAGTTAAAAAAAGATCTCTGATTAAACCTCGACGAATATCACCGTCTGTTAACGAAGCTATAAGTTTGTGATTTGAATCTACTATAAAAATGATTGAATCAACAGCTAGTTTGTCTAATTGGCTTAGTGCTGATTTTATTGTTGTATTTTCTGAAATTAGATGCTGTGTCCAATTCATTTTAAGTTTAGTTGTAAAGTTTTGATTGTCAGTTTTATAGAGTCTTTAAAATAGTAAGGATTATTTCCTTTGTACCTTGTGTTAATATATTTCTTTGTTGTTTCAATTATTTTTTTTGAATCAAAAGGCAAATGTATTACATTTTTGGCTGCAAATCTACCTTTTTGTCTATCTCCAATGTTAATTACATATTTTTCAAAACTTGCTGCTTCAATTATCCCACTTGATGTATTACCTAAAAGTAAAGCTGCGTGTTTCATACATGAAAAGTAAGATTGCGACCCGAAATTTTCTACTATTTTGATTGACTCATATTCCTTTTGAAGCTCATAAAAAGCTTTTCTGAAAATTGAACCATTCGTGTCAGCATTTGGTGGATTTATAACAACTTGATAGTCATTACTTAATTCATCAATTGTGTCAATCATTTCTTTAGCAAAATAAAGATTCTTTTTGTAGTTAACAGTTTCAGGGTTAACTGTAATTAAAATTGTTGGAATTGATAAATCAATATTCCACTTTTCTTTAAATTCTTCAATTGATAAAAGTTTCAGTTTATCAAGATTATGAAGACTTAATGACCCGATAACGGTTGTTGTATTTGAATAGCCTAAAAGTGAATGCACCTTAATCGCACTTTCTTGAGTGGCAACAAAATGAATACTCGAGGCCAAACTTATCTGATGACGATACACATTGTCAATTGCACCAAGGGTTGTATCTCCAGCATAAAAATGGGCGAAATGTACCTGAAAGGGAATTCCAGCATTCACAGCTGCAGCCATTTCAAAGCGATCACCTAAGCAAAAAACCCAATCAAATAAAGATCCTCGTTTACCCCAAAAATCAGCAAAAATAGTCATCGTGTTAGCATAGGATTTTGATATTATTTCGGGAGAATCTCCGGGTAGTAAATTATCTATTGCAATTACCTCAGAATAGGAATCAGCATAAATCGTTTGAATTGTTTCACCAAATTCTGGACGGGTATGAGAACCAAAAGCGATAATACTTAACTCAAATTGTTTATCTTTTTTCATAGCAGTAAGCAAAGGAAGGTAAATCCCATAATCAGCTCGAGAACTTGTTAAGACTCCAATTTTCATAGTAAATCCTCCCATTTCAAAATCGTTTCTTTAGACAAATCGCTTTTTAATTTCTTTCCAATAACTTCGTTTATTTTCATCGGTGAGATTCCATTTCCTGGTCGTTTAATGTCTAAATCCCCCTCAGTGATAATAGTCCCCGAAACTAAATTCTTATTTAACATGATACTTTTTCGTGCAACGATTTTATTTCCCCTTTCAGAAGGAGTTGGAGACTTTATTCCGCTTCCACTTAATGCTTTTTCAATATTTCTTATCGCTTGAACCATAGCTTTCAATTCAATTGGTTCTAAAGATGCTGAATGGTCGGGACCGGGTAAATTTCTATCTAAGGTAAAATGTTTTTCAATCACTGTCGCACCTAAAGCCACAGCTGCAATAGGTACTTCGATTCCTAAAGTGTGATCTGAATAACCAATTTTTACCTTTAGAGCCTGTTCAATGTGAAGCATTGCTTTCAAATTTACATCCTCCATTGGAGTTGGGTATGCTGTATTGCAATGTAAAACTGTAATATTTTCTTTTGACAACCCTGCAGCTAGGAGAACTTCAATTGCTTCAGCTATTTCTTGTAAATCTGCCATTCCAGTTGAAAGAATTGTTGTTTTCCTTTTTTTTGCAATATTTTGTAAATAAGGAAAGTTGGTTATTTCTCCAGATGGAATTTTAAAAAATGACTGACCTAAATTTGCTAAAAAGTCAACACTTTCCTCATCGAAGCCTGTTGATGCAAATTGAATCTTGTATGTTTTAGCGTAATCAATAAGTTCTTGGTGCCAATCGAAGGGTAATTCTAGTTTCTTCAACATATTAAATTGTGAATCATCATTTTCATCACTATTTTTTTGTTGATATTGTGCTTTCTTCGCAGAACTTGAAACTAGTTTTTCAGCTTTGAAAGTTTGAAATTTGACAACATCCGCACCTGCTTCTGCAGCAACCTTAATAAGTTTTTTGGCTCTTTCAAAATCACCATTATGATTAACTCCAGCTTCCGCTATTATAAAAACTTTAGTCATTTTTTCTTAAAAATTTAGCAGGATTTCCAACCATTACGGTATTGTCTTCAATATTTTTAAGAACAACGCTTCCTGCGCCAATTATACAGTTTTTACCAATGGAAATTCCTTGGACAATTGTAGAATTTGCTCCAATAAAAGTTCCTTCTCCAACGCTAACATTTCCAGCTAGGGTTGCACCAGGACCAATATGAACGTAATTTTCAATTTTTGCTTCGTGGTCTAACACACAACCAGTGTTTATAATACAGCCATCTCCAATTTTTCCAAGTGTATTAATGATTGTTCCAGCAGCAATTAATGTTGAAAATCCAACATAAATACCAAAACCAAGAGTTACACTTGGATGAATTAAATGACATTCATTTAGATTGTTTTGTTGAATGAATTTGTGAATTTTCATTCTTAATAGATTATCTCCGATCGCAGGAAAAATATAAGAAGTAAATTCAGAAAAATCATATTCCTTTTCATTTCCAAGATATGATAACTGAAAAGGATTTTCTGAATTTTCAAGCAAATCGAAATAACCTGCTGTGAAATAACCTGACTTTTGTGCAACATCAACTACAGTGTAGGCATGTCCAGAATAACCAATAAATACTATTTCATTTGATTCTTTGCTCATAAAAGTAGTTAAATGGTAAACAAAAAAAGAACACTTAAGGCTTCTTAAATTTCCTTTTTTATGTTCTTTATAATCTCCAAGAGAAAATCTATTTTTTTATTACTCAATTATTTTAGATCTAGGGAAACGACATTCTCCCAATACCATTTTACAGTTTCCTTTAAACCGGTTTTCAAAGAAAATTTAGGGTCATATCCCAATAAATTTTTTGCTTTTTCAATAGAAGCAAGCGAATGAGGAATATCTCCTTTTCGATTCGGTCCGTAAATTGGTTCTAATGTTGAAATAGTAGGATCATATTCTGTTAAGTTAGCTCTCAATTCATAATATAATTCATTCAAAGTTGAACTATCGCCAAAAGCTACATTGTAAACTTGATTTAATGCTTCTTTATTTTCAGTAAATAAAGCCAATTTGTTGATCTGGATTACGTTGTCTATGTATGTGAAATCTCTAGAAAAACTCCCGTCACCATTGATAACAGGCGATTCTTTTTGCAGTAAGTTGGCAGTAAATTTGGGTATTACTGCTGCGTAGGCACCATTTGGATCTTGTCTTCTGCCGAAAACATTGAAATATCTCAATCCTATACAATCAATTCCATACGTACGACCGAAAACATCAGCATATAGTTCACTTACGTATTTCGTTATTGCATAAGGCGACAAAGGACGACCAATTATGTTTTCAACTTTTGGTAACGATTCAGAATCTCCATAAGTCGAAGAACTTGCTGCATAAACAAAACGTTTAATTCCAGCATCTCTTGCAGCAACTAACATATTCAATGTTCCAACAATATTGATGTCATTTGTCGTAATTGGGTCTACTATCGAACGTGGAACAGAGCCAAGTGCAGCTAAATGTAAAACTAAGTCGGCACCTTCAATCGCTTTTTTGCAGTCGTCTAAATTACGAATATCTCCTTCTACTAATGTAAATAAAGGTGAATTCATTAAATGAGTTATA
Source organism: Crocinitomicaceae bacterium (assembly GCA_044374225.1). Taxonomy (GTDB): domain Bacteria; phylum Bacteroidota; class Bacteroidia; order Flavobacteriales_D; family Crocinitomicaceae; genus UBA952. The sequence continues at coordinate 21,647 of JBILOX010000030.1, read as the reverse complement.
TTTTCTCTCTTACCTGTTAAGAAATTATCTAGGCAGATAACTTCTATACCTTCATTCACAAATGCATCACATGTGTTTGATCCTATAAATCCTGCACCTCCGGTAACAACTATTTTCATATGTGTTTAATTGTTTTTTTAATTGTCCATATGGAATCGCCAATGAAATTCATCCTTGATTGTGACGAATTTCGTTATGGCTTATTTCATATTATTTTCTGTAATAGGGCTTCGCCACGGTAACTCACACTTTTAGGATATTACCTATTAATAATTAATTTCAAGTCACTCATTATATTTTACAAAAGAAGATAAAGTAAAATTAACAATTAACCTTTGCCACAAACCCTCAATTTCAATTCTAAAATTATGATAACGATTAACTTCTTTTGGGGTTTCAATCAAACTGTGCAAAAATTCTTTAATAACTTCAATGTAACGATACGTTTTAATGCTTGTTGTTTGTTCTAAGTTAAATTTTGCATTTGATTGAAGAACTATTGTAATGTTATTTATTTTAAAATCTGTAAAAATTGCGGGCTGACTTCGGTGATTTATTAGCGAATTCAAACCTTTTAAGTTATAAACTAGTCTCAAATATTTCTCGAGAAAATGGATAACACGAGTGAAGTGGATGCTAATATTTGAATTAAAAACATACCATTTTTGATTACGAAGCGATTTTTTTGAAGATTTTTTTTTAAACATACTTTCAAAGTACTACAAATATAAAGATTTTATTGTGCTTTAAGATGGCTAATTTAAAGTTTAGCTTAATTTTGTTTTTGTAATGAAAATTTTAAAAATTATAAACGACACATCTACTGGAATCAGTTTTTTGTGTTTATTCAGTGTAATTCTATATTTTGGATTAAATGGTAATCCATCGATAAAGTTCTACTTCGAATTATTTATAAAACTAGGGCTTGTTTTTGGTGTGGTTACAATAATTACTAGGTATTTGAATGATCTCAAATTTGATTTTAAAGTCGTGGCGATAGATCTTTTCTTTTTGACGCTATTTCTTCTAATTATTTTTAATAGGCAGCATACAATTACATTCTTCAAATTCCCTATTTCGTTTGTATTAGCAACTATTCTTTTGTTCATTAGACAATTTTCTACTGTAAAAATAAATTTTAAAAGAAAGTTCTTAAATCCGGCTCAATTGTTTATTGTCAGTTTTTTAGGTATAATTCTTATTGGTACACTTTGTTTATTATTACCTAATGCAACACTAGTAAAAATATCTTTTCTTGACGCCTTATTCACCTCTACGAGTGCAGTTTGTGTAACTGGACTTTCGGTTGTTGATACACAATTTACTTTTACAACTTTTGGAAAAATAATCATCATGATTCTTATACAAATTGGAGGTCTTGGTATTATGACGTTTGCAAGCTATTTTAGTTATTTTTTCAAAGGTTCAAGTTCATATGAAAACACATTGGTTTTTGGGGAATTAACTAGTGAAAATAAACTTGGTGAGGTTTTTAGAACCATTAGAAAAATTTTGGTTCTCACTATTTTAATTGTTTTAATTGGTGCTGTTAGTATTTATTTTACAACTCCATCTGAGAATTTCAGCTCGTTTTTAAATCACTTATTTTTCTCCCTATTTCACAGTGTTTCAGCTTTTAATAATGCTGGATTTTCTACTTTATCTGCTGGATTGTTCGATAACACCTTAAAATTTAATTATTCTTTTCATCTAATAATTTCTTTCTTAATCATTTTCGGAGGGATGGGATTTCCTATAGTTTTCAATGTTATTCGGTTCTTTAAATACAAAATAACTTTACTTTTCAACCGTTTTTTTAATACTAAAAAAGTTGAACATGTTCCTTGGGTTATTAATTTAAATACGAGAATTATTTTAATTACGACCTCCATTTTGTTGGCTGTCGGGACTATTACGTTCTACTTTTTTGAGTATAACGGGGTGCTAAAAGATCACAATGATTATGGAAAAATAGTTACTGCTTTTTTTGGAGCTGTAACTCCTCGAACTGCAGGATTCAATACTTTTGATATGGCTGATTTAAGTTTTCCAACGATTATGTTCACCATATTGCTAATGTGGATTGGTGCTTCTCCAGCTTCTACAGGTGGTGGTATCAAAACAAGTACTTTCGCAATCGCAACTTTAAATTTCATTTCTTTAGCTAAAGGAAAAGATAGAATTGAAATTAACAGAAGAGAAGTAGCTGATGTTTCTGTTCGTCGTGCGTTTGCAATCATCTCACTATCGCTTGCCGTAATCGGATTAGCTGTTTTAATTCTTATAAAAATTGAACCTGACAAAAGTTTTATTCATCTATCTTTTGAAGCTTTTTCTGCTTTTAGTACTGTGGGTTTAAGTATAAATCTAACACCACGTTTTGGTGAAGGTGGTAAAATTGTGCTGATTTGCTTGATGTTTATCGGTCGCATTAGTACTTTAACCATACTTATTGCAATTTTTAGAAAAACAAAATACAAAAATTATAAATATCCTAAAGAAGAAATTCTTATTAATTGATGATGCTATGATGAAATATATAATCGTCGGATTGGGAAACTTTGGTTCTTCACTCGCGATGAAATTAACAAATCAAGGAAATGAAGTGATTGGTGTGGACAGCAGCATGACCAAAGTGGAGGCTTTGAAAGATAGAATTTCATACACCATCTGCATGGATGCTACTGACCAATATACAATGACCGGTTTGCCAATGAAAGATTCAGATATTGTGATTGTAGCAATTGGAGAAGATCAAGGTGCAAATATAATGGCAACAGCGATTCTTAAAAATATGAATGTAAAGCGTTTGATTAGTCGAGCAATTAATCCAATGCACGAAAACGTTCTACGAGCAATGGGAATAACAGAAATTGTTAACCCAGAAGTTGAAACAGCTGAACGTTGGGCAAAAAAATTATGCTTACGTGGTGTAGTTGACTCCTTTGAAGTAAACGGGGAATATACGATTGTTGAGGTCAACACGCCAGCTATATATTTTGGGAAATCATTGGAAGAAATTGGTTTTCGCAAGAATATGAATTTGGTGGTTTTGACGACTTTACGCTACGAAAATCAAGAAATTTCAGCCGGGTTTTTTAATAAAATAACCAAAGCTCAAGGTGTTGCATCAGCAGAAACCGTCCTCGAAGAAGGCGATATTATGGTAATTTATGGAAGTAACGTAGACATTCAGAAATTATTGAAGATTACGTGATGCAACATTTAATCGACACCTATAAACACAAAGGGAAACGTAAAATTCTTATTTCCGAATTAGCCGAAATGGGGATTACCGATCAGCGAATATTGGAAGCTTTTGATGCCATACCAAGACATTATTTTTTAGATCTCGCATTTGAAGAACAAGCTTATTCAAACATGGCTTTTCAAATTGGTGCGGGACAAACTATTTCTCATCCTTACACTGTTGCTTTTCAAACAGAATTACTCGAATTGAAAAAAGGTGAAAAAGTCCTAGAAATTGGCACAGGTTCAGGTTTTCAAACGTGTATTTTATGCCAACTCGGCGCAAAGGTTTTCTCTATTGAACGCCATTCGATATTGCACCAAAAAGCAAAAAAAATGACTGACTTTTTTAATTACAACGCCAAATTATTTTTTGGTGATGGTTATCAGGGAAGCCCTTCCTATGCTCCCTTTGACAAGATTTTAGTTACCTGTGGAGCACCAGATATTCCGGCTGAATTAGTAAAACAATTGAAAGTTGGGGGAATCATGGTAATACCAGTTGGGGAAGGTGCTGAGCAAAAAATGCTTAAAATAGTTAAAGTACAAGAAGGAGAAGTGAGTTTGAAAGAATATGGTACTTTTAAATTCGTTCCTATGCTTGAACATAAAGTTAATTCTCAAAAATGAAAGTACTAATTATAGATGATGAACGTGCCATTCGTCGTGCGCTGAAAGAAATTTTGGAGTTTGAAGATTGCACTGTTTTAGAAGCAGAAAATGGCAAAGAAGGTTTAGATATATCCAGAACTAATGCACTTGACTTAATCTTTTGTGACATTAAAATGCCAGTAATGGATGGAACTGAAGTTTTAGAAGCATTAATTTCTGACGGAAATGAAGTTCCAATTATTATGATTTCAGGTCATGGAACAGTTGAAACTGCTGTTCATTCAATCAAAAAGGGCGCATTTGACTTTATCGAAAAACCATTGGACCTAAACCGAATTTTAGTGACTTTACGCAATGTAAAAGACCGAAATAATTTGGTACAAGAAACTAAAATTTTAAAAACGACAGTAAAACGCATCAAAGGAAGTTCAATAATCGGAGAATCTGAAGGAATTCAAAAAATCAAAGCAATGATTGAGAAAGTTGCTCCTTCTGATGCACGCGTTTTGATTACAGGTGCCAATGGTACTGGAAAAGAATTAGTTGCTCGCTCGCTGCATGATTTGTCGAATAGAAACAAAATGCCTTTTATCGAAGTAAATTGTGCTGCGATTCCTTCTGAATTAATTGAAAGTGAATTATTTGGTCATGAAAAAGGAGCTTTTACATCTGCCGTTAAAGACAAAAAAGGTAAGTTCGAATTGGCTTCAGGTGGCACTTTATTCCTCGATGAAATTGGAGATATGACTTTAAGTGCTCAAGCAAAAGTATTGCGTGCCTTACAAGAAAATGTGATTCAAAAAGTAGGAGGGGAGAAGGATGTAAAAGTGAATTGCCGCGTTTTAGCTGCAACCAATAAAGATTTACGCAAAGAAATTGCAGAAGGTCGTTTCAGAGAAGATTTATACCATAGATTAGCGGTTATTCTAATGCATGTTCCTTCTTTAAATGATCGAAGAGATGATATACCAATGTTGGCAGAGCATTTCTTGACGTTGATTTGCCAAGAACACGGAATTGCAAAAAAGTCTTTTTCAGCAAAAGCACTTAAAGCACTTCAAAATGTTGATTGGACAGGAAATATTAGAGAGTTGAGGAATATTGTTGAACGACTCGTAATTTTATGCGGATCAGAAATTCAAGAAGATGATATTTCTATCTACGCTAACCCAAAACATCAAGCTTAAATTAAAAACTTAATCAGTAAAATATGAATTCAAAATTCAAAGCATTAATTCCTCATTTAGTTGCAATCGCTGTCTTTATCGGATTGGCTTCTATGTATTTTTCACCGTTATTTGAAGGAAACGCATTGCGCCAAAGTGACGTGAAACAATTTCAAGGAATGGCAAAAGAAATTGTTGATTACCGTTTGATGAATGAAGGAAAAGAACCTTTGTGGACCAATTCAATGTTTGGTGGAATGCCAGCTTATCAAATTTCTGTAGCCCATGATTCAAATGTGCTAATTTACGTGGATCGTATGATGAAACTAGGTTTGCCTACACCAGTCGGGATATTGTTTGTGGCTATGCTAGGATTTTACATTTTTGCTCTTTGCTTACGAGTTAATCCGTGGCTTGGAATTTTAGGTGCAATTGCTTTCGGTTTTTCAACAATAAATATACTTTACATCGCTGGAGGACACATCACAAAAGTGAATGCAATTATTTATATGGCGCCTGCTTTAGGAGGAATGATTCTCGCTTTCCGTGGAAAATGGTTACTGGGAAGCGGAATTTTTGCTTTGTTTTTAGGTTTGAATGTCACAGCAAATCACTTGCAAATGACCTATTATCTCGCATTTTTATTAGCAGCTGTAGCTATTGGAGAAAGTATTCGTTTATTAATTCAGAAAGAAATAATTACGCTTGGTAAAACAGTTGGAGCGCTCGCAGTAGCAACAGTAATTGGTATTTTACCGTCAGCAAGTAATTTATTGACAACGCTAGAATACAGTGAATACACCACTCGTGGAACAACTGATTTAACAATTAAGCCAAAAAACCCAACCAACGTTCAAGAAAAAGAAGGTTTGAATAAAAATTACATTTTAGAATACAATTTTGGTCCTGGTGAGTTTTTATCTATTCTAGCTCCAAATGCGAAAGGAGAAAGAGGAGAATATTTAGGAAATGATGAAGCTGCCATGGAAAATGTGGACGGTCAATATGCGCAACAAATCGCACAAATGAATCGTTATTGGGGAGGACAATCCTTTACTGGCGGAGCTTTTTACTTTGGTGCATTTATGATTGCATTTTTCCTTTTAGGATTGATTTTATTGAAGGATAATTTGAAATGGCCATTTTTAGCGATTTCAATTTTAGCAATTTTATTAGCTTCCAATGACCCAGGTGGAATCAATGACTTTTTCATTAACAAATTCCCAATGTATAACAAATTCCGAGATTCAAAAATGATTTTGGTGCTATTACAAGTAATGGTTCCAGCTTTAGGAGTTTTGTTTCTAGATCGTTTTTTCAAGAAAGAAGGAATCATCGGTGACAAAAAAATCTGGTTATTTGCAACAGGCGGCGTTACATTGTTAATTGCAATCCTTTACATTGTCCCATCGCTTTCTGGTTCATTTATTTCAGCAGAAGAAGTAAAAATGTTTGCGCAAGCGGCTAAGTCTCCAGACCCGGCACAAGTTTCATTTGTTAATGGTTTGAAAGGAGAACTTATCAATACAAGAATTGGACTTTACAAAGGAGATATGGGAAGAGCGTTGTTACTTGTAATTCTCGCTTGTGGAATTGTCTTAGCCTCTGTTTATACAAAAGTTTCACATATACTGATTTCATTGGTTGCAATTGCAGTTGTTGCCTTTGATAACATTTCAGTTTCAAAACGCTATTTGGGTAACGAAGAAGAAGGAGGCGTTTACAAAAACTATGAACCAATTGATGCAGCCGCTTTTCCAACACTTCCTGCTTTGGCAGATAATCGAATTTTAGCAAGTGAAATGGAAAGTGTTCCAGATTTTGCATCAAAGGTTTCAGAACTTCAGTCTAAAATGGTGGAATCCATTCAATACAAACAAATTACTAACGAACAAACACGCAGAGCTATTGCTGCATTTGGGATATTGAATTTGAATACTGATTACCGCGTTTTATCTTTTTCTAATCCTTTTGCAGAAACAACAACAAGTTATTTTCATAAAAGTATTGGGGGTTATCACGGAGCAAAATTGAAACGTTACCAAGAAATTGCTGATTTCTACATTTTTGACGAAATGAATCGCATCAACAAAGAAATTTCAATGGCTAAAAACGTGAAGTTACAAGCTTATGGAATGACTGGAATTGTAACGAATGAAAATGCGAAGCAAGTTTTTGATACCATTCAGATTGGTGAGATTGCGGTTACTGACTCGAATGCTGTTTTGAATATGTTGAATACAAAGTATTTAGTACTTGACAGAACAAAAGAACCTATTAAAAATGTGAATGCAAATGGCGCAGCTTGGTTTGTTGGAAAAATGAAAATCGTAAATTCTTCCAATGAGGAAATGAAATCACTTGAAGGATTGAATTCAAAAGATGAAGCTATTTTTAATAAAAAAGATTTTGCCTCGATTGCTGTGAAATCAAGTTATTCTAAAGATTCAAGCGCAATAATCAAGTTAACAAGCTATGGAACGAACGTGCTAAAATACAGCTCAAATTCAAAAACAGAGTTACCTGCGATTTTTAGTGAAGTTTATTATCCTGAAGGTTGGAATTGTTATGTTGACGGAAAGCAAATCGAAACATTTAGAGCAAATTATATTTTACGTGGCGCAATGATTCCAGTAGGTAAACACAACATCGAATGGAAATTTGAACCGGCATCTTATATCAAAGGTTCAACATATGCTTCTATTTTTTCAATCTTGTTGTTGTTAACTTTCTTTGGGGTAAGTGGTTTGGAGTTGAAGAAGGAATTGGGTAAAGACGAGGAAGTTAAAGCTTAATAATCTCGTTATAGAGTTTGTCATAATTAGCTTTTGAATTTAACTCCTTTGCAGCCATATCAGATTTTTGCTTGAAGTAAATGATTTTTTCAGGTGTAAATGAGTTTACGGTTTCAGCTAATTTCTCGGCATCAAAGTCTTTAGAAACTAGTCCTAAATCATAATCAGTTACAATTTTTGCCATTTCTGGGGAAGGACCAATTGCAATCGCCAAACGCCCTTGAATGAATTCGAAAAATTTATTTGGTAATGCGTGTTTGTTATTGAAATTATTGGGTTCCAACAAATATATTCCAATGTCGTATTGAGAAATAAAGGGCACAATTTCGTCTGTAGAAACAGGTGGAATCAAACGTACATTCTTTTTCGTTCCAATAAATTGTTCTAATTCTTTTTTGTATTCCTCTTTTCTGAAAACCAGCATTAAATCCAATTCAAAACGCTCATCTACAAAATCCATCATTTCAATCATGTTTTCGATTTTACGTTGAGGTAATGCTAAACCATGATGCATAATTTTGATTTTTTCACCAACTTTCATCGAATTGGTATTTTCAAAGTAATCGGCAGCGTTGGTCAATACCATTGGATTTAATCCAAACTTTGAATTGTATTTTTTAGCAATTCCATCGCAAACAGTGAGCATAAAATCTGCTTTATTCGCATACTTTTGGATAAGGTTGGTTTTGTATTTTTTGAATAAAATTCGCCAACGTAAACTATCATTATTTTCTTCCGGAGAATATTCATGCGCATCAAAAATAACTTTTGCGTTTCCTTTAATTTTTAAGGCTATGGGCAATGCATCTGCGTCGTTTGCAATGATAACATCGAATTGTTTTCCTACTATTTTCTCAAGCGTCAATTTGATTTCTTCTAAATTCCAATAATACGATTCAAACATTCCCAACAGTAGTTTTGGTAAAGGAGTGATGAAATTCATTTTATTGAAAGGGCTGAAAACATCTATATGTGTGACGTTTTCGATTTCAGAATCGGCTAAACCAACAGTTGTGATTTCGTAAAAACCTTTAAAATAATTGATTTGACGTTTTACCCGCGGATCACTTTTAAGGTTTGAAAATGAAATAATAAGCAATTTGTGTTTTGACATATTCAATTGACTTTACTGAAGCTCTTTTTCAATTTTAAAAAGTATGCTTCGAAATAATGATAACTTAAATAACTGATGGTAATTGTAAAAAACAAAGACAAAGGGATTAGATACCAAATGTTTACAGTGTCTTTAAGAATTAATAGGGCAATATTAATTCCAATCATGTGAGTTAAATAGAGTCCGTAACTGATTTTACCAAGCCAAGTTAGTAATTTGAATTTTCCCATTTTAAAAAACGAATTCGGTGAAAAATTTTGTTCAATGATAACAAATGAAAAAAACAACGCTGGAACAACATGGAAAATAAATGGGTAAAAACCAAAATGACCTAATATTTTATGTTGAAGAAAGATGAATCCTAAGCAAAAAATATAAATCGCTAAAGTCAAATTTTTACTAAAGGACGAAATAAATTGCACCATTTTTTCTTGATGATAAAATGCCCAATTCGCAAGAAGACCTCCCAATGCCAAGTACTTAAAACAACTGATTAAGTGATAATCTCCTGCCTTTAAGTTGATTCCTGAAAAAACGAAAAACACTTCAGAACCAACGATTAAAAGTATCGTCAAACCAACGAATGATTTGGTTTTTTGCATCAGCCAAAACAATAGTGGCCAAATGATGTAGAATTGTTCTTCAACGCAAACGCTCCAGTGAACTCCCAGCGTATTTAAAGTAGGAAAACCATTATAAATGTGGTCGAAATTTGCTAGAAAAAAAGAGTAGAGTAGAGGTGAAGCATTTTCAGGACCAAGATCTTTAAAAAGTGGTAGAATTACAAAACCAATTATTAATGTCAAATAATAAAGTGGCCAGATTCTTAAAATGCGTCTTAAATAAAAGCTACCAATTTGTATTTTACCATGTAATTTGTTTTCAGTAAATAATAAATAGGTAATTAGAAAACCACTAAGTATAAAGAAAAATATTACGCCAAGTCTTCCTCCAACACCCCCATAAGACATAATAGCTTTTAGCGCAAAAGAAAATTTTTCATGATCTTTAATTTGATAAGATAAATGAGCGAAAATAACCGCAAATGCAGCGATTGCACGCCAGCCATCTAGGTTTTCAAAATAAAGATTTTTCTTTGGACTTTCCATTAACTATTTTGTTTCATCCAATGATTCAATGTGGCAACTCTCCAAACCAATTTGGCAAATTTATTATTTCCTTTTTTAAAATCTTCAATTATGTTTTTTGTTTTTTGAGCATCAAGAAAATGAAGTAAGTTATAATCTATTTCGAGTAAATGAGATAAACATCCCCTTAACCACAAAACTTCTCCTGGGGTAACAAAACCTTTTTTGTCTTTTCTGTATTGAATTTTATCAGGAATAATTCCTTGCATAGCATCCCTTAGTACGCGTTTTGTGTAACCATTCTTAATTTTATCATCAGCTTGATTGTTGAACATCATTTCTACCAAACGATGATCTAAAAACGGAACGCGTGTTTCAACAGATTTAGCCATTGAAATTCGATCTTCGTAATGCAGAATTGTTGGTAAGCTTGAATAACTCATTAAAACTTGATGAAAAGAATCCAATCGAGAAGATTTAAATTCGTCAAAATGTAGGTTAGTTGAACTAAGCCCAGGTTTCATTAAAAAAGGCAAATAGTTTTTAAATTCAGCAGTATAAAGGTACTTTTCAGTAAGAAAAACTGATAGCAAACTTTTCAGAGCAACTTGTGTCATCGTACCAAAAGAAGCCTCTTGGTATTTACGATATAAGTTGAATTCTTTCATTAAACTTACCCATTCAAACTTCGTGAATTTATCAGCGAATAATCTGTAATAACTGTGCAAATATCCACCCATATAATCGTCTGCACCTTGTCCAGAAATAATAACTTTAATACTATCGCTTTCAACCAATTTCATTAAAGAATAGTGAGAAATACATGACGAACCTGACATCGGAAAATCAATCATTCTAGCAATTTCATTGAAATCTGCTTCTACTTCTGAATTAGATGGAGAATAATAATTTGGTGTGTATTTACCTTTGTATTTTTTCTCGATTTCGAAAATAAATGGGCGTTCATCAACTGTGTTTTCTCCTTCGTAAAAAATTGAGAAAGTGTGTAAATTATCATTTAAATTCTGTTCAATAATACTACAAACTATACTAGAGCTATCCAAACCACCACTTAAAGAAGCACCAACAGGAACATCACTTCGCATGTGCAAAGCAAGTGTTTCGTCGAAAGTATTTTTGAAGTTCGAAACAATATTTTGGTCTTTGATGGTTGTTGGAGTAATTTGCCAATACGTTTCGAAATGTAACTTTGAGTTCGAGAAAACCATGTTTTTACCTGGCTCCAAGGATTTTACACAATTAAAGTAGGTTTCATCTCTGTAAACCATCCAACCAAGTTGCAATCCACGACTAATTTGATTCAAATTTAGATCATTCGAAAATGCAGGTGTCTTTTTTAAACTTTTAATTTCCGAAGCAAAATAAAGCGAATTACCATCGAAAATGTAATAAAAAGGTTTAATGCCAAATCGATCGCGTGAGCAAAACAATTCTTGCGATGATTTATTGTAAATGGCAAATGCCCACATTCCAATAAAACGATTGACAACTTGAGAACCCCATTTATCAAATCCTTTAAGTATAACTTCTGTGTCTGAATCAGAAACAAATGAATAACCAAAAGATTTTAATTCTTCTCGAATCTCTTTGTAATTGTATATTTCGCCATTAAAAACTATCGCATATTGTTCAAAGTGCATTGGTTGATTTCCTGAAACTGAAAGATCAAGAATACTTAAGCGATTGTGTCCAAAAAAGCAACTATCAATTTGTTCAGTACTTGAAAAATCAGGACCACGATGTAGCGTAGAATTAGTCATGTTTTGTATTAACTGATGACCTTCGTTTGATGCTATTTTATTATTTATAAAACCGTGTATTCCACACATATTTTGATGCTGATTTTGAACTGTGAGCAAAACTATAAAAAATACAGCTTATGGTTATTGCTTATTTCGATTGATTCAACATAGTTTACCAACAGCAAAGTGAATATTTAACGATTCATCGATTGAAAGCACAAAATATAGTACTTTCGTATAACACAAAATCAATATAAATGATGATTCCTGTTTATGTGAAATCGGGTGAAAATTACACGAATATTGTAAAATATATTCTCAAATTAATTGAAAAAAATCAATCCGTTTCATTTAAATTCCTCGAAGATAAAACAGGTGCGAAAATCATTTGGGATCATTTAGATATCGAAAGTCAATATATTCATTTGCATTTTTATGAATCAATTAAAAAAGGAAAATTTGATACACAAATTGATAAAAATGTAATCATTCAAAATGAATCAGGAAAAAAAGATATTATTGCTAGTATTTTCTACAAAGTAAATTGTCTTCAAGAATTTGGTTCAAATGAAGCCTTGGATGAATACGAAAGATTTCAATTTACTTCCTCGTATCAATATAAATTTGGTTTGATAGAGAAAAACTTAGTTCAAAGTGAAATCAATGAATTTTTAAAACAAAACAATATTCAAGGAGAAAGTAAAAGAAGCCGATTTTTCATTTCCCATGATATTGACACCATTCATGGTTCTTTGTTTCAAGATGGTTTGTGGGCTGTGAAAAACAAGAAAGTTGGTGTTGTGCTTAAATTGATTTTAAATGAGATAAGCAGAAAACCTCATTGGCGAAATATAGATAAAATTTTGAAAATCAGTAATGAATACGATGTTTATACTACATTTTTCTGGTTGGTAAATCAAGGAGTAGGGTTAGCAAATATTAAAAATTCAGATTATAAAATAGAAGAACAAATAGACTTGATTGAATTAGTAGAAAAATCAGGTTCATTTAATGGGATTCATAAATCTTGTTCCACCGATTCGTTTGAAACAGAGCTTAAGAAAAGCAATTTGAATACAACTTTTAATCGTTATCACTTTTTGAAATTTTCAACTGTAACTGATTGGGAAATTCTATCTGAGTCACCAATTGATCTAGATTGTAGCTTGGGATTTGCAGAACATTATGGCTTCCGAAATTCGTATGGAAAAGCATTTCAACCTTTTGATATTATAAGCGATAAACCTTATGATTTTGTGGAGGCTCCGTTACATTTTATGGATACAACGTTTCATCAATATTTAAAAACTCCTAAATCGAAAATTGGAGAAATTGTGATTGATTTTTATGAAAAAAATAATCAGAATTGTGACTTTTCATTGCTATGGCACAATACTTATTTTACGGATTACAAATACAACTCCTATTTACCGGAGTATAAAAAAATACTTGCCTACATTTACGAAAGTAAAATAGAAGTATTGAGCCCGAAACAAATTATAGAAGAAAATAGATTACAATGGTAACTTATAGACTTGCAACTGCAGCAGATTATATTAATATCAATGCTTTCCACAATCGAATTGATAAACCCAATCGTTCAATTGAGCAATTTTATTGGGAATTTCGAGATGGACCAATTGGACCTTCTATTTATGTAATTGCTGAAGATGGAGACAAAATTGTTGGAACTAATTGTGTTATTCCTATTAATTTGATTGACGGAAATGGAAATTTAATAAAGTCTGGTAAAAGTGAGGATACATTAGTGGATCCAACTTACAGAGGGCAAAATATTTTTAATAATATCTACGAGTTTTTATTCGAAGAATCACGAAAACAAGGTGTTTCTGTTATTTGGGGTTTTACATCTGCTAACAAACCATTTGAAAAATTGGGATTTGAAATCCCGTTTGATCATCAGCAAGGATTAGCAGTAAACCAAGTTTTAAAAAGTTATAATTTTTTGAAAACACTCAATCCTAAAAATAAAATTGCAGATAAATTAAAGATTGCCGGATTGTGTCTTTTTTCAAAACTAAAATTCAAGTTCCATTTACTTCAAGAATCCTTTGATTTTGATTTTTCAGAATTGACAGGTCAAACTAACATATCAGAAACTTTAATTCAATCAATGTTAGAGAGCTGCAACAATTCATTTGCAATTCATCAAAATTTATCATTTCAAGATTGGAGAATTTATAGAAATCCAAATTATTATAAAACCAATACGTTTGTTTTTAAAAATAAGAAGAGTGAAATTATAGCTTTATTTGAAACCAATACTTCAGTGAATAACATTACTTATATCAATCAATGCTCTTTTTCAGCAGAGATTACACAAATTGATAGAGCAAAAATGATAAAGATGCTTACTAAGCATTTATTCAAAAAAGGAACAATTATGGTTAGAAATTGGCTTTTTGAAACGAATGAATTAAACAAAAGTGAAGTTGTTTGTTTCGGAAATGCTGGGATTTTCCATCTAAAAAGAGGAATCGGATTGGTTTGGAAAAAACTTGATGAAACTAATTTGTCAGCTTTTGAATTTTACCTATCAAGGATTGCTTCACAAGGAATAAATTAAACTTACCTAATCAAATGTAAAAATCCTTGAGAAGTAAGTTTTGTGGTATTAAAATCCTCGTAATCTATTTTCCAGAAATAAACTCCTTCGGTACATTCTTTACCATTTGAAGTTCCATCCCAACCTGAAAGTAAGTTAGTTTCTTCATAAATCAAATTCCCCCAACGATTCACTATAATTAGATTGGCATACTTGATATTTTTGTAAAAAATTGGTGTAAATAGTTCATTTATTTCATCATCATTAGGACTAAATGTATTTGGCATTTCAATTATCGGATTACAATCAACTAAACAATTTGGGCAATCAAAATAAATAGAATCAATAATTAATGCATACAATTCTCCAGGCCGATTATATCTAAAATTAACAGACGTTAAATTACCTGTCCAATTAACCCACCCAGATGCATCGTTATTATTGTTGGTTGAAACATTATCAAAAGGTGTTACAATCCCTCCAACAAGAAAAAATGGATTAACAGCCAAATTTAATGGGGTTACACTCGAAGCAGGTGGATTTATTTGTGAAATTGACTCTTCGGGTTGAGAAAATCCACTTACGTTTTCATCTAAATCAATAAATCTAATTTTTAAATTATTAACTGGTTGATTAAACGTAATTGTCATCGTTAAAAAAGTATTAGTAATACTAATATCGGATGGAAAAATTAAACAATTATTATTGTAGGGAGCACCATTGTTTGTTCTTTTAAAAGGTTTAGAACAATTTATAGAATAATTAATATTTCCACAGTTTGTAGTTGGATAATTTGGACTTGTGGCAGTTGTAACAGAATTAGTTGTTAACCATGACATTCCAGATTGAATAGTTTGACCTTTAATTCCAACAAATTGAAAAACAAAAAATAGTTATAGCAGAAATCTAACCATTTTGTAAAATTATTATCAATATTTCAATACAACCAATAATACAGGTTTTTAATTTATATTTTTAGTAAAAAACAGGTAGAATTACCTAATTATTATGTTTGATGAATTAATCCCGCCATCTCACCTGTCAAATTCCTTCTTGAAAACATGTTTTTAGAAAACGAGTTGACTTCTCTTTGATTGGAGGTTGAATTTAAGATAAAATCTATAATTTCTTGCTTTTCACTTGGATTTAAGGTAACAGAAATAGCATTTTCTTTTAAAATTGCAGCTGCATCACCGTCTTTTGGACCAATGTTTAAAATTGGATTGCCAGTTGCTAAGTATTCAAATAGTTTTCCTGTCAAAATCCCTTTGTTATTTTCAATTTCTGGAATGATTAAAAGTAGAATTCTTGCTTTTATCATAAAATCGATTGCCTCCGAGTGGTTTACATACGGAACGAAAACAACTGATTTTGAAAGGTTTAATTTTTCAACTAAGGTTTTAACTCCGTTGTGGCAATTCCCAACAAATTGTAGTTTCCAATCGCTATCTTTTTTCACTATTTCTGAAAAAGCTTCCAAAAATCCTTCGACAGGGTATTGTTCTCCGAGGTTTCCGACGTAGCTGATAATCTTCGGCTTTGAATTGTTCTCTGAAATCTTCTGAGAATTACTCCCCGAATTGCAATTCGGGGTTACGTTGTTCAGAGTTGGAATTATGTTAAAGTCAGCTTCATCAAAGCCGTTTGGTATCACATGGATTTTGCCTAGAATTTCTTTTCGTTTGGCACCAAAATGACGTTTGATGTCTTCGCTAACAACCACAATTTTATCCGAATTTTTCAAGCATAATTGCTCGAGTTTGTAATCTTTTTTCTTTGCAAACGATGTGCGAAAAAGTTCTTGATTGTAATATATTTCAGTCCAAGGATCGCGTAAATCTGCCAACCAATACAAGTTGAAAATGCGTTTTAATTCCAAGCCAATCAATTGAGTAGAGTGGGGTGGAGAGGTTGTTACAATGCTGTCAATGTTATGGAATTGAATGAGTTCTTTCGCTTTTTCAAGTGCAAATTTATTCCATCCAATTCGTGCATCGGGAATAAAGAAATTACCACGAATGAAACGCATTGCTTTATCGACCAAACCTGTCTTTTTTTCTCCTGAAAATCCTGCTTGTGGCGCGTCTTTTTTACGTACTTTTTTATATAATTCAAACGGGCTACTTGCTTGAGTTGTGTAAATCTCAATTCCTTCAGGAATTTCTTTTAGAAGTGAATAATCGTAATTAGGAAAAGTTGCAAATGCAGGATCAACCGTCAAAACAATGGGTTCAATTCCAAATTCTCGAAAGTACTTCACAAATTTCAGCCATCTTTGGACGCCACTTCCGCCACTTGGAGGCCAGTAATAACTTATGATGAGTACTTTTTTCAAATTAGTTCAATCTGCTTTTTACTGCTTCAATTGCCGTTTTAAGTCCGTCTGCTTTTTTACCTCCTGCTGTTGCGAAAAATGCTTGTCCGCCACCGCCACCTTGTATATGTGTTGCCACTTCACGAATAATTTGCGAGGCGTTCCATTTTTTATCTTCTACTAAATTGTCTGAAATAATCAAACTCAAAGCACATTTGTCACCGTCTGCATTTCCGATAACTCCAACGAAATTTTCGGTTTCACCTTTCAATTGGAAAAGAATGTCTTTCACTGAATTAGTGTCCACATCTGCTAATTCTCCCAAGAAATTGATTCCGTTGATAGTGGTAATTTTAGCTTTCATTTCAGACTTAATAATTTTCGCTTTTTCACGTTGCAATTGCTCGATTTCTTTCGTCAATTGTTGATTTTTCTGAATCAAATCTTCTACCGCTTTATTCAAATCTTTTGGATTTCTCAATAAAAGACTGATATTATCTAATTTTTCAGCTTTCTCACGGAAATAAACTTCTGCAGCTGGTCCAGTTATCGCTTCAATTCTACGAACTCCAGCTGCAACAGCCGATTCAGAAGTAATCTTGAACAAACCAATTTTTGCCGTGTTAGGAACGTGAATTCCACCACATAATTCAATTGAATCGCCGAATTTTATTACACGAACATTGTCGCCGTATTTTTCACCGAATAATGCCATTGCACCCAACGCTTTTGCTTCATCAATCGGACAAGCTCTTCTTTCGTCAAGAACTTCATTCTTTTCAATTGTCTGACGAACCAATAATTCAATTTGAGCTAATTCTTCGTCCGTAATTTTAGCAAAATGTGAAAAGTCAAATCGTAAATATTCTGAATTTACAAGTGAGCCTTTTTGTTCCACGTGAGTTCCTAAAACTTGACGAAGCGCGTGATGCAATAAGTGAGTTGCAGAGTGGTTTTTAGCTGCGTTTTCACGTTTCGTTTCATTCACTTGCGCATTGAATTCTACTTCTAAATTTGCTGGTAGTTTGTCTGTTAGGTGAATGATTAAATTGTTTTCTTTTTTTGTGTCGAAAATGGAAATTGTATCTGTTCCATTCGTCAATTTTCCTTGATCACCAACCTGACCACCGCCTTCTGGATAAAAAGGAGTCTGATTGAGAACGATTTGGAAAAATGATTTTTGTTTTTGAGAAATTTTACGGTATTTGATGATTTCAACAGTTGCTGAGGTGTTGTCGTAACCTATGAATTCGGTTGTAACATCAGGATTTACTTGTTGCCAATCGTCCGTCTCCACAGCTGTTGCTAAACGTGAACGATCTTTTTGA
Organism: Crocinitomicaceae bacterium; assembly: GCA_044374225.1. GTDB lineage: Bacteria > Bacteroidota > Bacteroidia > Flavobacteriales_D > Crocinitomicaceae > UBA952. The sequence continues at coordinate 3,652 of JBILOX010000030.1, read as the reverse complement.
ATTTGTAATTCTTTTTGAAATCCTTCTTCGTCTATGCTTAATCCATTTTCTCGAGCAATCAATGAAGTTAAATCTACTGGAAAACCATACGTATCATATAATTCAAAAACTGCATCCCCAGCAATTACCAATTCATTTTTGCTTTTTGAATGTTGCATCAAATCATCCATGCGTTTGATTCCTTGCTCTAATGTTCTAAAGAAACTAATTTCTTCTTCTCTTATCACTTTAGAAATCAACTCTTTTTGACGAATCAATTCTTCATAAGGATTGCCCATTAAATCGCAAAGCACCAACGATAAATCACTTAGGAAAGATTCTTTCAAGCCTAATGTCTGATAACCGTAACGAACCGCTCTTCTCAAAATACGACGAATGACATACCCAGCGCCATTATTTGCAGGAAGTTGACCGTCAGCAATTGAAAAAGCAATCGTTCGTACGTGATCCGCAATAACACGCAAAGCAATATCTGTTTCTTCCGATTTCCCATAAGGTATTCCAGAAACTTTAACGGTATGTTGAATGAGTGTTTGAAATAAATCCGTGTCGTAATTACTTTGTTTTCCTTGCAAAGCCATTGCCAAACGTTCCAATCCCATTCCCGTGTCAACGTGTGTTGCAGGAAGATTTTCAAGTGAACCGTCCGCTTTACGGTTGAATTGCATAAAAACGTTGTTCCAGATTTCAATAACCTGCGGATGGTCGTTATTCACTAAATCGTGACCGTTAATTTTTGTTCTTTCAGCTTCGTCTCTTAAATCAACGTGAATTTCGGTACAAGGTCCACAAGGTCCGGTGTCACCCATTTCCCAGAAATTATCTTTTTTAGAAGCCAAAATAATTCGATCTTCAGCGATAAATTTTTTCCAGATAGCGAAACTTTCTTCATCTTTTGGAACACCATCTTTCGCATCCCCTTCGAAAACGGTCACGTACAATTTATCAACTGGAATTTTATAAACTTCAGTCAATAATTCCCAAGCCCAAGTAATTGCATCTTCTTTGAAATAATCACCAAATGACCAGTTTCCAAGCATCTCAAACATCGTGTGGTGATAGGTATCTACTCCAACTTCTTCTAAGTCATTGTGTTTACCAGAAACGCGCAAACATTTTTGAGAATTCGCAACTCTTCTATTTTTTGGAACTTGATAACCCAAGAAAAAATCCTTGAATTGGTTCATTCCAGCGTTTGTAAACATCAGTGTAGGGTCGTTTTTTACAACCATTGGTGCAGAAGGTACTATTTCGTGTCCTTTACTTGCGAAAAAATCGAAAAATTGTTGGCGAATTTCAGAAACCGTCATTTTATAATTTGTTTGGTGGCAAATTTAGGAAATTGAAAGCACGTGGCAGTTAGTTCATTTGTTTTTTACTTCCCTACTTGAGGTTGTTAGTAATTACAAATAAGTAGTTTAATCAATCAAAAAGTTCATTTTTTAACAGTTTAACTTTAAATCCAAATGACTTTTTTTCTTAAATTAGAGTAAATAGTAAAAATTCGGTTATGTTAGACTTAGCGATTATAGAAGAAAAATTATTGGAAATTAGGAATAAAAAAGTGCTGTTAGACAGAGATGTAGCGCACTTATACGGCATTGAAACAAAACGTGTGAATGAAGCTGTGAAAAACAATCCAGAAAAATTTCCGGAAGGTTATGTTATTTATTTGGATGAAGAAGAAACTGATTTTCTAAGGTCGAAAAATTCGACCTTAGAAACGGGAAATGAACCGGTCGAATTTTTCGACCGGTTCCAAAAACTAAAACATTGAGTTATGAGAAATCTAGAAATAATAGAAAGTAGGTTAGTTGATATCCGAAATAAAAAAGTGTTATTGGATAAAGATGTTGCTGAATTTTATGGAATTGAAACAAAAAGGGTAAATGAAGCAGTAAAAAATAATCCTGAAAAATTCCCCTCAGGATATGTCATATATTTGGATGAAGAAGAAACGGAATTTCTAAGGTCGAAATTTTCGACCTTAGAAATAGATGGAAGAGGGAAATTTTCAAAATATCAAGTTAAAGCTTTCACTGATAAAGGTTTGTATATGTTAGCTACAATTCTTAAAAGTCCAAAGGCGACAGAAACTACGATTGCAATTATTGAAACCTATTCTAAATTGAAACAGTTTTCAAAAGCGATTCAATCTATTTCTGTTGATCAAACTGAAAATTCGAAGCAAGATTTGATGCAAAAAGGAAATGAATTATTAGCTGAAATATTGGAAGATGAAATGCCAATTGACGAAACGGAGACTTCGATTGAATTTAATTTTGCTTTATTGAAGTTGAAACATACAGTGAAGCGAAAAAAGTGAATTATTTTTTTTCTTATGTTACATTTGTTTAAAAATCAATAAATGGAATTTATCGCCCAAGAATTAGATAATTATGTTTGTTCGAATACAAGTGAAGAAAGTGAATTATTGAAAAGAATTAATCGAGAAACACATTTAGAGGTGCTTCAACCGCGCATGTTAAGTGGACATTTTCAAGGTAGAGTTCTAAGTATGTTTTCAAAAATGATTCAACCAGATTGTATCTTAGAAATAGGAACTTACACAGGTTACTCGGCATTATGTTTAGCAGAAGGTTTGAAGGAAAACGGAAAATTGATTACAATTGATGTCAATGAAGAATTGGAAACCAGAGTTCGTAGCTATTTTGAAGCATCTGAGTTTCGTTCTCAAATCGAATATAAAATTGGTGATGCGATGAAAATTATTCCAGAACTGAATGAGCAATTTGATATTGTTTTCATTGATGCTGATAAATTAAATTACATTAATTATTATAATCTAGTTTTTTCTAAAGTGAAAATTGGTGGATACATCATTGCTGATAACGTCTTGTGGTCAGGGAAAGTAGCTGATGAATCTAAAAATGATAAAGACACTGAATTATTACGAGCATATAATTTATTGAATCACAAGGATGAGCGTGTTGAAAATGTACTTCTGCCTATTCGAGATGGTTTGATGGTTGCAAGAAAAATAGCAAACTAATGAAAAGAGAATTACGTGAAACTGCCGATGGGTCAATGACGATTTATCTTCCAGAGATGGATGAGCACTACCATTCGTATCATGGAGCTTTACAAGAAGCAAAACATGTTTTCATTGAAAATGGTATCCAGCGATTCCCAAAGAAAGATACAATTTCAGTTTTTGAATTAGGACTTGGAACAGGATTGAACGCATTGCTTACTGCTATTTGGGCAGAGAGAAATCAACAAAAAGTTGCTTATTTTGGATTAGAAGCATTTCCAGTTGAAAATGAAATGAATTTCGAAATGAAATACGATAGCTTAATAACAGATTACCAAAGCAAAGATCTTTTTACAAAAATTATTATAGCACCTTGGGAGGCTAAAACAGAAATAAGTGACTTTTTCCAATTATGTAAATGTCAATCGAAAATCCAGAGTTTATTAATTGAACAAAAGTTTGATATTATTTATTTCGATGCATTTGGACCTCGAGCGCAAGAAGAAATGTGGGATTTTGAAATCCTTAAAAAGACAACTTCGATGTTAAATCCTGACGGGTTATTCGTAACTTATTGCGCCAAAGGACAATTGAAGAGGGATTTAAAAACCTTGGGTTTAAAAGTTGAAACACTTCCTGGTCCTCCTGGAAAACGAG
>JBILOX010000029.1:0-40923 GCA_044374225.1 Crocinitomicaceae bacterium | reverse complement strand
CAGCGGCAAGTTATACAGCAAGTACTTCAGGTTCTTACACAGTTGTTATAACAAATAGTAATGGATGTTTAAAAACTTCAACAGCTACAACGGTAACAATAAGTGCATTGACTACACCAACGTTTACTCAAGTTCCTGCTATCTGTTCAGGTGCTACATTAAGTGCTTTGCCAACAACTTCAACTAATAGTATTGTTGGAACATGGTCTCCTGCGTTGAATAATACAGCAACGACGACGTATACGTTTACGCCAAGTTCTGCGGCATCACCAACGTGTGCAACCACGACAACAATGGTGATAACTGTCAATGCATCGACAACACCAACGTTTACGCAAGTTGCAGCTATCTGTTCAGGTGCTACATTAAGTGCATTGCCAACAACTTCAACTAACAGTATTGCTGGGACATGGTCTCCTGCGTTGAATAATACAGTAACAACGACATATACATTCACACCGACATCAACAGCAGCGCCAACGTGTGCAACTACCACTACAATGACGATAACAGTCAATGCTTTGCCTACTGCTACAATTACTGCAGGAGGACCAACAACATTCTGTCAAGGTGCTTCAGTTGTATTGAATGCCAATACTGGAGCTGGTTTGACTTATCAATGGAAAAACAATGGAACTAACATTACTGGAGCAACAGCGGCAAGTTATACAGCAAGTACTTCAGGTTCTTACACAGTTGTTATAACAAATAGTAATGGATGTTTAAAAACTTCAACAGCTACAACGGTAACAATAAGTGCATTGACTACACCAACGTTTACGCAAGCTCCTGCTATCTGTTCAGGTGCTACATTAAGTGCTTTGCCAACAACATCAAACAACAGTATAGTTGGAACATGGTCTCCTGCGTTGAATAACACAGCAACAACAACTTATACATTTACGCCAAGTTCTTCGGCAGCACCAACGTGTGCAACTACTACAACAATGGTGATAACTGTCAATGCTTTGCCAACTGCTACTATTACAGTAGGAGGAGCGACAACATTCTGTCAAGGAACTTCAGTTGTTTTGAATGCCAATACTGGAACAGGGTTGACTTATCAATGGAAAAACAACGGAACGAATATTACTGGAGCAACAGCGGTAAGTTATACAGCGAGTACTTCAGGTTCTTACACAGTTGTAGTCACCAATAGTAATAGTTGTTCTGCAACTTCAACAGCTGCAACAGTAACTGTTAATCCAGCACCAACAGTTACTGTGAATTCGGCTACAATATGCTCTGGAGGTTCAGCAACTTTGACTGCTACCCCAACACAATCGGGCGGAACTTACGCTTGGTCAAATGCGGCAACAACTCCATCAATTACTGTCTCACCAACTGCAACTACAACTTATACCGTTACTTATTCATTAGGTGGATGTGCTCCTGTAGCTGGTTCAGGAACAGTTACTGTGAGTCCTGCGCCAACAGTTACAGTTAATTTAGTTACTATTTGTTCGGGTGAGACGACTACGTTAACTGCTACACCTACTCAAACTGGTGGAACGTACGCTTGGTCAAATGCAGCTACAACGGCATCAATTACTGTTTCACCAACGGCAACTACAACTTATACAGTTACTTATTCTTTAGGTGGATGTGCTTCTGCAATTAACACGGGAATAGTTACGGTAAATCCATTTAGCACACCAACGTTTACGCAAGTTGCAGCTATCTGTTCAGGAGCTACATTAAATGCTTTGCCAACAACTTCAGACAACAGTATTATTGGAACATGGTCACCTGCGGTGAATAACACAGCAACGACAACTTATACGTTTACGCCAAGTTCTGTAACATCGCCAACATGTGCAACTACAACAACGATGACGGTAACGGTAAATCCACTTCCAGTTGTTACTTTGGCAACATTTAATCAACTCTGTGATACACTTGGTTTATTCACATTATCTGGGGGCGCTCCTTCTGGGGGAGTTTATTCCGGAACCTCTGTCTCAAATAATTCATTTAACACAGCAATTGGTTCAGGAATTTACCCAATAACGTATAACTTTTCTGACAATAATGGATGTAGTTCGAATGCTACTCAAAACTTAACAGTTATTGATTGTAGTGGAGCTAGTTTCGTTGAATTAACAGAAAATGAAATATCTATTTATCCAAACCCAACAGATAATATTTTCACTATTGAGGTTAGTGATTTCATTATTGGTCAAACCTTTGCAATCTTTGATATCAGAGGTAGATTATTGCTAAATGGTAACTTAAATGAAACTAAAACACCAATCAATGTTTCTTCTTTTGCAACAGGAACTTATTATGTTAATTTACCTGAAAGCAATAAAACGATGAAACTCATCAAACAATAACTCATTTAATAGTTTAAGTTAAATCCCATCAGCATCAGTTGGTGGGATTTTTTTGTTTTTATCTTGTATTGCGGTAAGTTGCGCAGGATTTCCAAATCCTGCGCAACTTACCGCAACTTACCGCAACGAAATCATTTGACACTAACAAATGATTTAATTAAATAGTGTTTGTTGGTATCAATCGTTTATTATCAATATTGTTTGCCATAAACAAATGCTTTAATTATTTTTCTACTGGTAAGAACCCTAGAAAAATTATGGAAAAATAACTCAATCGTTATAATCCTTATCTAATCCGCTTTTTTCCAAATGTTGCCAAATCCAAGAGGAAATATCCACTGGTTGATGGGGTGTAACTTGATACCGAAGTTGTTTGACTTGTACTAAAGTTTAGATAAAAAACAGTTTAATCATCCCCACTTTTCGTGCTTTTCTTCCCATTGAAATAAAACGTATATCCAAAACCAACTGTTAGAAATGAATTTATCTTGGACAATTCAGCTTGTGTGTAACCAATGTTTGACTCAATTCCTATCATTTCAGGTGTAAAAGAATATCCATAAAACGGATAAGAAATAATAAAGCGATAGGAGGCATTTACATCTGAAGCTAACACAAATGCAATTGTTGGTTCAATTACCAGCGCTTGTTTACGTTCAAAACGGATTCCTTTAGCTCGTAATAAATCGGTGTTAGCATAGCTTTCTAAATAACCTACTTTAATTCCAATATCCGTTCCAATTAAATCTGTCCAAAATTTCTCATGGCTGATTTTTATATAACCTGCACCGGAGTGAATACCGCCAAAAACTTTTTGAGAAACGCGAAATTCGTTGATATTAAAATAGGTGTAATGAAGTCCAACGCCAAATGCTAATCCAAATTTTGTTGCAAACTGATATTGAGGCGCTGCACAAACTAAACCTTGCATAATATCTTTATTCGCCTTATTTGTAAATGAATTCGGAAGTCCAATTTCGAAAGTGAAAGAATCATCGAACTTAATTTGCGCAGTGCTCGTTTGAACAAAAAAGGTGAATAATACAATTCGAAATATTGCTTTCATAATTTAATAACGATTAATAATCTACTTTCTTATGCGAGCAGACCATTTGCGATAGCTATTTTTTGTAAAATTGACAATCTCAGGCTCTAAGTTAAACAACCAAATCGGAACAATAAAGCCAATTAACACGACAATTTCTTTTACTCCAATTGCCAGCCATACGTTCCAATCCTTAAACAATTCGTAGTAATTAAAAGTTACAGCGACCATTACAATAATTGTAAACAAGAAAATTAATTTCACTTGTTTAAAGTTAAATGGTTGTAAACCAAATAAATAATACACAAAACCGCAACGAAGCACATTATAAGCGACATAAGCAAAACTCGTTGAAATTGCAGCGCCATCAATACCAAATTTTGGAATCAAGAGCTTATTTAAACTGTAAACCAAAGCACAAAGAATAAAAGTAAAAATCAAATCATATCTAAAACTTTTTGAAGTGGAGAAAATCGTCCCATTCAATCCACTGTACATATCGAAAATTTTCCCTACCATTAGAATTACAAAGACATTTATTCCTGATTCATAAGCCGGAATGAAGGAAAATAATTCATGAATCGGCAAGTAAATTACTAAGAATCCGAGCAAACCGATAATTAAACCAATAGAGGAAGATTTTTGATAGATATCCTGCATTCCAGCCATGTCTCTTTCTTTCCAGTACTTCGCAACCAAGGTAGAACTTACTCGCACAATCGAACGATAGGGAACCATGAGCGCACTTGTCAAATAAATAATCGTCGTGTAAACCCCTGTGGCTTCTAAACCGATATACAATGCTATCATCATCGCATCCATTGAAATCACAAGTAAAGTAGCCAAGCTATTCAAATAACTCATCATACTGAACATTACCAATATTTTCCTAAATCTTCGGGGAACAGTGATGGATCGCAATGAAAATTTCAGTTCTTTCAAGCGAATTAAATAAATTAACAATACCGAACATGGAATGAAATAAACCAATGCGTGTGCGATGAAAAACTGGTTGAAATCAATGACTTTTCCAGCTAAAAGCAAAAGCAGAACAAAAATCAAAACCCTCAAAAATATTTCTTGTAAGAAAACTGGTAATACATTTTTGTATAAGCCACGTAAATAGCTTTCAAAAAGCATAAAAAAAATGTTGGCAATCCCAAGCGGTATAACCCAAAGGTAATAATGTGTAAAAAGCTTAGATTTTTCTGAATAATAATCAATTATCGACTGATTAAAAAAGAGTATTAGCAAGGTGAAAATACTAATCCCAACAAGAACAATAAGCATGTTCATTAGCAGAAATCCGTAATGATTTTTGTCTTGATTTCTAAAAAATGGAAAAAATCGCCAAGTGGAATATATAGAGCCCAAGTTTGAAAGTTGGGCGAAAAGCATTCCTACAGTGATAACCAAATTCATCAATCCAACTTGCTCTACCGTCAACAAAGCAATAAACAAAACCGCCTTGTTGACATATCCCAAGGACAGACCTATAAAAGATAAAACGGTTGTTTTGATTGCGTCTTTTTGAACTACTCCCATGTGTTGGTAAAAATAGTCAATATCCGATTAAGAAAATAGCGAGAATTGACTAATACCGTTCAACGCTTATAATTCTATAAATTCTGAAGGAAGAAATCATAAATTAATCAGGGTCAGATGAAAAAACATAAAATCGTTAATTTATATGCGATTAACACTAAGTATGTTTGATTATACGCGAGGGATATTTATTCTTTCAATCACCTCTTCAATCTGTTTCAAAACCGGAATTTCTCCATCATTTAAAATCGAGTAAGGAGTCATTTTTAATTTTTCTTCGTCGCTCATTTGATTATTCATCCGCGCTATAACTTCTTCCTTGGTGATGATATCTCGATTTAAAACACGTTTCAAACGCAATTCTTCTGGTGCATAAATTAAAATAGTAGCATCGAAATTGCGATAAGCACCCGTTTCAAAAAGAATGGCAGCTTCATTAAAAATTAAATCATTTGTTTGTGCTTTTGCCCAATCTTCAAAATCTTGTCGTACAATTGGATGAATTAACTGATTAACTTTCATTCTAATTTCGTCATTCGAGAAAATGGCTGATGCCAATACTTTTTTGTCTAATTCGCCACCGAAGTACACATTTTCACCCACGAGGTCAATTAATCCTTGACGAATTACAGGATGAGCGATCGTCAATTCTTTCGAGCGAACATCTGAATAGTAAACTGGATAACCCATTTTTTCAATGATGTTGGCAACAAATGATTTTCCTGAGCCGATTCCTCCAGTGATTCCTATTTTTTTCATTGAAGCGAAGATAATTCAATTAAAAATACGCTTTCAAAATTTCTTCAAGAATACTTCTAGTTCCCAAGCAGGTACAAAATAAATACCATCTTTTTCTTCATAAGGCAATTCATCCATTGTGACAATTAACTTAGGATTGTTGTTTTTAAGTGAAATTAAATTCCCAAACTCACGATTGTAGGTTTCTTCATTTTCTAGTGTGTAAGCAACTTGAACAAACAATATTGAATTATTTCTTGTGGCTACAAAGTCAATTTCTTTATTGCGCAATGCTCCCACTTGAGGTATAAAGTTTGATTTCAGCAAATCTAAATAAATACTATTTTCCAAAAGATTACCAAAGCTTGGCGAGGCAGTACCAAATAAATAATTCCTAAAAGCCAAATCGTTCAAGTAATATTTAACAGTTCCGCTCAATAGTTCTTTGCCTTTTATGTCATAGCGTTCACACTTATGAATAACGAAAGTCTGGTTCAGATAATTCAAATAGTTTGCAAGTGTTTCGTAATTTGTTTTTCTTTTTTTACTTTCAAAATAATTCATCAAGTTATTTACTGAAAACAAATTCGAAACGTTATTTACAACATAATTGAAGATGTCTAAAAGTAAAGCTGTGTCCTTAATTGAAAAACGTTGAACAATATCGCGAAGAATTATTGTGTCTTTTAAAGAAGAAACATAATGGTTTTTACTTTCGTCAGTGGGTAAATGAAATAATTCAGGTAAAGCTCCTTCCTTCATAAAAAGGGAATAGTTTTTCCTTGATTTTTCTTTTTTCTGAAACAAACAATACTCTTCAAAACGAAACGGTAAGATTTCAAATTTTACATATCTCCCAGACAATAAGCTTGCTAACTCACCTGAAAGCAATTCTGAGTTCGAACCCGTTATAAATAAATCGATTGCTAATGTGAAATCTTGGGATAAAGAATTTACAATTCGTTCCCAGTCTTCGATTTGTTGAATTTCGTCGATAAAAACATACAAGCGTCCTTCGATTTTAAAATGAATTAAGTAATCTTGAATAAGTGCGTTTAAATCCTGATGGTTTTCAAGAAAATCAAAATCCGTAAATTCCTTGTTGATATATAAGGTGTTTTGTGAAGACACCCCTGTATCTATCAAGTGTTGAATGTATTGTCGAAGCACATAACTTTTCCCAACACGCCTTTGTCCAACCAATACTTTAACAAGTCTAGAGTCTTTAAATTGAAGTAATTGATCTAAATAATTTTGACGTACAAATCCTGTTTTTATGGTTTGATTCCAAAAATTATATTTTGCTATTTTGTTGAAATTTTCAGTCATAATATATTGATTCGTCAAATTTACTATATTTTCTTATATAACATAATATTTTGTAATTTTTGCAATATTTTAAAGTACAACTGATAATTATGCATAAAAGACAATAAATTCAAGTTAGAAAAGCGGCTAGTATTTTAAAATTAATAGAAGGTAGCATCCTAAAATTAGAAGGTTATTAATTTAAGTCTCTCTTTTTAATATACTTTTTTAAGAATTTAAAATGCTAATTTCGCACAATGAATCAAAAAGAGTGGTTTGCGGAATGGTTTGACACGCCTTATTATCACCAGTTGTATCAAAACCGCAATGAAGAAGAAGCTGCTTTGTTTATTTCGAACTTATTGCAATTTCTGAATTTACCAAAATCTTCCAACTTATTGGATTTAGCTTGCGGAAAAGGACGTCATTCGGTGACGTTAAATTCCTTTGGCTACGAAGTTTTAGGTGTTGACTTGGCAGCAAATAGCATTCAAGAAGCTTCTAAATTTCAAAACGAATCGCTTTTATTTGCTACACACGATATGCGCGAAGTGATTAAAAACAAAACGTTTGATGCGATTTTTAATCTTTTTACAAGTTTTGGATATTTCGACCACGAAAGTGAAAACGAAAAAGTGTGCGCCTCAATCGCTAAAATGCTTGCTCCAAAAGGAAAATTAATCATTGATTTTATGAATGCGGAAAAAGTGATTCAAAATTTGGTTGAAAAAGAAACGAAAACAATAGGTGACTTGACATTTAATTTAGAACGTCGCTACGACGGAAAGCACATTTTCAAAGACATTCGTTTTCAAGACAATGGACAAGAATTTCATTTCACTGAACGTGTCCAAGCTTTGAAACTCGCCGATTTTACACGTTTATTGCAAACTGATTTTAACATACTAGCAACTTTCGGAACTTTTGATTTGCAAGCTTATTCACCAACAGTATCCGATCGATTAATCATTATAGCAGAGCGAAAAATATGAATTTAAGTACCGTATTTATTGGATTATTCGTTTCTGTAATCATAGGTGGAGTTGTTGTAAATTATTTACACGCAACCAACAAAAGTCAATTCATCAAATTAGCTTTAGCGTTTAGTGGTGGGTTTTTATTAGCGATTATTTTTCAGCATCTACTTCCTGATCTGTACCACGATGGAGCTGGAACAATCGGGATTTATATTCTAATTGGTTTTCTCGTTCAGTTGATTTTAGAATATTTTTCTGGTGGAATTGAACACGGTCACGTTCACGTACATCAAGGTCAGCCTTTGCCTTGGGCCTTGTTTATTTCACTTTCTGTTCATTCTGTCATCGAAGGAATTCCGTTGGGAAATCAATATATGGGCATTGTTTCCGACCACGGTCACGCACACGGTTCACTTTTCTGGGGAATCATTTTCCATCAAGTTCCAGTTTCAATCGCACTAATGACCTTACTGATGAGCACCAAACTTTCCACACTTCAATCGTGGTTGGTTTTGATCGCCTTTGGAATTATGACGCCACTTGGAGTTTTGCTTGGTTTTGCCATTTCCCCCGAACAAATCGGAATAGATGTGCATGTGATTTTAGCTATTGTCGTCGGTATGTTTTTGCATATTTCAACAACTATCATTTTTGAAACTACTGAAAATCATAAATTTAACTTACTAAAATTAGTAAGCATTGTTTTTGGTTGTGGCTTGGCGATGGTGATGTATTGATTGTAAACGCCCGTTTTAAAGAGTCAAAAGGACCGCTTATTCAATTAAAATCAAAATTTTCTTATTCTGAATACTTAAAATGTAGTTACCTGCTTCGATGTTATTGTTTAATTCAAGCGTATTTTGAACAATTCCTTTTTGAACAAGCATACCCTTTAAGTCAAATAGGTAATAATCGCAAATAATTAAATTTTGTGGTAGATATAAAATTCGATCTTTTCCAACAGGATTTGGGAAATAGCTAAAGTCATTTTGTAAACTTTCTAAACCAACCGCAGTGATAACAAGGTTAATAGTTACAGTACTATCACAGTTGTTACTCGAGGTAAAATTTTGGGTATAGCTTCCAGAAGTACTATAAACAGTGCCATTCCATTCAAAGCTGTTATTTACAGTAGTATCAATTTCCAAACTAAAAATTGGATTAACAACTAAATTTAAAGTAACAATTGAATCACACCCGTCACTAGTTTGAAAAGTATCAACATACACCCCATTGGTTTGAAAAGTTTGACCATTCCAATTATAAGAACCACACGTTTCAATGTTCAAGGTTTCATTGATTGAAGGCGAGATGACTAAATTAAGATTAACTGTTGAATCACAACCCCATACGTTAACTCCGGTATATTGATATGTTCCACTTTGGGAATATATTTGCCCATTGAATTCGTAAGGAACGCATGTTGTCACGTTAAAAGTATTCGTTGAAGGAAAATGCTGTGTCAAAATTAAAGTTGTTGGGTTACTTAATCCACAAGTGTTTTGAGATTGTACTGTCAAGTTCCCCGTTTGAAAGTTTGAATTAAACAGGACATTTATTGAGTTTGAGGTACTTGAACCTGTTGCGCCATTTGGTAATGTCCATACATAACTAGTTGCATTTGAAATTGAGGAAACACTATATTGCATTTGAGAATTAGACAAACAAAAATTCGCAGAACCAGTAATTGAAGAGGGAGAAGCAGGAATCGTATTTATTACAACCGATACTGCCAAACGATTGATTGACTCAATTCCATCAACCGTTTGTGTTGCATAATAAGTTGTACCATTAACTAAAGTGGAATTGCTTAATGCCGTTCCTCCAGATGAGCTAGTATACCATTGAATTAAAGACCCAGTGGCATTAAGTTGGGCTGTCGTTGCGCCTAAACAGAAGGTTTGTGTGCTTAAACCTGTTGGCGCAGCTGGTGGAGGCACCAATGCAAGGTTTGCAGAAACTATACCTCTATTTGCAGCACCGTGGTAACCGTAAGTATAGGTAGCACTACTTGAACGTGCCCAAATAAGACTAATTGTTGATGGACTAGCACTAAAAACATAATCATTGGCGTCACCAGTATTCAATGCTCGAGTTGCAACAACTGTTCTTATAGACCCTGACACTAAATCTGATATTATTGTCCAATTTTGAGATGCGTCAACAACAGGAGCATTGTATCCAGTAAGTGAACAGTCAAAAGCGTTGAGATTCGTTGCACTATGTACACTAACAACATCAGTGCCGCTTGCCATCGAACTTGCATTAAATCCCAAAGAAAACCAACGTCCTATTGGACCAGTTAAAGTTATCTTAACTTCGTTGCTTACATCGATTTTTACTGTCATCTCAAGACCAATTGTACTACTTAAATTTACAATTCCTGTCGAGTAAGTTTGACTAATAATCGACTGCGATAATCCAATTAGAAATAAAAGTAATAAACAGATTTTCTTAGTTTTTGTTAAATATTTCATCAAATTTGGGGTTTTTGTAAAAAATTAATAGTTCATTAATCGTTCTTTTTTTTGGGTCTAATACGTTAAGGGAAAGTTCATTTTTCAACAGTAGGTCTATAACCTCATAGCGCTGTAGTGTTAGAGCAAAATGCACCGGATAACCGAATTGCTCGAATTGACAAGTGTCGTTGACGTTTACACCTTTTTTAAGTATGGTTTCTAGTAGTTCGAGGTTGTTTTTGTAGATTAAAGCGTAAACCAAGGAGCCTTCAGCATAACATTCATTCATTTTCGCACCTTTATCAATTAGCACCCTCGCGACATCGTTGTTTCCGTAATATGCAGCAAGTAATAGAGGACTTGAGCCACGGTCAGAAATTAAATTCACTTGTTCTGGATGATTATTTAAGAGGCTAATCATTTCATTAGGTGTTCCTCTTCTGGCTAGATCAAAAATAGTTTGGGCGAAATAATTCCTACACACAAAAAATGTAAAGGACATAAACAAAATTACCTTAAAACTAATTTTAACTATACTAACTTTTTTGACAATCATTTTTTTCTTGGTTAACGAACGAACAAACTCTTTAGTTTTTAAAAACGTATGATATTTAGTTTTAAAAAAGTCACGTATATCGGCTTAAATAAGACATTTTAACCTGGTTGCATAAAATGTAAACAGTTAAACTATCAAGCTTATCAAAATTAAAAAATACTTACGATAATTCAAATTATTATCCAAATAAAATAACATGGAAAAATTCTCAAGTCGTTCATGCTAGGAGGGGGAAGCTGTTTTCTGATAATGTTTAATTACTCCATTTAAAACCACAACCAAAATAATAATCATTGACCCAACGTAAAATTTAAGATTCAAAAGTTTATGTTCGTTTAAAATAACAATTGCCAACAGAATGGTATAAACTGGTTCCAAATTGATACTCAAAGATGCTGTAAATGCACCTAATTTTTTAACAATTTCAATCATCACTAAAAAAGCAAAAGAAGTACAAATGATGCCTAAAAAAAGTAGCCAAGCAAAATCTGACCAAGTCATTTCAAAAATTTCATCATTCAATTTCCCCTGCCAAAGAAGGAATACACTCACAAAAAGAAACCCAACAAGTAACTCATAAAATGTCATTTGTGTCGATGGTACTTCCTCTGATATTTTGGCGTTAAAAACTGAAAATAACGCAGCACACAGTGCAGACCCAAGACCAAAATACATCGCCTTTATTTCTTGCGGATTAAAATCACCTGATATGAAATAAATTCCAAATATCACAATTGCTCCCATGCCAAATTCTAGCCAAGAAAATTTGCGTTTCATAACAATTGGTTCCAACCAAGTTACATGTAAAGTCGTTGTTGATAGACATAAAACGCCCAAAGAAGCAGTTGAAAGTTGGATCGAATAATAAAAGGTCAACCAATGTGCTGCGACAATCATTCCAACGATGGTAATTTTCCAAAGATGTTTTGAGTCTAATTTGAGTGAGCGTTTGGTGTAGAAGAGAAAAATCCCAAGAAATAATGGTGCAATTAACACGCGATACCAAACGATTATAATGGCATCTAAATGAATTAATTTTCCTAAAATCCCTGTAAAACCCCAAATAAAAATGATGACATGCATCAATATATGGAACTTATATTTTTGAAACAAAACGGTTTATTTTTTCTTGCTCCACTCTTCGATAGAAACTTTATTCATTTTAACGTAGTTTTGATCTCCGTCTTTTTCTGCCGCAGCAATTGAGAAATTTGCCGTTTCGATTGCTCCTTTGTAATCTCCTATTGCTGCTTGAATTTGTGCTTTCAAACGCGACATCCAATAAGCTTCTGGACGCAATTCAACTGCTTTTGTTGACCAAGCCAATGCTTGTTTCAAGTCGGTTTTCTCTGTAAAATAGTAATTTGCTGCTTGGTGATAATCATTTGCTATTGGACCATCCATTGTTTTTTTGATGCTCGCCATTACCTTATCTTTCGTGTTTAAATTAAAAGGAAGATTAACACGTGTTTTGTCCCAAGAAATTTGAATTACAGCACTACTATTTTGAATATTATCAATGTTTATTGTCAAATTTTCAACCGCATCGGCTAAAAAAATAACAGGAACACTTGTTTTCAAAGCTACTTTCTTTTCGTCCCAAGTTTCCGGCAAACCCCAATTGGTAGTTTCTTTGTAGAAAACGATTTCCCAATTATCTTTTGTGGGTTTTACATAAATTGCATAAGAACCTGATTTTAAGGTGTCTTTACCAAAAATCAAAGCTTGACTTGTTGTTAAATTCGTTGTTTCATTCGCACCAAAACGCCACATTTCTCCAAATGGAACAACATCACCAAATACAACACGCTCTCTTTTCGCTGGACGATTATACGTAATTGAAATGTCAGCTAAACCAACACGTTGTTCGATTTTTCCTGCTGGACTTGCCTTAGGAACAGTGATTTGTGCATTCAACGAAAGTGTCAATAATGTAAAAGATGCTATCAATAATTTTTTCATATTTAATTTTTTAGTTTCCAAATTTACAATTTTAACAAGGAGTATGAACGATTGTTTTGAAACAAATGAGCGAAATAGTAAATAATTGAAGACATTGTCGACAATCTTTATAAAATTGTAAAGAATCTCTTAAATCAACGAGAGAAGAAAACTTGATTGTTCAATTTGAATTAACAGGTACAAAATGGCTAGAATTTTGATAATTCTTTCATATACCTTAAGGAAATTACTCTTATTTTTATATTTATTTACGTATTTAACTTATTTACTTACAGTAAGTTAATGATAGTTTAAATATTTTACTCAATATAATGAGTTAAATTACTCAATATAATGAGTTAAATTACTTATTGTATTGAGTAATTTATTAATTTCGCACTATAAAGTTCAATTATGATCCGAAGAATTCAGTTGGAAATAGTTAAATCAAGGATGAATGAGACTAGAAAATTCATTCAAGTTTTGATGGGCCCTCGTCAAGTTGGTAAAACAACAATGATGAAACAATTGACGGAAGAAGTCGAAATTGAAACGATATCTGTTTCCGTAGATGGGGTGATAAATTCCAATTGGTTATGGATTGAACAAGTGTGGGAAAATGCACGCATTCAACTTAAAAATTCAACGAAAAATGAAGTGATTCTAATCATTGATGAAATTCAAAAATTGGATAACTGGAGTGAAATTGTCAAAGAACAATGGGATTTTGACACCAAAGAAAATAACAACATCAAAGTTATCTTGCTTGGCTCTTCGCGCTTGCTGATTCAGAAAGGTCTAACTGAATCGCTTGCAGGAAGGTTTGAAGTAACTTATGTTGGACATTGGTCTTTTTCAGAAATGGAAGAAGCATTTGGTTGGAATGTGAATCAATACATTTACTACGGTTCCTATCCAGGAGCAGCAAGTTTAATTCACGACGAAGAACGTTGGAAAAATTACATCAAAGATTCCTTAATTGAAACGAGTATTTCAAAGGATATTTTGATGTTGACACGCGTTGATAAACCAGCAGTTTTACGGCGATTGTTTGAATTAGGTTGTCTGTATTCAGGTCAAATTCTAGCCTACACAAAACTTTTAGGCGAGTTGCAAGACGCAGGTAACACAACTACTTTATCACATTATTTGACCTTGCTTTCCGATTCAGGCTTGTTGGGAGCAACTGAAAAATATGCAGGAAACGTCATTCGAAAACGTGCTTCAAAACCTAAATTTCAAGTTTTCAATAATGCTTTACTGACAGCGCAAGATGATTTAACGTATGAAAAAGCACTTTCGGATTCTAAAATTTGGGGGAGGTTAGTAGAATCTGCAATTGGTGCACATCTCATAAACAAAGCTATTACGAATAATTACACTGTGTATTATTGGCGAGAAAAAAATGATGAGGTTGACTTTATCATAGAGCGAAAAAACACGTTGATTGCGATTGAAGTGAAAACTGGAAGACGAGCTGAAAACAATGGAATGCGCGTCTTTGCTCAAACGTTTAAGCCGAAAAAAGTTTTGCTAATAGGAACAGGTGGAATTGGAATTGAAACTTTTCTAAGAATGAATCCAGGAGATTTATTTAATTGAATAGTAATCGTTAAAAAAACAAATTAAATCAACCTTGCCAAAGCAAATTTCAAAGCGATTGCCGCTTGTTGGTTTTTGGTTAGTAATTCAATGTATTTCAGCTGAGATTGAATGTAAGCCATTTCACGAACGTTTATCAAGAACAATGAACTTTCTCCATTTTCAAACATACGTTTTTCAGCTTCCAATAAAGTACGGTTGTCTTCAACAGTTTGCTTGTAAATAATCAGCTGCGCACTCATATTTTCTAAATCTACAAGGGAACTTTGTATTTTATAATTCAACGAAGCAAAAGTATTATCCAACTGAAATTCTGCTGATTGAATTTTCAACTCTGCCAATTGTAAATCACCGCGCTCTTTTCTTAAAAACAAAGGCATTTCAAATGTCAAACCCCATTTGTAATTATTGATTGACATTCCATCCAAAGGATTAAAATTGATTGGTTCATTCAAAAAGTTATATTGTAAATTCAATTGTGGTTTCAATTGTTCTCTTTTAAGTCTTTTTTCGACTTCTAAAGTTTCTATTTTGAAATTAGCGATTTGCAAATATGGATGACTTTTTATAATTGAATCATTCACCAAAGTTTGATAATCAGTGGCATTTTGAATAACAATTTCAGCTTTTGGAATCGGAATTGTCTCTTCTTCTAATTCAAGTGGTTCGTCATTTTCTGTCCATAAAAAAGTGGAAAGTTTAAGTTTTGAATTTTGTAATTCCGCTTCAAATTGTTGCAATAAAACGGCTCTCGTTTGTACTTGAATTCGTGCTTCAACACTGTCAATTCCTGGACGATCTCCTAAATCAGCTGTTCGACGAATTGCATCTAATCTTACTTCAGCTAGCGCTAATGCTTCTCTTAAAATCAAATTTGAATGATAGGCTAAAAACCAGTTCCAATAAGAGTAACCCGACTCGTAAAACAATTCATTTAATTGCAATTTTTGCTCTGCAAGCGTACTTTTTTGAAAAATCCTTGCTTTGAATAGTTCTGCTCTTCGCTGGTCAATAAACAAACCTTGACCAAGATTAACAGCTACACCTCCATACCATAAACCACTATTGGGAGTTTTGTTTTGCAGATCCAAGTTGGTTCCACGATTGTTTTCCATGCCTGATTTTAATTCCACACCGTACCAAGTTGGAAGTTTCAAACCAGAGTTAATCATACTGTAATATTGCGAACCTTTAAAATATTTTTGGTCTATTTGATTATAGACTTTTGGGTCAAAACTACCTTTGGCTTTCAGTAAATAGCTTTCCCCTATTTCAGGTTGCAAATTAGCTTGCTTCGCTAACGGATGATTGCGTAAAACCAAAACTTGAAACCCTTGTTCAGAGAAAACAACTTGACTCGAAAGAGAAAAACAAATAGCTGTAAATAAAACACTTACGATTGATTTCATTTTTTCTCTTTGTTAGCTTTAACATCTGATTTTTTGTAGAAATCTGGTGGAAAACCATTGATAATTCGCCATAATTCATACCAAATTGGCACATTCTTTAATAGAATCATTGAGTTTGTTCCACCGCCAACACGTAATGCTTTAGGCCATGAATAATCGCTCGTGTCAGGTGAAATTAAAACCCTGAATGTTCCATCTTCTTGCGCAAAATTATCCACTGCAAACACCTCTCCACCATACGTTCCATAACTTGTGTTAGGCCAACCAGAAAACACTATCGCGGGCCATCCGTCAAATTGCAAACGTACCTTTTGACCTTGATGCATTAGTGGTAAATCCATTGGACGAATATACATTTCAACTGCCAGGTCATAGACTTTAGGCATGATAGTCAGAATTTGTTCCCCTTGTTTAACGGTTTCTCCAATCCCACTTTGAATTACCCTTGTGACTACGCCGTCTTGAGGTGCTGTAATTACATACATACCATTCCGAATAGAATAATTCGCTGATTGAGTTTGTAATTTAGTTACATCTACCTCTGTTTCATACATACTTGTGATTGCTGAAAACTTATCCGATTCAGCTTTTGAAATCTCGTCGCGATATTTTGCTTCAATAGACGATAATTCCACCTTAGCATCAATAATGTCGTTACGGGATTGTAATAATTTTTGTTGAGCACTAATCATGCCCCCTTGCGCACGTTGCATGGAAACTTTTCGGATCTCTAATTCTGTTTGTGATTTTAGACCTTCTTTGGTCAATCTTTCAAATCGTTCAAATTGATCTTTTGCGATGTCATAATTATTTTTAGCTACTTGATAATCAATGCTATCACTAATTATTTTTAACCTTGTTTGTTTTAATTTAATCTGCGCTTGTTGTAATTTTAGTTTACCTGATTCAATCAACGCATCAATTCGATTATCCAAGGAAACAACTTTGTCACCATACGTTTTTACAGATTGCTCTTTAGCACGCAACTGATTAATGGTTCGTTCTACTAATTTCGGATCGAAATAACCGTCTTTCACCTCCGAAATGAAAAGCAATGTGTCTCCTTTATTTACAATATCTCCGTCTTTCACGTACCATTTTTCAATCCTTCCAGCAATAATGGTATTTATTGTTTGTGGACGTTGTTCAGGTCGAAGTGTGATGAGTTTTCCATTCGATTGCACATTTTGAGTCCACGGAATAAACATTAAAATTAAAGAAAGTAAGAAAAAGACATAAAAAACACGAATGATTTTTTTAGATGACCTTTCTTTACTTACAAATTTCAATGCCCAGAAATCTTCTCTTAGTAATTGAGTTTTATTATTTGGTGATAAATTTAACATCGCCTATTTTTTTGCTTTATATGATTGGTAAGTTCCTTCAAATATTACTTTCCCTTTTTCGAGTTCAATAATTTTGTCTGCAAATTTCATCAGCTTTTCATCGTTTGAGGAGTATAAAACAGAAACATTTTGTTGACTTGATATTAATTCAATTAGATGGTCAGATTGGGAATCATTGAGTGAATTAGATGGGTCTTCTAGGAGAATTAATTTGGGATTCCCTACAAAAGCTCGAATTAGCAGTATTTTTTTAATAATATCTTGTGGTATAAAGTGAGACTCTGGATTTAGTAACGTATTGTATCCTTCCGAAAAATTATTAATAGCTTCCGAAAAATTTAAAATCTTAGCGATTCGTTGAACTTCTCCAAAAGACGCGTAGCTTCTACCAAGTGTTATATTCTCTAAAATAGTTGCATGAAAAAGTTTATCTTGAAATAATAAATTACCAATATCATTTCGTAAATCCTGAATGTCGAGGTTTCCAATTGGCAAACCTTCAATCGAAATATTTCCTGAACTGACGGGGTACATTCCGCCAATTAAACAAAAAAGTGTATTTGTAGAAACCGTAGAATCTGAAATAATACAAACCTTCTGATTGGCTGCTATTTCCATAGTGATTTCTTTCAAAATTGGATTACGGTATAAGTTTGTCTGAAAGGAAACTTTATCAATAAAAATTTCAATTCCACAGTCCCTTTCTGGAATTTTTATACCATCATATTGTTCTAATTCAATATCCGTTATTTGACCAATTTTTTCTACAGCAGTTATCACGTCATAAACGATTTCTAAACTCATAATCAATTTCTCAACGGAGTTTAGTACTAGCAATATAATAATTTCAGCAGCTATAAACTGCCCTATATTCATATCTTGATTCAAGACCAAAAAACCCCCAATTATTAATAGTGCTAGAGCTATTAAAACTTTAAATAGAATTAAAAAAGTAAATTGCTGAACTAAAACTCGAAAATGAATATTGCGAGCAATCAAATAACCGTTAAGGTGATCGTCTGTTTTCGTTAGAGACAATTCAGGGTTTCCTGCCATTTTAAAACTAAATCTTGCATGTGCAATTTCTTCTAACCAATGAGCGATTTTATATTTGTAATTTGATTCATTTAAACTTGATTCAAAACCTTTTTTTGAAGTAATCTTCAAAATCAAAGCCAATAAAATTACCAATATAAGCCCAAAAAAGATAAAGAAGCTATGATAAAAAGAAAGTAAAACTAAACCAAAAACTATTTGTAAACTTGCTGCTGTAAAGTCTATTAGCAATTTGGACAGCCCTTTTTGTATTGTTAATGTGTCAAAAAAACGATTGGTTAATTCTGGGGCATATTTTTTAATTAATTCATTCATTTTAATTTTCGGAATGCGATCCGCAAATTCAAAGGCAGACTTAACAAAGATACGTTGTTGTAAATTCTCTGTAATACGCATTTGAGCGATTGTTAATATACCTGAAAACCCAATAGCTAGAACTACCAAAACTACCAATACAATCCAGGAGGTACTAACTTGACCCATCTGAATAAAGTTTATAATCGCTTGAATTCCGAGTGGTAAAGCCAAAGAAAGTATTCCACTTAAAACAGCAAAAATATACACATTTCTAATTTCAGTGCTATCTGTCCTCAGTAAAAGCCAAAAACGATTGATGGGTGAAATATTACTCTGTTCCATTGATTTGTAGTGTTTTGTTTATAATATCTAAAGCAAAATGCTCATAAGCATCTTCGTTTGAAAGTGTGTTTGTTAATCTTGGTAGGTGATCTTTAAAAAATCGCTGATTATTGCTACTTTCAATTATTGTAGAAATTAACATTGCGGGATATGAATAGTTTGGATTAATTTCCTTTATTAATTCCACAACTCTTGATACGATTGATTTGTAAACACTGTAAGCACCTTCTTTATTTTCTTTATCAACGGTTTTAGTTCTGTAAACTTTTGCAGATTCATTAATTACAAGGCTCTTCAAGCTTAATTCCCATTGAAAAACCAGTTCGTTATCAGGATTTGGCACCGAAGTAATCACGTGAAGTGATTTGTAAAGCTTACGAATTGGGTCGTCGATGTTTGCCGTTTCTATCAACAATCGATATTCAATCATACCCCAATACCAATTAATAAGGTAAAGTAAAAACGTATGTTTGCACTCAAAATACCGATAAATAGAAGCCTCTGTTGTTTCAATTTTAGTGGCTAGCTTTTTAAAGGTAAAATTTTCAAAACCAACTTCTGCCAATAATTCAATTCCAATATTTATAATCTTCATTCCAAGATCAGAACTTGTTGGGTTTTTCAAAAATAACTTTTCGTTGACTTTAATATTTACCGTTGATAATAAATGTTCCATAACACAAACTTACTAACTAAAATGATAGTATTACTATTCTTATTGTTAGTAATAACATTTATTATGAAAATAGGTTTCTATAAACTTTAATAATCTTGCTAAACCTAAACATTCATAAAAAAAATTTATTAATTAATTAAATAAAGCAAGGTAAAAACACTATTTTTGAATGCGATGAAAATCAGAAACAATAAATGGTCTATATTTTTAACAAGCATATTGATTTTTCAATTAGTGCTTTCTTCCATCTGTTTAATTGATTTTCAAACAAAATTCTCACATCATCAAAACGAAATTGTTCTTAAACAATTAGATTCCAATTCGCAAGCAATTGAAGAAACTGAAAGTTTATTTGTAATGATTGAAGAGACAAAAGAAGAAATAGAGTTAAATTATTTCTCTCTTAATCCCTCCGAAATTACAAATTTCAGCACCAAATCTTGGATTGCTTTAAATGAAAATTTAGATTCAAGAAATTACTCCTTCATACCCTATTCCCCACCTGAAAAAGTTAGTCAAAGCATTTTTTAATCTTTAATTAATTTTTTTATGATTCATTTTAAAACGTGGCAAAAGGATTTGCCAGCAGGTTTAGTTGTATTTTTGGTTGCTCTACCTTTGTGTTTGGGTGTTGGTTTAGCCTCCACATCAGTAGAAGGAATTGACGGTTTGCCCAATTTATTTTCAGGTTTAGTCGCTGGAATAGTTGGTGGAATTGTTGTTGGCTTTCTTAGTGGCTCAAGGCTTGGAGTTTCTGGTCCCGCTGCAGGACTTATTACAATAATTGTTGCAGCAATTTCAACATTAGGAAGCTACGAAGCATTTTTAGTGGCTGTAGTAATTTCTGGCATTTTTCAAGTAATTGCGGGTTTTCTGAAAGCAGGAATTATCGCTAATTACGTTCCATCATCTGTTATTAAAGGAATGCTTGCAGCTATCGGTATCATTTTAATTTTAAAAGAAATTCCACATTTAGTTGGCTATGACAAAGATTTCTTTGGTGATGAATCGTTTTTCCAAAAAGATGGACACAATACTTTTTCAGAAATTTATTATTCACTTCAAGCATTAAATCCAGGAGCAATAATCATTGGAGTTGTATCACTTTTAATTCTAATGCTATTCGATACAAAATGGTTAAAGAAAAACAAAGTTTTATCTGTTATTCCAGGCGCTTTAATTGTTGTTGTTGTGGCCATTTTAATAAATAATCTGTTTGGAACTATTGATAACAATCTAAAAGTTTCAAGTATCCATTTAGTTCAATTACCTGTTCCTAAATCTTTAACTGATTTTATTGGTTTTTTCTCTTTTCCTGATTTTTCAATTCTAAGTAATCCAAATGTTTACGTTGTTGCCATCACGATCGCTTTGGTTGGAAGTTTAGAAACTTTACTTTCGGTTGAAGCTACTGATAAATTAGATCCGGAAAAATTTTCAACTCCAACTAATCAAGAATTAAAAGCACAAGGAATCGGAAATATCGTAAGTGGATTCTTAGGTGGGTTACCGATAACTCAAGTAATTGTTCGAAGTTCTGCAAATATCAACTCCGGAGGTCAATCTAAACTCTCAACTATTGTTCATGGTTTTTTGATATTAATCGCAATCGTTTTCATTCCGCAATTACTCAATATGATTCCTTTGGCTGCATTAGCAGCAGTTTTGATTATGGTTGGGTATAAACTCGCTAAAGTTTCTCTCTTTAAATCAATGTATAAATTGGGTTGGGAACAGTTTATACCTTTTGCTATTACGATTATTGGAGTGCTTTTAACGGATTTACTGAAGGGAATTGCAATTGGTTTGGCAATATCTATTTTCTACATTCTTAAAAAGAACTACAAAAATAATTTCAAAAAAGAGCTTTCTGAAAACGAAATCAAGGTGACACTTTCTGAAGAAGTGACTTTTTTAAACAAAGCTGGAATCATCGAGATTTTGGAAACAATTCCCAAAAATTCTAAACTAATAATTGATGGTAGCAATTGTAAATCAATTGACTATGACGTAATAGAACTTCTAAATGAATTTCAAGTTTATGGTTCAAAAAACAGAAACATACAATTACAAATGATAAATATTAACTTAAACAATATATAAACATGGAAGCTTTTTATAATAAATTACTTGAAAACAATAAAGAATGGGTTGCAAGAAAAATCAAGCAAGATCCTGATTATTTTAATCGCCTTGCAAATGGACAAAAACCTCCTGTTTTATGGATTGGCTGCTCTGATAGTCGTGTTCCAGCAAATGAAATAATTGGGGCAGAACCAGGAGAAGTATTTGTTCACAGAAACATTGCAAATATGGTGGTACATTCAGATATGAATTTATTATCTGTATTGGATTACGCTGTGAATGTATTGCAAGTAAAACATATCATCGTATGTGGACATTATGGCTGTGGTGGGGTTCAAACTGCAATGACTAACAAACACGTTGGTATAATTGACAACTGGATTCGTCACATTAAAGACGTTTATCGTTTTCACCAAAAAGAGCTGAATGAAATCGAAGATGAAAAAGCAAGATTCAATCGCTTTGTAGAATTAAACGTAATGGAACAAGTACTTGATTTAGCGAAAACCTCCATCGTTCAGGGCGCTTGGGAAAGTGGACAAGAAGTACACGTACACGGTTGGGTTTACGATGTAAAAGACGGTTTAATCAACGACTTAAAAATCACAATCAAAGACAATAAAAACCTCGCAGACGTTTATCAGTTAGATCTGTAGAAGTAAGAAAAATAAGGGTTACTACTTTTGAATTCAAATTAGTTTAGCTGAGTTCTCAATCAAAAAAATCAATCCAAAATGGAATTTTTACTTTCGATGGATATAGACTTCTCCAGCATTCCAGTAAAAAACCACTAAAAAAAACCGTTTTTAACCAACTGAATTACCTTAAAATTCCTTTTCCAGCATTGATAATTCAAAGAAATAAATTTGGTGCGAGGGGATTGTATATTTAAGAAGTTTAATGTGCTGATTCTTTTGAGCAGAACTATTTTATCTTGAATATCAATACGTTATTAAAATTAAAATCTAATTATTCAATTTCCCTTGGCTGATCCAGCATTGAACTTTTTGAATCACCGAATCAGGTAAAGCATCTCCACCTTGTGGCATGAACTGAAAACCAGATCCTTTCATTGAACCAACAATCGCTGCTGCGTTGGAGGAAATGTTAGTATGATTTGTCAATGTGTAACCTATTGTGTTTCCAACGCCATGACAACCAGTACAGTTTTGTTCAATAATTGGCCAGACATCGGTTGAAAACGATACAGAATCTGTACAATTTGGATCGACAATCGTTCCTGCTACTTTATCTTTTGTGCAACTAAAAAGGAGCATACAAATTGAAAGGCTTGCTAATAATTTCATTTTAAAGGTTTTTTAATAAAAGTTGGTGCTAATGCCAACCAAATAATTGTAAAAATAAAGTAAAGAGGAATTGCGAACCCTGGGTACATTTCAGCCATTTCAAAATCACCATTTAATAAAATAGGGTGCATGATACTCAAAATGGTTAAAAAACTTAATACTATGTTAAAACACAATTCTCCAAATTTAGGAAACATCAAATCAAAAAGAAACCTTAACCCTGTTGCAATCAAAGCGATTGAAAAATAAGCCGATACAATTTTCCAAACGGGAAGTATCATTGAAAAATCGAAAAGAATTTTATAATAATAGTAAGCATAAATTCCACCAAGTAATGACGAAATTACTGCAGTTATAATTGCAAGAAAAAAATAGTGTTTGAACATTAATTACTTCTTAACCGCTGGAACAACGTAAGAGATTTTCATAATATCTGAAACAATTGCACTTTTCTTCCCAACCTTAAAATCCATTCGATTGACATTGAAATTACCTTTAAAAGTAAGTTTACTACCTGATCCAGAAACTGTTGTTGGAATTGTAACTTTTTTTGTAACACCTTTCATTGTTAATTCTCCAGTAATATTGTACTCTGAGCCTTTTTTCTCAACTTTTGTTGACTTAAACTTAATCAGAGGAAACTTTTTAGCGTCGAACCATTCCTCCGTTTGAGCCTTTTTATTTTGTATTCCATTTCCGGTACTTATGGAACTAACCGCAATATTCAAATTGAATTTACAAGCATCCAAATTGTTTTCATCAAATTCAATATCTCCACCCATTTCTTTGAATGAACCAGAAGGATCTTTGCTTTTGAAATCAATTGAATGTCCATCGCCTACGACAAAATGATCTGTTGGAATTAGTGCTACAGAGGTTGAAAGACCTAATAAAGCAAAATAAATTAAAAAAGTTGTTGTTGTTTTCATTGTGTTTAATTTAAGTTATTCAAATTCGAATTTTCTAGCTACACAAAAACCAAACCTAAATTGACCCTTTGTCCAATTTTCAGCGGTATAAGGTATAAATTGTGTTTCTCCCAAGCCAGTTGAATTTGTAAAATTAATAGTAAAATTATGTCCGAAAGTGAACCATTCTAAAGCAACACCGAGGCTATTCTTATAACTATTTTGCCTTAAGTCCTGATTATTAAAATTATGATAGTATTCGGTTAATAGAGCAAATCGCTTAGTCAAACGTAATCGAAAAGCACCTCCTAAAGCAAACAAACCATTTTGATCATTTGCTGCTACATAATTTCTATATACATAGGTTGGCATTAAAGCAATTGAAAAACGATCTCCAAAATGTTTCGCAACATTAACTTGAGTGAAATAGGCAAAACGATGTGCGACTTTTGGAAAATAACTAACTTGGGATTCATCGATTGAGGCCTTCATGTAAGTGAATGTTGAACCTGCAATCACTGACAATGAAAAAGGTTTACCCTCTTTTTTCTGCTCAAGAATTTTGTACTTCACGAATCCATCCAATAAAGAGCTGTATGGTGAAATCGAATTTGGTGAATTTTTAGCTCCTTTTGATCGTCCAAATCCAACCATCAAATCGTCTGTTATACCGTATTCCATTGCGATACGCATGTCTGATAAATTATCAAATCCAAACATACTTTGAGGACCACCGTTGTTACCTGCGATATCACCGAAACGGTGCTCAATCCGCATTTCAAAAGTGTTTTTAAGTAAAGTTTCAGTTGAGTGGCCGCTAATAATTCGAGTACCTGGAAATGTAATTGGTTCTTCATATTCTTCCTCAACTTCCAATGAATCTTGAGAAAAAGAATTAAAAGACGATAAAATAAATGTGAATAAAATTAATAATAATTTGAACTTTTTCATTTTTTCTTGTAAAGTTAAAAATTAAAGAAATGTTAGAATGAACTTTTAATTAATTATGGTTCCTAATTATAGTGATTTATGACGTAAATTTTATTTTTTATTGAATAAATTTTCTGTTTTTGAATTCCTTGAATGTAAAGATGGATTAATTACTATTTTTTTAAAAAAAAACTATCTTTCGGGTAAATCACAAAAACTATTTCACTTCAAAACAATCGTTTGTTTCACATCTTTTTTTAGGTCAAAACTTGCTTCCTCAAAACTTGGCGCACTGAAAGTTCTTCTAGCGTTATTTGAAAATCCATAATATTCAGTTGGTACACCTAACATATTTTTATCCAATTTACCGTTTTTGTTTTCATCGTGATAAATAGCAAATGCATAATCTCCCTGGGGTAAATCTTTGAAAGTATAAGTCATTGTTTTTCCTGAAACTGGAACCACTTTTCCAATGTATTGCTTACCAAAAACTGGAAATTCATTCTTTGGTTGATACAATCCAATGAATAAATTCCCTTTAGTCGAAGCAATATTTTTGATTTCAATGGTTAATTGATGCGTATTCGTTTCTAGAAACAGGAAAAGTATGGAACTAATTAAAAGTGTCTTCATTGATTCGTTTTTTCAGGAGCGACTTGAACGTTAATTTCCTTACTTGGTGTTTTTTTTAACACTTTAATTTTATTTTTGTTTATATCTGCAGCATTCCACTTTTGGACCAACAAACCTAAAACAACCGCAAAACCAAGAATATAGACTATCATTCTAAAAATGTATGAGCGTCCGAACCGTTTGGGAATGTGTTGCTTAAAATTAAATCTAAACCTTTCTTCTTCCTCCATATTATAAATATTTGTAAAGATACAAAGGACTATGGTTTCCAATTAAGTTGTTATCAAAAACTATTCTTTGACATATTTGTTTTCTTTTATTGTTGCACAATACCTTTAAAGTGGTATTTTTGCATTCAATTTAAGTCTTATTTATAATTAATCTAAATAAAGTTGTCATGATAACTGTCACAGATACTGCCAAGAAACAAGCAAACAGATTGATGGAGGACGAAGGAAAAGATGGATTTTTTATCCGTGTAGGTGTTCAAGGCGGCGGTTGCTCAGGCTTGATGTACCAACTTACTTTTGATAACGAAGAAAAAGAAGGCGATAAAGTGTTTGAAGACAACGGAATGCGTGTTGTTGTTGACACTAAAAGCTATTTGTATTTATTAGGAACAACACTTGATTTTTCAGGTGGATTGAATGGAAAAGGATTTATTTTCATCAACCCAAATGCTGACAGAACTTGTGGTTGCGGAGAATCTTTTTCAGTTTAAACGAACGCAATGGCAAATTATACCGAAAACGAGTTAGCGAAAGACCTCGAAAATCAGGAATACAAATTTGGTTTTGTTACTGATATTGAAACAGACACAGTTCCGATTGGCTTAAATGAAGACATTATTCGTTTGATTTCCGATAAGAAAAACGAACCTGAATGGTTGCTGGAACACCGCTTGAAAGCTTTTGCAATTTGGAAAACAATGACTGAACCTGAATGGGCGCATGTTCATTACACAAAACCAGATTTTCAAGCTATTGCTTATTACTCAGCTCCAAAGCAAACGAAAAAATACGAGTCTTGGGACGATGTAGATCCTGAAATGAAGGCAACAATGGCGAAATTGGGAATTTCTATGGAAGAACAAAAACGCTTAACAGGTGTGGCTGTCGATTTCGTGATGGATTCCGTTTCCGTTGCGACTTCATTCAAAGAAAAATTGGGCGAATTAGGAATCATTTTTTGCTCGTTTTCGGATGCAGTGCATGAACATCCTGAATTGGTTAAAAAATACATGGGAACTGTTGTTCCAACTACCGATAATTACTATGCTGCTTTGAATTCAGCTGTTTTTACAGACGGTTCTTTCTGCTACATTCCAAAAGGCGTTCGCTGCCCAATGGAACTTTCAACGTATTTCCGCATCAACGCTGGAGGTACAGGACAATTTGAACGCACACTTGTGGTTGCTGACGAAGGTGCTTATGTTTCGTATTTAGAAGGATGTACAGCGCCACAACGCGACGAAAATCAATTGCACGCAGCAGTTGTTGAGTTAATTGCTTTGGAAAATGCAGAGATCAAATATTCAACAGTACAAAACTGGTATCCGGGCGACAAAAATGGCTTAGGTGGAATATTTAACTTCGTTACAAAACGTGGGATTTGTGAACGCAACGCAAAAATTTCGTGGACGCAAGTAGAAACTGGTTCAGCTGTTACTTGGAAATATCCTTCCTGTATTTTGAAAGGTGACAATTCGATTGGAGAATTTTATTCTGTTGCGGTGACTAACAATTACCAACAAGCGGACACAGGAACGAAAATGATTCACCTAGGGAAAAACACAAAAAGCACCATCATTTCAAAAGGAATTTCAGCTGGAAAATCTCAAAATTCATACAGAGGTTTGGTGCAAATCAGCAAGAACGCACAAAATGCTAGAAATTTCTCTCAGTGTGACTCTTTGTTAATGACGGACGAATGCGGTGCGCATACGTTTCCATATATCGAATGTAAAAATCCAAGTGCGAAAATAGAACACGAAGCGACGACATCAAAAATCGGTGAAGATCAGTTGTTTTATTGCAAGCAGCGTGGAATAAGTGAAGAAAAAGCGATTAGTTTAATTGTAAATGGATATTGTAAAGAAGTATTAAATCAGTTGCCGATGGAATTTGCTGTGGAAGCACAGAAGTTGTTGGCGATTAGTTTGGAAGGATCGGTAGGGTAATATGGATTACAGATTGGCAGATTGCAAATTGCAAATTAAATTCAGTTTCAATCTGCAATTTGCAATTTTCTAATCTGTAATTCATGAATCTGCAATTTGTAATTTTCTAATCTGTGATACATTAATCTGCAATCTGTAATTTTCAATTTGTAATTTAAATATATGGCAACAATAGGAAACTTTGAGGATTTAGATGTTTGGAAAGCAAGTATGGATTTATGTACTGAAATTTATAGGTTAACAAATACTGAAAAATTTTCTAAAGATTTTGGTTTAAAGGATCAAATTAGAAGGGCTTCCGTTTCAGTTCCATCGAATATATCAGAAGGTTATGAAAGAGATGGAAAGAATCAATTTTTGTATTTTCTAGCGATAGCAAAAGGATCGTGCGGTGAAGTAAGAACACAATTGAGAATTGCATTTAATTTGGACTATTTAAGCGAAAATGAATTTAATATACTTAATGAAAAATGCGCTACAACAAGTAAACAGTTAGCTGGATTTATAAAATATTTAAAAAGTTATAAAGGAAATAAATAAAAATAGGATTGAAGTTACAGATGAGCATACAATTTGCAATCTGTAATCTGTTAATCTGCAATTTAGAATAAAATGATAAAAATTAAAAACTTACACGCCAACATTGAAGGAAAAGAAATCCTTAAAGGCTTGAATTTAGAAGTAAACGCTGGTGAAATCCACGCGATAATGGGTCCGAATGGAGCTGGGAAAAGCACACTTGCTAGTATTTTGGCAGGACGTGAAGAATACGAAGTAACGGAAGGTTCAGTCGAATTTGACGGCAAAGACTTATTAGAGTTATCAACTGAAGACAGAGCTCGTGAAGGTTTGTTCTTAGCGTTTCAGTATCCAGTTGAGATTCCAGGGGTTTCAAACGTAAACTTTTTGCGTACGGCATTGAATGAAATTCGCGAGTACAAAGGCGAAGAACCAATTTCAGCGAAAGATTTTATGGCGAAAGTTCGTGAGAAATCAGCAATCGTGGAATTGGATAGTAAATTGGCTTCACGTTCGGTCAACGAAGGTTTTTCTGGTGGTGAAAAGAAGCGCAATGAAATCTTCCAAATGGCGATGTTGGAACCGAAATTGGCAATCTTAGATGAAACCGATTCTGGTTTGGATATCGACGCTTTGCGGATTGTAGCAAGTGGAGTAAACAAATTAAAAACGCCAAATAACGCAACGATTGTGATCACGCATTACCAACGTTTATTGGATTATATCATTCCAGATTTTGTACATGTTTTATATGATGGAAGAATCGTAAAAACAGGTACAAAAGAGTTAGCTTTGGAGTTAGAAGAAAAAGGCTACGATTGGATTAAAAACGAAGTGGACGCAAACTAAAAAAGCCATGCAAGAAGTAATTTCAACAAATAAATTAGCTGCTTTTCGTGCGAATTTGGCAAGCACATCAGTGGCTTTTCCAGACGATAAAGTTAGTGCTGCGTTCGAATTTTTAAACGAAACCGATTTTCCAACAACACGTCACGAAAACTGGAAATATACCCGTTTGGCGCGCATTGCAAACTTGCGTTTTGATCAAACTGACGAAAGTAAAATCGACACCTCATTACGCATTTGTGCTGAATCAATGCAATTTGTTTTTCACAATGGAAACTTGATTCAACAGCCTGAAAATTTGCCAAGTGGCTTAACGGTAAAAAGCATTCAAGATTGTTCAGCTGAAGAATTAGCAAACGTTTCTACTGAATTAACAACATTTGAAGCCTTGAATTTAGCGTATGCAAGTAATGGTTTATTTATTCAAATTGCAGCTAAAACGAATCTTGAACAAGCAATTGAAATCATACACTACACTACTGGAAATGAATTTGTTGCTTTAAGAAACGTTATTCAAGCTGGTGCACTTTCGAAAGCGGAAATCATTTTGAATTATTTGTCAGTAGAAGATAGTAATTCATTGGTAAATGTGGTTACAGACGTTGAAGTTGGAGCAGGAACGCATTTAACGTTACACAAAATCCAAGCGGAGGCAGGAACTAATTTCCACGTTTCAAAAGAAAATATCAAACAAGAAAAAGATTCCAATTTCACTCTTCATACAACGACTTTGAATGGAAACTTCGTGCGCAATGATGTGAATGTTGCCGTTAACGGTCAAAATTGTGAAACGAATCTTTACGGAGCTTACATTTTAAACGGTACGCAACATGTAGACAATCATACAGTTATCGACCATAAAGTAGCACATTGTTTATCAAATGAATTATACAAAGGCGTAATCGACGACAAAGCTACAGCAGTATTTAACGGGAAAGTTTTCGTTCGCAAAGACGCTCAAAAAATCAATGCTTTTCAATCGAATGCAAATGTATTAATGAGTGACGATGCTTCTGTAAATTCAAAACCGGAATTAGAAATCTACGCCGATGATGTGAAATGTTCTCATGGATCTACAACAGGACAATTGGATGAAGAAGCGGTTTTCTACTTGCGAGCAAGAGGAATTTCTGAAAAATCAGCACTTAATTTGGTAGTAAGTGCTTTCGTAAACGACGCATTAGAAAAAACTGAAAACGAAGAAATTCTAGCTTACATATATTCGTTGGTAAAAGAACGATTTGGCTGGGAGTTTTGATTTGTAAGAAAAATATAAGACATAAAAAAAGGCAACCTATTCGATTGCCTTTTTTTATATAATTAGTTTCTTCTTATCCATTCAACGCTTCTGCACCACCAACGATTTCTAAGATTTCGTTTGTAATTGCAGCTTGACGTGCTTTGTTGTAACTTAATTTTAAGCTTTTTTGAAGTTCTTTCGCATTATCTGTAGCTTTATGCATTGCAGTCATACGAGCGCCATGTTCAGCAGCAAATGAATCGCGAATTGCTTTAAATACTTGAAGTTTTAATGATTTAGGAATCAAATCTTCAACGATTTCATTTTTAGATGGTTCAAAAATATAATCTCCTGCAGCGTTTGTTCCTTCAGAAACTGTTGGAATAATTGGTAAAAATTGTTCCGTTTCAATTGATTGCGTTGCAGCATTGATAAAACGATTGTAAACCAATACAACTTTATCATACTCTTTTGCTTTGAAACCACGCATCACCTCTTCAGCGATTTTTGCCACGTTTTCAAATTTTAAGTCTGCATAAACATCTTCCAATGGTGCTAAAGTTGGATTGATGTAGTAATTCGGAGTGTTTTTGTAAGCGTCTTTAATTTTTTTACCTAAGCACAACAATTTAATGTTAGTATTAGCATAATCATCTTGTTTAAGAGCTGCAACACGCTTGATTATGTTATTATTAAAACCACCACATAATCCACGGTTCGAAGTAATACCGATTATTAAAACGGTTTTAATTTCTCTCGTTTCTGAATAAGCGTTTTCAGATAAATCAAGTGTAGCGCTTAAATTTTCAAGAATCTCCTTCAATTTTCCAGTATATGGGCGCATTGCTGTAACAGCATCTTGTGCACGCTTTAACTTCGCCGCAGAAACCATTTTCATCGCAGAAGTAATCTGCATGGTTGAACCAACGGAGGTTATTCTATTTCGTATTTCCTTTAAATTAGCCATCTTTTTTTTGGATTGCAGATTGCAGATTTTCAAATTACAAATTGATTAATAATCTGTAATTTGAAATCTTCCAATCTGTAATTTTTAATATTTATCAGCTACTTCTTTCGCAACTTTTGTCAACGTATCAGTGATTTCGTCAGTATATTTTCCTGCTTTCAAAGCCACTAAAACATCTGCGTGTTTCGCTTCTAAAACAGTCAAATAATCTTTTTCGAATTCTTTCACTTTATTGATCGGAACGCGTTGCATCAAACCTTTCGTTCCAACGTAGATAATCGCAATTTGTTTTTCAACTGGATATGGATCACCTTCTTTTTGTTTCAAGATTTCAACGTTTCTTGCTCCTTTATCCAATACTGATTTTGTAGCAGCATCTAAGTCAGAACCAAATTTCGCAAACGCCTCTAATTCTCTATATTGTGCTTGGTCTAATTTCAAAGTACCAGCCACTTTTTTCATTGATTTGATTTGTGCATTACCTCCAACACGAGATACTGAGATACCAACGTTAATCGCTGGACGAATACCAGCGTTGAACAAGTCACCTTCCAAGAAAATTTGTCCGTCTGTAATCGAAATTACGTTTGTTGGGATATATGCAGAAACGTCACCTGCTTGTGTTTCGATAATTGGCAATGCAGTCAATGAACCACCACCTTTCACTAAATGTTTAATTGAAGGGGGTAAATCATTCATTTGAGATGCAATAGTATCATCAGCGATGATTTTCGCTGCACGCTCTAACAAACGAGAGTGTAAGTAGAATACGTCACCTGGGTAAGCCTCACGACCTGGAGGACGACGTAATAATAAAGATACCTCACGATAAGCAACCGCTTGTTTTGACAAGTCATCAAACACGATTAATGCTGGACGTCCTGAATCACGGAAAAACTCACCTACAGCAGCACCCGTCATTGGAGCATAAAACTGCATTGGAGCAGGATCAGAAGCATTTGACGCTACGATAGTAGTGTATGCCATTGCTCCAGCATCTTCTAATTTTTTCACGATTCCAGCAACTGTTGAACCTTTTTGTCCAATAGCTACATAAATACAATATACAGGTTCTCCTCTATCGAAGAACTCTCTTTGGTTGATAATCGTATCGATTGCAACAGTTGTTTTTCCAGTTTGACGGTCACCGATGATTAACTCACGTTGTCCACGTCCGATTGGAATCATTGCATCAACAGCTTTGATACCTGTTTGTAAAGGCTCATTTACCGGTTGACGAAAAATAACACCTGGCGCTTTACGCTCGATTGGCATTTCGTATAATTCACCTTGAATTGGTCCTTTACCATCGATTGGCTGTCCTAATGTATCAACTACACGTCCAACCATTCCTTCACCAACTTTAACAGAAGCAATTTTACCTAAACGACGAACTGTATCACCTTCGTTTACACTTGATGAACGACCTAGAATTACGGCTCCAACATTGTCTTCTTCCAAGTTCAAAGCGATACCTTGCGCACCACTTTTGAATTCGATAAGTTCACCATATTGAACACCATTCATTCCATAAATACGAGCGATACCGTCTCCTACTTGTAGAACGGTTCCAACTTCTTGTAGTTCAGCTTCTGAGCGAAAACCTGAAAGTTGTTCTCTTAAAATTGCTGAAACTTCTGCCGGTTTAATATCTGCCATTTTGTTTTGTATTAATTGTGCTTTGTTACTATTTTGATAATTCTTGTTTCATTCTTAAAAGTTGAGTTGCAACAGATGCGTCGAACTGTTTGTCACCCATTCTTACAATAAATCCTCCTACTAATGTTTCATCTACTCGTTCGGTAATTTCTAAAGTACCTTGAACTGTTGCGCTAATACGTGCTACAATTGAAGCTCTTGTTGAAGCATCCAATTGACGAGCACTTGTTATAGTAATCGGAACAATTCCTTTGTATTCTTTAACTTGAGAAATATACGAATTAGCAATTTCTGTGATGAAACGCTCTCTTCCGTTTTTTGTAATTAATGCGATAAAAGAAAGTGTCAATGGTTCAAACTCACCAAATAATTTATTCAATACATCAATCTTTTTGTCAATGTTGATTATTGGTGAATTCAAAAATACTTGAAACTCATTTGTTTCTTTTGCCGCAGTAAGAATACGTTGCATATTAGATTCGATAGCGTCAACTTTTTGTTGTTCAACTGCCAATTCTAACAATGCTTTCGCGTATCTTGATGCTGATTTTGCTGATTTCATCCTTGAATTAATTCATGTTAATATCACCAACCAATTTGTCAGCCAATGCTTTTTGTTTATCGTCAGATGCTAATTCACCTCTAATTACTTTTTCAGCGATTTCTAATGACAATGCTGCAACATGCGTTTTCAATTCAGCCATAGCAGCTGCTTTCTCACTGTTGATTGTGTGTCTTGCATTCTCAACGATTTTATCGGCTTCTGATTTAGATTTAGATTTTGCTGCTTCAATCATTTGGTTTGCTGCTTCTTTTGCTTCTTTCAAGATGTTATCTCTTTCAGCTCTCGCTTCTTTTAAGATTTTATCGTTTTCAGCTTGTAAAGCTTGCATTTCAGAACGCGTTTTTTCAGCTAATTCTAAAGCTTCAGTGATTTTTTGCTCTCTAGCGTTAACGGCAGAAAGAATTGGTTTCCAAGCAAATTTTGCTAATAAAAATAGAAGGATGCAAAATACCAATGCTGTCCAAAATAAAAGCCCTAAGTCTGGTAGTACTAAATCCATTGTATTGTGTTTTTAATTTTTTTTAATCAAATAAAAGGTGAACCAACCAACCGTCAATTCACCTCTTTAAAATTTACTTGCTTCCTCCAAGTAGACCAACTACTACTCCGAAAAGAGCAACACCTTCAATTAACGCTGCTGCGATAATCATAGCTGTTTGAATTTTCCCTGAAGCTTCTGGCTGACGTGCGATTGCGTCCATTGCTGAACCACCGATTCTACCAATACCCAATCCTGCTCCTAATACTGCAAGACCTGCTCCAATTGCTGCGATACTTCCGTACATATTTATTGTAGTTTAAAAAATTACTAATTAATGATGCGCTTCTTCAACAGCTGCACCGATAAACAATGATGACAACATTGCAAACAAGAATGCTTGTAAGAATGCTACCAATAATTCCAACACAGAGATAAACAATGCCATTGGAACTGACAATCCTCCCCAAGCAACATTTTTGTTGATGAAGATAATTGAGATTAAAGCTAAAATAATAATGTGACCCGCTGTGATGTTTGCAAACAAACGAATCATTAAGGCGAAAGGCTTAGTTAAGACACCAATCAACTCGATTGGTAACATAAAAATTTTCATCGGAACTGGTACACCTGGCATCCAGAAAATGTGACCCCAATAGTTTTTGTTTCCAGAGAATAATGTAACAATTAATGTACAAATCGCTAAGAATAATGTCACAGATATATTTCCTGTCAAATTTGCTCCACCTGGTAAGAAAGGAACTAATCCTAACATATTATTTAACCAAATGAAGAAGAAAATTGTCAATAAATAGGGAACGTATTTTTTATAATGGTGATGATCAATGTTAGCTTTAGCGATGTCATCTCTAACCATAATGATAATCGGCTCTAAAAATTTAGCGATTCCTTTTGGTGCTACTGCTCCGTTTTTCTTGTAGAAACCAGCAATGCTAAACATAATCACTAAAATAAAAATTGCTCCGAAAATCAAAGAAAGAACATTTTTGGTGATTGAAAAATCTAAAGGTTTAGCGTTGTGAGGGTGACCTTCTTCGAAGTGTAATTTTCTTTCTTCTGTTTTGTAAATTTTCTCGTGAAATAAAGCGTATCCATCAGCTGGACCCGTTCCAAGCATATAGTGGTATGATTCTCCGCTAACAGCGTCTGTGTATTCAACTTGTTCTCCGTGGTAAAAATTACTTGAACTAAATGTTTTTAATCCACCATCCAATAAAATTACAGGAAGATAAATAGATGTTCCACCATGCTCAGGACCAAATAGATGCCATTCGTGCGCATCTTTAATATGGTGCATAATCATCTCACCAACGTTAAACTCTTTTTCTTCTTTGTGACCTTCGTTAGCAAAAACGGTATTGAAAGACAGACTGGTTAAGATAACCAACAGAAATGATTTAAATAGATTTGAAAGCGTCATGAACTAAAGTTTCTCTTGTGGGTTTTCAAAATTTGGCGCAAAGGTAGTTAAACTTTATTAACAAACAATAATAAATCAATTTTTGATTACTTTGATTTCGCTCGCGCTTTTTTATACAATTGGATAGCCACCATTAATCCAACCGCCACCCCAAAGAAACCGAGTGTTCCATACACCCAATTTAAAGTATTTTTCAATACCACTAAAAACACGATCGCTACCAAGAATAAGGTTGCCAACTCGTTCCAAAGTCGCAATTGATTTGATTTCCATTTACATACACCTTTCACAATGTCAAACATAATTTTTTGACAATAGAAGTGATAAATCAAGAGAAAAACTACAAACGATAATTTTAGGTGCATCCATGGCATTTTGAGATAAGCGGGATTTATTACAAGCATCCAAATTCCAAAAATCACGGATAAAACCATCGCAGGCGTTGTGATAATCCACCATAATTTTTTTTGCATAATAACTAATTGCTCGATAAGTATAGATTTTTTGGGTTCTTCCATTTCCTTTGCTTCTTGCGCATAAATGAACAAGCGAACGATGTAAAACAATCCAGCGAACCAACTCACTACAAAAATGATGTGGAGTGCTTTTATAACATTAATATCTATTTGCATGTGGCAAATTTATACTTTCTTTGCTTTTGAAAGTGGAACCATCCAAAATCATTGGCAATTGTATGAGACTAAAATTGAATTTCAAAAACTTCATTCTGTTTACAAGTTGCTTTTTAGCGCTTACAAAAGTTGTTGCTCAAGATAAACAATTCTCCATCGAAGGAAGTTTTCAAGGGAAGAATTTATTTGTTCGCAATCCACCTCAATCTGATGGTTTCGGTTATTGTGTTTCCAAGGTTTTAGTGAATGGTGAGATTCTTCCAGCATCGATTCAAAATGCTAATTTCGAGATTGATTTTTCGCTTTTTAACTTAAAAAAAGGAGAAAAAGTGTTTGTGGTGCTTTCGCATGCAGACGGCTGTGAACCTGAATTTATCAATTCGGAAGTATTATTGCCAAAAAGCACCTTTGAATGTGTTGCAATTTCAGCTGAAAAAAATGGCTTGGTGAATTGGCAAACAAAAGCTGAAGCTGGTTCATTAGATTTTATTATCGAACAATACCGGTGGGGACGTTGGGTTGAAGCTGGACAAGTAAAAGGAAACGGCACCTATCAATTAAATAAATATACTTTTCAACTTTCGCCTCATTCTGGTTTGAATAAAGTGCGTGTTTCTCAAATTGATAACTCAGGAGAAAAACGAAGTTCCAAAGAAGTTTCCTTTCAATCGACCAATTCTAAAGTAAAAATGGCGCCAGCAAAAGTGACTGATTATCTGTATTTCAAAGCAAATGGCAAAAGTGTAAAGACAAAATTTGAAGTTTATGATGCTTTCGGAAATTTATTAAAGCTAGGATACAACGAGAAAGTTGATTGTCAGAATTTGGTGAATGGTGTTTATTTTGTAAACTTCGACAACACAACTGAAAAATTCATAAAAATCGACCAATGATTAAAAAAATAGAACATTTAGGAATTGCCGTTAAAGATTTGAGCGTTTCCATTCCACTTTACGAAAAACTATTTCAAACGCCCTGTTACAAAACAGAAGCTGTTGAATCAGAAGGTGTTAAAACAGCTTTTTTTCAAATCGGAGAATCGAAAATCGAACTTTTAGAAGCTAGTAATCCCGAATCGCCAATAGCGAAATTTTTAGAGAAAAGAGGTGCTGGCTTTCATCACGTAGCTTTTGAAGTAAGCAATATCGACGAAGAAATCGAACGCTTGACGGAAGAAGGATTTCAATTGATTCATACTAGCCCAAAAGATGGCGCTGATAATAAAAGAATTGCGTTTTTACACCCAAAATCTAGCGATGGATTGTTGGTGGAGTTGTGTATGGAGAAATAATTTATAATTGAGCGTTTAAAATAAAGAGTTTTGAATTGATTACGCGTAATTCATAATTTAATTTCTAGCTTTTGAAAAATATAAATTTCAATAGCGAATAGTTTATTTCTATGTGTAAACAGAATTAGGATATAAAATACATTGTAATATTCTTTTCATTGGTCACGGTTCTTTTTTTAATTTTGCACCTCTACAAATTCTATGGAAAATCGTCGTAATCTTCAAATTTATAATAGCCTCAGTGGTAAAAAAGAAACATTTGAGCCTCTTCATATTGATCATGTTGGAATGTATGTCTGTGGACCTACGCTCTATAGTGAACCACACATGGGAAATATGCGCACTTTTATAAATTTCGATATGATTTACCGCTATTTTCTTCATCTTGGCTACAAAGTAAAATACGTTCGAAATATCACAGATGCTGGACACATAACCAACAGTGTTGGTCAAGAAGTGGATAGTATTGGTAAAGCTGCACGTTTAGAACAAATGCAGTCACTTGAAATTGTTTACAAATACAATGTTAAGTTTCAAGAATTACAACGTATATATAATTTACTTCCTCCAAGTATCGAACCAACTGCAACTGGTCATATTCAAGAGCAGATAGAAATTATCGAACAAATCATTGAAAATGGTTATGCCTATGTTGTAAATGGTTCTGTTTATTTTGATGTGCAACAATACATGAAAGATTTCAATTACGGGATTTTAAGTGGACGAAAAGTAGATGAATTAGACAATGAAACACGAGCTTTAAATGCGCAAGATGAAAAGCGATTTTTCGCCGATTTTGCCTTGTGGAAAAAAGCGCATCCTGATGATATGCAAATTTGGCGCTCTCCATGGGGAAATGGAAACCCAGGTTGGCATATTGAATGTACAGCAATGAGCACCAAATATTTAGGTAAACATTTTGATATTCACGGCGGTGGAATGGATTTAAAATTCCCACATCACGAAGATGAAATTGCGCAAAGTTGTGGTTCAATGGGTTGTAATCCTGCAAAATACTGGATGCATGCCAATATGCTGAATGTGAATGGACAGAAAATGAGTAAATCTTTTGGAAATTATTTTTTACCGAAAGAAATTATAGAAGGAAGCACCGAATTATTTGATAAACCCTATTCACCAGATGTTCTGCGATTTTTTATGATGCAAGCACATTACAGAAGTAATTTGGATTTCACACAAGACGCATTGAATGCATCTGAAAAAGGCTATTCTCGTTTAATGGAAGCGATTAAATTATTAAGTAAAATAACAACTAGTGAAACTTCATCTATTCAAGTTTCAGAGCTAGTTGACAGCTTTTACAATGCAATGAACGATGATTTCAATACACCGATTCTAATCGCAAATCTTTTTGAGGCAGCAAAAAATATTTATTTAATTAATGATGGAAAAGCAACAATTACGGCAAGTGATAGAGATTTTTTAACAAATGAAATGAATGGTTTTATTGCTGGTGTTCTTGGTCTTCAAACAAGTTCAGAAAACAATGATTCAAAATTAGCACCCGTGATGGATTTAGTTTTGGATTTACGTCAGCAAGCGCGCAGTAACAAAGATTGGACAACTTCAGATAAAATCCGTGATGGATTAGCAGCAGCTGGAATTGTTGTTAAAGATGGCAAAGAAGGAACGACTTGGAGCTAGATTTAATAGGTGTCAACTTATTTTTTAAAGCAATATAAGCATTACAATTTTTCAGCTTTCTTTGAATAAAACCCACCTGCTTCAATAATTTGTGATTTAAGTTCTAAGAATTGTTGGTCTTTATGCAATGAATAAAATGTAAGTAATAAATACCATTCTTGTTCTTCTTCGAAATTAGTGAATTTAGAATTTTTCAATTCGATTATTCTTTTTTCACATAAGTTAAATTGATTCAAATTATAAAGGCATAATGCACTATAAAACAAAGCGTTTACATCATCGGGATAAGTTTCAAGTATCAAATCAAATCGATTCAACGCATCTTTGAATTTATTTTGACTGAAGTACTTCAATGATTTCCCTAAAAAACTAACATAAGCAATCTCTACGATGTTATCTGATTCTTCGGTAGATTTAATGGAAATTTCTGAATTAGCTGGAGTTCCAGTTAATACCTCTTTATTTTGACTTAAAGTAGGTCGGGAACGATAGTAACGATAATCAATAACTTTAAAATCTTGAATGTATGTTTCTTTTGCTAGATTCACTCTTCGTTTTATAGATGCAGGAATAGAATTGGCCTTCTTAATAGGTAAAGGTTGTGTGCTCAGATCTGGTTGAGTTGAAGTCGCTAACGCCGTAGCATTATTTTCTTCTTTTAATTGAAAGTTTCTTTTGATTGTTTTTGGCTGAATAAGTTCTTGTTCTGGGCTTAAATTTACAGCGGTAATTGTATCCTTATATATAGACTTATTATTAGGTTTTTTAATTTCAGTTATTTTCTTAGTTGCAGACTGTTCATTTTTAGTAGTAACATAGTACATAAAGCCGATAGAAACAGTAAAAAATAGAATACTCGTCAAAGCAAATTTGTAGTACATTCCTTTAAAACGTTTTCGATCGATGGCGTTCATACTTTCTAAAGGAACAGAAGAAGTAGACCAACCCTCCAACGCTTCATTGTCGAAAGGGTTATCACTCGCCTTTTGTTCAATGGCATTTTTCAATGTCGAATCCTTCGTTCGAAAGTACTTTTCGAGATCTTTTCGAGACAAACTCATAGTGTTGCGTATCTTTTTGTTAATATAATTTTCAAGTTTCTTTTACCATTTTGTATAAAGCTTTTAACTTCATTAAGGTTGTAGTTTGAATCCTTTACTATTTCATCGTAACTTTTCTTTTCTAAATAGAAAGCTCGAATACAAAAATGTTGGTCAGTGTTTAATTCAACTAATGCTTCTTCTAATAGATTAAGTTTTAATTCAT
This sequence comes from Crocinitomicaceae bacterium, assembly GCA_044374225.1. Lineage (GTDB taxonomy): Bacteria > Bacteroidota > Bacteroidia > Flavobacteriales_D > Crocinitomicaceae > UBA952. Next base: position 679 of record JBILOX010000029.1, on the reverse strand, counting down.
TTATTTCTTTTGATTTTAATGAATTATCATAATCTTCACAAACGTGAGTATTTTCTATTTCGATATATTGAGGATTTTTTTTTCGAAGTTGCATCAAACAAGTGTTCTTAGTAATGGTGAAAAGCCAACTCTTAAAATTTTGAATGGTATGTTTTTCAATCTTCTCTCCTAATTGATAAAAAATCTCCAAAGTAGTGTCTTCAGCATTTTCCTTTTGTTTTAAATATTTAAGACAAACACCAAATACTAAATGGCTATATTTTTTATAAAGTTCATCAATGATTTTTGATTCCTTATTTTTAAGGTACAGCGTTATAATTTCTTCATCAGAATACGAATTGTAGCTATTTCTTTTGAAAAACTTCATATACTACAAAGATGAAGGAATAACTTAAATTCCACAAATTATACCAAAATATATTGAATATTAATTTAATTTGAAATTATTTTTAATTTTTAGTAGCTGAAATTCAGTAGTTAACAAAAAACTTTTAAAAAACTTTTAAAAAAGTGTTGCAGTTATGAAAAGAGTACATATCTTTGCACCCCGATAATGACGAAAGAGTTGTTGAAAACTAAAGGTTAAAGTTAGTGGTTAAGCGATTAAGTCTAACAACAGAAGAAGTTCTTTGAAGTATTGAGAAATAAGGAAACAGCAAAATTTAAATTTTGGATAAAA
>JBILOX010000078.1:0-3302 GCA_044374225.1 Crocinitomicaceae bacterium | reverse complement strand
AAATTTTACTTAAAAAGTTAAATCAATTGCTTTTAAAGGAAACGGAAGAAGCGGAGCAATTGAAGATCAACGAATTAATTCAATTGAGCAATGGTCGTTTGGAAGCGTTGAAACAAGAAAAAGAAACTTTAACTAGAACATCGAAAGTAGTAGAATCAAATCCAACAGAGTCAAAAATAAACGTTGATAATGAAGAGATAGTAAAAGAAAGTCAAAAGCAAATTCAGGTTTTTAATAATTTGCAAAGTCAAAATGAAGCAAGAAGTAAATCGTTGAACCAAGCGCTTAAAACAATAAAAGAAGAATTACTGAAAACGACGGACAAAGCTGAAATTGCACGTTTGGATAAAGAAGTTCTTTCCTTGGAAGTGCAAATCCAAGCACAAAATAATCAAGCTTTTGTAAACGAAAAAAATAGTGTTATTAAAAAAGATTTTCCAAGTTATGAAGTACTAACTGAATCAGAAAGAAAAGCTAAAATTTCAACTTTGAACCTTGAAAGAGAACAAGTAAAACAATCTTTAAAAGTAACAAATTCACCACAAGATAAAAAAGTACTGGAGCAACAAATTGCGAGCATCGATTCCTCAATTGAAACACTTGAAAGTTTATCAATCAGTGAGAAAAAAGATGAGCAAACAATAGTTTTAGTAGAAACAGAGGTTTTAGATAATGATGAGTTAACGAAGAAAGCAGCATCCCAAAACTATGTCAACTATATTGTAAAAAGAAATGAAATCACTCAATTAGATAATGAGGTAACAGCTTTAAAATCCGAAACGAATTCGCTAAGAAAAACCTTAAATCAAGAAATCAACAAAGATTCTCAAGTTGAAATCAGTCCAAAACAAAGAGAATTGTTGACTAAAATCACAGAAAACGAACAAAAGATAAGTGAAAAGCAAACGTCTAGTAACCAAAAAGCAAAAGATTTATCCCAAGTTTCCGAGGCTTCCAATTATGAATGGATGCTTAATAATTCTATTGAAGCAACTGTTCTTATTCAATCAGCAACTATTGTTTCAATTAATCCAAGTATTGAGACTTCATTCAAAATAATTGATAATCAAGACGTTGATACATCAGTTCCTTTACCCGTGAATATTAATAATCCAAGCGGTTTAGTTTATCGCGTTCAAGTTGGAGCATTCAGAAAACCCGTGCCAAATGAGTTTTTTAGAGAATTTTCTCCTGTTTCAGGTGATATTCTCCCAAATGGTTTGACATGTTATATGGCGGGTTATTTCAACAATGTAAACGCTGCCTCAATAGCCAAAAAAGAAATTCGAACGATTGGTTATAAGGATGCATTTATCGTTGCTTATTGTGATGGAAAACGTATTTCATTTGCCAAAGCTAAAGCCCTAGAGGAATCCGGTGCTTGTGTTCCATTGTCAGATAATGAACTAAAAATTGCAGTGTTGGAAAGTTTACCAACTTCGACAATTAATGAAACAAATATAGTTTCTGTTCAAAGCAAACTAGAAAATCTAAAACCAATTATTGATTTGACATACAATCAAGCTCTTGGAGCAGTTGAAGCGATTGCCGTTGAATCATTTGAAGCCTTGTTTTTTACAGTTCAAGTTGGCGTTTATAACAGACCAATTAAACAAGAACAATTACCAGGATTTATTGAATTATTTACTTCTAAATCCCCTAAAGGTCAAATACGTTATTCTACTGGGAAATTCCAATCTTTGGAGGCTGCAAAAACGAGAAGAAAAGAAGCTGTTGAAAAAGGTGTTGCTGACGCGTTTATTGTTGCTTATTACAAAGGAAAAAGAATTACAATTGCTGAAGCGAATCAATTGGCAGCGCGTATTGGCGCAAGTATTTTTGAAGAAAAATCCAAAATGGAGTCTTCTCCATCAATTACTAATAGCGCTAATTCAACCAATTTCGTTGCAGGAAAACCAGTCGTAATTCTACAGAAAAAAGAAGTTGAAGATAAAGTTTTAAAGTTTGAGCAAATAGTAGATGAGGAAAATGTAAGAACACTTTTAGAGCAATTAAATCAAAATGGAATTTTTACTTACAACCCCCAAACAAGTAAAGTTTCGTCTAATCACTTAAAAGAAAATCAATTAACTTCAGAATTTATGAATGTAGTGGTTAATATGAATGAAGTAATTGTTGCAAAAGGAAAAGTAAAAACAATTACCTTTGTATTAAAATCAAGTAATTGGTCAGGTTCGTTCGGAAATTGGATTTTACATTGCCCTTATGAATTTAAACCTTTGAACAACCAAGAAATTCAATTTTTCCCACGAACAACTGAAGAAGCAGAAGAAATAAAACAATTAGCAAAAGAACTTATACTATCAATTTATGAATAATCACACTGAAACACTTACTGATCCATTAGTTGAACTTCTAGAACAGCAAATTGCTGAGTATTCTATCATTTTATACAACGATGATTACAATACCTTTGATCATGTGATTTCTTGCTTAATGCGCTATTGTGACCACGATATGATTCAAGCTGAACAATGCGCTTGGGTTGTGCATACAAATGGCAAATGTATTGTTAAATATGGTGTTTACGAAGATTTAGAACCAATTTGTTTGGGTTTACTAGATAAAGGTTTAAGTGCCAAAATTGAGTAACGTTCTTATTAACTAGTTTATCTTAATGAAAATAACATTCGATTCAAAAGCCACACTTATTCTGGCTTCCTTAAGCTTAATCGGTTTGTTTTTTGTTAACGCCTCAAATGATACTATTTTTATTTTGAATGGCGACTTTCAAGAAAGAAATTTTCGGTGGTACATAAGTACGCTAACTTATATTTTTGGACATGCAGATTTTGAACATGTTATTGGTAACTTATCCATTATTTTATTGCTTGGTCCGTTAGTAGAATTAAAATTTGGTTGGCAAAAATTCAGTTTAATGGTTGTGAGTACAGCAATTTTAACTGCGATTCTTCACACATTACTTTGGGATAATGGTTTAATTGGTGCAAGTGGAATTGCGTTTATGTTAATTGTTGTGACTTCACTATTGAACACAAGAGGAAAAGATATTCCAATAACATTTATTCTCGTGGTTTTACTATTTCTTGGTCAAGAAATTTATTCCTCATTCAAAAATGACCAAATTTCTCATTTTGCACATTTGTTTGGCGGAGCAATGGGTGCTTTTTGGGGTTTTTACAGATCTTAATTATTCTCCTTTTTTCGTTTAATATCGTAAAAAGTTTTCTCAATTGTTTCGTACAATCCATTTGGTGAAGGAGCCAACGCAGGAATGTTTTTAATTGTTAACTGCTCATCTACCAAGACATAATATGGAA
>JBILOX010000028.1:0-41245 GCA_044374225.1 Crocinitomicaceae bacterium | reverse complement strand
GTTGAGTTGATAGCAGTAAATGATGGAATGTTTCCTGTGCCAGATGCACCCAAACCAGTTGCTGTATTATTATTTGTCCAAGCAAAGGTAGATCCAGCTGTACCTGAGAATGTTATCAAAGTTGTACTTTGTCCTGCACATAAAGTCTGATTTGCAGGCGGAGTAACTGTCGGACTTGGATTAATCGTAATCGTAAAAGTTTGTGGCGTTCCAGTACATGTTCCAGATACTGGAGTTACTGTTATTGTTCCAGAAATTGGAGTTGTTCCAGTATTTGTTCCTACGAAAGAGGCGATGTTTCCAGTTCCACTTGCTCCAAGACCAATTGCTGTATTTGTGTTTGTCCAGTTATAAGTAGTTGCAGTTCCGGTAAATGTAATTGCTGTTGTAGAAGCTCCAGCGCATATTGTTTGAGAAGTAGGTGCGATAACTGTTGGAGGTGGAGTAACAGTAATTGTGAAATTTTGTGCAGTTCCTAGACAAGACCCTAGAGATGGTGTAACTGTAATTGTTGAAACATTGTTGGTAGTACCCGAATTTTGACCAACAAATGAAGCAATATTTCCTGTTCCTGAAGCAGCAAGTCCTGTTGTCGTATTATTATTTGTCCAAGTAAATGTAGCTCCGCTAGTTCCTGTAAAATTAATCGCAGTTGTATTTTGACCATTACAAACTGTTTGATTGCCTGGGTTTGTTAAAGTAGCAACAGGATTAACGGTAACTATAACTTGCACTGGAATCCCTGAACAACCAGAAGAAGTTGGTGTAATTGTGTAGGTTGCGGTTCCTGGAGTTGTACCCGAGTTGGTTAATGTTTGGTTAAGATTAAATGTGGAACTTCCACCCGTACCATTTCCTGAGCCATTAGAAGCACCAGAGACACCACTTTGAGCAACAGTCCATGCGTAAGAAGTATTGTTCATTGATGAAGTGAGCGTTAAACCTGTTCCTTGTCCACTACAAATTGTTTGAGGGTTTGGATTGACTGTTACAGCAGGTGAAGCATTAACAGTTACGGTTCTACTTGAATTAACAACAGTTCCACAAGCATCAGTTACAGTTGAGTAAATTGTAAATGTCCCTGAATTTGGAAAACTAAATGTACTACTTGCACCACTTCCATTTGAAGGCGTCATATTACTGTTTAAACTCCAATTATAAGTGTAAGGTGGAACCCCAAAACTTGAGGAGGTACTTGCATTAATTGTTCCTCCTTGACAAATGGTCGTATTATTCAGTGTTATTGGTGTTGTTGTATTTGTATATTCTAAAGTTCGTCCAGTGATTGTCATTGTCCAAGTAGAAAGTGCACCAATACAATTATTACTACAGCCACTACCAGAACCATAACATCTATGAAAACGCATAGTAAAATTTAGATTCTGCGGAGCACAACTAGGTGGTGGTAAACAACTGCTTACATCACTAAACATTGATATATTATTTCCAGTACAATCTCCCGGATTTGGAAGATTACAAAACCAAAAAAGGTTGTTTTGTGCAGGACTTCGGCATGTTCCTAATTGGTAAGTGACAGCTCCTTCATCCATCCAACATCCGCCTTGTGCCCTATAATTAAAACTCCATTGAACATCCGTTACTGTTGCGTTTGCAGGTGTTGGAACACTTAAATTATAGGGACAAAAACCATTAAAACAAGTTAAGTTGTATCCTGAACCGGTGATTGATGCTTGTGCCAATGTATTAGAGCTTGTAACAACAGGGTCGATTATTAACCTATTGTTTTCATTAAGATTTTCATTAATCCAATCCATTGGAATTACAATTCCCATTTTATTTTCATGAATTATGTATTCGGCATTTTGTGATTTCTCTTTTTGTAAACCTTGAGGGTATATTAATGCCATACCAATTTCAAGCGTATTTTCAGAATTAACTTTGTACAATAATTCTCCAACACCTCTCGTGGCATTTGAACTATTTTCAAAAACAAAATAACCAGGTGAAGTTGAATTAAAATCATCCTCAAAAATCAATGCTTCAAATTCAGAGAAATAATTTTTAACAATCACAAAATTTGATTTTATTGATCCTCTGGAAAAATTCAATTCTAAATCGATGCCTTTAAAAATATTTTTTATATAAATTCCGTTTTCTCCAACAGTGTAATCAGACCAATCAGCTATGGCTATTTCAGAATTAACATTGTTTTTAAACCCTTTGAGCTTCCAATTATTGAATTGAACAGTGCCAAATGGCGTCTTAATGAAAGCATTTTTTTGTTGAGTATTTAATCCAGTTGGATCTATTTGATTTTCGGCAAAAAATAAGTTTTCATCGATTTTTTTCAAACGCTCATCAATCGTAAGCCAATTACCATTTTTATTAAAATTGATGGCACCGTATGATTTTTGTTGATAGAAAATTGAAGGGTCAATTGACGAAACAAAATATTTTTCATTTTCCGTTCTTTTTGAAAGTATCTCAATACAATCTTGACAAGGAGCATTTTGGGGTAGTTTACCAAAATCAGGATGTGAAATATAATTAGAATTATATTCACGCCATTTATTTACTTCAGGCGAAGTATTTTCAATTTTGAAATATTGATAGTTTGACTCAACACTTTTCATCTCTCTGTTTTGTGCAGAAAACTGAAAAACAGCACTTAAGACTACTGTGAAAACAATTAGCTTCATTAATATTTTATTTTTTTATTAAACGAATTTTTAATGAGTTCGTTGCCTATTTTTAATTTTTATTTAACTCATCAACTCTTTTTTGGCGTTGCATTGGATTTTCTTTAACTCCTTGTTGCTTAAAAAGTTGATATTTTGTCGGTGCAATTTCTTTTGGCCAAGAATTATTGTTAAAATCAGTATCAGCAGTTTCTAAAAATGGATCTAGTCTCATTGCTTTAATTTCTTTTTCAAGAATAAAAACTTTAGAAACTTTATCCTCATACATTCTCCAAATTTCAGCAGGAATTCTTACGACTTTCTTTGTGTCATCAATAAATGTGAACTCAATAATTAATGGCATTGGTAGTCCTCCAATATTAGAAAATGTTACTTCGTAAAAATGATTGTTTGAATTCAATACCTCTAAATCTTTCGCCTCTGTTTTGGCTAAAAAATCTTTGTATTCTTTTTTATCTAATGCATCAACAACATATTTGTTTTTTCTAGCTGTTGAATAAAAGTCATCAATGTTTTTATCCTTTTCATTAACAGTTTCATTAATGGATGTTTTGTTTCTTTCATCTCCAATAAAAGTGTCTTTTTGCGCATCTATTTCTTTTTTGAAAGATTTTTCAACCTCAGGATTTTGAGTGTTCAATTGAAACCATTTTACTTCATCAATTGAAATATCGACATTGTCTGTACCATAAAACCAACCTCTCCAAAACCAATCTAAATCAACAGCAGATGCATCCTCCATCGTTCTGAAAAAATCTGCTGGTGTTGGATGTTTGAATTTCCATCTTTCACAATAAACTTTAAATGCATAATCAAATAATTCTCTTCCCATGATTGTTTCACGAAGAATATTCAATGCAGTTGCAGGTTTACCATACGCATTGTTTCCAAACTGAAAAATAGATTCCGAATTTGTCATAATTGGAGAAATCGTTTTTTTGTCTCCACGCATATAGTCAGCAATCATGTATGCCGGACCTCTACGAGAAGGATAGCCTCTTTCCCATTCTTGTTCCGTTAAATATTGAACAAATGTATTCAATCCTTCATCCATCCATGACCATTGGCGTTCATCAGAATTGATAATCATAGGGAAAAAATTATGTCCAACTTCATGAATAATCACTCCCCACATTCCATATTTTTCTTGTTCAGAATAGGTTCCATCTGCTTCAGGACGACCACCATTGAAACAAATCATTGGGTACTCCATTCCAATTGATTTAGAATGAACCGAAATCGCAACAGGGTAGGAGTAATCAACCGTAAATTTTGAATATGTTTTTATTGTGTGAGCTACTAATTTTGTGGAATATCGCTCCCATAATGGATTTCCTTCTTTCGGATAATACGACATACAAAGAACATTTTTCCCTCCTACAGTTACGTTCTGAGCATCCCAAATAAATTTCCTTGAACTTGCAAAAGCGAAGTCACGAACATTCGTAGCTTTAAAATTCCAAGTTTTCGTTTGTTTAAGTTTGGCGTTTTCGGCTTTCTCTGCCTCTGATTGAGTGACAATAATTATTGGAGAATCGGCTTTTCTAGCTTGATCCAAACGTTTTCGTTGTTCTGCTGTTAGAACAGTTGATAAATTTTGACATTCACCAGTTGCGCCAACAATATGATCAGCAGGTACAGTAATATTCACATCATAATCTCCAAATGGTAAAGTGAATTCGCCACGTCCAAGAAATTGCTTGTTTTGCCAACCTGTTACATCGTTATAAACACACATTCTTGGGAAATACTGAGCCACAGTGTATAAATAATTTTTGTCCTTCTCAAAATATTCGTAACCTGAACGACCACCTACTGCCATTCGGTCATTGATGTTGTACCACCATTTTATTTGAAAAGAAATGCTTGTATTTGGTAACAGTGGTTTTTCTAAATCAATACGCATCATCGTTTTATTGATAAAATAGCGCATTTTTTGACCATTTGTAGTTTTTATTTCTTCAATTTTGAATCCACCATCGTAATAGAAAGATTTCTTGCGGATATCTCCAACCGTTTTGAAATCCTCCATTTTTTCAATTTCAATTATTTTAGAATCTGAATCAACAGAATAGATATTTTGATCTAATTGTAACCATAAATAGTCCAACTTATCAGGAGAATTATTGGTGTATGTAATTGTTTCAAAACCACTTAATTTTTGCGTTTCATCATCAATCGTTATATTCATTTTGTAATCAGCTTTTTGCTGATAATAACGATGACCTGGTGCACCGGCAGCGTTTCTGTACTCGTTAGGAGTTGGAAGTTCTTGGTCTAATTGTGCAAATTTTTTCTGTGCAAAAAAAGTGATAGAAATTAGTTGAATTAATGAGAGTAAAAGTATTTTTTTCATTTTTCTAGTTTAATAGAATGTGTAAATTGATTGGCAATAAAATTCATGGTTGTTTTTTCACCTCTAAAAATAAAAGTGAGTTTATTTTGTTGCTCCGGGAATTCGTTCATTAATAAATTATATTGAAAGAGAATAACATAGGATAACTTAATTGGTTTGGAACTTAAGAAAAATGTTGTGAGACCATTTAATCCGATTTCATTACCATCAAGTTGAAATTCAACAATTTTATTTTCCAAAGTGATTTGAAAGCCTTCATTTATAATGGTTTCAATATTTTGTTTGAGCTGATAATCGTTTAAGGTTGATTCTAGATTTTTATTGAGTATATTTTTCTTACTTAGAAGTTGTTCAAAGTCATGCGTGGTAAATGTTATCGATGCTTCAAAGCAACCGCAAAAATCATTGTATTCCACTTCAGTGAATGAAAAATAATAATTATGGGCAAAAGAAAAATTTCCCAAAGTAATTACAAAAAGAATGAGAGTGAATCTTTTTATCATATGCGGAGCGAATATAATCATTTTATATTTTGATGGGAAAGCTATCACTATTGGATTACTTAACTTTGTGACATGTGGTTAAAAAACAGGATAATTTCCAATTCGTTTATATTGTTATCAATCTTGTTTTTTTCATGCGAGAAAGAGCTAACTCCTTGTGAATGTGGTCGAAATTTATCGAAAAATTTCAATGAGATTGATCAAGGTTTGGAAGTGAAATGTGAAGATTACATTTTAAAATTGAGTGAAACCCAGCGTAAATCTTGGAATAAAGCGGTGCTTAATTGTACTTCAGAGAAATAAAAAAGTCCTGACGAATCAGGACTTTCATAAACAAACAACAACAAACAAATCCCTTCTTATTACATTTGTAATTTAACGAAGGAAAATCTTTTCTCCTTTTGGTAGTTGTTCGTCAGGAGAAGAACTTTGATTCTTTCTCATCAGTTTTTTAAGCTTTACAGCCTCTTTTTGCGATAGTTCTCGCAAGCTCATACTTCGATCTAAAACAATTAAATTTTTTGATCTTGAATGAAATCGTTTTGGTTCTAAATAAACAATATCGCCTTCTTCTAATATGTCTTTTTCAGGATTAAAATCGTTGTAAGCATGAAGCTGACTTAATGTCAAACCGTATTTTTTGGCAATTTGATAGAAAGAATCACCTTTTTTTGCTACAATGTAATCTACATTATTTTCGTGGCTTTTCTTTGCCAGAATTAAAGATGAATTACTTGTACTTATAGGTGAATTTGAAGAACCATCTAATTTAAAAAGTTCTAATTCTTCAATCAATTTGATTAATTCTTCTGCATATTTTGGATTTGTTGCATATCCAGCTGACTTTAAACCAAACGCCCAGCCTTTATAGTCTGCAGAGGATAAAGAAAATAGAGATTCATAGCGTTTACGATTAGACAAAAACATGCTATGGTCAATATACGAATCTTCAACTTTTGAATAAGAACGAAAACATTCATTTTTTGCATCATCATCAAAGTAAACTTTTTCACCTTTCCAATCTGTATGACATTTAATTCCAAAATGATTATTGGCAGTTTTTGCTAAAGTAGAATTTCCACTTCCTGACTCTAAAATTCCTTGAGCTATTGTTATGCTTGCTGGAATTTTATATTGGTTCATTTGCTGAATTGCTATTTTTTCATAAACAGAAACATACTCTTTTCTGGATAAATTGCTTGTAGCATTTATACTAGAATAAAATATTAACCCTAAAACAAATAAAAAATTAGCTTTCATAACTTGGTTGTTATTAGCTATAGAACGATAATTGTTTTATAAGGTTTCGGTTTTGGAATTAATATCCATTTTTTTCTAGAAACATTTTTTGAAGCTTACAAAAAGTTTATTATTTTTTCAAGTGCAATACCTCTTGAACCTTTAAGTAGGATTAAACTATTTTTTATGTTTGCTGAATTAATAAATTCAATAGTTTCTTGTGTGTTTTTATAACCAGAAGAATTATGTTTTTGGAAAAAATCGCCAACAGTTAAAAATTGGATTTTATTTTCAACGCAATAATCTATGATTTTTTTGTGCTCAATTTCGCTTTCTAAACCCAATTCAAACATATCTCCCAAAATTGCCAATTTATTTGGATGTTGAATTTCTTTGAAGCTTTCTAAAGCTAATTGCATACTGGAAGGATTTGCATTATAGCAATCTATGATTAAGGTATTTTCCTTCGTTTTTTGAACTTGAGAACGATTATTTGTTGGCTCATAATTGGAAATTGCTTCATTTATTTTTTCGTTTTCAACTTTGAAGATTGTTCCGAAGGTAATTGCAGCCAAAAAATTCAGAAAGTTATATTTACCAACTAAGTTTGTTTGAATTATTGGAGAATTATAATCAGCTGATTTCCATCTTAATTCAACGAATGGATTCAATCGGACCAATTCTCCCTGAATATGATTTTCGCCATTAGTTCCATATGTAACCTTTTCTAACTGAAATGAATTCGCTTTGTTATTTAAAATTTCATCATCACCATTGATTACGATTTTCCCTTGATTGTTTTTTACAAATGCGTAGAGTTCACTTTTTGTTTCAATAACGCCTTCAAAACTTAAGAATCCTTGTAAATGAGCTTTACCAACATTGGTGATTATCCCATAATTTGGTTCAGCTATTATGCACAATTCCTCAATATCTTTCGGTTTATTTGCTCCCATTTCAATGATTGCAATTTGATGCTCTTCTGTAAGATTTAGGAGCGTTAATGGTACTCCAATATGATTATTTAAATTTCCTGCTGTGCAAAGCACGTTATACTTTTGAGTAAGAACTGCATTTATTAATTCTTTGGAGGTAGTTTTTCCATTACTTCCTGTAATACCAATTAACGGAATATCGAATCTTTTCCTATGGTAATTAGAAAGTTTTTGAAGAAAAACTAATGAATCATCAACATGAAAGATAGTTGATTCGTTTGCAAAATCTTTATTATCTACAATTGCATATTTTGCTCCTAGTTCAATTGCTTTGTCTGCAAAAGTATTACCATCAAAATTCTCGCCCTTAAGAGCAATGTATAATGAATCTTGTTTTATTTTCCGAGTATCGGTTGAAACACCTGAAGATTGATAGAAGAGTTGAAATAAATTTTCCATAAAACAAATTTCAAAAAAAAAGCCCGATTAAATCGAGCTTTTAAGTTTATTTATTTCCTTTTTTTGAATTAGGTCTTGAACTTCCGACTCTATCCATCGCACATCGGAATCCAATCATTGCGGATCCTTTGTCTTCATCTAAGAATCTTCTGTTTCCTGGAGATAACCAATAAGCTCTATCTGCCCATGAACCACCTTTATAAACTCTTGATTTGTCGGAGATTAATGTTGTTGGCCATCCACTTGAAGAACTATTGATTGAGTTACCTTCTAAATCTTCATTTTCATGTTCGTTTTGATACATCACTTGTTTGGAATTTCTTCTACCTTGATTGATGTCATTTTTACGAGTAGGGTTGTTGTAGAAAATAGAAGATTCTAAGTCACCATCTAATGCGTCGCGATAATCGTCTTGACGATAGTTTAATCTACCTGCATTTTCTTCAACGGTCACATTTCTCCAACGTTGTTTACCTTTTGTTTCAGTTACAAATTCCGTCAAACCATTTCTTAAAGTGATAATCCAAGTTGTAATGGTTGGATCTAAATAATAAGATTGGAATTTGTATTCTAAGTATTCTTTACTAAAAATATGATTTGGATCACCAGCCACAGAAATACCCATGTATGCTGGGGGTGCTGCCATATTGAAAGCTGGCATCATAATGTTATCTAATAGATTAACAGTCGTTGCCCCGTCTTTAATTTCAACAGGTAACAATTTGTTAAATAATACTCTTTCTATGTAAGCTGAAGCTGCAACCGTTCTTCCTTGGTTACACAATGCAATTGATGTATCAAGTAACATATTTAAAGTATCCAAGAATTCAAATTGTAATCTTTCTTGATCTGTAAATTTGTTTTTGTTTGAAATATAACTTGCACTAGGAGTATTAAACTGATATTTTCTAGGATCTTGTCTTGAATAGATTCTAGAATTCATCGGGCTATTATTTACAATGCTATCATTTTTTGTTGCACTTGTGCCGACAGGAACATTTGTTTGATAAGATTTAGTTTTATCTTGTTGGTAAGCTGAATTGGCGTAAGCTAAGTATTTTATGCGAGCAAACTCATTTACAAATTCTTTCATGCCATGAACATCATAAACATTTTCAGTTGCTTTAACTGGTTTGTCATATAAACCGTCTGGAACTAATAACTGAGTTTTATAAACGTTACCACGGAAAGGCATGAATTCTTCGAATACTTCACTAGACATAGGACGATAAACATCCATTACCCACTCAGAAACGTTTCCAGCCATGTGATATAAACCGTAATCATTAGGCCAGAAATCATCAACACGAACAGTAATATCACCACCATCATTCAAGTTTCCAGCCACACCCATCATGTCACCTTTACCTCTAACAAAATTCGCTTGGATTGCACCCGCAAATTGTTGTTCATCTTGTCTAACATAATGACCATCCCAAGGATAGATTCTTCTGTCGTTAATGTTTTCTGAGTTTGGATCTAAATTTCCAATTAAACCTAAAGCAGCGAATTCCCATTCAGCTTCAGTTGGTAAACGGTAATTTGGTAATAAAATCCCATCTTCTAATTTAACAGGTCTTGAACCTAAACGGCCACCATCAGCATCTGCCATTACTGGGTCAAAATTTTCAAGTTGGTAGGGGTCTCTTGGTATACCTCGACCTGTTTTTTTATCTAATGGAATTTTCTTAGTCCCATTATCTAAAGTATATCCACCTTTTGCGACACCGTTTTCATCAACAGTTCCTGTTTCAGTGTTATAAGCACCATTCAAATAATTCTCAGTACTAAACATATTTTGAGGAGTGGAAACCATTTTTTGGAAATCTTTTTGTGGTGCATTTGCTGCGCCAACGTCCCCCATATCACTACTACCTTTAAAAGTATTTAAATGATTAGAGTTATTAGCAAAATGCCATTTAATTACCCCTTCACGAACTAAAATAGCTTCGTTTACACGGTCGGTTCTCCATTTACAAAAATCATTTGCTTGTAACCAAGATACACCAACAACAGGATAATCTCTGTAAGAAGGATGACGCAAATAGTAGGTAACGTATTTCTCTCTGTAACCAAGAGCCGTTCTCCAAGCTAACGTATCAGGTAAACTTTTCTTATAAACGTGAGGATATGTTTTATAATACACTCGTTTCATCCAGTACACGTATTCTAACCAGTGTAAGTTAGTCACCTCTGTTCTATCTAAGTAGAACGATGAAACAGTAACTCTTGCAGCTCTAGCATTCCAATCATACATAACGTCTTGCTCTGTGCGACCCATTGTGAAAGTTCCTCCTTCAATCATTACTAATCCAGGACCAGTTTCTTGTTCCCTAGCATCGAATTTTTCGAAACCACCATTTTCGTAGTTATTGTACTCCCAACCAGTTGAAGAGGATGTTTCTTTAGCACAAGATGAAATTAGCACTAATCCTATTAGTGTTAATCCATATAAATTTAACTTAGTTATTTTCATAATATGATGTCTAGATGTAGAAAATAAATTCAAAAACATTAAAAAGTTACAAATTATTAATAAATTTTAAAAAGAAGGACAAGATATTTTTCTGAAATTCTTTGCTTTCTTTTTACATTTTAGGTTTATACCCATTGATACTTCATGTGATCCTCCAGAAACTCCATTTCCTAATTTTGAAACAGTTAAGTCGTAGCTATAACCAATTTTAAATTTTTCTGTTGTGATTCCAAAACATAGAATAAATGCATCTCTGTTTCTGTACCAAGCACCAACAGTAAAGTTTCCGTATTTTATATAAGTACCAATACTTAACTCTTGAAAGCCATTTTGATATTGATAAATGATATTAGGCATAATACTGGTTGTACTTGCATAACGACCTTTTGAACCAATTGCTATATCTGCTCCTGCATGTCCAGTGAAACGCATTGGTAAACGAGATTGACCTAAAATCATTGATTCGTCAGGACGATTTAGGTGATGAACTGCTCCACCAAAATAAAATCCTTTACCAAATCCAACAAACCCTGCAGATGCATCAAAAAAACCTCGTCTACCGTTTCCTCTAGGTACATCTCCAGTTTGATAGATAAAACCTCTTCGGGCATCAATCATATCACCAAAGGTTAATTTATCCCAATCTAAAAACTTTTGAAAATATGCTGCTCGTGCACCAACCATTATTGAAAATTTACGATTGACTTTTAAATTATAAGAGTAAACTCCACCAATCATGGTCGTCTGAATTGTTCCTTGTCCTTGTTGGTCGTGCATTGCTAATATTCCGACACCACCGTTAATACTTTTAGCGTATGTGTCATAAGCAGCGCTGTAAGTAACGTAGTTTCCAGTTAACTGAGGCCATTCGTTACGATAGTTTAATGCTATTCTTGGGCATCCACTAGAACCAGCAAGCGCAGGATTTAAGTAAACAGGATTTGAGTAGAATTGAGTAAACGTAGGGTCTTGAGACCAACATGAATTACCAAATGATGCAATGAATATCACTGCGAGAATTACTATTTTAGAGCCGAATGTCTTCACAAACTTAGATTTAAGCACGATCAATCTTAACGAGATTTTGGTTTTAAGGTTACAAATATCGAATATTTATTGAAATAAAAAAGTTCTTTGTTCGTTTTTTCTATATTATTTCAAGAAACTAAATTGCATCATGCGTTACAAAATCTTATTTCTAATTATTTCAATCCTTTTTAATTTCGTTGTTTACACTCAAGAGTATAGGTATGAATTAGATTGGCAACAGCAAACGTTCACCGATAAAAACGGTGAGAATTTTATTTTTTCTCAGGTAAAAGATTGTGGTGTTGACAATGGAATACCTTTCTATTTTGTTAAAGAAAAGGTAAAATTTAAGCGTGCACAAATTAAATTAAAGAATATTGAGTTTGAAATAGCACCTGAAATTGACATAAAACATTTGTCATTAATGAATTATAATGTTTCAGAGGATATAAAGTTAGACTTCAAAGTTACTTCAGCTGGGAATGAGAATTATTTTGTTGTTTATTCTACGCCTTATAAAAAAGTAAATAATCAGCTTTTTAGATTGAAAAGTGTGACTTTTGAGCTCGTTAAAACTGAAAATAACTCAATTCAAAAAGATTTTGTTCAAAATTCTGTTCTTCGGGAAGGTTCAGGGACTTGGTTTAAAATTTCAGTTCAAAAAGATGGTATTTATAAAATTGACAAAGCATTTTTAGAATCTTGTGGCATAAGCACTTCAAGTTTAAATCCAAATCATATTCATATTTATGGAAATGGCGATGGTGTAATTCCAGAATTAAATTCGATTTTTCGACCAGATGATTTAATGAAAAATTCGATTTTTATTGCTGGAGATCAAGATGGTAGTTTTGATGCAACTGATTATATCTTATTCAACGCATGGGGTCCGCATAAGTGGTATGCAAATGGAACCGCAGAATTTGAGCAACGTAGAAATACGTATTCAGATTTTTCCTATTATTTTATCAATATTAATTCAAATGAATTACCGAATAGAATTCAAACTGTTCCTTTAATAGACATTAATGCAGATACAACTTTTTCAAGTTATGACTTTCGTGATGTTTATGAAAATGATTTGTTAAATTTAGTAAGTGGCGGACAACGTTGGTATGGCGAATTGTTTGACATTGAGCTTGAAAGAACGATAAATTTTTCAATTCCAAATATCGATATTTCCCCCATTCGTTTTAAATCAGCAATGGCCTCAAATGCTGCTTCATCAACTGGAACAAGCCAAAATTTTTCGGTGAATAATCAAATTTTGTTGAATGATTTACTACCAGGATCAGGAGGGACAGGTTTCTCGAGATCAACAAAATCTTTCATTCTTACTAATCCTCCTTCAATAATACCTCTAAAAATTTCTGTAACAAGAAACAATCCAAATATGTTAACTTATCTGGATAGAATTCTTTTAAACACGAAAAGAAAATTAGTTTTTTACGGAACTCAATTTGGTTTTAGAGCATTAATAATCAATCAACCAACTAAAGTTGCAGCTTACGCAATTACTAATTTTCCAAGTAATGGTTTTGTTTGGGATGTTTCGGATAGACAGCAACCTAAAAGAATAAGTGGTGTACTTACAGGTTCAAATTTCACTTTTAAGACAAATTTAGAATACAAAGAATTTGTAGCATCAAATGGTTCTTCATTCTTTACTCCTGAATTAGTTGGCGCTGTGTCTTATCAAAATTTACATGGTTTATCCCAAGCGGATTATTTAATTGTAACCCATTCTGATTTTATCTCTCAGGCTAATCGACTTGCAGATTTACATCGTGAAGAAGGTTTGACAGTTCACGTGGTAACTACGGATGCAATTTTTAATGAGTTTAGTTCAGGTGCAAAAGATGCAGGTGCAATTCGAATGTTTGCCAAAATGTTTTATGATCGCGCTGCTTTGAATCCTTCCACTAAACCAAAGTATTTGTTGCTTTTTGGAGATGGAACTTACGATCCAAAAGATAGAGTTTCAAACAATAATAATTACGTTCTTACTTATCAAGTTGAGAATAGTGAAAATTATATTTCGGCATTGGTGACGGATGATTTTTATGGCATGTTAGACGACAACGAGTCGATTGAATCTACAGATATGTTAGATATAGGAATTGGTAGAATTTTAGCAAGTAACATAACGCAGGCAAAACAACAAGTTGATAAAATCGAACATTACATGAGAAATGGGTCAAGTTTGTTTGCAAATCAAGGAGCATCCTGTTGTTTGGGTGATAATAGTGCAAATACGTACGGAGATTGGCGCCTGAAATATGTACAAATTGCTGATGATGAAGAGGGAGGTTATTTTATAAAATATGATACAGAACCTCAATATAATTGGGTGAAGAAAAACCATAGAGAAATGAATTGCGATAAACTTTATATGGATGCTTTTCCGCAGCAAACTTCTGCAGGCGGTCAGCGATATCCTGATGTTTTCAACGCTATTACTGATCGTGTACAACGTGGAGCTTTAATCGTAAATTATGTTGGTCACGGTGGAGAAGTTGGACTTGCAGAGGAAAGAGTGGTTACGATTCCTCAAATTCAATCTTGGAATAATATCAATGCGCTAAATTTGTTTGTCTCAGCAACTTGTGAGTTTACCAAATTTGATGATCCATCGCGAATTTCAGCAGGGGAGTGGGCTTCTTTAAATCCTAATGGTGCAGCAATCGCTTTGATGACAACAACTCGTTCAGTTTACTTCGGCGTAAATTCTAATACGGGTTTAGCTTTTTACAGAAATGTTTTTCAACGCGATGCACAAGGAAATCCAAGAACCTTTGGAGAAATAGTTCAAAGAACCAAAAATGAGGCAGGTAATAGTGATAATAAGAGAAGTTTTACTTTAATTGGTGATCCAGCACTAAAACTCGCCTTACCAAAATTTAAAATTGTAACTGATAGCATAAATGGGAAAAATCCAATAGTTCAGATTGACACATTGAAAGCTTTAAGTAAAGTAACTATCAAAGGACATTTGGAAAATTTCAATGGTGATATCTTGAATAATTTCACTGGAATTGTTGTACCTTCTATTTTTGATAAAATCAAAATACAAAAAACCTTAGGGCAAGATCCAACGTCACCAGAATTAAGTTATGAGCTCCAAAGAAACATCGTTTACAAAGGAAAAGCTTCAATTAATGCAGGTTACTTTGAGTTTTCATTTGTTGTTCCGAAAGATATTGCATTAAACTTCGGTGATGGAAAAATTAGCTATTATGCTTATAATGATAACGACGATGCGTTTGGTTATGATACAACTTTTGTAATTGGTGGAATAGATCCGAATGGTATTGTTGACAATCAAGGACCAACTTTAGAGGCATTTATGAATGATGAAAAATTTATAAATGGAAGCGTAACCGACTCTGAACCAGTGCTATTATTAAAAGCATTCGATGAAAATGGAATTAACACTGTTGGAAATGGAATTGGTCACGATATTTTAGCTGTTATAGATGGTGATGTTGCAAATCCAATTAATCTAAATGATTTTTATGTGTCTGAATTAGATAATTTCCAAAGAGGTGAAATTAGGTATCAACTTAAAAATTTAGAGAAGGGTAAGCACACATTAGAAATTAAAGTTTGGGATGTAAATAATAATTCTTCAACTGTTGTAATTGATTTTGTTGTTCAAGAAAAAGAAGAACCTAAATTAGATCATGTTTATAATTACCCAAACCCTTTTACTACAAAAACGTCATTTATGTTTGAGCATAATCAAGCTTGTAATAGTTTAGAAACACAAATTCAAATATTCACAGTTTCAGGCCGTTTAGTAAAAACGATCAATGCAATTGTTCCAACAACTGGTTTCCGAGCAGAAGGAATTGAATGGGATGGAAAAGATGACTATCAAGATCAATTAGCTAAGGGTGTTTATGTTTATCGTTTAAAAATTAAAAATTCTGATGGTTTAACGACGGAGAAAACAGAAAAATTGGTTATTTTGCGCTGATAAAACAATAAAACTTTCACTTTTACGTATATTTACAAATCTATATTTGAACACTTCTGAATGAAAAATACTGGTCTATTTCTTTTTTTTACAATTATCTCGTTTATATCATTTGCGCAACCAACTGGTTCAGGCGCAGACCAAAACGATTTACAGTTGAATACAATTACAACAGCTTTGCCTTTTATGTCGATAACTCCAGATTCAAGAGCAGGTGGAATGGGTGATGCAGGAACAGCTTTAAGTCCAAATTCTAACTCTGTTTATTGGAATACATCTGCATTAAGTTTTTCTAAAATGAAATCAGAAGTTAGTTTATCTTATGTTCCTTGGTTGAGACAACTAACAAATGACATCCATCTATCTTATTTGGCTGGATATGTTCAGTTGAATAAAATTCATACAATTGGTGGTGCTTTACGATTTTTTAGTTTAGGTGAAATTACGTTTACGGACGCTTCTGGAAACGTTATACGAGACGATAAACCTAGTGAATTTGAGCTTACTGGCGCTTATGCTTTCAGGTTGTCGGACAAATTAAGTATTGGTTTAAATGGGAAATTTGCTTATTCGAATTTAACTGGAGGATTGACAGTTGGTGGAGTTAATACTAAACCAGGAGTTGTTGGTGCTGCGGATTTATCGTTCACTTATTACAACGATGACGCAAAAATTGGAAAGTTAGATGGAGTTTACACGTTTGCAGCAACTTTTAATAATATCGGTAATAAAGTTGCTTATTCAGAATTATCTCAACGTGATTTTATTCCAATGAATATGAAAATTGGAAACTCCTTCAAAGCAGAATTTGACAGATATAATCATGTTACTTTTTCAGTTGATTTACAAAAGCTTTTGGTTCCAACTCCAGCTTTTTATGATTATTATGACGATAATGGTGATGGGATTAATCAACCTACTGAGTTTCAACTTCTATCAGGGAAACCAAATGATATTGGTGTAATTAGTGGAATGCTCCAATCATTTTATGATGCTCCCGGTGTTGTTGTAGAAGATGAAGATGGAAAGTATATTCAGAATACAGATGGAACTTTTGAAATCGCTAAAGGATCTAAATTGAAAGAAGAATTAGCTGAAATAAATATCGCAGCAGGCGTAGAATGGTGGTACAACGATGTGTTTGCTGTTCGCACAGGTATTTTCTATGAAAACAAAAACAAAGGAGATCGCCAGTTTTTAAATTTCGGTGCAAGTTTGAAATATAATATGTTTGCTTTTGATTTTTCTTATTTAGCAGCTTTAACTCGTCAAAGTCCGCTTGGGAATACCTTACGATTTACAATTCGCTTATATTTAGGTCAAGGTGGAGGCGCTGCAACAGCTGGAGAATAAATGAATATTAGAATTGGATATGGTATAGATGTTCACCAGTTAGCTGAAAATTATCCTTTATGGATTGGAGGTTTGAAAATTGATTCTGATTTAGGTGCAGTTGGTCATTCAGATGCCGATGTGCTTTTACACGCTATTTGTGATGCATTGCTCGGAGCAGCTAATCTTCGCGATATCGGTTTTCATTTCTCAGATACTGATCCCCAATTCAAAGGAATAGATTCAAAAATCTTACTTAAAGAAGTTTATAATAAAGTTAACGAAAAAGGTTATTCGGTTATAAACTTAGATTCAACAGTAATTTTAGAAAAACCAAAATTGAATCCGCATATACCTGAAATGCAACGTGTAATTGCTGAGATTTTGAAGATTGAAGAAGATGCTGTTTCAATAAAAGCTACCACTCACGAGAAAGTTGATTCATTTGGAGAAAGACGCGCAGTCAAAGCTTATGCAGCTTGCTTACTTGAGAAAAAGTAACTTTAATTTGTTCCACTATTTTTTTCACTCTTAACTTTTAGTTTTATTTTCAATTTTACATTTTCAATTCTACATTTTAAATTAATTACCCATTCAGTTCTTATATTTGCACTATGAAAGTAAATCCAAACTATCAAACCAAAGAGCAACTTGTTGAATTATACAATAAGCCATTACTAGAACTTGTTTTTGAAGCAGCTACCATTCATCGTCAATTTCACAATCCTAGAGAAGTTCAAATGTCTTCTTTGTTAAGTATTAAAACGGGTGGTTGTGCCGAAGACTGTGGTTATTGTCCTCAAGCAGCTCGTTATCATACGGACGTTGAAGCTCAAAAATTAATGACGGTGGATTCTGTTATTGAGCAAGCAAAAAATGCGAAGGCTAATGGTTCTTCAAGATTATGTATGGGTGCAGCTTGGCGAGAAGTTCGCGATAACAAAGATTTTGATAATGTGATTGAAATGGTTCAGTCAGTAAATGACTTGGGAATGGAAGTTTGTTGCACCTTGGGTATGATGAATGAACAGCAAGCTGTACGTTTGAAAAATGCTGGTTTATTTGCTTACAATCATAATTTGGATACTTCACCTGAGTTTTATGGTGATGTAATTTCAACTAGAGAATACGAAGATCGTTTAAATACAATTGATAATGCCCGCAAAGCTGGAATCACAGTTTGTTCAGGTGGAATAATTGGTATGGGAGAAGCTGTTGAAGATAGAATGGGATTATTGTTGAGTTACATGCAAATGGACACTCCGCCTGAATCTATTCCAATCAATGCTTTGGTGGCTGTTGAAGGTACTCCTTTAGAAGATCAAAAACCAATTGAACAATGGGAAATGATTAGAATGGTTGCAACTACGCGTATCGTTTTCCCTCAAACAGTTGTTCGTCTTTCAGCTGGTAGAACAAAAATGAACATGGAAGCACAAGCTTTATGCTTTATGGCTGGAGCAGGTTCTATTTTTGCTGGAGATAAATTATTAACGACACCAAATCCTGATTTCAACGAGGATAAAGAAATGTTTGAAATTCTTGGGTTGATTCCAAAAGAACCTTTTAAAGATGTCGAGCAACCTGTAACGATTCCCGATGAAAAAATTGAAGCTCGAAAAGCAAATGAACTTCAACGAGAAAAGGAATTAGAAGCGGCTCGATTGGAAGCTATTGAAAAAGGCTTCGTTCCGAGAAAAGTAAGTTCTGTTGATTCGTTGTAAATGGATTTGAAACTTCTTGTGAAACTAGAGAGGAGAAGGGAAGAGGGTACAATTCGTTCTTTATCACTTTCGAAATTAAACACTGATTTTTTTTCAAATGATTATCTAGGTTTTGCTCAAGATGGTTTTTCAACAAACGAAGAATTTAAATCTAGAGGTGCGACAGGTTCAAGATTGCTTTCTGGAAATTCGGAAGAAGCTTTAAGTTGTGAAACTTTTTTAGCTAAACATTTCAACGTCGATTCTTCTTTGGTTTTTAATTCTGGTTATTCGGCAAATTTATCCTTACTAAGCACAATCCCTCAACGAGGTGATACTATTTTATATGATGAATTTGTTCACGCAAGTATTCGCGATGGAATTCGATTGTCATTTGCGAAAGCAATTAGTTTTAATCACAATGATTTAAGTGATTTAGAGGCAAAACTTAAATTAGCTTCAGGTTCTGTTTATGTGGTTGTTGAATCCTTGTATTCGATGAATGGTGATATAAGTCCACTTAATGAAATAGCAAAAAAGTGTTCCAGTAATAATGCTTTTTTAATTATTGATGAGGCGCATTCAGTTGGTGTCTTTGGAAAAGAAGGCCAAGGATTAGTGCAAGAATTGAAACTTGAATCTACTATTTTTGCTCGCGTTATTACTTTTGGAAAGGCTTATGGTTTTCACGGCGCTGCAATACTAGGTTCAAAAGATTTAATTGACTTTTTAATAAATTTTGCACGACCATTTATTTATACAACAGGATTACCACCAAGTGATTATCAACTCATTGAAAGTTTGGTAAACAATAAAATAATTCAATCAAGACAAATTGATTTACAAAGTAATATTGAATTATTCAGAAAAGATTTGATTGATAGGTGTCGTTATCCATCAGATTTAAAATCACCAATTCAAATTATTCAAACAGAAAATATAGAATATACAATTGCTTTAGCTGAACGAATGAAAATTAATGGTATTTACACGAAGCCAATATTTTCACCCACTGTTCCAAAAGGTAAAGAGTGTGTTCGTATTTGTTTACATTCTTTTAATTCTAAAGAAGAAATTACGCTTTTAAAATCTTTATTGTAAAAAAAAATCCTACCGAGGCAGGATTTTAAATTATCTATTTTGGTTTATCCACCAAAGTCGT
The DNA here is from genome assembly GCA_044374225.1 of Crocinitomicaceae bacterium. Taxonomy (GTDB): domain Bacteria; phylum Bacteroidota; class Bacteroidia; order Flavobacteriales_D; family Crocinitomicaceae; genus UBA952. The sequence goes on along the minus strand of JBILOX010000028.1, from coordinate 21,412 downwards.
CGAAACGGACATTATCATTTGGTACTCCCCACTCGTCACACATTTTAAGCACTGCATTATTCATCATTGGAGGTCCACAGAAGTAAAATTCAATATCTTCTGGAGAATCATGTTTTGATAAATATTGGTCAATTACGGCTTGATGAACAAATCCAACAAATCCATCACCTTGAGTATCATTTGTATCTTTTTTTGCTACCCAATTATCTTCAGGTAAAGGTTCAGATAACACTAGATAAAACTTAAAGTTTGGAAAATCTCTTTCTAAATCTCTAAAATAGTGGATATAGAATAATTCTTCTTTTGAACGACCACCATACCAATAAGTAACTTTTCTACCAGTTTTAATCGTTTTGAATAACTCATATAAATGAGAACGCATAGGAGCCATTCCAGCACCACCTCCGATGTAAAGCATTTCAGCGTCTGAATCATTTATAAAGAATTCTCCATAAGGACCAGAAATAACTGCTTTATCTCCATCTTTTAAACTGAAGATAAATGAAGAGGCAATACCTGGATTTACATTCATCCAACCATTTCTCGCTCTATCCCAAGGTGGAGTTGCAACACGTACGTTTAACATTACTCTTCTTCCTTCAGCTGGGTAAGAAGCCATTGAATAGGCTCTAACAACTTCTTCTTCGTTTTTCATTACTAAATCCCACATTCCGAATTTATCCCAGTGTTTTCTGAATTTATCAGGTTCACCAGGGTGATCTTGTGGATGAGCAGCAATATCCATTTCTGAGTATTTAACTGTACATACAGGTATTTTAATTTGAATGTATCCACCTGCTTTGTAGTCCATATCTTCAGGTATTTCTACAATAAATTCTTTAATAAAAGTTGCAACGTTGTAATTTGAAACGACTGTTGCTTCCCATTCTTTAATACCAAGTATTTCTTCTTCCACATGAATTTTCATGTTTTCTTTTACTTTCACTTGACAACCCAAACGCCATTTATCAGCTATTTCTTTTCTAGAGAAGTTTGGAATTTCAGTTGGTAAGATTTCTCCACCACCTTCTAACACTTGACATTTACATTGGATACATGTACCACCTCCACCACAAGCAGAAGGTAAGAATACACCTGCATTACCTAAAGTTCCAAGCAATGTTCCTCCACCATCAACTTCAAGAATTCGTTCACCATGATTTATATCAATAGAGATTTTTCCTTTTGGTGATAACTTAGCTTTTGCAAATAATAACATTGCTGTAAGCAAAAGGGTAACAAAAAGGAAAATGATAACCGTTACGGTCATTAATACACCTAAACTCATTTTGCGTCTTTATTTGAAGTGGATAATTCTGCTACTTTGTTAGAAGCATTTTCTGTTGAAGCTTCTTTTTTCTCTTTTTTAGGTTCATCAACATATTTAATTCCACTAAAGCTCATGAAAGCTAATCCCATAAGACCAGTGATAATAAATGTGATACCTAATCCTTTTAAAGGCGCTGGAATATGAGAGTATCTAATTTTCTCACGAATACCTGCAATTAATACAATCGCTATAGCCCAACCAATTCCTGAACCCATTGAAAAGGCTGTAACATCCATAAAAGTTGAATATTGTCTTTCTTGCATAAAGAGTGCACCTCCTAAAATTGAACAGTTAACGGCAATCAATGGTAAGAATATCCCTAAGGCACCATAAAGCGCTGGAGAGAATTTCTCAACAATCATCTCAACTAATTGAACAACTGACGCAACAACGGCAATGAACATAATGAATGAAATAAAGCTCAAATCGATGTTTTTCCATTCAGGGTTTAACCATTCTAATGCACCGGCTTTTAACAGATAGTTTTCTAACAACCAATTTAAAGGTACTGTAACAACCAAAACGAAAATAACGGCTGCTCCAAGTCCTACTGCAGTTTTAACGGTTTTAGAAACGGCCAAATAAGAGCACATTCCTAAAAAGTAGGTAAAAATCATATTTTCAGAGAAAATAGCTTTTACGAATATATCTAATGTAGTTTCCACTTTTTTAAGTATTAATTTGATTAATTTTCTTCTTGTAAGCTTTTGTTTTTAGCTCTTTGAATCCAAATAATTATTCCAACAATAATCAAGGCCATTGGAGGAAGAATTACTAAATTGTTATTTGCATATCCCATTGTATACAATCCCCATTCTTCTCCTGGAATTGCTGAACCAAACAGTTTTATTCCAAAAAGACTTCCAGAACCAAGTAATTCTCTAATAAAAGCAACGATAAGCAGTAAAACGGTATAACCCATTCCATTTCCAATTCCATCTAATAAAGATGGCCAAGGTTTATTCGCCATAGCGAATGCTTCAAAACGTCCCATAATAATACAGTTGGTAATAATTAAACCAACGAAAACTGAAAGTTGTTCTGAGATATCTGGTAAGTATGCTTTCAATATTTCATTAACAATGATTACAAGCGCAGCAGCAACAACTAATTGTACAATAATTCTAATCTTTGAAGGCATTATATTACGCAAAGCAGAAATAACAAAGTTACCCAATGCTGTTACGAATATTACTGATAAGCCCATTACCAATGCGGTATCCATTTTTACTGTTATTGCAAGAGATGAACATATCCCAAGAACTTGAACCGTCACTGGATTATTGTCAGTTAATGGATCAGTAAGAAGTTTTACATTTTTTTTCGAAAAAAGTGGCTCACTTGGAGCTTTTACTTTTAAGGTAGTTTCACTCATTTTTCTTAATTTAAATTTTTAAAATAAACTGTGTAAGGAACTAAACAACGGTTAACCATTTCTTCCACTCCTTTTGAAGTGATTGTTCCACCAGAAATTCCATCAATTTTAGTAGGATTTGGTCCAGAGCCATCTTTTACAACCTCAAATGGAACGAAATCTCCATTTTCATCAGAAATTTTCTCATCTCCTTTAGTCCATCTATCGATGAAAAATCCTTGTGAAATTTCTGCTCCCAATCCCGGAGTTTCACCTTGATGACCGAAAGAAGCACCAGCAATAGATCTTTTATCTTCAGAGACACAAATATTCCCCCATACTGGACCCCAAAGTCCTTTACCAATAATTGGAATTACGTATAGTTTTTTACCTTTTTTCTCAGCAATAAACATTGGAAAATTTCTTTTCGATACAGGAAGATTTTTGTCTTTGTATTCTGATTTAATGTCAACGTTAAATGCAGCATCTTTTCCTTCAACTGTAACCTTACCATTTTGATCTAATACAACTTCTGCTTTAATATATTCAGAATATTTTGCCTCAGCATTTGACCTAGTAATTGTTTGAAATTCTTCAGTAGTTAAAAGCGCTTTCAGAATTTCCATTTTCTTTTTTATCTTTCCATTTGCCTCTTGCATAGGTTTTAAACTCAGAGACAAAAAAGCTAGAATCCCACCAACAGCCACGACCATTACCGTAGCGAAGAGGATTGTGTATGCATTACTTTCTTTATTGATAGCCATTATTAAGCAGTTTTAGTTCTTTTTAATCTTCTATTAATATTACCTTGAATTACATAGTAATCAATTAAAGGCGCTGAGATATTCATAAATAGAATTGCCAACATCACTCCTTCAGGATATGCTGGATTCAATACACGGATAAGGATTGCTAACAAACCTCCTAAGAATCCATAAATGATTTTCCCCGTTGCAGTTTGCGCAGCAGTAACAGGATCTGTTGCCATAAATACAGCACCAAACGCAAAACCTCCGAGAATTAAATGGAAATAAGCTGGTAAATCAAAATAAGGATTTCCTCCAACAGCATTTAATAAAAGACCCATTGCTAAACCTCCTGCAAAAAACGAAGCCATAATTCTCAATGAACCAACTCCTGTAATTAATAAAATTCCAGCACCAATTAAACAAGCTAAAGTTGATGTTTCACCAACTGAACCTGGAATCATTCCTGCAAAAGATTCCCAAGCGGTGTATTCATTTGTGAAACCATTTAAATTTTCAAAGACTGGTTTATCTGACATAAACGTTGCTAAATCTCCTAAGGCTGTTGCTCCTGAAACTCCGTCTGTTTCTGTTCCTGCTAACCAAACTTTGTCTCCTGACATAGAAGTTGGATAAGCAAAGAATAAAAATGCTCGAGCTGTAAGTGCAATATTTACAACGTTCATTCCTGTTCCTCCAAAAATTTCTTTTCCAATAACGACTGCAAAAGCTGTGGCAACACCGACCATCCATAATGGAACATCTGCTGGCATTGTTAATGGAATCAACATCCCTGAAACTAAGAAACCTTCGTGTAGTGAATGACCTCTTAACATTCCGAAGAAAAACTCAACTCCTAAACCAACGCCATAAGAAACAACGATTAATGGAAGAACGATGATTAGACCATTCATGAATTTATCAGCAAAATCGGCAAAGTAAGTTAAATCTCTATTGCCAGTTGCAGCAACCATTTCCCAATGTCCTGTGTTATAGATTCCAAAAAGCAAACAAGGAATCATAGCCAAGATAACCATCATCATTGTTCTTTTCAAATCCACTCCATCGCGGATGTGTGAACCTTTTGTTGTGACTAACTTTGGCGTAAATGCGAAAGTAGCCATCGTCTCAAATAATGGATTCCATTTTTCATATTTGCCTCCTTTGACAAAGTTGGGCTCCATTTTGTGTAATATGTTTTCTAAGAATTTCACTGTCTTTGTTTTTTTAAATTACATACATTCTTTAGCAATAACATCTAATCCTTGGCGGATTTTGTCTTGAATATCAATTTTAGTTGTACAAACGTATTCACACAAGGCAAAATCCTCTGGCGCTACTTCGTAAATACCAAGATTTTCCATACCGTCGATATCGTTTGTAATTGCTGCTTTCACAAGTTGCATTGGTAAAATATCGAAAGGAAAAACGCGATCTAATTCTCCAGTAACAACAAATGCTCTTTCTTCTCCATTTGTATTTGTATCTAAAACAAACTTTTTGGATTTTGGAAGTAAGAAAGTTGGAAACAATCTAGAATTTGAGAATTTATCAAATCCAAGCCCCAACCAACCTTTTGTTAAGAAAAATTTATATTGATCTCCTTCAGGAATTACAGTCACTTGGTTGTGATAGTACCCTAAATATTCATTAAATTGTTTTCTTTCGCCTGTCAAAACATTTCCAGAAATATAACGAACATGTTCACCCTTAACATTTCCCTTAACGATTGATTCAATTGGTGTACCTGGTAAAGTTTTAATGTACTGCGGATTTGAAACTTCTGAACCTGTTAAAGCAATAGTTCTTGTCAAATCAAATTTTCCAGTATTGAAAAAATGTCCAATAATTGCAACGTCAATTGCATTTAATGTCCAAGTAAATTCTCCTTTGTTTATTGGGTCAATGTGATGGATTTGTGTTCCCACATTTCCAGCTGGATGTTTTCCTGAAAAATTATTGATTTCAACACCAGTTAAACCAGAAAAAGTGGTACTTTGATCGGGGTTGATATTAAAATGAACTTTGCCAGTTGTTAGTTTTGACAAAGCCATTAAACCAGCCTGTAAATCTTTTTCTCTTCCTTCAAGAACAAAATTAAAATCTGGAGCTAATGGAGAAGAATCAAATGCTGTAACAAAAATTGCCTTAGGACTTTGGTTTGGGTCTGCAACTACATCTAAAGGACGTTGTTTAACAAGTGGCCACAATCCATTTGCCAACATGCTAGTTTTTACTTCTTCTGCAGAAGCATTTCCTACATTCATTGGGTCGGATTGACGGTAAACTTGCTCTGAACCTGTTTCGATAAGAACTTGTAGAATTCTTCTTTTCTCACCACGAACGATTGCTTTCACAATTCCACTTGCAGGTGTACAATACATCACGGATTCATGGGCTTTGTCAAAGAAGATAGCATCACCCGCTTTAACGGAGTCACCTTCTTTCACAACCAATTTTGGGTTCAAGCCATGAAAATCCAACGGGGAAATACATATAGTTGGAGATAAGTGTGAAATTGAAATTTTCTTTTCCGCTTCTCCCTTTAGTCTAATATCCAAACCTTTATGGATTCTAACTGTTTGTGACATGCATTTGTTGTTTAAATTAATTGCGCAAATTTAAAAAAATGATTTACTATAGGTAATTCTTATAAGTTATATTTTGTCAATAGAGTTAATTTAGAATGATTCTAAACTAAATTAGAATTGATTTGTTTTCTTTGTAATTGAATAAAAAATCATGAATAAAAATACAATCAATAATGTACAAATTCAAGTGAGAACGATTTTCCGAGAAGATATTTCTAATGTTGAACATGGTTCTTTTTTGTACAACTATTACATTAGTATTCAAAATTTGGGGTCAAATCCGATAAAGCTTTTAAGACGTTATTGGAAAATAGAACATTTGAATCATGGCTCTTCTATAGTTAGTGGTGATGGTGTCATTGGCGAACAACCAATTTTACAGCAATTTCAAACTTTTGAATATGTTAGTGGAAGTCAAATTATTGTTCCTTTTGGCAGAATGAGTGGTTTTTATACTTTTCAAGATTTGGTCACAGGAGAACAATTTCCAGTTGAAATCCCCTGTTTTCAATTGGTTTATCCAGCTTTATTGAATTAAATCACTACGTGAATCACTTTCTTCGTCTCGAAAAATTCTTCCGAGTAAATATCACTAAGTAGAAACTCTTTATATTTCTGTTTTACGGTACTCATTTCTTCACTCAAATCACCACCTTTTAGGTATAGAATTCCGTTTTTTCGTTCGTGATTAGATTTACTTTTGATTTTACCTTTCACCCAAACTAGGAAATCAGGCATTCTCGTAACCGCTCTACTTACCACAAAATCAAATTTTCCCTCCACATCCTCAGCTCTGCAATGAATTCCTTTAACATTGGTTAATCCAATAGCTTTTGCAACTTCATTTACAACTTTGATTTTTTTACCAATCGAATCAACCAATGTGAAGTTGCTTTCAGGAAATAAAATAGCTAAGGGAATACCAGGGAAACCACCACCTGTGCCAACATCAAGAATTTCACTTCCTGGTTCGAAAGTTTGAATTTTTGCTATTCCTAAGGAATGTAGTACATGACGTTCGTGAAAGTTCTCAGTATCTTTTCTTGAAATCACATTTATTTGTTCATTCCAAAATTTATAAAGTTCTTCTAAAGCTTCAAATTGTTCAATCTGTTTCAGACTTAATGCCGGAAAATAATGTAGAATTTGTTTCACTTAAATAGAATCTTTTGTTTTTTCAATCATGGATGCCAAGAAATCTCTAGCTCTAAAAAGTTGAGCTTTAACCGTTCCTAATGGTAAATTCAATTCTTCCGCTATTTCTTCATAACTCATTTCTTCGAAGTAACGTTTTTCTACTAGTTCTCGGTATTTTGGTTTTAGCTTGCTCACTAAAAGGCGCATGTGTGTTACTCGCTGACCTTGCATAATTGTTTCTTCTGGATTCAGCGTTAAAGCTTTGGCATCAACATGTATACGCTCGCCGTCATCGGTCATATAGCCTGCGTCGATTGAAGTAACTTGAATGCGTTTTTTACGAATGAAATCAATTGAGTTATTGGAAGCGATTTTAAATAGCCAAGTACTAAATGCAAAACTTGGAGAATATTGTTCGAGGCGGCTAAATGCTTTCCCAAAAGCTTCTATGGTTAGATCATCGGCATCGTCTGGATTTTTAACCATTTTCAACATCATAAAATAAATAGAATCACGATAGCGATCCATTAGCTCAGCGTAAGCGCTTTGTTTACCTTGCTTTGCCAATTCAACAAGTACTAAGTCTGCTTTGGCTTTGTCTGATAAATGCTCGTTTTCTACCATTTATAATATTTTTTACGTTCTGAAATGTAATATAAAATTGGAATTAAAAGTGCATAAAATAAATCCCAAAATGGGAAAAATCGTGCAAATTTATGTTCCTTCAGTTGATTCAAACAACGACCTTGAATCCACCATTTAAAAAGAATAATACTTAAAAATATACAGCTACTTATGAAAATCATTTCTTTAAAGAAAAACAATGGAATCACTGAAGTCCACATTAATATTAAAGTCAATGGATAAATTCCAAGTAGAAATTTCTTAAATTTTTTGTAGCGACTTGAAGTAGAATAATGTCTTGATTTTTGATAAACCCAACGCGACCAGCTTGTTGAAGCCGGGGAATAACAATGCGAATCAGCATCAATTTGAATGGTGTAATTGTTTTTCTTCGCTGCTTCTTGAATAAATAAATCATCGTCACCAGATGGAATAGAGTAGTGAGATTTGAAACCGTTTACAGAATTAAAAACACTTTTTGTGTAGGCCATATTTCTTCCAACTCCCATGTAAGGCAACTTTGCCATAGCCATTGAAAGATAACTTACACCAATCCAAGCAGTATCGAAACGAATGATTTTATTAATAATTCCTTTGCTTTTTGTAAAAGGTGCATAGCCTATAACTATTTGTTTTTGGTCGTTAAATTTTGATGCAATTAAGCGCAACCAATTCGAACTTGTAGGTTTACAATCAGCGTCTGTTAATACAAAATGCTCGTATTTCGCAGCTTTAATCGCTAATGTTATTGGTAATTTTTTTCCAGGACGTAAGTGTTTATTTCTTCCTAGTTCTACTACACGAAGATTAGGAAATTGTTGGCAAAATGCTGTTAGAAGCCAACTGCTATCGTCTATAGATTGATTATTGACAACAATCACTTCAAATTCAGGATAATTTTGACAAAGGATAGATGGAAGGTTTTCATATAAGTTGTCAGATTCATTCCTTGCTGCAATAATTATACTAACTGGAGGCATTTTTAAGTCAGTAGAAACAGGAGTTTCTTGGTAAAAAGCAAACTTTCTATGAATAAAAAAAACATAAAGAAATTGTATCAAAACGAAGCTACAGAAAACGATAAAAATCGTGTTTGGGATGAGTTGCTTAAATTCTGGAATCCAAATCATATTCGCTTCTTCAGTTCAAAGTTCATTTGCGAAGTTAAATAGATGTATCTTTGCTGAATGTAATTTTCGACATATTTATGCACTTTGAGTTGTTGAGTAACGATAAGGATACAAATGCAAGAGCTGGTATTCTTCACACAGAACATGGGAGTATTGAAACTCCAATCTTTATGCCCGTTGGCACTGGTGGCACTGTTAAAGGAGTTCACCAACAAGAGTTGCGCGACGATGTACAGGCTCAAATTATCCTTGGGAATACCTATCATTTATTTTTGCGTCCAGGTACCGAGGTGCTTGAAGCTGCAGGTGGTTTGCATCAATTCATCGGCTGGGAACGACCAATTTTGACAGATAGCGGTGGTTATCAAGTATATTCAATGTCTGGTTCCCGAAAAATAAACGAAGAAGGTGTTAAATTTCAATCTCATTTAGATGGAAGTTATCATTTCTTCACTCCTGAACGTGCGATTGAAATTCAACGTTCAATTGGTGGAGATATCATTATGGCTTTTGATGAATGTACGCCTTATCCGTGTGAATATGGGTATGCAAAACGTTCGATGCAAATGACGCATCGTTGGTTGAAGCGTTGTTTTGAAGCATTCGATGCCTCTGAACCGAAATATGGATTTGAACAGTCTTTATTTCCTATTGTTCAGGGTAGTACTTATAAAGATTTGAGAACTGAATCAGCAGAAACAATCGCCTCGTATGAAGCTAATGGTTATGCGATTGGTGGCTTGTCTGTTGGTGAACCAGAACATGAAATGTATGAAATGACAGAGCACGTTTGTCAGTATTTACCTAAAGACAAACCGCGATATTTAATGGGCGTTGGAACTCCTTGGAATATTTTGGAAAGTATTGGACTTGGAATTGATATGATGGATTGCGTAATGCCGAGTAGAAATGCGCGTCACGGTTTACTTTTCACTTGGAACGGAACAATTAATATCAAAAATGAGAAATGGGCAAAGGATTTTTCTGCAATTGATGCAGGAAGTGAAGCGTATGTGGATCAAGTTTACACGAAAGCCTATTTACGTCATTTGATTAAATCTGGAGAATATTTAGGAATTCAAATTGCAACGATACACAATTTAGCGTTCTATTTGCAGTTAGTAAAAGAAGCAAGAAAACAAATTCAAGCTGGTACATTTAAAGTGTGGAAAGATAATCTAATTCCGACTTTGAAGCAACGTTTATAATTTATGCTTTCAATCCTCGATAAATATATAATTAAGAAGTTTTTATCAACTTATTTCTTCATGTTGGGAATCATTATGTTGTTCGCAATGGTATTTGATATTTCAGATAAGTTGAGTGAATTTATTTCTAATAAAGCACCTCTTTCGGCAATACTTTTTGATTATTATTTAACTTTTTTACTCTTTTATGGAAATATGTTTTCTTCAATGATCATATTTATTTCAGTTATTTGGTTTACAGCAAAGTTGGCGCAAGACACAGAGATTATTCCAATGTGGTTTAGTGGAAAGCCTATTACTCGATTTATTCGTCCTTATATGCTTGGTGCCACAGTTTTAACAGTCATTTCTCTAATTTTGAATCATTTTGTGGTTCCTCGCGCCAATAAATTAAGATTAGGTTTTGAAGAAAAATATTATCGAGATGTAAATCAAGTGGAAGATTATCATGCAGATTATCCCGGAAACCAAACGGTATTTTTCTCCAATTACGCTACAACACAAAAAGGAATTAACGATTTTACAGTTCAAAGATGGAATGATAGCAATCAGTTAGTTTACTTTTTGAAAGCTAAATTAGCGATTAACAAACCAGGAACATTTAATTGGAAATTAGTCGATTATTATGAAAAAAGCATTGCTTTTCCAAAAGGAAAAATAAATCACGGTCAAAAAAAAGACACCATTTTTAATTTCAAATTAGAAGAAATGGCTCAGCGTGAAAACCTTGCGGAAACGAAAACTTTTTCAGAGTTGAAAACTATGATTGAAAGAGAAAAAATAAAAGGGTCTTCTTTAGTTCCATTTTATGAAATTGAGTTGCATCAAAGAACTTCTTATCCATTTGCAACATATATTCTAACATTAATTGGAGTTTCTGTTTCGTCTCAAAAGAAAAGAGGTGGTATAGGAATTAATATAGCGATAGGTTTGGCTTTTGTTTTTGTATATATTTTTGCTATGAAAATGATGACAGTAGCCTCCTTAAATGTTGGTTTACCTGTTTTGTTAGCCGTTTGGATCCCTAATTTGATGTTTAGCTTTGTTGCTTTGTTTTTATATCGTTTTGCTCAAAAATGAGATTAATTTTTATTCAGTTTTTTATTTTTCATTATTCAATTTTCGCACAAGTTGTAAATATTGAAAATAAGCGAATCTATGATGATACTGTTGGATTGAGTGGCTCAATTGGAGCTTCATTTAGTGCGGTAAAGAATCAAGTATTATTAGTCAATACAAGTTTGCGTCCTTTGATTCAATATAAAGCTAAAATGCATTATTTTTTGCTTTTGGGAGATTTAGGTTATTCAAGGGGAGATAATCAAACTTTTACAAATTGGGGGATGATTCATTTTCGGTACATGTATCGCTTGAATTTCCTACCCCACCACACCTATAAAAGTCCTTGGAAATGGGAAGTTTATTCTCAAATACAGTATAATCAGTTATTGCGTCAACGAATGCGTTACCTTTTTGGAATGGGTTTACGTTTAAAAATTTTGGAAACAAAGAAAATTCGTTTAATGGCTGGTACTTCTGTTTATTATGAGCATGAAGATTTATTGGATGGAATTTTAAATAAAGATTTTAGATCAAGTACATATTTTTCTTGGTTTATGAATTTTGATGGAAAATGGAACTTTTCTGGAGCAAGTTATTATCAACCTCGATTAGATTTATGGACTGACTCTCGTTTTTTAGGTCAATATTCCTTGAGTTATAGGTTGCGAAAAAATCTAAGTTTACGTTGGGACGCCACTGTTTATTGGGATTCTGATCCAGCGCTAACAGTAAATAAATCTGCTTACAATACTACTTTGGGTTTTCAGTTAGGGTTGAATTAAGGGTAAATAACTAAAAATCTTTATTGTTTTTATGACTAATATTTTTTATTTTTGAATGAATGAAAATTGAAAAATGTCAATTAAAAACTTAACAACTAAAACAGAACCTGTCGTTCTTAAAGCAATTGGGGCTTCCTGATTTTAAGGCCTTGAATCGCAAATAAGCTAGCTACATCAGCTTCTCCAAATTCACCACCATTCCATCTTCTGCACTAATCGTATTTTCGAAAATTGATTTCGCTTCTACAATATGTGTTATTGAATTTTCGTAGCGAGAAGAGAAATGACCGAGTATTAGTTTTTTAACATTCGCCTCTTTTGCAACTGCTGCTGCTTGCTTAGCCGTTGAGTGAAAAGTAGCTTTCGCACGATCAATGTGTTCTTCCGTAAAAGTAGCTTCGTGATAAAGCAAGTCAACATTTCTAATGCTTTTGATGATTGTTTCATTCGGTTTTGTATCCGAGCAAAATGCATACGAATGAGCAGGTTTTGGTGGAAAAGTATAATCTTCGAAGGTGCGAGTTTCACCATTTTCAAGTACAATATTTTGTCCTTTTTTTAGTAATGGAAAATGTTGAATGAGTAGTCCAGCACCTTTTATTGCTGTTGCATCTAATTGGTATTCTTTCGGTTTTTCTTGAATTTTAAATCCGCAGGTTTCAATGCGATGTTTCAAGGGAAAACTACTAATTTTAATCAATCTATCTTCGAAAATTAGTTGTTCATCTTTATATTGTAGCGGAACAAAATTAATTTGAAAAGTCAGTTTATTTTTCCCAATTTCCAACATTCCTTTTATCAATTGCTCTAATTCAGGATGTCCATAAACGGTAATCCCTTGATTTCTACCTAATAAATTCATTGTGCTCAGTAGTCCAGGTAAACCAAAAAAATGGTCACCGTGAAGATGCGAAATGAGAATATGCGATATTTTTTGAAGCTTGATTCCGTACTTTCGGATTTGAGATTGCGTTCCTTCTCCACAGTCAATGAGTATGTGGCGATTGTTACATTCAATGTATTGAGCAGTTGTGGCTCTTATTGCGGTTGGTAATGCAGCGCCACTTCCTAAAATGGTAAGGATAAAACTCACAGTGCTAATGCAGAAATGGCCTCTTCTTTTTCGGTACAAATGGTAAAAACTTTGTCTAATTGTGCAATTTCAATCATTTTTTTTACGTTCGATTGCAAACCACAAATTGCGAAAGAACCGTTGGTGTCTTTACATAATCTGTTTGCAACTAGAATAGCGCTTAGACCTGTAGAATCGCAATATTTCGTTTTTGACAAATCCAATATTATTTGGTTTTTACCTGATTTATTGATGTGTAAAAAATGAGCTTTTAATTCAGGAGCATTTCCAGCATCCATTTTTTCAACGTGAGATTGAACGATGATAATGTTTCCGATTTGTTCGTTTGAAAAGTTCATAGCGCATCTGTTTTGTCAAATGTAATTATATTTTGTGATTACTCTTTTCAAGGAAGAAAAAATTTCAAGTATTAATCAATTTGAAAAGGACAAAAGTCATTGACACAAAGGATTTAACTAAACAGAATCTAATTATAGAACTCAAATACTACTGGAGCAATTACAAGAATCAATTTGAAAAACCATTGTTCCTGAATTAATAATTTTCTAATGAAGAAAAATATAGAAAAAAGGACACAGTGACAAAAAACTGGGGCGTGCCAAAGGAACACCCAACAAAGCGAAAGTAGAACTAAGACAGCGTTTCACTTCATTACTGGAATCAAACTTTGACACCATTCAAAGCGACCTCAACACCTTAGAACCGAAAGAAAGAATAAAAACACAAATTTATAAGTCAAAGATTTCTTTAAATGTTGTTTCAATTTCTTCGACTTCTTTTTGTGTTAATGCAGAAAATTCTTTCTTTCGTGAACGTACTGAAAGTGTTCCATTTCCTTGTTCCAAAAATCCAACCAAAAGGGAGACCATATTGTCTGGCATTTCATATTTATTATCTAAGTATCTTTTGAATTCATCAAACTTCATTAAATATTCAACTTCGTTAGGAATAACATTAACCAAAGTGTCGTTTACACAATAAAAAAGAAATTCAGCATGTGCTGTTGCATCAAAATAGCGGTAATAGTCTATTGTTTCGTTTAAAATTTCGACATTATTATTCTCAGATGGTTTCCAATCAATAAAATTCAAAATTAGATGTGAGTAGGATTCTAATGTTTTTGCGTAGTCCTTAATATGTGTTAAGATAGAAGCTGAAACTGGAAAAATGATTCCTTGTTCGGTATAACCTGTTTGCGATAAAATGTGGTGAATGATATAGCGATGTAAACGTCCGTTTCCATCAACAAAAGGGTGAATAAAAACAAATCCAAATGCAATTTTAGCGGCCACTAATACCGGGTCCATTCTCGATTGCGTGAGCACTTTTTGTGTTTGTATCCATCCTGCCATTAATGTGTCGAGATCTTCAACCTTTGCAGAAATATGATGCGGAATTGGCTCTTGTGTTGCACGGTCTCTATCTCCAACAAATCCTTGCTGCTGCCGCATTCCCATTTTAACAAATCGGTCATTTTCAATTACCAATTGTTGCAAGCGATTCAATTCTGCTATTGAAAGTTCATTTTTACCTGCCTGACCAATTGCTATTCCCCAGCGGACAGCACGATTGTTTCTTGGATTTTCCCCCTCAATTGAAAATGATGCTTTTGAATCTTTTTGAAGAAGAAATGAGGAAGCTCTTTGTAGAATATCTTTATGAACCCGATTCAAGTAGTTACTTTTTTCTTGACGAATATGAGAATCAATATATTTCTCAAGCTTTTCTGTTTTACGAATTAGAGGGCAAAAATCCTGATTTCCAGGAAGATTATTAATTACTTTATGTCGTGGTGAACTTACGCCATCAATTGCATATTGTAATTTTTCATCAACAACAGGGACGAGATTCCCAGTTTTTAGATCTGGTAAGTTCAATTTAGTTTCCATTAGCCACTCATACAAGAACCAAATTCTGCGACTAAACTGTCCTTGTATTTCCTGTTGAATCATTTCTTCTAGCTCTGTTTTTTTGAGCAACTCAAATAATTTTTTAAATAGGAGTAAATCAACGCCTTCATACTTTAGTGCGAAAGTGATTTGCTTGTAGAGGTTTTCCTCCGGAAGGTATCTTGAAGGGAATACTTTCCATTCATTATTCTCAAATTGTCTTTTCTTTGTGCTTATAAAAGTCAATTTTACTGGTATGGGAACAGCTAATTTATATGCTTCTATAATTGCACCATATCCGACAATTACACCATCTTCTAGAACAGTTCTACCGTGAAAAACACTTAATTGCAAGGAAAAACGCTTAATATTCATACGAATCGGTGAAATTTAATTAAGTGCAAGATAAGTGAAATTTATGTAATAAGGGTGAAAATCACTTAAAATAATCTAATTTAAGTGAAAAACACTTAATCACTGCGTTATAGTTCTAACTTTTCGTTTTTTCTCTAAACTCAGTAAAATAAAGGGGGAACGCCTATAATCCCTACATGTTCTCCGCTTGGGGTGTGAACAATAAAAAAGTCCCAAACCTATACGGAATGGGACTTTCAACTTGTTTTGTGACCTTGTTAGGATTCAAACCTAAAACCTCCTGAGCCGTAATCAGGTGCGCTATTCAGTTGCGCCACAAGGCCTTTTGAGCGTGCAAAGATAGATAATATCGCATTAACTTTTCAAGATGAATGAAAATATTTTAGTTTTAAAGGTAGTTGTTTGAATTTCAGTTTTTTACAATTATAAATTTATCAAAGCAATGGTTGTCTTTCAAAATAATGCTCAACCTAAGAACGTTTCAAAAGTTATTAATCGAGGCTTTGAAAAAAATAACAGCGGACTTAATACTTGTTAATGAGGATGTTAAATTTTTGCAGTAACGATGAGAAGTGAGTTTTGCATCGCACTTAACCTGTTTAAGATTGAGCATTTTAATTTTTTATATTCCCATTACTTACAAAATCAACATAGCGTCTCCGTAAGAATAAAAACGATATTTTTCTTTAATTGCTTCTTGATAAGCTTTCATCATTAAATCATGACCACAAAAAGCTGAAATCATCATTAACAAGGTCGAAAGTGGCATATGGAAATTGGTTATTAAACAGTCCGCGATACTAAAATCATAAGGAGGAAAAATGAATTTATTTGTCCAACCGTCAAATGGCTTTAATAAACCATCAGTGGATACTGAGGTCTCGATGCCTCGCATACTTGTTGTTCCGACTGCACAAACTCGTTTTTTATTCAATTTAGCTTCATTCACAATGTTAGCACATAATTCTGGAATTATTAATTGCTCAGAATCCATTTTGTGTTTTGTTAAATCTTCGACTTCAACAGTACGGAAAGTTCCTAATCCTACATGAAGAGTTAATTCTGCAAAATTTATTCCTTTTAATTCTAATCTTTTCATCAATTGACGCGAGAAATGTAAACCTGCAGTTGGTGCGGCAACAGCACCTTCAACGCTTGCAAAAATCGTTTGGTATCGTTCTTCGTCTTCTGGCTCCACTTCGCGCTTGATGTATTTTGGAATTGGAGTTTCCCCTAATTCTGTAATTTTCGCTTTAAAATCCTCATAAGGGCCGTCAAATAAGAAACGTAAAGTGCGTCCTCGAGAGGTTGTGTTATCAATTACTTCTGCTACTAAAGAGTCATCATCACCGAAATACAATTTATTTCCAATACGAATTTTTCTTGCTGGATCTACTAAAACGTCCCATAATAAACTTTCACGGTTTAATTCACGCAGTAAAAAAACTTCGATTTTAGCTCCAGTTTTTTCTTTATTACCATACATTCTAGCAGGGAAAACACGTGTATTATTCATAATCATCACATCACCATCAGAGAAATAATTAATCATGTCTTTGAAAAGTTTGTGTTCAATTTTACCAGTAGATTTATGAATAACCATTAGTCGGGAATCATCGCGATTATCGGTTGGATGGTTAGCAACTAAATCTTCTGGAAGGTCGAAGCTGAACTCCGATAATTTCATTTTACTCATAAGTGTGTTGTATTATTTATAAAAAAGATTTGCAAAGATACGACATCGACCCCCCCCTTGTCAAGTCTTTTGGAATTTAATTACAAATAATAACTGTTCTAACTAATTAATATTGTAATAAATTAATTTTTAGTGTATTAAGTGCAAGGTTTAACTTGAATAAATATTTTTTTCAAATTTCGGTGTAAAATGAAAAAAAAGGTTTTGCCAATTTTTAGATCATCTTTCTTGTGAGAAATTAATTAATTTACCTTTACCTCATTTTCCCAGCATACTTTATATCTTTATTCCAAGCCTGCGCATTTTTTATGGCTTTAAATACATCTTCTGGTTCGTCCACAATTTGCCAAATTTCTTTGTGATCTTCAGCCATAAACTTTTCGCGAATGGCATGATCCATCAATAATCGAAATGGTTCATAATAACCTTTTGTGTTTAAAATGATTATTGGTTTAGAAAATTGTCCTAGTTTTTTCAAAGTTATTGCCTCAAAAAGTTCTTCATAAGTTCCCGTTCCACCAGGAAGAGCGATCAAAGCATCTGTTCCTTCTAAGAATTTTGATTTGCGCTCGTGCATTGTTTGGGTGTAAACAAAATCAGAAACACCTCGATGCCCCCACTCAACTTCATTCATAAACTGTGGCATAATCCCCTTGATTGTTCCACCAGCTTCCAACATTGAATCCGCCAATTGTCCCATCAAACCAGAGGAGCCGCCACCAAAAACAACAGAAACACCATTTCTAGCAAAATCTTTCGCCATTTTTACAGTTGCTTCAAAATAATCGGAGTGGATTTGCCCACTTGAGGCACAATAAACACATACTTGCATACCTGGTTTTTTTTCTACGAAATTAAGATTTGTTAATTGAGTATACGCTTCCGTAACATTAATTAGAATTAAACTGTAATTCATTGATTGAATAACACTCTCGATACAAGCAATTATTCTATTTTCTTTTCTTTTTTTCTTGACAAAAAAAGAAACAAAAAAGTCAAGGCTCTGAATTTATCTTTGTTCGCAAGCTATTGTTCTTTTAAATAATTACAACTCGTAGCGAACAATTTTAACTCCTTTCTGAAACTGAAATTTTTTAAAAATGTTCTTACAGAAATTTTAAAAATTAGCATTTTCAGTTCAGTAGCTAAAACCTATAAATTCAAGACCAAACATTGTTCGCTATAATTCATTAATTAGTTCTCACTTCGAATAAATTCTTTGTTTTCATTATAAAATTATTTTACTGCTAAAATTGCAAATACACAAATTTGTTAATTGAGATTGGGTCTTTCTAAAGTTTTCCCACAAAAAAAAACGGAACAAACTAATTCATTCCGTTATTCTATATTTTAACTAAGATTTAGTTACAATCTGTATTTTTTAAAGAACGCGTCCCAGTTCCAAATAAAATTGCCCATCACTTCGTCCATTCTTTTTAAGAATAATGGATTAGGAGCTTGCATTCTTTTAAAATACTCATCTTGGAAGTCGTTCAATTTATATTTGTGGAATACTGCTTTTGACATTCCGTAAATCCAATTTTTTGAAGGGTGATTCACACGTGTGATAAAACTTTGGTATTCACGAATCAAGTTTTTAAAAGCATTAATATCCATTTCGTACATTTTGGCTAGTTTTTCGAAAATTAAACTTTCCACTCGTGCTGCTTGATCTGCGTCAAATGTACTTTCTAAAAAAGATAAATTTCCAACAATCACAATTAAACTGAATTCACCATTATGTTTTTCAGTAATATTTGGGCAAGCAACAAATGCAGGGTCTTCATTTATAATAGAAGCAACTTCTTTAAAGCCATTGTCAACACTATCAAAGATTGCATTGATGAAAACATTAGCAACTTGATTATCGCCAAGTTTCTTTTTTATGAGTGTGCTAAACATCTATATTGTTTTAAATATTATTAGTCTTTTTACAAAATTAGTTCACTTGCTTAGCTATCTGATGCCCTTTGTTAATTCGTTATTAACTAAGTTTTCAACAGACATGTGACTATTCTATTGTTTAAAACTCAATGTTTGAATATGAAAAACTAGGTTTAATTTTGTGAAAAATTTGAAATGAAAGGAATTATTAGAACAAGCAAAGGAGACATGCTCGTAACTTTTTACGACAAGGATGCTCCAAATACAGTTGCAAACTTTGTAAAATTGGCAGAATCAGGTTATTTCGATGGGTTAAAATTCCATCGTGTTATCCCTGATTTCGTAATTCAAGGTGGATGTCCTAATTCGAGAGATGGCGCTAGCGGAATGCCAGGAACGGGTGGACCAGGTTATAAAATCGATTGTGAGTTAACTGGTGAAAATCAATTTCACGATAGAGGCGTTCTTTCAATGGCGCACGCTGGAAAAAACACAGGCGGTTCTCAGTTTTTTGTTTGTCACTCAAGAAGAAACACTTCTCATTTAGATAGAGTCCATACTTGTTTTGGAATTGTTACAGAAGGTTTAGATGTAATTGATGAAATTAACCAAGGCGATACAATTGATACGATTCAAATTATTGAGGATTAGTTTTCAGTTAGAACTTAAAATTAAAATTGAAGATTTAAAACCGGTAGTGATATCGGTTTTTTTTATTCATTATTTCGGACGAATTAGAAAACGTAAACTAATCAATTCTACATTCTTATACCAATTTACTTGTTAAATGACGCAATTGAAAATCTGTCTGGTATAATGCCGAGTTAGTTTTTAACGAGTTTTTTATGCGACAATTGAAAACAACTTCGGTATTAATTAAATTGTTTAAAAACTCAAAATCGCCTTATTCAATTCAAATGTTGGTAAACCCATTACATTTGAATAAGAACCTTCTATCTTTTTCACCCCAATTAATCCAATCCAATCTTGAATTCCATAGGAACCTGCTTTGTCAAATGGCTGGAATTTTTCGATGTAATAACGAATTTGTTGATCGCTTAATTCACTAAAACTAACGTTTGTATGAACAGAAAAGACGCTTGTTTTTTCAATAGATTTTAGTGCCACTCCTGTAATTACTTTATGCGTATTTCCAGAAAGTTGTCTCAGGATTTCAAAAGCGTTTTGTGTATCAATTGGTTTACCCAGGATTTTATTGTTTAATACTACGACCGTATCAGAACAAATCAATAAGTCATTTTTTTCAAGCGAATCGGCTAAGGCGTTTGCTTTTGATTCTGCTAAAAAAGCAGGTACATTTTCAACTGGCATTTCGTCGGAAAACGATTCGTCAATATCAGGACTCATTGTTCGAAATTCAAACCCCATCGCAGCCAAAAGTTCCTTTCTTCTTGGCGAGCTTGAACCTAAAATGATATTCATAACGTATTGGTAAATAATGCACTAATCCCAACCAACATACTCCATTTGATGATGGTGTTGATAATTTCAAATGGATAGGGTTTGCGAATTATAAAAAACACTAAACAAGCCAAATTTAGTAAGGCAGAAACAAGTAATAGGAATCCAGAAATTAAATTTATTTCAATCCAATTTAGCGTAATAGCCACAATTCCAATAAGTAAAGGAAGTTGTAAAATTGCCACCGAAATCAATCCTGCTTTGCGTTCTCCAAGTTTCATTGGTAAGGAATAAACATGAATCAATTTATCTCCAACAACGTCTTGAATATCTTTTGAAATTTCTCTTGAAAGGTTTTGGAAGAAAGCACAAACAGCAAAAAAGTAGATGAATGAATAATCCAAATAAGTGGACCAAGTGTCTTGGTGATAAGGTGAAAACGGCGCAGAACTTTCGTTGACAACTTTAAAATACCAAACTGAAAGTAGTGGAACTAAGGCTGTCAAGAGCGCAATAATGAAGTTTCCAACCAATAATTTCTTTTTGAAGTATACACTGTAAAACCACAATAAATTCATTGAAATTAAATGAATGAAAACGAAAAGAAAACTATTGTAACGAATGGAAAGTAAAATAGAGATAAACACCGCCACTAAATTCAAACCCCAGTGAAGTACAATCGCCCATCTTTTTTTAAGGTATTTTGAAATTATAAGTTTTTTTGGCTTGTTGACTCTATCAGCTTTTACATCAAAATAATCGTTAATCATATTTCCAGCAGCGGCAATTATTACCGTTGAAAAAATCAACAATGAATAATTCAATAGATGAAAATCAATATAGAGGTAATTGTTTGTTTTTAAAAGATTGAAAGCTACACCAATCATTGTAAGCACAATAATTAGAAGATTGACAACGCGAATTAATCGTAGGAAATGCTTCATGGAAGAATAGTATAAACGGTACGTCGATTTTTTTGATGCGCTTGTTCTTTTTCACTATCAGAACTTAATTTCGAAATTGATTCATCGGTGTAAATTGGCTGAGTTGAACCAAAACCTTTATAAGAAAGTCGGTTTGCTAAGACAC